>NZ_CAJHBI010000019.1 GCF_904846605.1 Psychrobacter sp. 72-O-c
TTCTGAATCAGCAAAAATCCACACAAGTTGTTCTTTAGTTATGCTTTTAAATAGTGTTATTCACTGTCGTCCAGTAAATAATGTTTCTGCTATTCGATTAAAGCGATTTGCTTGTCTCGTTTAGCGAGCTGACTAGTATAGCATCGTTTGATACCCTGTCAACCCTTTGTTCTATTTCGTTTCAGTAAGTTTGTCAGAGTATAAGTAATTTACTTATGTCGCTGGCTTCCCTTGCTGAGGGGCGTATTATATAGAATCTGTTGCTGGTGTCAAGGGTCTTTTTTAAGATATTTGCATTTAGTTGCTAATGACCTTATATAAGGTAACTTAGACGCCTTTATTATCCCTTTATTATAAAGATAGCCATCAAAGCCTGTTTGTCAGCTTCAACTAATTTGCTGTTTATCTTATATACCCTACTTCATTTAATAATTTAGCTTTTTCTATAGTTATCTAGTGTACATGACATTAATATAATGTGCATTACCTTATCGGCTATAGTCGGTGTCCATTACAGACCTTCTTATATGTGACTTATATCATGGTACGGTTAACTCACCTATCATATGATTATTACCTTACTAATAGCGCGTTTTGACTTTTACTACTTAGATTCTACAGTTTGGGGGATGCTTATCCCTTACTGTCTAGTGTTTATAGACAGTTTTTGCTATAATAGCCGCTTTTATAGCATGACTCAATGGCACTGCCAGTTAACTGTATTTAAAGGGTGGGTCGCTGTGTTTGATACTTTGGTAGTTGTTTATAATTAAGACGAGTAACTATCTATAGTATCCATTAAACACATTTAAGTCATGCTATTGGCTCACAACATACCGCGATGAGTGGTTATAATTGATGCGGTCTTACGGTCATATGATTGATGGTTGCAATCATCACTGCCAACAGACTCAAAATAGGTGTATAGATTATGGTAGCGATTACTTTACCCGATGGTAGCGTAAAAGAATTCGAAGGCAACACTACGGTCATGGAAGTGGCGCAAAGTATTGGAGCAGGACTTGCTAAAGCAACAGTCGCTGGTCGCGTAGATGGGCATTTAGTGGATGCATCTGATCCTATTATTGCTGATGCCAAGGTTGAAATCGTTACTGCAAAAGACGATGATGGTGTTGATATTATTCGTCACTCCTGTGCGCACCTACTGGGTCATGCTGTCAAACAGCTGTATCCTGAGGTAAAAATGGTTATCGGTCCGGTAATTGATGATGGTTTTTACTATGACATTTATAGTGAAACCCCATTTACCCCTGAACACATGGAAGCTATCGAGAAGCGTATGATGGCGCTGATCAAACAAGACTATGATGTTATTAAGAAAATAACCCCACGTGATGAGGTTATTGAGATATTCAAAGCACGCGGCGAAGACTATAAGCTCAAGCTGATTAATGACATGCCTGGCGAAGATGCCTTTGGGTTATATTATCATCAAGAATATGTCGATATGTGCCGTGGCCCCCACGTACCGAATACTCGGTTTTTGAAAGTCTTTAAACTGACCAAAATGTCAGGTGCCTATTGGCGCGGTGATGCCAAAAACGAGCAATTACAGCGTATTTATGGCACAGCTTGGGCAGATAAAAAACAATTAAAAGCTTATATCCAGCGTATCGAAGAAGCAGAGAAACGCGATCACCGTAAAATTGGTAAAGCGTTAAACCTATTCCATATGCAAGAACAAGCGCCAGGTATGGTGTTTTGGCATCCGAATGGTTGGACAATTTATCAAGTACTTGAGCAATATATGCGCAAAGTACAAAATGATAACGGCTATGAAGAAATTAAAACGCCACAAATCGTGGATCGTAGCTTGTGGGAGCGTTCTGGTCATTGGGGCAACTATGCGACCAATATGTTTACCACTTCTAGTGAGAGCCGTGATTATGCGGTGAAGCCAATGAACTGCCCTTGTCACGTGCAAGTATTTAATCAAGGTTTAAAATCTTATCGTGATCTACCACTACGGATGGCCGAATTTGGTTCCTGTCACCGTAATGAACCGTCAGGCTCGTTACATGGTTTGATGCGGGTACGTGGTTTTACTCAAGATGATGCGCATATTTTTTGTACTCAAGCGCAAATTCAACAAGAAGTGGCTGACTTTATTAAGCTGACTCTTGATGTTTATGATGATTTTGGTTTTAAAGACATTATTATGAAGCTGTCTACCCGCCCTGAAAAACGTGTGGGTAGCGAAGAAGCTTGGGACTTTGCTGAAAAAGCCCTTGCTGATGCTTTAGACAATTCAGGACTAGATTGGGAATATCTGCCCGGTGAAGGCGCCTTTTATGGTCCTAAGATTGAATTTAGTCTTAAAGATTGCTTAGGTCGAGTATGGCAGTGCGGTACGATTCAGGTCGATCCTAATATGCCTGAGCGCCTTGATGCCGAGTTCGTTAATGAGCATGGCGAGCGTGAAGTACCTATTATGTTGCACCGTGCTATTTTAGGATCGTTCGAGCGTTTCATTGGTATGCTCATCGAACACTATGCCGGCTGGATGCCTGTATGGCTTGCGCCGCAGCAAGTGGTGGTAATGAATATCACTGATAAACAAGCCGAAAGCTGTGAAAATGTTGTTAATGAGTTAAAAAAAGCAGGTTTACGGGCCATTAGCGACTTGCGTAACGAAAAGATTGGATTTAAGATACGAGAGAAAACATTAGAACGTATTCCCTATATGCTAGTATTAGGGGATAAAGAAGTCGAATCAGGCAGCGTTAACGTCCGAACCCGCGAAGGTGAAAACCTAGGCGTTATGAGCGTTGCTGAGTTTATTACATTAGTAGAGACAGCCGTCGCCGAAAAAGGCCGACACAATCAAAAAACAGCTCAGGAGTAATACCTATTAAACAGTCAAACCGTTTGAACATCAACGAAGATATTAGCGTCAAAGAAGTCCGTCTGGTTAAAGAAGATGGCGAACAAATGGGCGTGGTCGATATCGATACCGCGATGAAAGCGGCCCGTGAAGACAATCTAGATTTGGTCGAGTTAGTCCCTGATGCCAAGCCACCAGTATGCAAAATCATGGATTATAAACATTTCCTCTATGATCAAAAGCAAAAGGCTAAAGAAGCTAAGAAGAACCAAAAGCAAACTCAGCTCAAAGAGATGAAACTGCGTCCTAGTACTGAAGAAGCCGATTATCAGGTCAAACTGAAAAAAATCGTCAGTTTCTTAGTAGACCAAGACAAAGTTAAAATTAGCATCCGCTTCCGTGGTCGTGAGATGGCACATCAAGATATCGGTCGTAAGCAGCTCGATCGCATCATTGAAGACACCGCTGATATCTCAAACGTCGAACAATACCCAAAAATGGAAGGTCGACAAATGGGTATGCTACTAGGACCTACGAAGAAAAAATAGGCAGACGGTAAATTTCAGCCGCAACAACAACGTATTTGTATTTTTTGACCATCAATATGCTGCGGGATATTGATGGTTTTTTGCCATCTGGCTTGTACTAAGCGTTTTTAATTCTTGTACAACCTTTATCTAGCATTACTTTTATCCAGCATTGCTTTACAAAACCAACCTTCATTAGCATCTAAGAACACGATAATCTTAATCATTGCTTAGTATTCATCTACTACTATTAAACTGACGGTCACCGTATTCCGTTTGAGTCGTTCAGTTTAAATCAATTGTTTGCTTAGATTAATACCATATATTAAATCGATAATCCTTTGCTCTCAGTATTTTGCTCTCAGTATAAAAGTACCTTCAATAAAAACAAACACAATAAGCATTCGTAAAATCAAAAAAAACAGCCAAAATTTCAATAACTATAGGAAAGTTTATGCAAGAGCTGACCCCACCAGAAAACGCCAGTGTCCCAAGCATTTCATTAACACCTCCAGCTGCAGTAAAAGAAGTACAAAAAAGTGAGGCGGACCAGATGGTCACGTTAGATAAAAGCCAAATTCCAGAGCTCGATGCTAAAGTTGATGCTTTTGTAGATCATGTCCTTACCAGCTCTGTTCACAGTCCTGAATTTAAAGAAAACGTGCAGTCTATCCATAATTTAGGTAATAAAGAAATACGTGAATCCGCGCAAATCTCCAATCGGATGTTAGAGCTACCGGCTAAAAGCCTTAATGATAGCTTGTTTGATAACTCGCCAATTGCAAAGTCGCTGACTGAACTGCGTGGTATCGTCGATGACTTAGACCCTAGTAAAAAAGAATTGACCAGCTCACGCAAATTGTTTGGTTTGATTCCTTATGGCAATAAAGTACAGGATTACTTTCGCCAATATGAATCAGCACAATCACACATCAATGCGGTAGTGACCAGTTTATATAACGGTAAAGATGAGCTACTCAAAGACAATGCGATGATTGAGCAAGAAAAAGTCAATATGTGGGATTTGATGCAGTCTATTCGTCAATATATCTACGTTGGCAAAAAAATTGATGAGCAGCTTGAACAAAAAATTTATGCGATTGAAGACACTGATCCTGAAAAAGCGCGTATCATTAAAGAAGAAATGCTGTTTTATGTACGCCAAAAAAACACAGACTTTTTGACCCAATTAGCAGTCAATGTGCAGGGCTATCTAGCCCTTGATACGATTCGCAGAAATAACTTAGAGTTGATTAAAGGGGTGGATCGAGCCACCACTACCACTGTCTCAGCTTTACGTACAGCGGTCATCGTGGCTCAAGCAATGACCAATCAAAAGCTGGTGCTTGATCAAATTACAGCGTTGAATAAAACCACCAGCAGCTTGATTGAGTCTACTTCTGCGATGCTCAAGCGTCAGTCGGGTGAGATTCATGAGCAAGCAACTAGCAGTACGATTGAGCTTGATAAATTACAAAATGCCTTCAATAACGTCTATGACACTATGGATATGATTAGTAACTATAAGATTGAAGCGCTAGAAAATATGAAGCAAACCGTCAATACTTTGACCACAGAAGTGGATAAAGCGCAAAAATATTTAGATAAATCGAACCAGACTACGGTGCTTGAAGTCTCGAAAGAATTGGACAGTAAAAAGGTAACTGATAAGTCCAGTTCTGGTAATATTGATATTTAAAGTGCTTTTATAGTAGTTGTTGAACGAACAATATAGTATATGTCAACGGATGCCTATAAGTCCTTTGACGCAAGATATTGCTGCGGCATTCGTGTCAAATTACGTTGTTCGTGTTAAGATAGTCCCTATTAATAATTTTAAAAAACAGATACGGTATTTTATGAGTTGGAATGATCCAAACGCCTCGGCTGAAGCACAAAAATATGACAACCCTGTCCCCAGTCGCGAGCTGATATTAAGCACGATTAACGAACAGGGTGAACTCACACATCAACAGCTGGCAAAAGCTTTTAACATCGATGATCCTGATCAGTTCGATGCTTTAGGCAATCGTCTAAAAGCTATGGCTCGTGATGGCCAAGTTAATCGCGACGGTCGTCCTTATCGCTATCGCACAGTGACGCAACAGGATGTTGTCAGCGGCACAGTGTCCGCCCATGCTAAAGGCTTTGGCTTTGTACTGTTAAGTGATATGCCTGACTTATTCTTGCATGAAAAGCAAATGCGCTGGGTATTTAATGGTGATAAGGTCAATGCTATTGGCACGTCGACTGACAATCGCGGACGTACCGAAGGGCGTATCGTTGAGGTTACTGAGCGTCACCAAAACCAGTTTATTGGTACGCTTGCTCAAGACGAAGATGGTTATTGCGTCGAGCTGGGTAGCCCTAACAATCATCAGCCGATTACGGTTACTGATGACAGTGTACAAGCATTGGGAGCTAAGCTTGGTGATCCAGTTAAAGTCGATGTGATCGATTGGCCCAATCAGCATGAGTTTGCCACCGGCAAAATCACTGAATTGCTCAATGATGACAATGACCGTGAATTAATTATTGAGACTACTCTACTCAACTACGATATTCCTTCTGAGTTTAGCGAAGCGGTACTCAAGCAAGCCAATGACTATAAAGAGCCAACCGAAAAAGACTTAAAAGGTCGTACTGATTTACGTGAATTGCCGCTAGTTACTATTGATGGTGCAGATGCACGTGACTTTGATGATGCGGTATTCGCTGAAAAACGCAGTGGTGGTAACTATCGCGTATTAGTCGCTATTGCTGATGTTAGCTATTATGTGACGCCAAACTCTGCGCTCGATCAAGAAGCTTATGAGCGTGGTACATCAGTATACTTCCCGCATCGCGTAATCCCGATGCTACCTGAAGTATTGTCAAATGGTCTGTGTTCATTGAACCCTGACGTTGATCGTTTGTGTATGGTTGCGGATATTAAAGTATCACGCGCTGGTAAAGTCACTGGTTATGAGTTCTATCCAGCGGTTATGAATTCACAAGCGCGTCTAACTTATGACCAAGTGAATGATTATTTTACCAATCCAAAAGATGACAGCATTCCTAAGTCGTTGACTGATAATAAAGCGGTCAAGAAATCTGTCGATACTTTGCATCAACTATATGATCTTCTCCTCAAAAAACGCGAAGAACGTCATGCGATGGAATTTGAGACCGTTGAAACTTATATCGAGTTCAACGAAAAAGGCGGTATCGCAGCGATCCTGCCGCGTACTCGTGGTGATGCACATAAGCTTATTGAAGAGTGCATGCTGCTTGCTAATACTTGTGCGGCAAACTTTGCGCTCAAACATGAGCTACCCGTCCTATATCGTAACCATGATAAACCTGACGGCGAAAAGTCAATGCGTATTCATGAATTCGCGAAGAACTTTGGCCTAAGCTTTCCAGAAGAAAATCCAACCCAAGCAGACTATCAGCGCATTATTGAAGCCACTAAAGACCGTCCTGATGCCATCAGTGTTCATAGTATGCTGCTGCGTTCTATGATGCAGGCCAAATATGCACCAGATAATATCGGTCACTTTGGTTTGGCATATGATGAGTACAGTCACTTTACCTCACCGATTCGCCGCTATCCTGACTTAATGTTACACCGTGCTCTTAAAGCCAAAGTGACTAATAGTAAGCAGCCGGAAATGGAGTTCTCTCTTGAAGGTGCTGGCACGCAAACGTCAGATACCGAGCGACGCGCTGAAAAAGCTTCACGCTATGTAGAATCATGGCTCAAATCTCATTACATGAAAGACCATGTTGGCGAAGAGTTCGAGGGTGTGGTCACAACTGTGACTAACTTTGGCCTATTTGTGACTTTAAAAGACCTCTATATTGATGGTTTAGTTCACATATCTAATGTTGGTGATGACTTCTTTGTCTATGACGAAAGACAACAACAGCTAGTCGGTAAAGATAAAGGTACACTATTTGGGCTTGGTGACTCTGTACGAGTTAAAGTCGCTGGTGTTAATATGGACTTGCTACAGATTGACTTTGATCTGAAAGCTAAGCTGCAATCTAGTGAGATGAACCAAACCGAAGCTAGCCCAGCTAAGAAAAAACGTCGCCGCAGTAACAGCAACGGTAATAGCAAAAAAGACTAACGCAATTTGAGTACTAGAATGTAATAAAAAAGGCTGACGTTATCGTTAGCCTTTTTTTGTGCGCCTGATTATATGTGTTTGGTATTGTGCTTCTAACTTTGTATAAACTGAACTCACTATTGCGCGCTGTCCATTTGCTCAAGACGTTCTTTATCAACTTGCTGGGCTCGATCTATCTGGGTAGTTACATTGTCGATTATGGCTTTAGGTTGCTCACCCAAAGGCTTGCTGGCTACATCTACCGACTGATTTGAACTGATATCAGGCTCATTTACAGCAGCGTCGGTAGACTGTTCTGGCAGGTCATTATTAACCGCAACCGCTATATTTTGCTCATGACGACTGCCATTAATCATATTAAAACCCAATAACAAGACTATGCCCGCTAATGCGAAGACAATCAGATGTTTTACTTGCATAGTGACTCTCTCTAATGTTTGAGACTATTATTTCCAAGATTATTCTTGAATATTGAGTGCTATGCTAAGTTCGCTGCATTTTTCATGCCTACTCTTGCGGACTGTTTTTATCCAATAAATCAGTCTCATCAGAATTTTCAGCAATCTCTTGTTCAACTTTCTCCATCAGCTTTTCATCGGGACGCGCATCAAGTACGTCATCGGCATCACGCCCTTGTAAGATATGTTTCGCGCGCGCTTTGGCCTGCTTTTTATCGTTATCATCCACTGTGTTCTCATTATGTGCCTCATCCACCTGTTCAGGTGTAGCCGATGTAACAGTGATTTCAGAACTGGCCTTACCCGTACTATTACTATTTTGCATATGCTCAAAGGCTTTTTCTAACTTATGATTAAAGCGTAGTCGGTAAATAGGTTCAGGTAAGCTAAAGCCTTCATTCTCTAAAGCGTGCTTAGTTTCACGAATGGCAATACTGCGGGCTTTCAAAAAATCGGTCTCTGATTGGTCGACCCACACTTGAAATTCAAGAACAATGTTGGAGTCGCCAACCTCAGTAATGATCGCAATAGCCTTGGGCTTCGCTAAGACAAAATCTAACGTACCTATTGCATCAAGGCCAACTTTGATAGCTGCAAGTGGATCATCATTAGCATCCACGCCCAACTCAAAAGTAAAGCGGCGTTCAGGGTTTTTGGTATAATTTAATATCGTACCTTTAAAAACTTCAGCGTTAGGTATACGTAGCTGGTTACCATCTAAGGTCATTAAAATCGTTGCCCTTGAAGTCAAGCGTACAACAATACCTTCTTGCCCATTAATCACGATTTGATCACGCGCGCGGAACGGCTGACGGATACTGAGCATCAAGGAGGCAATGTAGTTTTCAATAGTATCTTTTACCGCAAAACCGACGGCGATACCAATGACGCCAGCACCGCCAAGTAGTGTTCCCAAAATGGTTTCTGCGCCAATCAGACTTAAAGCTAAGATTAAACCGAAAATAATAAATATTACTTTAACCGTTTGTGACAATAGTTCAGCGACGAATGGATTGGGTGTCAGGTGCTGCCACATTTTTTTTCGATTGGACAACCAACTGCCGAACCAGGTAACCATACCGAAAATGATGATGCCGACAAAAAGCAATGGCAAGGCTTTGATTAGCGTTTTACCCTGATTTTTTAGACCTTGATATACAGTGGTAACATTGTCTTGTACATCTAGAGTACGATCGATTTTGTCATCTACAGTAACGACGTCAGTCAAACGATTCGTAAGATTAATAGCCTGTTGAGCTTTTTTCTCGTTTGGTGTCTCGCCAGTCAAAGTCACCACGCCTTGAGTGACGCTGACATTAACAGTTTTTAAACCTTCAATTTCAGAAAAAATACCACTGATACGTTGACGAATGTCATCGTCTTTTTGCAGCGTGGGTGTGGTCTCAATTTGGGCGTTATTGGTGCTCTCACCACTTATGCTGGGCGGCGGCGTAGTTGGCGCAGGAGATGTGGGTAATGCGCTGCTATCTGAAACATTATTAGTAGTAGGGTCTCCACTAGAAGAGCTATTAGCCGAATCGTTAGAAACACTAGGTGAGGTGGTTGGCTCAGCAGTTAATTGGGTACTTTCTATCTCCAATACGTTTGCTACGCCTGCCAGCTCCTCACCCGCTGCGTGAACTGGCAGTCCATAAAAGAAGCTTATAAGCAACAAACATTGACCGCACGCGAGCATCTGCCTGCGTATAGAGTGGTGGTCAAAATAAGCGGTCATAAGCATCCTTTATTAAGCGCTATTGAATGATAAGCTGGGTCAACTTACCTATCTATTTGTGACTGTCCAAATAGCTTTGTGCCTCACCGAGATCTAACGTGCCCTCATAAATGGCACGACCAGTGATAATACCTTCGATGCAGTCGCCATAAGGCTTAAGTAATTTGATATCTTGCATATCAGTGACGCCACCTGAGGCAATGACGGGTAGACCACCTTCACGCGCTAGAGTAACTGTTTGCTCAACATTGACGCCTTGCATCATGCCATCACGAGCAATATCAGTATAGACGATTGAAGACACGCCAACATCAGCAAAGCGCTTGGCAAGCTCTGTTGCCTTAGTATCGGTGACATTTGCCCAACCATGAGTGGCCACCATGCCGTCTTTGGCATCGATACCAACGATGATATGCCCGGCAAATTCCCGGCAAGCCTCAGCAACGAACGCAGGATCTTCGACCGCCTTAGTACCGATAATAATATAGGTCAAACCAGCGGTAATATACTGCTCAATGGTATGCATATTACGGACACCACCACCAAGCTGGATAGGCAGCTTAGGAAAAGCTTTGGCAATATCATGAACCACATTTTTATGAACCGGTACACCATCAAATGCACCATTTAAATCAACCAAATGTAGCCGCCGTGCGCCTTCTTTTACCCAACGCGCTGCTATAGCTACTGGGTCATCAGAAAAAACCGTATCATCTTCCATACGGCCTTGTTTTAATCTCACACACTTACCATCTTTTAGATCAATAGCCGGAATAATGACAGGCACAGCACACATATAGCACTCCTTATAAAACGAAACATTAGAAACAGTTGTAACAATAAGTTTGACAATAAAACAATGATTGAAAAATACCACTCGAAAAGTGGTTTAACCTATAAAAGCGGTCAAAAATTAGAGAGAAGCTTTGGCTAGTACATTTGATCGATACTTAGCGCTAATAGTCTTAAAACCAGACACTCATAACTATAAGTTTTAACATCTAAGATCACCACTAATATTAGGTAAATTCACTTACTGACTGGCAATTTTAGGTTAATTTAGCGTATAATCCTAGGTAAATTTGTATTTGTTTCTATGTGATAACACTCGACCGTTCTGTATCTACAGATGGTTTAACGATGTTTTGTAGTTAGAATATGGTAAATAACAGGGCTGTATTGGTCGTCATGTTACTTATTTTTTTGACAAATGGATGACCTCAAGTGCTCACATGTGAGGTATTTATAGATGCTATCATAGGTCACTAAATTGCGCTTAGATACCTTTTCATAAGGCATCAACAAGCCATCCACCACTCACTTAATTAATTTGTCGTTTTACCAATTTATTACCTATTTAGACGGGTAACTACTTGGTTCTACTAACATTTAACCCCATATCAATTTTACTGAATAGCTCTAATTAAATCACACTGGTATTACAATTCTTGTATTTGTTATAGAAGGTATGATGGGACTAACTTCTACTATAGTTAATAGCTTTTAATTTTGACTATAATTAGAGAGTTTTATCATGCATCCTGGTAGCCAGTCGCCACTTTGGTAATTCGAATAAGACATTAACGTGTTGTTAAGGAGTCTAAGGTCAGCGTTAATACTCTTACTTGCAGTCATGATCAAGCATTGTGTTTAAAAGTCGTTACTCTTGCCCTTCTATGGGCAATAGAGGGTTAAGTACTTTTACTAATGCTGATATCCATGCTGCCGATATACCAAACAGGACGTCTGGTATCGTTTTAGACTATGGACTAAGTTTTCGCTTATGATTACCATCAAAAAAGGTTTGGATTTGCCCATCGCTGGCGAGCC
The DNA here is from genome assembly GCF_904846605.1 of Psychrobacter sp. 72-O-c. GTDB lineage: Bacteria > Pseudomonadota > Gammaproteobacteria > Pseudomonadales > Moraxellaceae > Psychrobacter. The sequence goes on from NZ_CAJHBI010000019.1 coordinate 11,511, forward strand.
CTCCCGCGAGATAACTGAGCACAGACCCGCACATGTGGCACTTATTGGCTACGATTATGTGGGAATGAAACCCACGATGAACATCAAAGAAGGTGACATCGTAGCCAAAGGTCAGCCCGTTTTTGAAGATAAAAAACGAGTGGGCGTTATCTATACTGCTCCTGCTGCTGGCAAAATCGTCGCGCTCAAACGCGGCGAACGTCGTGTGTTCGAAAGTCTGGTGATTCAGGTTGACCCAAACGGTGAAGAAATAGATTTTCAACGCTATGACTCCCAGCAACTTGCTGACTTAGACTCTGAAATCGTTGAAACCCAACTGCTTGCCTCTGGTGAGTGGACCGCATTTCGCACGCGTCCCTTTAGCCGCTCCCCTGATATCGGTGCCCGTCCACACGCTATCTTTGTCACCGCTATGGATACCAATCCATTAGCGTTCGATCCTATGCTGCTAATTAATGAGCAGATAGAAGCGTTCAATGACGGCTTAGCCGTACTATCAACCTTAAGTCCAAAGACCTTTGTTTGCCATCATGGTGATGCTCAGCTGACGCCAGTACCGAAGACAGCTACTAATAATGTCACTGAGTATCATAGCTTTACTGGTAAGCATCCAGCAGGTCTAGCGGGCACGCATATTCACTTTTTGCATCCTATTGCTCGTGGTGTAAGCGTCTGGACGATCGGCTATCAGGATGTAATTGCTATTGGTAAATTGTTTACCACGGGTCATTTATATACGCGCCGCCTACTAAGTTTGGCAGGCCCTGCTGTCAAGAACCCACATCTGATTGCCACCGAACGCGGTGCTGATATTACAGCTTTGACCAAAGGTCAGTTGCTCGAAGGCGAGAACCGTATCATTTCAGGTTCGGTACTATCGGGCCGTAAAGTATTTGACAACATCTCCTATCTTGGCCGTTTTCATGATCAAATCAGTGTGTTATCTGAAGGACATGAGCGTCCCGCATTTCATTTCTTAAGAGCCGGTAAAAACCGTTTCTCTAAACTGCCTATTTATATCTCCCATTTCTTTAGTAGTAAAAAGTATGACTTTACTACGACTACTAATGGCTCACCGCGCGCTATGGTACCGATTGGGGTTTATGAAAAGATTATGCCGCAAGATTATCTACCAACGCAGCTTTTGCGTGCACTAATTATCGAAGACATTATCACCGCGGTTGACTTAGGTGTCCTTGAACTGGACGAAGAAGATTTAGCCTTGTGTACCTTCGTTTCTCCTGGCAAATATGAATACAGTGATATTTTGCGTGATAACTTAACGCGTATCGAACTGGAGGGCTAACCACGATGAAATTTTTACATAACATGTTCGATCGTATGGAGCCGTCCTTTACTAAGGGTGGCAAGCACGAAAAATATTATGCTCTCTTTGAGATGTTTGATACTTTTTTACGTCAACCAAGCTCAACGACTTTTACTTCATCACACGTACGTGATGGTATCGACCTTAAGCGTATTATGATCACCGTATGGATGTGTACCTTCCCAGCCATGTTTTGGGGTATGTACAACGTCGGTCATCAAGCATTGACTGCCATAGCAGAGCTAGGTCTACAAGCTGATGGCTGGCGTACTATCGTCACCGGTATGGCAGGCTATAATCCAGATAGCATTTGGGCTTGCTTTGTCTATGGGGCCATGCAATTTTTACCGATTTATATCGTCACTTTTGCAGTAGGTATTACATGTGAAATTATCTTTGCCGTGGTTCGCGGTCATGAAGTGAACGAAGGTTTCTTTGTAACCTCGGTACTGTATGCGTTGATTATGCCGCCAGATATTCCATTATGGCAAGTCGCCTTGGGTATTATCTTCGGGGTAGTTGTGGCCAAAGAAGTCTTTGGCGGTACCGGTAAAAACTTCCTGAATCCTGCCCTATCGGGTCGTGCGTTCCTATATTTTGCCTATCCTGCCTATATCTCAGGTGACTCAGTATGGACCGCCGTTGATGGCTTCTCAGGAGCCACGCCACTTGGCTTAGCTGCTCTTGGGGTGACACCAGAGAATTTTACTAATATCTATGGTCAAGCCATTACTTGGAGCGATGCCTTTTTTGGCAATATCCAAGGGAGTATTGGTGAAGTATCGACTTTTGCTATTTTATTTGGTGCCGCTGTTCTACTGTGGACGCGTATTGCCTCTTGGCGCATCATGTCAGGTTGTGTTATTGGTCTGATTGCTACTTCACTTATCTTTAATATGATTGGTTCTGAAGACAACCTTATGATGAATCTGCCGTTCTATTGGCACTTGGTCATTGGTGGTTTTGCGTTTGGTGCGGTGTTTATGGCAACCGACCCTGTATCAGCTGCTCATACCAATAAAGGCCGCTGGGCTTATGGTATTTTGATCGGCTTTATGACCGTATTAATTCGAGTAGTCAACCCAGCATTCCCAGAAGGCATCATGCTCGCTATTCTTTTTGCCAACTTATTTGCCCCCTTGTTTGACTATTTTGTCACCCAAGCAAATATCAAACGCCAAACTGCACGGAGGGTTCGCTATGTCCAAGCCCAAAAGTAATAATACGAAAACCATCAGCGTGGCGTTGACGCTATGCTTGGTGTGTTCCGTATTGGTTTCAGCAGCAGCCGTCGGTCTCAAGCCGGCGCAAGTCGAGAATGCTCGATTGGATCGTAACAAGAATATCTTAGTCGCCGCTGGCATGTTTGATCCTGCTTCTGATACCAATGAAGATGTGGCTGAGCGTTTTAAAGATTTCGATGTAGAAATTGTTGACTTAAACGCTGGTAACTATTTAGATGATGACGCCCTAAGCGCCGTTGGTATTGCCGATCGTAATACTTATGATGCCAGTCAGGCGACTAAAAATCAGGCGCTAAGTGAAGATTTAGGGGATAACGACCCTGCTAGTATCGGTCGTAAACCTAAATACGCTAAAGTTTACGTAAAAAATGACGATGCTGGTAAACCTGAAATGGTGGTGCTTCCGATTCAAGGCTACGGCCTATGGGGTACTATCTATGGTTTCTTGACACTTGAAGGCGATATGAATACTATTAAAGGTATTAGCTTTTATGAGCATAAAGAAACCCCAGGCTTAGGGGCTCGTATTGAAGAGCCAAAATGGCGTGCAATGTGGACGGGTATCCACTCTTATGATGAGAGCGGCGATGTTGCCACCGGTGTGTCTACTTCAGGTTCAAAAGAAAATTGGGTTGATGGTATCAGTGGTGCCACTTTGACCAGCCGCGGCGTCAGTAACATGATTCAGTTTTGGTTGGGTGAGCAAGGTTACAAGCCTTATTTAGATCATGTGCGTGAAGAAAGCGGTCGGACGATTGATAATAGTGACGTACAAGCAAAGCAAGTCTCATATAAAAAGCTAGGTCAAAGCTCACATCAAAACCTCGCTCAAAATTCTGCTCAACAACAGGCGCATCCCGTAACCGAGCTGGCATCTATAGCACCAGCAGCAAACGGCAAGGAGGCTTAACGTGGCTGATACAAAAAGTATTTTAGTTTCACCCATTTTTGACAACAACCCTATTGGCTTGCAAATACTAGGTATTTGTTCGGCTTTAGCCGTTACTACTACTGTATCTAACGCGTTGGTCATGAGTGTGGCGTTGACCTTAGTAACTGCATTTTCGAGCTTCTTTATCTCGATTATCCGTAAACAAATTCCATCAAGCATCCGTATTATTGTGCAGATGACTATTATTGCCTCCTTGGTTATTTTGGTCGATCAGGTATTAAAAGCGGTCGCTTATGATGTGAGTAAAGGATTGTCGGTATTCGTAGGTTTGATCATCACTAACTGTATCGTGATGGGCCGTGCAGAAGCTTTTGCTATGAGCAATCCACCAGTACCCAGCTTTTTGGATGGTATTGGTAACGGCCTTGGCTACTCTGCAGTACTATTATTCGTTGCTACTATCCGTGAAATCTTAGGCTCAGGCAGCTGGTTTGGTATGACGTTATTACAGCCGGCTACTGATGGCGGTTGGTATGTACCCAATGGCTTATTATTATTGCCACCTTCAGCATTCTTTATTATTGCGTTGTTTATCGTCGTTGTGCGTATTTGGAAACCTGAACAGGTTGAAGATGCTGAGTTCGTAATGAAGCCACAATCTAAAGGCATGGCACATGGAGGCGGACACTAATGGGACATTATGTTAGTTTATTTATAACCTCAGTCTTTATCGAAAATATGGCGCTGGCCTACTTCTTAGGCATGTGTACCTTTTTAGCGGTATCGAAAAAAGTTTCCACAGCTATTGGCCTTGGGGTCGCAGTGATCTTTGTTCTGGGTATCACCGTACCGCTGAACAATCTATTGTTCCAGTTCATCCTCAAAGATGGCGCGCTGGCGTGGGCCGGTTTTCCTGATATCGATTTAAGCTTTTTAGGCTTGCTCAGTTACATCGGTCTCATTGCTGCCGTTGTCCAGATTTTAGAGATGTTCTTAGATAAGTTCGTCCCGAGTCTTTACAACGCCCTTGGGGTGTTCTTGCCGCTGATTACCGTTAACTGTGCCATTTTAGGTGGTGTGCTATTTATGGTTGAGCGTGACTATAACTTTAGTGAGTCTATGGTATATGGCGTAGGTGCTGGTTTTGGTTGGGCGCTTGCCATCACCGTATTGGCTGGTATCCGTGAAAAACTTAAATACTCAGACATTCCAGCCCCGCTGCGTGGTCTGGGTATTACCTTTATTACGGTTGGCCTCATGTCACTGGGCTTTATGTCGTTCGGTGGTATGTCAATTTAGGCCGCTTTGCTCAAAACCATACTCAGTTATTTGACCTAATTAATTCATTTATTCGGTAGAGGTTCGGGACCATTTATATTAACCCGCACCCCTACCCCATAGATTAAGGATATCTATCATGGATTATGCTACAGCGATTGGTGGCGTTGCTATGTTTACCTTGATCATCATGGGCTTAGTTGCCATTATTTTGGCGGCGCGCTCAAGACTGGTCAGTTCAGGCGATGTTACCATTCATATCAATGATAATCCCGACAACGATGTGGTGACGCCAGCAGGCGGTAAGCTACTACAAACTCTTGCAGGTGAAGGTATCTTCTTATCTTCAGCTTGTGGTGGTGGTGGTACCTGTGCCCAGTGTCGCTGCCGTGTTATTGAAGGTGGTGGTTCTATTTTACCCACCGAAGAAGGCTATTTTACTCAAGGTGAAATTCGCAATCATATGCGCCTCGCGTGCCAGGTTTCTGTCAAGCAAGACATGAAAATTGAGATTGAACCTGAATTCTTTGATGTACAAAAATGGGAATGTGAAGTTGTCTCTAATGATAACGTCGCCACCTTCATTAAAGAGTTGGTACTCAAAATTCCAGATGGTGAAGAAGTCAACTTCCGCGCGGGTGGTTACGTGCAGTTAGAAGCGCCACCGCACGAAGTACACTATAAAGATTTTGATATCGATGAAGAATACCGAGAAGATTGGGATAAGTTTGGCATTTTTGATTATGTCTCAAAAGTTGATGAGGAGGTCATTCGTGCCTACTCAATGGCCAACTATCCAGAAGAAAAAGGCTTAATTAAGTTTAATATTCGTATTGCTTCTCCTCCACCGCGCGGCCCTGACGGTATTCCACCGGGTAAAATGTCTTCGTGGACGTTTAGCTTGAAGCCTGGTGACAAAGTCACAGTATCTGGCCCTTATGGTGAGTTCTTCGCCAAAGAAACCGAAGCTGAAATGATCTTTGTCGGTGGTGGTGCTGGTATGGCACCGATGCGCTCACATATTTTCGATCAGCTTAAACGCTTAAACACGGATCGTAAAATCACTTTTTGGTACGGTGCACGTTCTATTCGCGAGATGTTCTACGTGGAAGATTATGACCAGCTCCAAGAAAACTTTTCTAACTTCAAATGGCATGTGGCCTTATCGGATCCATTACCAGAAGACAATTGGGATGGCTACACCGGCTTTATCCATAATGTCTTGTTAGAAGAGTATCTAAAAGACCATCCAAACCCAGAAGACTGTGAGTATTACATGTGCGGGCCACCGATGATGAACGCGGCAGTAATCGATATGTTACATAGCTTAGGCGTAGAAGACGAAAATATCGCGCTTGATGACTTTGGTGGTTAAGTCGGCTAGTTAATTATGTGGCTAAGCAAATACTATAAGTTCGATAATATATGTTAAATTAAGGGTCTCAACTGAGGCTCTTTTTTTATGATTCTAATTCAACACTAACTTTAAATCCTAGAATTATAAATCTGAAGAATAATTTAATTCCTCGTCTCCTATATTGTTAATTACCTATTGCTTAAAGAAAGGACTCTTATGAAGACTAAATTTAAAGACCTCACCATTTGGATAACCGGCGCCTCCAGTGGCATTGGTGAAGCTCTATCCGTTGAGTTTGCCAAACAAGGTGCCAGAATTATTTTGAGTGGCCGTAATAGTGAAAAACTAGAAGCGGTTAAGAAACAGTGCAAACAATCAAAAAAACATATAGTTGTGCCTTTTGATATCAGTGATACCGACCAAGCAAAAGAGGCTTATCGCTCTGTGAAAACGCAAGCAGGAAAAATCGATTGGTTAATTAATAATGCTGGCGTCAGTCAACGTTCGTTAATCATGGAAACAACCGAGGAAGTTGAGCGTCAATTAATGGAGATCGATTACTTTGCGCAAACTCGTCTGACAAGATTGGTGTTGCCAGATATGATTGCTCAAGGACAGGGCAAAGTGGTGATGGTATCCAGTATAGCTGGCATGATCGGTACCCAATACCGCGGAGGATATGGAGCAGCCAAAGCTGCTATCCACATGTGGGCAGACAGTCTACGTGCTGAATTACACGATCAAGGGATAGAGGTGGCAAATATATTCCCAGGGTTTATCCAAACCAATGTATCCATCAATGCCTTAACGGGGGATGGTACGGCGCAAGGCACTATGGATGACGCTACCAATAAGGGCTTAACCGCTAAGGCCTTTGCTAAGCAAGTCAGAAAAGCATTAATTAAAGGTGAAGAATATATTGTTGTCGCAGGTAGAAAAGAAAAGCTAGCTATGAGGATTAATCGAGTTTCGCCGCCAAAGCTTTATAAACTGATTCGCCGCTCTCAAGTCAAATAATTAAGTTAAATAACCAAGTTAAATCATTGAAATAATCAATCTGCGACGAGCTTATTGCGATTAGGGCGTGTAAGATAAGCAGGATACATTTGCAATAACACTCCTTATTTTATACCTCCTACTTTACATCAATAGTACTTATGATAAATTTAACGAAGTTTTCACACGATAATACGCTTAGTAGCACAATCAATCACACAAGCAGTAAGAAAGCCATTTTTGCTGCTATTGGTGTTGCTTGTCTTTTGAGCCTTAGCGCTTGCCAGCAACCTCCTGATTACAATTACCTGAATGGTGAGACCATGGGCACTAGCTACCATATTAGTTATCAGTTGCCAGAAGACGCTGACGAAGACGCTATACAAGCCTCGATAGATGAGCGCTTAAAACAAATCAATGACAGTATGTCGACTTATCAGGCCGATTCGACCATCTCGAAATTTAATCAGTTAGGAAAAGATACGCCGATCACTATTGATGTTGACTTTAGTCATGTACTGAGTGTCTCTCGGCAAGTTTATGAGCAATCAGATGGCGCATTTGATCCAACCGTTATGCCCTTAGTTGATACTTGGGGCTTTGGTAGCACCATGACGGTTGAACGTCTACAAAGTCCGCCAAGCACTGCTGAAATAGCTCAAGCACTTGCTTTAGTAGATTTTGGAGGCGTGGTACAAAACGATACAACTATCCATAAAACCAAAGACGGCATCGGGCTTGATTTTTCGGCAGTCGCCAAAGGTTATGGCGTCGATGTCATTGCAAATGTGCTCAAAGATCGCTACCAAATTCGTAATTATATGGTGGAGATTGGCGGTGAGGTAGCAACATCAGGGGTTAGTAGTCAACAGCAACCGTGGCAAATCGCTATCGATGCCCCGATTGAAGGTAGTACGGTTAGTGCGCGCCAAACAATCGCTGCTATTCGTCAACCTATGAATAATGGCAACCAGATGCATCTGGCAACCTCAGGCAATTATCGCAACTCTATTATGTTCGATGGTAAGCGCTATAGTCACACTCTTGATCCCTCAACTGGTGAGCCTATCGTTGGCGGTGCACCATCAGTAACCGTTGCTGCGGATTCAGTGGCAGTCGCTGATGCTTGGGCTACTGCATTGACCGCCATGCCTTATAGTAAAGCCTTAGCGACCGCTAAACAGCAAAAACTGGCGGCGATGTTTGTCATATTGGCTGATGATGTCAAGCTAAGTGCACCTGCTGACGATTTAGAGGACTGGATAATCATCCAGACCCCTGCGATGCAAGACCTACGGGCAGATAAAAAGCCTTCAGTGTAAATAGTAGGCTACTGATAACAAACCGTTTGAACAAACGGGCAGGTCAAAATTTTGTTATACTATGAGAGAGTCATTGTTATTAGTGACTGTCTCATTTTTTTAAAACGAGGTCGCGCCATGTTTAGCCAATTACTTCCCATGCTTGCCATTACCTTTACCGTATTCGTACTATTTTTTATCTTTATGGGTATTGGTTATATGTTCAAAAAACAACCGCTTAGAGGCTCCTGCGGTGGTGTTGCCAAACTAATGGGCAACGAAAAATGCTCTTATTGTGGCGATGACCCCAATAAGTGTGAGTCTACAGTTGCTGATCAGCAGATAGATGCTATTAAAGCAGCTCAATTGGGCAAATCTGCACTATAGTTTTTTGTTGTTCAGTAATTACTGACTTATAAGTCCAATCAAATACTTTTCAAAGGTGTTCTCTTATAGCCAAAAATGCTTTCTTATAGCACCTTTGAGAATTCTATAGTTTGTCCGTAGTGGCCGTTGGTTACCATACGCTGGTAGTACTCGTCTGCTGTTTGCTTTTATAATAGCGTTAATTGTTATCCAATCCCTATTTAGATTAGATAAACCTCAGGTGCTTTCTGCGCCAGTTATCTACATAAAATGCTTTACCCTATTTATAAAATATTTTTTTATAAATACAAGTATCGAATAGATTTATTCAAAAATTTTATTCAGTCTTTTATTATCCGTTTTCTACAAGCTCCACACGTTTTTTCTAATTCTGAATAAACTGTCAGTCACCTCTTGGGTGAAATTTTATTGGTGTTATTTTATGAGTGGCGGTTCTCCAGCGCTCTCTAATGATGTGTCCTTTTTCTTATTTTAATAGTCGTGCTGCTATGTCCACCCCTTCTGATTTGCATTCCAAGCCCCGCTCGGATGCGGCTCAACCGCTCAACCTCCCTTCCTCTAAGTTTACTTTTTGGCTCGTGTTATGTGCCATGATTTTACTGGCCACCAATATGCGCGCGCCCATCGTCGCGCTCGGTTCTATTGCGCCAGTAGTTCAAGAGGCCCTCAATATCTCTGAAACCCAAATCGGTTGGCTGGGTGCGGTACCAATGCTAACCTTTGCGGTTGGTGCGCTTATTGCCCCAACGATTGGTAAGCGTTTTGGTCTTGAGAATACCTTGATTGCGATGATTGCACTCCTAACTTTTGGTATGGTTATCCGTACGCTCATTCCGACTTGGATTGGGTTTTTGGGTGGTACGGTGCTGTTGACCTTAGCCATCGGTTTTGCCAATACCTTAGCTGCGCCAGTGATTAAGCAGCGTACGCCTAATCATATTCCGCTAATTACAGGTCTGTTCAGTCTGACCATGACGGTAAGCGCAGGTATAGTCGCCGGCGTGGTATTGCCGCTATCTGAATATATTGGCTGGCAGTGGGCACTGGGTGGTTGGTCATTCTTAGGACTCTTTGCGATTATTATTTGGGTATTTTTACGCCTGCGTTTGGGTTCGTCCAATAATCAGGCCGCCATCCCTATTCCGTCAGGATCTTCAAATATCTCAATGTGGCGGACGCCATTTGCTTGGCAGATTGCTATTTTTATGGGCTTGCAGTCGTTGCTATTCTATACCGTAGCCAGTTTTTTACCGTCTATTTGGCTGAGTAAAGGCCTATCTGCGGTTACCGCTGGGCAAATGGCTTCGGTGTTTCAATTTATGGCGCCAGTAGCTATTTTAAGCTTAACTTGGCTGGTCAATCGTGGTCGTCCTATTCAAGCCTTAGCGGTATTCGCAGCTGTTTTGAACGTTGTTGGCGTATTGGGCATTACCTATCTGTCTGCTGATTTGGCATGGTTATGGTCAGGAATCATGGGCATTGGCTGTTCTGCGATTTTTACTTTGAGTATGATGCTATTTTCACTACGCACTTATACGGCCAATCAGGCCAGCGAGTTATCGGGTATGGCGCAAGCAGTCGGTTACATCATTGCATTTTTTGGCCCACTCGGCACCGGTTGGCTACATGAAGCAACTGGCAATTGGGACTTACCGCTATTGATCATGTTAGTTTTGATGATTGGTAACGTTGCTATTGCATGGATGGTTAGTCGTCCGGTTATGGTCGATGGTAAGCGAATATAAGATATATAGAGTTGTGACACATACGCTGATGTTAGTTGCAACAGACTAACTATTTACCTGTACTATCGGTCATCAATATTCGCTAAGATTGGGCTTTGATTGAACAGCGCATTGTTTGTTACCCCAAAGCTTGTTAAATAAGGCGCGTTAAACACTCACAAATAGACTTTGTTGAATGCTTAACGTGCCTTAATATTTGCTACACTGGACTGCTTGTATATAGGACAAAATAACCATGATAAATCTCTTCCCTAGTTCAGCTAAGCGCTCGGCTATACAACGCTCTTATCACTATGTAGCGGTGGCGTTGCTGATGATAACAATGACGCTGAGCGGTTGCCAAAAACAACCTGAATCAACTAACGCAACTGACAATCAAACTACCAATACTCAAGTTACGGTCAATCAACCGACGACTGAGACTTCGACTCAAACTGGCCAGCAAGAAAGCAGTGAGTCGCTGACCATATTGGCATTAGGAGATTCACTTACCGAAGGTCTTGGGGTGGCGAAAGAGGGTAACTATCCTGCTCAGCTACAAGCGCGTTTGCAAGAGTTGGGCTATAAAAATATTGAGGTTATCAATTCAGGCCTAAGTGGTGAGACCAGTACTGGTTTGGTTAATCGTTTGGACTGGGTATTACAGACTAAGCCTGATATTACCATTTTAACAATCGGCGCTAATGATGGCATTCGTGGTATTGACGTGGCAACTGTCGAAGCTAATATTCGCACCGCCGTTAAGCGTTTACAGGATAATGGCAGTCAAGTAATTCTAGGCGGTATGCAGATTTATGACAACTTAGGTAATGATTACGTCAACTCATTCGCAGCGATGTATCCGAGAATAGCCGAAGATATGAACGTAACGCTCATTCCGTTTGTATTAGAAGGCGTGGCCGCTGATCCAAATCTCAATCAAGCCGATGCTATTCATCCGACTGCCGAGGGCTACACTATTATCGTTAATGATAATATCTTACCAATATTAAAACCCGAGCTTGAGAAAATAAAAGCGAATCAACAAGATTTATCCGTGCCAGTAGACACATCAGAAAACACAAAAATAGCCACGCCAACTGAGACCACACAATGACCTCATTAGACTTAACCACTGCATCAGAAGCAGAATTAAACTCAGCATCAACTGGCAATGAAGCACTGCTTACCGCCTCACAATTAAATAAAACCGTCCATGTTGGTGAGCAAACGCTGTCCATTATCAAAGACGTGGACATTTATGTGAATGCTGGTGAGTTCGTGGTCATTATGGGTAAGTCAGGCTCGGGGAAATCTACTTTGCTAGGATTGCTAGCAGCTTTAGATTATCCTGATAGCGGAACAGTGATGTTAGTCGATCAAGCATTAAACACCTTAGACGAAGATGCCTTGGCTGTTATCCGTCAGCGTGATATGGGGTTTGTCTTTCAGTCGTTTCATTTATTGCCCACATTAACAGTAGCTGAAAACATTGCTTTCCCGCTTGATATTGCCCGCCGCCCTGATAAATTACGAGTGACTGAATTGATTGAAGCGGTTGGACTGGGTGATAGGCGTAACAGCTTGCCCAGCCAATTATCAGGTGGTGAACAGCAACGTACCGCAGTAGCGCGAGCACTAGTATCACGTCCAAAGATTGTATTTGCTGATGAGCCTACCGGTAATTTAGATGAACAAAATGCCAATCAGGTCATGCAATTATTATTAGATTTGAGGGAACAAGTTGGCTCCGCACTGGTAGTAGTGACTCATGATGCGACACTGGCTAAAATGGCCGATCGCGTGATTACCATGCATGATGGACGGATTCTAGACTAATGGATAATAAGTTAATGGACAGTCGTCCACAAAAGCGGTCAGCAAATCAGTCACCAGAGCCTTCATCAAATGACAGTAGCGTTATTAACCGATTATTTGGTAGCACCTTAGGATCGCAGGCGCTAAGCCGCAGTTGGTGGCGACGTTGGGTCTATCCAGTACTGTTCTTAATCACCCTAACGCTATCGCTGGCCACTTATCTAACCCTCGACTCCATCCAACAGTCGGTGAATACTTATATCAACGACAATCAGCGCGCGCTAGTTGGCGGTGATTTGATATTGTCTAGTAATCAAGACTGGCCAGCAGAAGTATTAACGCAAGTACAAACGGTCGCTGATACCCAAACGGTCTACGACTATCAGTTTAATGCGATGATAGTGACTGATGAGCAGACCTTACTTGCGCGCGTTAAGGCCGTATCAGTTGCTTATCCATTATATGGAGAGGTAGAGCTGGCTTCCGGTCAACCGTTATGGCAACAGCTGACTAAAGACAGCGTGGTGGTAGCCCCTGAAGTTCTTAGCAGTTTAAACGTAAGCGTCGGGGATCGTATTACGATTGGCGAGGCGCAATTTACGATTAGCGACGTGCTGACCAAAGAGCCAGACCGTCCGTTGACCGCGTTTGGATTTGGCGGTCGCGTGCTGATGCAACAAGACGCGCTTGCCGCTACCAACCTATTAGGTCAGCGTAGCCGTATTAGCTATCGTATTGAGCTGGCAGGTGACCCAGAGCTGATGGCGACCCAGCGTGATCAATTGACGCAGATAATCACTAACTATCCCGATATTGAGCTTTCCGATGCCGAGTCAGCAGATACCTCGGTCTCGCGCATCTCCGACAATGTATTGATGTTTTTAAAGCTATTAGTCATTGCCGTCTTGCTGTTGTCTGCTGTCGCTATGTATGGTGTGATTACTGCTTTTGTCACCAAGCAACAGTCCAATAATGCGATTCGCCTAGCTTTAGGTGAGCCTATCGGGTCACTTAAACGTAGCTATTATCGCCTATTGATGGGAACGGCTGTCATTGCTTGCATCGTAGCGGTAATACTTAGTCTCGCCCTACTCAAGGTCGGTCAGCCCTATCTTGTTGCTATTTTGCCGGCAGATATTGGCTTGGTAGTTAAGCCAATCAGCGCGATTAAAACCTTTGTGATCGCGTTAGTGCTCACTTTATTAATCACTCAACGCGGTCTTAGCGCGCTTAATGATACTAGGCCTGCGACCTTGCTCAACCAAGGTGTCAGTCAACAAGCGCGCGAGCTGCCATGGTATCGACGCCTACCGTTATTGTGGTATGGGCTGATGTTAACAGGGCTGTATGCGTTTTTTGCCTACGAAGTTGGCTCCTGGGTACTCGGTGCACAGTTACTTATCGGCTTAGTGGTATTCATTGCCATATTTTGGGCATTGGCACGCGGTTGGTTGTGGCTACTTTCGCGCGTTGCAACGGTCTCAAAGATAAGCTGGATGCAGCGTATTGCTATCCATAATCTTGCCCGTAAAGGCAATCAGTCTGCGTTATTCTTCGTTACTTTATCGCTATCGGTAGCGGTATTGACCCTGATTACCACCCTTAACCACAGCATCAACGCGCAGTTTGTGAATGCTTATCCTGAGGATGCGCCTAACTTATTTTTGCTCGATATCCAAAGTGATCAACACGACGCCATTGATGCCATAATTGATGCCCCTGTCAGCTACTATCCAGTCATCCGTGCGCGTGTTGTGACCGCTAACGACGTCCCCGCGCAAGATATTGAGCCTGCTGAGGGCTTTGATGATCCTACGCGAGTATTTAACTTAAGTTATGCAGATACGGTAATGGAGACCGAATTTATTACTTCTGCGGTGCAAGATGACTCGCTTTATGCGCCTATTAATGAACAAGTCCAGCAAAAAGATCAACAACAAAGCCAGCAACAAGTACAGCCTCTATCTATCTTAGATACAGCAGCAAGTATGCTCAACGTAGAGATGGGCGATCAGGTGCGCTTTAATATTCAAGGTATTGAGATTGTCGGGCAAATTACCAGTATCCGCTCGCGCTATGAGCGTGGTCCAAATCCTTATTTTTACTTCTTATTTGAACCGTCAGTGTTGTCTACTGCGCCGCAGATTCAATTTGCTACCACTCACGTGCCAGCAGATAGCATTCCCGACCTGCAAGGCAAGCTGGTACGTCAATTCCCTGCTGTCACCACTATTGACGGCACTGCCATTGCAGAGCAAATCCAAGGGTTGGTCACGCAAATGAGTCGTTTGGTTTATGTCTTTACCTTGTTGGCATTATTAACTGGCATTATGGTATTGATCAGCTCATTGTTATCTACTTCGCAAGATAGGATGCAAGAAAGTGCGTCGTTCCGTCTGTTAGGGATGCAAAAGCGCGACTTATATATGCTCAATATTCTAGAGATCGGACTATTAGGGGTTAGCGCTGCGGTGTTCGCCATCACAATTGCCAGCCTTGGCGCTTGGGCAGTGATTACCTACTGGTTTAATCTACAGTTTAGTATGCCGTGGGCGAGCATAGGTATTGGTTCGCTAGTATTACTTGCCTTGTTATTTAGCATATCCATTGTTTATGTACGCTTAGTCATTGGGCGCGGGATTATGGCACGGGTACGAGCGATGATTTAACGTTTTGATAGTATTGCCAAAAACTTAAAGCTAACTTGCAGCCAGTTTATAGATAACGATCAAGACCTGTATTAAGCTACCAAGTTCTACGATTGTTAGGCTCCAAAAATCTAATAATCGTAGCTTTTTTTAGGATTGGTATAGGCTTACTTAAAGTTTGCTATTTGTTATACTAACGTCTAAATGATTTATTTTATATCACTTTACAACAGTACGGTAACCTTATGAATTTTTCAAAATTTGGCCAAAAATTTACCCAGCCAACAGGTATTTCGCAACTCATGGATGACTTAGGCGATGCGTTAAAAAGCGATCAGCCAGTCAATATGCTGGGCGGTGGTAATCCTGCCAAAATTGAGGCCGTCAATGAGCTATTTTTAGAGACTTATAAAGCGCTTGGCAATGATAACGATACGGGTGAATCCAATAGCAGCGCTATTATTAGCATGGCGAATTACTCCAATCCGCAAGGTGATGCTGCCTTTATCGATGCGTTAGTTGGCTTCTTCAATCGTCATTATGATTGGAATCTGACGGCAGAAAATATCGCTCTGACCAATGGCTCACAGAACGCCTTTTTCTACTTGTTCAATTTATTTGGCGGGGCATTTACAGATGAGCACAGTCAAGATAAAGGAAGCCAGTCCGTAGACAAGTCTATCCTACTGCCATTAGCGCCTGAATATATCGGTTATGGTGATGTGCATATTGATGGTCAGCACTTTACTGCGGTATTACCGCATATCGATGAGGTGACTCATGATGGCGAGGAAGGATTCTTTAAATATCGGGTAGACTTTGAGGCGCTTGAACAATTACCTGCGCTCGTTGAAGGTCGTATTGGAGCGATTTGCTGTTCACGTCCGACCAACCCAACCGGCAATGTGTTGACCGATGAAGAAATGGCGCATTTAGCCGAGATTGCCAAACGTTATGACATACCGCTTATCATCGATAACGCCTACGGTATGCCGTTTCCCAATATCATTTATTCTGATGCGCATTTAACTTGGGATGACAATACGATTTTATGTTTTAGCCTCTCCAAAATCGGCTTGCCGGGCGTACGTACTGGTATTGTCGTTGCTCACCCTGAAGTAATCTCTGCCGTTAGCGCAATGAATGCGGTGGTGAACTTAGCCCCTACTCGCTTTGGTGCTGCGATTGCCACGCCATTAGTAAAAGATGACCGTATTAAGCAGTTATCAGACAATGAGATTAAGCCATTTTATCAGCAGCAAGCAAATACAGCAGTACGTTTATTAAAAGAAGCATTGGGTGATTACCCATTATCGATTCATAAACCGGAAGGTGCGATATTCTTGTGGCTATGGTTTAAAGACTTGCCTATTACTACCGTCGAGCTGTATGAGATTCTCAAAGAAAAAGGTACTTTGATTGTTCCAAGTAAACACTTCTTTCCTGGTGTCGATGTAGACAACTATAAGCATGCGCATGAGTGTATTCGTATGAGCATCGCGGCTGATGAGCAAACGCTGATTGATGGTATTAAGGTCATTGGAGATGTGGTAAGAGAGCTGTATGATAATAAGTAGGTTAGTACTAGTAACAGCCTATCCTACTTAAACTCATCTCAAAATAGACTAACCCAGTCTATGATCTTTGTTTTAATAATCTGGTTGGTTTCGTAACTGATTGGAAAGTCTTTGTCCATAGGGTGAGCGCATAGAGTACGTAAGAGAGCAGGCAAGTATTGATTAGGTCATGGATGCTTGCTCTTAGTTCTGCGCTTCCTATCCCTGAGATACCTAGCTCTGCAATAGTATGGCGGTTATCCAAATACTCGCCTAATAAGGCGATACCCGTCACCATGATTAAAGCGATAAATGACCTGATACTATATTTTCTGAAAATTGGACGAAGTAGGATTAAACTCAATAGATAAACGCTGATGCCCACATAAATATGTAGGGCATCTTTTTCTAGTCCTGTGGCATTCATGATGCCTATCTTAAAGATATAAAAATCCACTGTGTTTTCCACATATAAGGGAATAGGAAATAACCAATAATAAAATAAGAATAAAAAAGAGTTTGCGACAATGCAAATTCTCTTGCGTGAGGGCAAAGCAGTGCTTTGCTCCTTCCTCGCTCAGGTTACACATTTGCTAACCTACCCCAATCCTAAAACAAATATTTAACCCTCGTTTATCTAAATATCCCAATCCACAAAGTTCTTTAACAACTGCAGCCCTGCGGTATGGCTTTTTTCGGGATGGAACTGAGTGGCAAATAAGTTATCTTGCAAAATACTAGCACAAAACGGCTGCCCATAATCACAAACAGCGGCTACTTGTGTGCTGTTTGCTGGCTCGCAATAATAGCTGTGCACAAAGTAAAAGTGCGAGTTGTCTTCAATGCCATGCCACAGTGGATGATCAAAATCCATACCGTTAATGGTATTCCAGCCCATATGTGGTACTTTGATTTGGGCACCTTGTTCATCTTTCCATGCTGGATCAAAAGCAGGCACTACCCCGTCTAGAATACCCAGACACGGTGTGCCGCCATTTTCAGCAGACTGCTCAAATAACGCCTGCATACCCACACAGATGGCCATCACTGGCTTGTTAAACACCGCGTGACGTATCACCTCATCAATACCTGCATCAACCATGCCAGCGATACAATCACGCATAGCACCGACACCCGGGAAAAAAATCTTATCGGCAGCAGCGACGACTTTTGGGTCATTGGTAATAAAGACTTCCGCACCAACTGCTGATAGTGCTTTACTAGCAGAGTGCAAATTTCCCATACCATAATCTAGTAACGCAATTTTGGTTACTTTGCTCATCTAGAACGCCTCTTTAGTCGATGGCAAGGTATTTAACGCCCGCTCATCATACTCGCATGCCATACGTAGCGCTCGTGCAAAGGCTTTAAAGGTACTCTCGATTTGATGATGGCTGTTTTTACCTTTTAGATTGTCCAAATGCACCGTCATCCAGCTATGGTTCACAAAACCATAGAAAAATTCGCTGAATAAATCCACATCAAACCTGCCCACATGCGAGCGGGTAAAGGGAACGTCCATATGTAGGCCAGGACGACCAGAAAGATCGACGACCGCACGGCTTAAGGCTTCGTCTAATGGTGCATAGAAGTGTCCATAACGACGAATACCTTTTTTGTCGCCTAGCGCTTTAGCAAAAGCTTGGCCAAGAGTAATACCCGTATCTTCAACACTATGGTGATCGTCAAGGAAAGTATCGCCGGTGCACTTAATCTCCAAATCAAAAAGACCATGACGCTTAATTTGATCGATCATATGGTCTAAGAACGGCACACCGGTATCTACAGTACCTTGACCCGTACCATCAAGATTGACCGTACAGATCACTTGGGTCTCGGCAGTGATACGCTCAACGGTTGCAGTACGTGCAGCACGACCATGTAGGTTGTGGCCTGATGATGAAGCGGTACTTTGATCTTGAGCTTGTGAAGTAGAATTGGCTGTCATGGCTATCCTCTGTTAAGTATAAAAACATTCAATAGAGATGGGGCTAAGAGTAAGCCCCTAATATAAAAATAATAAATAGTAATTAGTGAAAACGGGTCAAAATCGTTCTATCCTATCTAAGAATATCGGAATTGAGATTAAGATAGGCTGATCATTATCTATCTTCATCATAGCAAACCCTAGGATTTACTGCCACGACCAAGCAGTAAACTGCACGCAAATTTGTGCCATTCTGCTAAAATAATGTATTGAGTATTATTAATCATTGCCTCACACTCATTATCTTTCGTTATGCCACACCAAATGAGCAAAGAATAGGAACCAACTATGCCTTTAGAAGCGATTGCGATCAACGACTTGGATGCGCCACTCATCAAAAAACCTGCCCGCGAACATGAATTATCGGAGCGCTTGCACGCACTATATGATGCCGATGATAGCCAACCTGACGGCGCAGAAGTGTTGAGCATCATTGAACAAGGTTTTAAACGGGGACAATACTTGTATGTCGGTATGTTCAATGACAAACCTATCGCAGCCGTATGCTGTTTTGATGATGGGCAAACGGATGCCAAGCGCTTGCAATACTTAACAGTACATCCAGAAAACCGCAATCGCGCGATTGATGCTAAGTTTATCAAGCTGGTTTATGATGCTGAAATCAAAAAAGGGGTACGTGAGTTCGTGCCTGTTGATCCTGATATTCATCACATTATGACTGAATACGAGCTATTGCGGGTTAAAGACTAATAGCGCTTGTTTTAAATAACAGATAAGAATGTTTTGAACTATAATTCTATAACAGGCTATTTCTTGTCTTTTATACAAATAAAGAAAAAATAACTTGACAGTAGCGCCTATATTTAGTTTAATAGCGTCCTCAACGAAGACGGCTCGATAGCTCAGTCGGTAGAGCAACGGATTGAAAATCCGTGTGTCGGCAGTTCGAACCTGCCTCGAGCCACCATCTCGTTATTAGAATTCTAAAAACCCCGAACAGTAATGTTTGGGGTTTTTTTATGTCTATGAATTATGATTTTAACGAACATTGATAACGCCCTACTGTCACCAATTGATAACACTCTTATGCTGTTTTTTACGTCGGCGTACTGATTATACTCAAAGTAGAGACAATAAGAAAATATAGCATTCATTAGGTAATAAACTATGAGAGAATTTGATTATGATTTAGATTATAAAAATCTAGATCTGCGGGCCCAGCCTGAATTATACCGTGTGGGTCGCGGTGAGCAGGGTGTATTATTGGTTGAACCGTATAAATCTGAGATATTGCCGCATTGGCGTTTTGCCACACCTGATATCGCAACCGAAAGCAGCGAGACGATTTATCAGATGTTTTTAGATTATCTGGCTGCTGACGACTTTGTTGGTGCTGATATGGCACGCAAATTTATCCAAATGGGTTATACGCGAGCGCGACGCTATGCCAATCATAAAGGTGGCAAGAAATATAAAGGCCCAGTCCCTGACGATAAAAAAGGCCAAAGTGGCGCCCATGGTCGTGAAGAGCTACCGCGCCAAGAGGAAGACCCAATCAAAGCAGAATCCGCGCGAATCTTTAAGGAGACTTGGGATAAATGCCGCGAGAACGAAGACTATTTAAAGATGAAAGCTGAGCATCGTGAGCGCTATAAAGAAATTGAATGAAGCTATTAAATAAGTCAAAAAAATTAGAATTAATAGTTTGCTGTGCTAAGGTAATGGAAGTTAAAAAAAGTATAAAAAACCTAACTAACAGGCGAAAAATAATGAGTGAACGAGTTAATAACAAGCAACTGTTAATATTTGATTTTGATGGCACTCTGATTGATAGCGTACCAGATTTGGCAGATGCTACTAACAATATGTTGCAGCAGCTTGGCAAGCCAACTTATTCGCTTGATACGATAAAAGAATGGGTGGGTAATGGCTCAAGATTATTGATAGAAAGAGCTTTGATTGGTAAGACAGCAGTAGAAAAAGGTGAAGTCTCAAAAGAGGAAGCCGACCATGCCGAGCAAGTATTTTTCGAAGCGTATAGTAATATCAGTCGGAGTAAAACCTTTGCTTATCCTAATGTCGATAAAGGATTGCACCAATTAAAAGAGGCGGGTTTTACTTTAGCCTTAGTCACTAATAAGCCCATACGCTTTGTACCTAAAATTTTGGAAGGTTTAGGCTGGACGCCATTATTCGATATGGTGTTAGGCGGTGATAGTCTGCCTGTCAAAAAACCCGATCCTGCGCCGCTACTACACGTCTGCGAAACGCTTAACTTTAAACCTGCCCAAACCATTATGATTGGAGATTCTATCAATGATATCTCAGCGGGCAAGAATGCTGGCATCGATACCATCGGATTATCTTACGGTTATAATTATGGTAAAGATATCCGTGATAGTAAGCCAAATCAAGCTTTTGATCACTTCAAAGAATTGCTTAGCTATCTTTTAGTAGATTAAGCAGCTTACAGTCAAAACTCTAACAATCAAAAATTTAAGCCGATAAGTTTTTACGTTAGACCCTTATGATGTCATCTCAAAAATTAAAGTAGCGAATTTAACAGCGCTATTTCTTTGTGAGTGCTATAAAATTATAGAGATGTTTGATATGACGACCGTACCTAGCGACATAGCCATTGCCCAAAACGCGACCTTACAATCCATCAATAGCATAGCTGCAAAAATTGGCCTATCTACCAATAATATAGAACCTTATGGGCACTACAAAGCGAAGATAAATTCGAATGATGTTTTTGCTAAGCCTGTTAAAGCCAAGCGTAGTAAATTAATATTGGTCACCGCTATTAACCCAACGCCTGCCGGTGAAGGTAAAACCACAGTCACTATTGGTCTAGCGGATGCTTTAAATCGTGTGCATCAACAACAAAAATCTGGCGAGATAACGATGGTTGCCTTACGTGAGCCCTCGTTAGGTCCAGTATTTGGCATTAAAGGCGGTGCCGCTGGTGGCGGCTATGCGCAAGTGTTACCGATGGAAGATATTAACCTGCATTTTACGGGTGATTTTCATGCTATCAGCGCAGCAAATAACTTACTGGCGGCACTATTAGACAATCATATTTATCAAGGTAACGAGCTTAATATCGACCCAAAACAAGTACTGTGGCGCCGTGCTGTAGATATGAATGATCGTCAACTGCGCAATACTATCAGCGGTATGGGCAAAACTACCGACGGCGTCATGCGTGAAGATGGTTTTGATATCACTGTCGCCTCTGAAGTGATGGCTATCTTTTGCTTAGCTACCGATTTGGCTGATTTAAAACAACGTTTGGGTAATATATTAGTTGCCTATAATCGCGATAAGCAGCCCATTTATGCCAAAGAACTAAAAGCCCAAGGCGCAATGGCTGCTTTACTCAAAGAAGCACTGCAGCCAAATTTGGTACAGACTATCGAAGGTACGCCTGCTGTCGTTCATGGTGGTCCCTTTGCCAATATTGCCCACGGCTGTAATTCAGTGATCGCCACCCGTGTTGCTATGCATTTGGCAGATTACACCCTTACCGAAGCGGGCTTTGGCAGCGATCTTGGTGCGCAAAAGTTTTTTGATATTAAATGTCAATTGTCAGGGCTGACCCCAGATGCCGTTGTCATGGTAGCAACCATTCGGGCTCTAAAGTACAACGGCGGTATTGCTAAGGATGAGCTGACGACTGAGAATTTGCTAGCGCTTGAGCAAGGTCTACCCAACTTATTCAAACATATAGAAAATATGCAAAACGTCTATGGCTTGCCGGTGGTGGTCGCTATCAATCACTTCATCAGTGATACCGATGCTGAAGTTGATCTAATAACACAAGCCTGCAAGGCAAAAGGCATTGAAGTTGCTCTAACGCAAGTATGGGAAAAAGGGGGTGCGGGCGGTGAAGTGTTGGCTGATGCTTTACTAAAACTACTCGACAACCATGATCCTCTACCTAGCCAATTTCGCTTAGCATACGACAATGATAGCAGTGTTGAGGATAAAATCCGTACGATTGCTCAGCGTATTTATGGGGCAAAGGATATAGCAATCAGTAGCCTTGCCCAGTCCAAGATAAATCGGCTAGAGGCACTCAAGTTAGATAAGATGCCTATCTGTATTGCTAAAACTCAGTACTCGCTCAGCGATAATGCCAAGCTGCTTGGGCGACCTACTGGCTTTGATATCCATGTACACGATATTAGCATCTCTACTGGCGCAGGGTTTATTATAGTGATTTGCGGCTCTATTATGAAAATGCCAGGTCTGCCTAAACATCCTTCAGCCGAACGTATTGATGTGGACGACGTTGGCAATATCACAGGCTTGTTTTAGTTTGCTTTTAAAAAATGAATTAAAGCTATTTATTATAGTTGCTATCACTTACTCCGATAGCTAAGTGCCTCAGACACATGAGCACTGGTAATATCAAGACTGTCTGCCAAATCAGCAATGGTACGCGCTACTCGCAAGACGCGATGATATCCTCGCGCCGATAGATTGAGACGCTGTTGTGCTAATTGCAGTAGCTGCTGTTCGCCCTCGCCTAACTGAACGTACTCATCGATTTCACTGGGGCTAAGCTCGTTATTCACTTTTTGTTGCCGCTTCAATTGCTGTTTATGTGCAGTTGAAACCCTACTTCTTACCTTCTCCGATGTTTCACCGGCCGAGCTGTTTTGTAGATCCGCAATTGGTAATGCTGGTACAGTAATATGAAGATCAATGCGATCGAGTAGCGGTCCCGACAGCTTATCTTGATAGCGTTTAATTTGCTCAGGACGGCAACGACAACGTCCTGATGCGTCACCATCGTAACCACACGGGCAAGGATTCATCGCGGCGACTAATTGAAAGTTTGCAGGAAAGGTCATTTGGGAGTTAGCACGGCTGATAGTAATCTGCTTCGCTTCTAATGGCTGACGTAGCACCTCTAGTACACTTCGATCAAACTCAGGAAGCTCATCTAAGAACAGCACACCTTTATTAGCCAAAGTAATCTCGCCAGGTTTTGGACGTGAGCCACCGCCGACTAGTGCAACTGCCGATATCGTGTGATGAACTTGTCTAAACGGCCTTGTGCCATAATCATAATCGCTATCGGCTACTGAATAAGTGCTGGCAACTTCTAACGCATCTTCAGCGCTCAGATCCGGCAAGATAGTCGGCAGCCGTGATGCCATTAGTGTCTTACCCGAACCTGGAGGCCCTGTGAATAACAACGAATGCCCGCCTGCTGCCGCAATCTCTAACGCACGCCGTGCATGATGTTGACCTTTAACATCGGCTAAGTCTACTTGATAGCTGGCATGTTGCGGCGCTGGGCTTGGCGGTACGATATCCAAACGCCTATCCGTCGCATTAAGGTCTGCTAACGATTGCAGATGGTCGCAAACTGCTTTTAAGCTTTGAGCGGCTAATATTGTCACGCCTTCAACGCGGCTGGCCTCTGCACCGTTATTAGCAGGTACTATTAATTGCCGAGACTGTTGTTCAGATTTTAATTCTAACACCTCAGCCTTTATCGCCCGTGCTACTGCTAAGCTACCTGTTACTTGCCTAAGTTCCCCATTCAAAGCCAATTCCCCAATAAACTCAAATGCCGATAGCACATCCGGCTCAAGCTGATCACTGGCTGCCAAAATACCAATTGCGATAGGCAAATCAAGCCGCGCCCCGTCTTTAGGTAAATCAGCTGGGGCTAAATTGATGGTTAAGCGGCGATTAGGAAATTGAAAACCAGAATTAAGAATGGCAGAGCGTACCCGATCTTTGCTTTCTCGTACTGCCGCTTCGGGTAAGCCAACAATCGTCAATGCTGGCAAGCCTTGAGATAGATGTACTTCAATAATAACCTGCGGCGCGTGCAAGCCAACGACTGAGCGGGTGTAGACTTGAGCGAACGACATGAGATATACCTATCATAGCTGATATAGAGTGCTATTGATGATAGAGCATTATCTATCTACACGCAAATGTCGTGTCTTGTTATTGAAGAGCGTGTTGGGCTCAGATTGTTTATTTCCATGGACACAGAAGAAAACTCGCCGACCACCCCACTATAAGCAAGGATTTGTTATACTATAATTATCTATTAAGCCAAAAAGATCACTATAAAAGTGCTTATAACCTACTTTAAAATTGCTAGCAAAGGGTAGTCCATTCATTGGGTAGCAATAGCGCTAGTATAAGGAAAACTGCATGTCAAAATCTGATAACATCCCACCACAGCCTTATAATAATTCAAACGAACAACCCACCACTGACCGCCCTGTTGTTCAAGCAACTAGCCCTTACACTAGTCTACGAGGCACTAGTGGCAGTAAGCAGCTGCCAGCATTCGACGAAGCGCTTGTCAATAAATACAATCGTTCAGGGCCGCGCTATACCTCCTACCCGACCGCTTTAGAATTTTTGCCGATAGCTGATGATCTGGAGACCAAAATTTTGCAGAATCGGGAAGCGTACGCGCCGCTATCTTTATATTTTCACATTCCATTTTGCCGACATCTTTGCTACTACTGCGCTTGTAATAAAATTATTACCAAGAAAAATAGCGACTCAGGCGATTATCTGCAATATCTTATCGCTGAGATTAAGCACAAACGCAGCCTATTATCCATACCAAAGGACAGCACCAAACCCCTAGTCAAGCAGCTCCATTTAGGCGGTGGTACGCCAACATTTTTGCGGGATGAAGAGCTGGTGCAGCTTTGGGAGTTCTTACAAACGCAGTTTGAATTTTTGCCAGAAGATGAAGGCGATTATTCTATTGAAATCGACCCACGCGAGCTGGGGGATAATACCTTACAGACGCTACGTAATCTCGGCTTTAACCGGATTAGTCTCGGGGTGCAAGATCTAGATGAAGCCGTACAGATTGCTGTGAATCGGGTACATTCGGCAGAAATGATTGCTAATATCTTAAATGAAGCACGTGATTTGGGCTTTCATTCTATCAATATCGACCTGATTTATGGACTGCCGCATCAAACGCCTGCGACCTTGGACAAGACCGTTCGCCGTATTATTGAGATGTCACCGGATCGCTTATCAGTGTTTAACTACGCGCATCTACCCGAGCGTTTTAAAGCCCAACGCCAAATTAAAGAGAAAGATTTACCAGATCCAGCCGAAAAAATTACCATGCTCGGTAATACTATCAACACTTTAACTGAAGCGGGCTATCAGTTCATTGGTATTGATCACTTTGCTAAGCCTGATGATGAGCTGGCAGTGGCACAGCGCGAGGGTAAATTGCATCGTAACTTTCAAGGTTATACCATCATGGGTGACTGCGATTTATTAGGTTTTGGGGTCTCAGCTATCAGCCAAATTACCAACGTTAATAGTAGTTATATCTTACAAAACCACACTGACTTGCAAGTGTATCAGGACAATATTAATGCCGCGCGTAATAATTCTACTGTCATGCCAGCGGTAAAATATATCAAAACCTCAATCAAAGACCGTTTACGTGAATATGTGATCATGAATTTATTGTGCCATGATTATATTGACTTTAAAGACGTAAACCAAAAATTTGGTATCGATGCCGTTACTTACTTTATTAATGAAATTCAACAGCTCGGTGAGATGCAAAAAGATAAGCTGGTCGATATGGATATAGCTGGTATTCGTATTTTACCCAAAGGTCGCCTACTAGGCCGTAACGTGGCAATGGTATTCGATGAGTATCTTGAGAAGAAACACAAAAATCGCTTCTCTAAAGTAATTTAGTCCAAATTTACTAGCAATAAAATAGGCGGTTAGTATATTACTAACCGCCTATTTCTGTAGACTTACTTTGATGTATTGAGCTCATATAACCAGCTTAAAGCAGCGGCTATTACGCTTTTAATTTATCGCCTACCATCCCTTTAACCGTACTTAAAATATCAGCAGGAATGACCACCATCTTAGAGTTATCAGACTCAGCCAAATCTTTAATCGCTTTGATATATTGCTCACCGAGTAAGTAGATGATCGGCATGTCTTCCTCTCCTACCGCACCAGTAATGAGGCGAATTGACTCCTCTGACCCTTTAGCAAGGACTACCTGTGCTTCAGCATCGCGGCGTGAGGCCTCTAAGCGACCATCGGCCTCTAGGATAGCGGCTTGCTTTTGACCATCAGCACGAGTAACTGTAGCGCGGCGCTGACGTTCGGCTGCAGCTTGTTCTTCCATCGCCATTTGCATAGTCGCTGAGGGGTTAATATCTTGAATCTCGACTGTTTTTAAAGTAATACCCCAATCAGCAATATCTTCTGAGATCGCATGTTTGAGCTTGGCTTTAATTTCATCACGGCTAGACAGAGCACTATCAAGATCCATCTCACCAATGATTGAGCGTAAAGAGGTTTGTACTAGATTGCGAATGCCATATTCATAGTCTTCGATACCATAAACCGCTTTATCAGGACGAACGATATTAATATAGGCTACTGCGTTAGCGATAATAACTACGTTATCGCGGGTAATAACCTCTTGCGATGGGATGTCCAACACTATATCTTTGGTGGTGACTTTATAAGCAACTTTATCAAGAAAAGGAATAATAAGACTAAACCCTGGCTCTAAAGTTTGCTCATATTTACCAAGACGCTGGACAATCCATTTATAGCCTTGCGGGACAATGCACACACCTTTGAAAACGGTGAAGACCACTAAGGCGGCTAATACCAACATAACGATACTAACGCTATTCATGCTGTTAATGATGCTGTTCATGACGCTCTCCCTAATCCATTACTATATACGCTGCGGTAGTGTTATATATCTGTTATTCTAAAATGCGGTAATTCTTTGTTATGCTGAACAAGAGCCTTAATAGCTTAGTTGTCAGTAAACTTTTTCTTGAGACGGGTTCTATCAAGACCCGTTTTATTCAGACTCAGTTTACTATGCTTAATTTCATGATAATCAACGTCGTTGATCTTAAGTCTATCAATCGAAGGACGATTAGCAATGATAGGTGCTGCAATTCGTTTAGTAAGTGCAACGATAAGTTCATTACCAATAATATCGGTTACTACCACACGGTCACCTACTTCAACCTCTTCGTCATTTGTGCGACAAAACCATTCAGCAGCACCTACAATCGGCACACTAAAGCGTACACGCCCAAGTTCATCTGACTGTGGTTTGAGTACAATCATTCCGGTCTCACCGATAATAACACTACCACCAAGTCCTGCCTTAGTACGATCCACCGACAACGGCTTGATGTACTTGACCCAAGCAAACATAAACAACACGGATAGGGCCAACCAAATTAGGACTTGTAACATTAAAGGAATAGGCAGTAACCATGATAAGGCCGCAACAATCACCGCAGCGGTACCGAACCAAAGGCTGGCAAAGGTCGGGATAAATATCTCAGCAATCATTAACAAAAATCCCAATACCAACCAATGCCAAGGTTCAATCATCCAGATAGTCTCAATCATTGCCGTACCCTCCTTTATATTTCTAGCTTTCAATGTAGCATAGTTTTGAGGTTCACATTGCTTTAAAAATCAATCATATGCAGTTATCAACGGCTTAATAGAATAAAAAATATGAAAACTATTCGTAGAAGCGAAAAACAAAAAAAACGACCACTTAATAATGATCGTTTTTTGGTTTCTAAAATCTTATTTATTAAGCAGTATGATTACCTATCAGGTAACCTGTGCTGATAGACTTAGAATTTTAGATGTGCACCAACAGTCATAAGATCTGCGTCGCTGCCTAACATGTCATACTCAGCTTCGACACTAAAGTCAGGGTTAACTGAGTAACCAAGACCAACACCACCAGCAAGACTGGTATCGCTGTCTGAACCATTAAATGCATTTAGAGTAGTATTAGAGGCTTCTACTTCAGTTTTTGCAATACCCAATTTACCTTTGGCGTATAGACCAGTGTTTGGGAAAGCATAACGGTAGGTACCATAAGCACCATATGTTTTGGCGTCGATGTCACCACCTCTGTAATCAGCGTCATCGGAACCTACGTACTCGACTTCCATACCGAAATTAGGATCAAAGTTGTAACCACCGTATATACCGTACGCGGTTGGATCATCGGCGCCGTCTACGTCTAAGTCAAACTGACCGACTTTTACGCCGACATACGGTTGACCCGTATAGCCGTTACCATAAGAGACGGCCGCTTGTGCGCTAACACTCAATAAAGAACCAGCTGCTAGTGCGAGTAAAGTTTTTTGTAGAGTTTTCATCGTCATCTCCTTAAAATCAATTTTGACAAACAAGTTATTTATTTATACAGGCTGTTATAGCCATATCGCCTTGTCTGCTAACGATGTATACATAGTAACAAACTATTTCGTAAGCTCTGTCAGTGTTTAATAGTATGAGAGTTAACTTTTGAAAGCGTTTATCATCGTTTAAGTTACAAAGGCTTAGATATGAAATCTTTTGTTACAACCGCCAGATTCGTGTAATACTCTCTATCTATTCAGAGATGTTTTAACGGCTATCAAGTTTGAACATGGAAAAAATATCAAAGGACAACAACAAATGGCCAACATTATCATCACTCGTTTACAAGAAGCGCTTGATTCTCTTAAAGTCTCTCAGCAATACCGCCAGTTACCTAACCTTGACCATCAAGGCCACTATGTAACTTATAAAGAAAAAAAACTACTGAACGTTGCCAGTAACGATTATCTAGGATTAGGCGGCGATAGTGAATTGCAACTGGCATTTCTTGCGCAGATACAACAGCAGTCAATGCCTAAAATGAGTGCTACTTCTTCGCGGCTACTGACGGGCAACGATAAACAGTTGCAAGCACTTGAGAGCGAGTTGCAACAGTGGTATCAGGCAGCAGTAGGCATCCTTAAAGTCGACTTACTCCCAAAATCTGCTCTGGTGGTAAACAGTGGCTATCATGCTAATATTGGTATCTTGCCAGCATTAACTGCTTTGCCCGTCAAAACGCTTGTCTTAGCGGATAAGTTAGTGCACGCCAGTATCATAGATGGGATACGTCTCAGCCAAACCAAGCTGTGCACTTATCGGCGTTATCGACACAATAACTATCAGCACTTGGCGCTTATGATTGAGCAAGCTGAGGCTACCGTTGAGCGCATTATTATCGTGACCGAAAGCATCTTTAGTATGGATGGTGACCGCGCCGACTTGCATAAATTGGTACAACTAAAAGCCGCAGACAGTCGCATTGAGCTGTATGTGGACGAGGCGCATGCCGTTGGGGTGTTAGGCAGTCAAGGTTTGGGATTGGCAGAAGAGACCCAAACGCTAACGGATATCGATTACTTGGTCGGCACTTTTGGTAAGGCTTTTGCCTCAGTCGGTGCTTATATTCTTTGTGACGACGTGGTCAAACAGTGGCTAATTAATCACATGCGCTCGCTTATCTTTAGTACCGCGTTACCACCAATCAATCACGCATGGACGCGCTTTATTCTAGCAAAAATGCCACAGTTAAATAATAAACGTGAGCATTTATCTACGCTGACCTTACAGCTTCGACAAGCGATTGATCCACAATACAGGGTATCGTCAACGATACCCGAAACAACATCACAAATGACTTATAATTCGCCAATTGTGCCCTATATATTGGGTGATAACGCCAGCGCTATTGCCAAAGCACAACAGCTGCAAGATGCTGGTTTTTATGCCTTGCCCATTAGACCGCCCACTGTTCCTGCGAACACCGCTCGTATTCGATTGGTGATGAATGCTGCGCTGACTACCCAAGACTGCGAGCGTCTAATACAACAGTTATAACTCAACCGCTATAATAGCTACCTCCGTCATATTATTAAGCAATAACAGGCTTACTGGGATTCAATAAACCTATGGAAAATCATTCTGCACCGTACGATCTCAGTATTAGAAAACAGACCATCGCTCATCGTTTTTCTCGTGCTAACGATTATGAAAGGCACGCCGATGTTCAGCAGCAAGTCTGTCAGCTTTTATTAGCCAGTATTGCCCAACATAGCCAAGAAAGTGTGTTAGAGATTGGCGCGGGTACAGGACAGATGACCCGCTTATTAGCCACCCACCTAGAGAGCAAACGCTGGCTCATTAATGAGCTAGTCACTCAGAAAACAGCGACTCTACAGTCACTATTACCAGCAGCAGAAATAACCATTGGCGATGCTGAGACCATGGATTTAGGGGATACACATAGCTTGATCATTAGTGCCAATGCGGTGCAGTGGTTTGATGAACCATTGAGCTTCATTCAGCAATCGTATGCGCGCCTGCAATCTGGCGGGCAGCTACTATTTAATACTTTTACTGCCAATAACTTTTTGCAAATTAAAACGCTAACAGAACAAGGGTTGGCGTATCCCTCTATCGAGGCATGGCAACTGGCATTAAAGCGCGCTGGCTTTGAGAAGATTCAGTTATCGACTCATCGTTTCGATTTGCCATTTGCACGTCCCTACGATGTGCTTAAACACATGAAACTGACTGGGGTCTCCACCAATCAAACTCAGACAGCGGTTCAAATACAAAAAAAAACGCAAGACCAATCTACACCAAGATCAAGGACTAAACCTTTTTTTTGGACAAAAACTCGTTTACAACAGTTTGAGACTGCCTATTGGCAGCAATTTGCAGCGCAAGATGCCAATGGTCAGCCCTGTGTCAATCTGACTTATGAAGTGCTTATGGTCAGTGCTTTTAAGTCATAAAACTATCGCTTTCCGATCTAATGTTTTTAGTTACCGTAAGCCTTTATCTTAGCCATAAAAAAACGCACCTCGAAAGGTGCGCTTTTTATTCTTAACTATTACCAGCTTTTAGAAACTAAGTTTTTAGAGACTAAGCTTTTAAGAAATTGCTTTTAAGAAAAACTACTTCTTCTTCTCTTCTTCGTCAACTTCCGTGAACTCAGCATCAACTACGTCATCATCAGCTTGGCTGCTATCAGCTGCTGCATCCGCGCCGTCTTGGAACTGGCTTGGATCCATACCTTCAGCACCGGCACTCTCATCGCCATAAATCTTTTGGCTAACGGGCAAGAAGGCATTGTCTAATGCTTCAAGCTTGGCTTTGATGTCGTCATGATCGTCTTCTTTCGCAGCCATTTCAAGCTCAGAGATAGCGGTCTCTACTGTTGATTTTTCATCATCAGATACTTTATCTTCCGCATCTTTTAGCGCTTTTTGTACGGCATGAATACGACCGTCCGCTTCGTTACGCACTTGCGCAAGCTCTGCGAATTTTTCATCTTCAGCAGCGTTGGCTTCAGCGTCTTGTACCATTTGTTCAACTTCTTCGTCCGACAAGCCAGAATCTGCTTTAATCTGGATACTTTGTGCTTTACCAGTACCTTTATCAGTCGCTGAGATATTCATGATACCGTCAGCGTTGATGTCAAAGGTCACTTCGATTTGCGGCAAACCACGTGGTGCTGGTGGAATGTCAGTTAAGTCAAAACGGCCAAGCTGTTTATTCTGGTTAGCAATTTTACGCTCACCTTGATAGACCTGAATGGTCACTGCTGGCTGGTTGTCTTCAGCGGTTGAGAATACTTGTGATTTCTTGGTAGGAATCATCGTGTTTTTCTCAATAACTGGCGTCATCACACCACCCATGGTTTCGATACCTAGGGTCAACGGCGTCACATCAAGCAATAGAACGTCAGTTTTGTCGCCAGACAATACTGCACCTTGAATCGCAGCCCCTGCTGCTACGGCTTCGTCAGGGTTCACGTCTTTACGTGGCTCTTGACCGAAGAAATCTTGTACTTTTTGCTGTACGAGTGGCATACGAGTCTGACCACCGACTAAGATAACATCATCAATTTCACTGGTTTTTAGACCCGCGTCATCAATAGCAATCTTACAAGGACCCATAGTACGCTCAACTAGCGCCTCGGTTAGGCTCTCTAATTTTGAGCGGCTAATCGTCACTACTAAATGCTTAGGACCATTGCTGTCAGCGGTAATGTATGGCAAGTTGACTTCAGTACTTTGGGCACTTGATAACTCAATTTTAGCTTTTTCTGCGGCTTCTTTGAGACGCTGCATCGCTAGAGAGTCCCCTTTTAGATTGACGTCTTGGTCTTTTTTGAATTCACTAACCAAGTAATCAATTAAGGCTGAGTCAAAATCTTCGCCACCAAGGAAGGTATCACCATTGGTTGCCAATACTTCAAACTGCTGCTCGCCATCAACGTCAGCGATTTCGATGATTGATACGTCAAAAGTACCACCACCTAAGTCATAGACAGCAATCGTGCGATCGCCTTCTCTTTTATCCATACCGTAGGCAAGAGCAGCGGCAGTTGGTTCGTTGATAATACGTTTTACATCTAGACCAGCAATTTTACCCGCATCTTTAGTAGCTTGACGCTGTGAGTCATTAAAGTAAGCAGGAACGGTAACGACTGCTTCAGTAACGGCTTCGCCAAGATAGTCTTCAGCGGTTTTTTTCATTTTTTTCAAGATTTCAGCAGAAACCTGAGGTGGCGCTAATTTTTTGTCATTAATCTCGACCCAAGCATCACCATTGTCGGCTTTGACAATTTTATAAGGAACCATGCCAATATCTTTTTGCACGACTTTGTCATCAAAACGACGACCAATCAAACGCTTAATCGCAAACAAGGTTTTGTTTGGGTTAGTCACGGCTTGGCGCTTGGCTGACTGACCGACCAGGATCTCATCATCTTTATAAGCGACAATTGATGGTGTGGTACGTGTGCCTTCAGCGTTTTCAATGATTTTGACTTTATCGCCTTCCATCACTGCTACACATGAGTTGGTTGTACCTAAATCAATACCTATTACTTTACCCATAATTAATTACTCCAATATGTTCTAAGTTGCTGTTTATATAAATTACTTTAAAAATACTTTACTTAAGTTGCTGCTATATTGTTTGCTAGCGTTACTCATTTAATCCAATTAGATATAAAACTAGATTATTCCTATTGAATTAACTGTAATAAGCTAGGCTTATCAGACCATAACTGGTCACTTGTTGCTTTATATCGGTTTGCGTCTGTGTTTTTTCAAGGCATTGGCAGCGCAAATATTTTCTTTTGTGTGAATTTTTGTGAATATCCTTACTTTTAGTAAGGGCTAGACGTAATAAGCAGTCTGCTGCTTATAATACTACTGACCGACACGTACCATAGCAGGACGCAATAGGCGACCATTTAAGCTATAGCCTTTTTGCAAGACTGTACCGACCGTATCCGCTTCAGCGTCTGGGTCGATGCCCACCGCCTCATGAAAATCTGCGTCGAACTTCTCGCCTTGTGGATCAACCGCCTCTACGCCATTTTTATTGAGTACGCTCAGCAGCGCCTTATGAGTGAGTGTCACCCCTTCAGCAACAGGATCATTCGCATCTGCATTCTCAACGGCACGCTCTAGGTTATCCACCACTTCTAGCAGCTCTTTAGCGAATTTTTGCAAGGCGAATTTTTTACTTTTATCCGCTTCTTGTTCCATGCGTTTTTGCGCATTATAAGCTTCGGCATTGGCGCGTGCCGTTCCTTCTTTGGCTTGCTTGACTTCGCCTTCTAGTTCAGCGATACGAGCCGCAAAAGCATCGACATCAATTTCGTTTTCGAGGGTCTTATTCGCGCCTGAGTTGGCTTGTGGGTCGAATTCTTCCAAGGTTTCTTCTAACACGCTCTCTTCACGGTCGATGTTGCTTTGCGCCGCTTTTGGGTCTTGGGTGTCAAATTCGTGGTTGGGGGCTTGCTCGCTCATGATAACTCCTTATGTTTTTTAATAGCTTTTAATGATGTTTCTTAATGGGAATTCTTTAATTTAAAGTCGGACGTAGTATATATTTGTTGACCGTTAAAGCATTTTTGCAAATGGGTTGCTGCTAGTCCACTTATGTTTTATGGTGACATCTTATGCTTATGTCTTATAAAGAGGACTCGATAGCTGCTTAATAAAGGTGATGAGGGTAAATTTCAAGCCTAATACGATGAATTTTTTACTTTAGATAAAATAGTTATTCTATTTAAAGTATAAGTAGCCCTGTATCGTTTTTAAATTGAATCGACTATAGCTTGGTATCTTGGTTATGGTTTTACCGTCAAGCCGCTCTTAACTTTGTCATGAATAATTTACAATGAATAAACAATGACTAAATGGTGATTAACTTTTACTATAGTACTCATTACCGATTTGCTAAATCAAATAAGGACTGTTTAATCAAAACCTGTGCTAAAACAGATTGGGTTTTGATTAAACATTAACTAACAAGGAATGTTATGCCTATTTTACCAGTGCCCTCGCTCAATACTTTAGTGAAAAAAACAGTTAAGACTGTTAAAACTAAGGTACCTGCAACTGCCTATCAACAGCATGCCATGCACTATATATTGAAGGGATTGGGTAAGCTACCGACACCAGTGCTTGAACGTCTTAACTACCATCTAAAAGCATCAACTGCTGAACAATATCCTCATGCCGATGCCCATTTACGCCTGATACTGGCTATTAGCAACAAGCTCAAGCAGCCTTTAACATTCGAAAAGTTGCCTAAGTTAAGAAGGAAATTTGGTACTGATGCGGTCTCATTGCAAGCACCTAGCGTCTGGCAAACGTCTGATACTGAATTAGACGTTCAAAAAAACAGAGTCAGCTGGCAAGACAAAACCATTGCTGATGCCGATGGCAGTGACATGACCGTTCGCTGTTATCAGGCTGGATCTGACGCTGCCCAGAACCATGAACAGAACCGTCAACACAATCCTGATCAAACCGTTATGCTGTTTTTTCATGGTGGTGGTTTTTGTATTGGCGACCTTGATACCCATCATGAATTTTGTCATACGGTATCCGCAAGAACAAACTGGGCGGTAGTCAGCGTTGATTATCGATTAGCACCTGAACACACAGCACCGACAGCGCTCAAAGACTGCATCGCCGCTTATGCCTGGCTTACTGAGCATTGTCATACGCTTGGTACGTTACCATCACGTATTGTATTGTCAGGCGATAGCGCAGGTGGCTGTTTGGCCGCGTTAGTCGCACAGCAAGTTACTGTCCCGAACAAAACCCAGTGGCAAGGTTCTGGTGAGGATGACCTAGCCGATGATAACTTTATAGATATGTTGCAAGAGTTACCAAGACCATTGGCACAGCTGCCACTCTATCCTGTTACTGACTATGAAGCCGAATATCCAAGCTGGGCGCTATATGGCCAAGGGTTATTGCTCGACCACGAAGATACTGAAGTATTCAATACCGCCTACATTAAACGCAGTGATTTGCCCCAATCACATCCTCTGGTCTCAGCGATTCATGGCAACCATACACAAATGTGTCCGAGCTACGTCGTTGCGGCTGAATTAGATATCTTGCGAGATGAAGGGTTGGCTTATGCAGAACAGCTACAAGATAATGGCATTAACGTGCGAACTTATACTGTGCTAGGTGCACCGCATGGCTTTATTCATTTAATGAGCGTTCATCAGGGTATCGGGCGCGAGACTGGTTATATTATCGATGAATTCGCCACGTTTGTCCGGCAGATAATTAGCACAGAAGCGCGTGTGTTGCCGACCGAATAAAAAAATAAGAGTGAGTATTAAGACAGTTATTAATGGCATTGAGATTTAGCATCTTTAATGCATCTTAATACTCTTGGATGCTTGCAGGCGTAGCTTCTGTACCTGTTAGCGTAATAAACCAAATCTCAGACCTTGATCCTAAGCGAAACGGTATGCCCCAAAATCCGTAGCCAGATGACACTACAAAATGTCCACGGCCAATAGCTTCATAACCGTAGCCCAAACGATTGAGGGCTTTGACAATGAAATTGGCTGGAAATATTTGCCCATTGTGCGTGTGTCCTGAGACCTGCAAATCAATCGGTAGCTCACTATGCTCAGCAATATCACTAGGTCTATGATCCAACAGTATTACTGGCTCAGCGGTGTTGACTTGCGATAATAGCTCGGTCGTCGCCACCCGCTGACGTTTGTGGTTATCAAAGCGACCAACCAACCAAATCGCTTGGCCTTGATGCTCTAAGCACATTACCTCGTCATTTAATAACTGCACGCCAGCGGCGCGTAAGGACTCACTGATTGGCTGCTCATGACCATATAAGTCGTGATTACCAAGGGTGGCATAGCTACCATATGGCAGACTAGCGATTAGATTGGTGAGATTTTCCTGCATATTATAAGCAGTAAACGCTTGCGTATTATCATCCATAATATCACCTGGCATCAGCAGTATATCGGCTTGATGTTGGGTGACAAGGTTCCGTAGCCTATCGATAGCGCCGCTACCAAATAATCGCCCTAGATGTAAATCACTGGCCACTGCGATACGTAGTTGGCCCTGCATGGGCTTATAAATGTTGATTGACAATTTTCGCACTACAGGGATATAAGCGCTATATAACGTATAAAAAAATAGCCCCACAAATACTATTACAGCAAATATACGAATCCAAAACATGACCATTTCTGAATCATTAATTGAACTACTAAGAAGCGAACTATCAAAAACTGAGGTTACTAGCCAATAACCACCATACAATAGCCAAGTCGCTACAGCGGTGAGTATTATAAAGTGCATTACCAACATCCAACCGCTTACCCAGCGATAGCTATTTGCAAGTAGCTTACTAACGCTTAGCAATAATAGGCCGTTAGTGATTACGAATACAGCGACAAATACCACTGTTAATAATATTGACGTTGCCCAAGGCTGTAGCCACCATTGCAAGCTCAGTGCGGCTCCCAAACTAAACAGCTGTAACGATAATATAATGACTGTAAAAAATATGTAGCGCATGGTCTGTCCTACTTTATAGTCACTATTATAACAGTCTCTTGAGACTAACAATCACAACGCTACCGCTGTAACAGGATGACTTAACCTTAGCGTTCTTTTATGGAGATTCTACTGCCGTATTCTTACATTTATAAGATTTAGAAGGCTATTAGATCCTGATTTTTAATCTGCCGACTATAAAGTAGCAGGCTGTAGTGTAATTACCCAAATTTCAGCCCGAGTGCCCAGCCTAAAAGGCACAGCACCAAACCCATATCCTGAAGTCACTAGAAACTGTGTATCGTCAATCTGATTGGCACCCTGCACTAATATTTTTCTAACCCACTGCATATAAGTATTCATAGGAAATATCTGCCCGCCATGCGTGTGCCCTGATAAATGTAAATCTATTGGTAAAGCACTTATTTCATTCGTTGATGGGAGGCTATGTTCCAAAAATACTATCGGCTTGTCTGTGTCTACCTGCGCTAATAAATCTACTGCTGGTTGACGATGCCTAGGGTCAGTAATATCCGAGCGCCCCACTAGCCATACAGAGTCATCCAATAACACACTCTGGTTATCAATCACCTTTATCCCAGCACGCGTAACTGCTCGGGCAATCTCTACTTGATTGCCTGAATAATCATGATTGCCCAGTACCGCATAAACGCCAAGCGGCGCATCTAATTTTGTCAAGCGCTTATGCATATTGGTTTTGTCATAATAGTCCGTACTGTCGTTCATAATATCGCCTGCCAGCACTACCACATCAGCATTTTGTGCCTTAATGAGACTGACTAATTTATCCAACTGCCGATTGCCAAACCATCTGCCCAAATGCGTATCAGATGCTAACGCTATGGTCATCGGTTTATCCAGTGGCTTATCCGTAGTTACAGTCAAACGATGGACTACTGGTGAATACGCATTAAACACTGCCAAACCAACGATACCAATAAAACTCACAGCAGCAATCGCCCGTATAAGCTTGGGACGTGCTTGCTGTTTGAGTACCTGACAATAAAATAGCGCAATAGCTGCAGTTATTAAGGCAGCATAAGCCATAAAGCCTTGCAAAATACTGACGACTAAATAAACATAGAAGCGGTCGCGCCAAAATTCACTCAGCCCATAAATAAGTGCAATGTTATTAAGGATAAAAACGCTTAGGATCATGCATGTTTTGTTAACAGGGCGCTTTGGTTGAATCAGCCACCAGAGAATGACGCTGGTCATTAACGCCAATAACTGGGTTAGGATAATAAAGAGCCACATAATAAAATCTAATCATATGAAGATAGCGACATCCTAAGCCAAAACCTTGTGGCTCACTATATCAATTAGGTATTTTCATCAATTTTCCACAAGTCTTAATAATTAACACTGAGTATTATTAACCTGAATAATAACTACTCTGACATTGATAATTGATAAACAAGCCCCTTAGTTATGTTTCACATGAAACAATGCCTATTTTACTGATTTACCCACTTACTATTTCTGCTCTGCTAACGCTTGCTCAAGCGTTGGTTGCTTAAACTCATAACCAGCATCAAGTAAAGCTTGTGGCAGTACCTTCTGTCCATCAATTAACAGCGTCGACATCTCACCAAACATCAGCTTGAGTAAAAAATCTGGTAAAGTAAAAAACGTCGGGCGATGCAGCCATGACCCAAGCGCTTTGGTGAAAGTACGATTAGTCACAGGATTGGGCGCAGTCAGGTTATACACCACCGCTGGCGTATCATTTTCTGTTATTAAAGTATTGTCATTAGTACTTGAGCTGCTGATCTTCTGCTCGTTGGTTTCTTCAGCAAGATGCTGCTCAATAATAAAGATAGCTGACCCTACCCAGTCATCACGGCTGACCCAGCTCATGATTTGCTTGCCATCACCCAGTTGACCACCAACACCCATCTTAAAAGGCGTTAGAAGTTTACCGAGCATGCCACCGTCTGGATGCATGACCACACCGGTACGCACGATAGCAACAGGCACACTATATTCAGTGGCTTTTAGCGCGAGCTGCTCCCACTCCTCACACAACTTGTGTGAAAAATCAGTCTCGGATTGACTACTTTCAGTTAACGACTTATCACCTTGCGTACCGTACCAACCAATCGCTGATCCACTAACTAATAGCTTAGGCTTAACGCTAGTACGAGCGATAAACTCAAGTAGCGACTCTGTAGGCTTGATGCGACTGGCAAGCAGCGCCTCTTTGCGCTCATCGCTCCAACGCGAATCAGCGATACCAGCGCCCGCAAGATTTAAGATAACGTCAAAGCTTTTATCCGTTTTTGTCAGCTCATCATACGTCATCATACTAACTGTACTGGGATGCGTCTGACTGCTATCGCGTGTTAGCCAGGTGATGTGTAAATCCTTATCCTGCGCAAGATAACGTTTTATAAGCTCATCACTGAACGCGCTACCCAAAAACCCGGATCCACCACTGATTAAAATATTCATCATCTCTTATCCTTATATTTTCTAGCGTTATTATATTGAGTGTGACAAAAAACGTGCTATAAAAACAAGAGTACAATTGTAGGGGTTAAAATATAAAAGAGTATTGGATATTGAAATGAAATGCTATCTAATGACTTGTCCCGTAAGCGCATCATGTATTTGGCTAGGTAACTCGTAACCTAACGTATCGCCTTGCAAATAAGCAACTTGCTGAGCAAACTCACTATTTATAAAATACCCTTGCGCCTGTGCTAACGATAATGCTGGCGGTTGTCCCGAAGGATTACAGCTGGTCGAAACAATAAAACCATAAGGATTGCTTGCTGAAACCATTTGTGCACACAGCTGTTGAATCAACGGATGAGCGATAACACGTACCGCTACGCTATCATGAGCACCGGTAATCCAAGATGGAATCGGCACGCTAAGCGACTGAGATGATTGGGGTTGAGATAAAGGTAATAACCAAGTATGCGCTTGCTGGGCTACAACATTAGGCGAGATATGCCAACTGTCGAGGACGGTTTGGCGCTGTTCAGCACTTAAGCTCTCTAATAATGGCGCAATACGTGCCGCACTATCGGTCACTACAATCATGCCTTTATCCATTGGGCGCTGTTTAATAGCAAGTAGCTGTTGTACTGCTAGCTGATTAAACGGATCACAGCCGATGCCCCACACGCTTTCGGTTGGATAAGTAAGTAACTGACCTACCTTTAAGCATTGAGTAGCTTGAGTGACAGAATTAGTCGTTAAAGCCGTGACTGGGAGCATGGATGATTTCATAGTGTACGGTTGAATTTTCAAAGAGAAGAATAAATGACATGTGGCAATAAGACTAAATAAACAAACATAGGAGTTTATTTAAATAGATAACTAAACGCGTAAATAGCGTCCACCTTGTTCGCTGATAGCACCTAATAATTCAAGCTCCATCAGCTGGCCGATTAATTGCGGTGCCGTTAGTTCTGTGGATACCAGTAAGGCATCTAAATCTTGTCCGTGCCAATCAAGTTGCTTATAAACGACTTTTAAGTGTTCAGGGATAGCAACCTTAGAGGCGATACTGGTTTTTTGCTTATTGGTAAGCTGCTCAGTATTAGATTTGGATGAGGTATCTGCTGATTGGTTGAGTTCGATGCTTTTAAGATCGCTAGGATAAATATTAAGTTGTACGTTGACATCATCCAGTACCTGCTGCGGATGATATATCAAAGTTGCGCCTTCACGTATCAGATGATGACAGCCTTCAGCGTTACTATTATCGATATGGCTTGGGATAGCAAAGACTTGTTTGCCTTGGTCAGAGGTGAGCCGAGCAGTAATTAACGAGCCGCTTTTGATAGTTGCTTCAGTGACAATCGTTGCCAAACTGAGACCAGCAACCAAGCGGTTACGCCGCGGAAAAGTATGCTTATGTGGCTGAGTGTGCGGCAATAGCTCACTGATTAGACAGCCACCTTGCTCAATAATTTGAGTAAATAAATGATCATGATGGTTGGGGTAGCAAACATTAATACCGGTGCCCATCACCCCAACGGTGCGACCTTGGTATTCAGGATCAGCTTGAGCTAAAGCGCCGAAATGTGCGCGTTTATCCACGCCCATAGCCAAGCCGCTAGTGATAATGTAGCCAGCTTGCGCCAAATACTGTGCTATATCAAAGGTAATTTTTTGCGCATGCGTGCTTGGCTTTCGGCTGCCAACGATAGCGATTTGCGCTTGATGTAGCAACGCACTATTACCACGATAAAATAGTAGCGGCGGTGGATCATAGATTTGTAGCAACTGCGCAGGATAGTCAGGCTGATCAGCAAAAAGCAGCTGGTATTTATCAGCTCTTAATGCCTTCTCGATAGTATCGATGCTGGTTAGAGTCTGCTCTTGCTGCTCGTGACGCTTAATATGACTAGGATGAATACCCAGTTGTCGCCACGCTTCAACCTTGGCCGTCCATGCTTGCTGCGCGCTACCAAAGGTAGTAACCAGCTTATGGTAAGCGGATAATGACGCATTCACCTCATGCCACAGCGCCAATACGGCGCGCTGGTTATCGGATATAGGAGTTGAGTTTGCCGTCATAGTTGCTTAGCTCTCATTGGCTGAATCGTGTTTACTGACTTGTATTGCTTGGCTCTTATTAGTAGCTGGTAGATTAGAGCTTATAAACGCCTATAAATAAGGGGGCGGTAGCAGTTGGTCACCGACATTAAGTGGCAGCTCAGAGTTGAGTACATAAGCATAGCTGATATTATCAAAAGTATTAAATACCATCACCATGCCGCTAGGCTCACTTGGTAAGCGTACTGGCGTGTCATTATCTAAAATATCGCGTACTAACGGCCCTTTTTGATATACCGTCAACACATCCCCTGGTTTGGCACCGTGACTGCTACCTAAATTAATAGCGACCACACCACCACGCGCCGCTGAGCTGATTGAATCCATTACTCGCACAATCATGCCGCCACGATTGACAGTCGCAGGCGTAGGATAAAATACCGGTGGGATCGAGTTGTCCAGCTCAACAAATACCCGATCACCTTCACGGACTTCTTTGCCATAAGATTCGATGAGCTGTATGCTGGTCACGCCGTTACTTTCCGTAGAAGTGACCAAGCCAGTCGCCACTTGCGTCACTTCTAAACCGATGACTTCTTTGGTCTTAGGCTCAACGTACATCTCACCTTCACGGTAGACACCATAACGCTGACCAATGATAAGCGGTACGCCCTTAGCATAGACTTTGTCACCGCTCGCCGTAATCAGATTGCGATTTTTGGAGGCTAAGATATAAGGCGTGGTATTAAAGTCTTTTGGATTGACAATGATTGTTTTGTCTAACCAATGCCGAATGGCTGACATCGGAATGGCAGGAATACTATTGGCAGTGGATGTGACCGTTACGGTGCTGGTGACCACATTACCAATCAGTTGTTTTTCTACCCCTGCGCAGCCTTCTCCCGTATCGACACCGATCAAAGTCTTACCTTGAATCACGCATAAGATAAGAATGTCGTTGGGATAAATGAGGTTGGGATTTTTGATTTGTTTATTGGTCGCCCAAATCTCTTTCCAACGCCATGCACTGTCTAAGTAGCGCCCTGAGATATCCCACAAGGTATCGCCTTTTTTGACAATATAGCGATTGGGAGCATCCGCTTTGATAGTTGGTGACGGATTATTAGCGTAGGCAGTGGTCAACAGCAGCGCACTACTAAAGGCAGTCATCAGCAGCGCTTTTGCCATGGCGTTTAGACTTATTTTCATTATCATGTCCGTAATGGGTAAGGGTTAGCACTAGCGCTGTTGGAGTTGATTGTAATCAATCATCATCAACTATTTATAGAACGCTTTTTTTATCTGGACCTGTTCTTACAGCGATATCTGAACCAAAGTGCCAGCTACTGCTTTTTGAATTTACGATGATATGAACAATAGCACAATATTAAACACTTTTTTACAAAAGCGTAACTTTTATTACAGCAAGTTTTTGACCTTAAACTAACTCAGATTAGACCTATTACTTAATGAAGACTTAGTTTCACGTGAAACTAAGTCTTCATTGTCAGAACAGCTTTTTAACTTTAAGCTGGGTTTGCTTTAACATACTGACGTATTTGCTCAGCGACCAGCTCAGCTTTATTATCTAAAATAACCACGTGCTGAGGCAAATCCTCTAAGCCTTCGGTGTGCGCTGGACGCGCAATATCCATCGGACCAATAGCTTCAATAATAGTCTCGGCAAATTTAACCGGCAGCGCAGTCTCTGCACAGATAATAATCTCGCCGTCTTGCTGTAATTCTTTCGCCACTTTAATTCCATCAGCTGTATGTGGATCAACCAGCTCACCATGCTGCTCATAGAGTGCTTTTATAGTTTGTAGACGGTCAGTATGGGTAGATTTACCCGCAGCAAAGCCATAACGAGAATTGACCGCTTCCATTAGATCAGACAAATCAAAACCTTGACCTGACTTCACTCCTTCAAATAACTCATGAACCCGTGCACTGTCTTTATCTAGCAGTAGATAAACAAAACGCTCAAAGTTGGACGCTTTAGAGATATCCATGGATGGGCTGGAGGTTATATGAGTTTGATCAGTCGGACGTGGCTGATAGGCCCCTTTATTAAAAAAGTCATTGAGCACATCATTTTCATTGGTAGCGACTATCAAGCGTCCAATCGGCAAGCCCATTTCGCGGGCAATATGTCCAGCACAAATATTACCAAAGTTACCTGATGGAATGCTAAAACTAACTTGCTCATCATTACTGCTGGTCACTGCAAAATAAGCTTTAAAGTAGTAAACAATCTGCGCAAGGATGCGTCCCCAGTTAATAGAGTTAACCGTACCTAAATTGTAGGCCGCTTTGAATTCAGCATCTTGCTGCAAAGCTTTGACAATATCTTGGCAATCATCAAACATGCCGTCAATAGCGATATTATGAATATTATCATCAGTCAGGCTATACATCTGCGCGCGCTGAAACTCACTCATCTTGCCATGGGGAGATAGCATAAAAACTTCAATATTGTCTTTACCGCGTAGCGCATATTCCGCCGCACTGCCGGTATCACCACTGGTCGCGCCAATAATGGTAATACGCGCCTCTTTTTTCTTCAGCACATATTCAAAGGCATTGCCTAAAAATTGCATTGCGACATCTTTAAACGCTAGCGTTGGCCCATTAGATAAGCCTAAAATGTGAATATCATTTTCAAGCTTGCGAACAGGGGTAATCTCAGCGTTGCCAAATACCTCAGTGGTATAAGTACGTTCAATAATATCTTGTAAATCAGCAGCAGGGATATCAGTGGCAAAGCGTTGCATAATTGCCATCGCTAGCTTTGGATAGCTGAGCGTGCGCCATTCGTCAAGTACAGTCCTATCAATATGCGGATAATGCTCAGGCAGCATTAGGCCACCATCGGGTGCAAGCCCCATTAACAGCACATCACTAAAGTCCATTGGCTTAGTTTGACCACGGGTACTAATATACTTCATAGCGCTTCCCTACCTACAATGATTTTATTTTAACGGTATCTTTCTTAAATTAAGCTGTTTTATGTAGCAGCGCATAATAAAAGCCGTCGCCACTTTCACTGTCTATTGGCAAACATTGACGACCGATTTCTTGAGCAATACCCCAACTACAATCTTCGGTAAATTCGATAGCAGTAGCATCGGTATGATGGTTTAAAAATGCTTGCATCTGTTCTACGTTTTCTTGCTTTAATATCGAGCAGGTTAC
Source organism: Psychrobacter sp. 72-O-c (assembly GCF_904846605.1). Classification (GTDB taxonomy): domain Bacteria; phylum Pseudomonadota; class Gammaproteobacteria; order Pseudomonadales; family Moraxellaceae; genus Psychrobacter. Next base: position 56,461 of record NZ_CAJHBI010000019.1, read on the forward strand.
GTAAAGCAAATAACCACCGACTTTCAATTGTGGCCATAGATTGTCTAATATCTCTTCCTGTAATGACGCCGTTTGATCCACGTCTTCTTCTGTACGTAAAAGACTGATATCAGGATGGCGACGAATTACGCCAGTAGCGGTACAAGGTGAATCGAGTAATATAGCGTCAAATACAGGTTCATTTTTATCTACTTTTTGCTTTTTAGATTCCTGGATGCCCTGCCATCTGGTCGCATCAGCACAGACGACATTAAGCTTAATTTGCTCAGAGTGTTCTAAATGTAAACGCTCTAGATTTTCATGAATGCGACCAATACGCGGGGCTTCATTATCAATAGCGGTTAGTTTAATCGCACGACTTTCTACCGAATTATTTATATCACCACTTTCATTTTCACTAGGTTTCACATGAAACAATGAGGACTGCTTGTCTGCATTTAACAGCTCTAACCAATGGGCAAGCTTACCACCAGGAGCAGCGCAAGCATCTAAAATATGCAGCTCGGTATTACTGGTTTGGTTGGCATCGCCATTGTTATCATTAATAGCATCAGCATTTGCCTTATTGATAAGCGCTTGGTGAATCAGTGGTGCAGCAAGCTGGGCATGCATATCTTGCACACTAGCAGCACCTTCCGCAAATGAGGGTAGACCACTAACGGCTGTAGTTTGCTCTAAACGTAACGCTTGGGTTGTTATAGTAGTATCCGTTTTATCGGTCAGATTTGGCAGTTGTAAACCACTAACCACTTCGACCAATTCGGCTTCAACATCTGCTTGCTCTAGCGCTTGTTGATAGCCGTCCACAGTATTAATAGTGGTATTCACTCGTAAAAACATCGGTGCGGGCTGACGTAATCCTTGAGTTAATGCTGAGTATTCCTCACTCCAATCTTGCTTGAGCTGATAGGCGAGCCAATTAGGCAAGCTGTGGTTTTTATCGCATTTCTTACGGAATTTGTTAGTGTTCTTAACGACTTTACGTAAAATAGCATTAACTAAGCCGGATGCATGGGCAAAATCAATCTCTTTAACCGCTTCAACCGTTTCATGAATCGCGGCATGGTCAGCCACTTCCAAATATAACAGCTGGGTTAGCCCCACTTGAATGGTAGTGCGGACTTCAATCTCATCGATATTGTTATCTGCTAAAGTATCAAGTAGGCGCTCAAGAGCATACCACTGACGCAAAGTAGTCAACAGTAGCGCATGCGCAAAGCCTTTATCACCCTCGTGTAGACTGTTTAATAAAGGATCAAGTACACTCGATAACGACTGGCCATTCTGGATGGCAAGTAAGGTACGAATAACGCGCACCCGCACGCTGCCGGTCATTTTAAGATTACTGGAAGGCTTATTTTTGTTGTTTCTAGACGCGGTTGCGGGTTGTCTCATATTAATTAATTTCCTATGCCTATTAAGGCGTCTGTGTTTACTTATTAGTTTGAATTATTGGTAAATTGATCGTTATCATTAAGCTGATTGCCATGACAAATTTGCTCGGCAGTCACTGGCTTGCTACCGGCAAACTGCAATTTAGTTATCGCTAAGGTGCTGGCTGGCTGATTTATATTGTCTACTTGCTGTTTGTCTTTACCGCACGCAACCAAAATAGCTTTACGTCCGACACTGATAACGGTTCCGGCAGGTTTAGTGGTTTGCTGGGTCGTATTGACAGGTAGGCTGGCTAAAATCTTGACGCGCTGTCCCTCTAAAAAGGTATAAGCGCCCGGCCATGGGGTTAGTCCGCGGATTTGCCTTTCAATTACAGTAGCCGATTGTGACCAGTCAATAGCGCCTTCTGTTTTGATGAGTTTTTCGGCATAATTAGCCTCATTGTCATCTTGGACTATAGCCCTCGTTTGATAATAATTTAGGTCTTGTAGCACGGTGCTGATAGCAGTCGCGCCTAACTCTGCCAGCTTATCATGGAGACTGGCTGCGCTGTCGTTAGACTCAATCGCACAGCTGACGTTATAAAGCATGTCACCGGTATCTAACCCTTTATCCATCTGCATAATGGTAATACCCGTCTGAGCGTCTCCGGCTAATAATGCCCTGTGAATGGGCGCCGCGCCGCGCCAGCGTGGTAATAAGGAAGCGTGAATATTCAAGCAGCCGTAAGTAGGCGTGGTCAAAACCCCAATAGGCAATATCAACCCGTAAGCGGCAACGACCATCACGTCCGATTGATAAGTTCTCAAGGTTTGTCTAGCAGCTATGCCTTCGGTCACTGACTTTTTAAAGGTATCAGGTTGTTCAACAGGAATGTCATGAGCCAGTGCGACTTGCTTAACAGCAGAGGTTGATAGTTTTTGTCCGCGTCCCGCCTTACGATCCGGCTGGGTATATACTGCCACAATATCTATATTAAGCGCTTCTTGCTGACTGACTAGTGCCTCAAGGCTAGTGGCAGCAAACTCTGGGGTACCCGCAAACACCACTCGCAATCGGCTGGTAACTTGCGGGTTCTGAGTAGTGGGGGCAGTAGATAAGTCGGAAGAGGAAGCAATTATAGTCATAGCAGCGTATTATGTATTATTAATCCACCTATTATAGGTGAGTTTACGGCGTTGTGCCATGATTGTAATAGCGCTTGATAGGCGTCAATAATGATAAAGCTTATCTTTATTATAGAATAGGTATGAATGATGAGCGCTTTGTAATAAGTTCACTGTATTTTGGTATACCGCTATAGGATCATGCATCCATGCAACAGTTTCAATCTCTACAACGCTTACTGTTCTTTTATACCCTGACGCTGATAATCATGTTGTCGTTATACTATGTGGTGATGTTTCTTGACCTCAAAACGCACAGTAAGCAGCATACTACAAGTATCTTTAATTCTTTACAGTATGAGCTTATCGAACAGGATGAGCCCACCGATACGGACATTAAGAAAATATTACAGAAGCCTATTTTCCAAGATATCAGTTATCAGCTGGTTTTTATGCTGCCATCTGGTCAGACTTACGTCCATCGCTATACCCGTCCTCATGAGGCTGAATTTACTACCGTTAACTTCCCTACCCTTGCTTCGCCGTTCGTCAATAGTGTCGGCAATAGTAATAGCGCTTATACCCTTACTAACAGTGCTTTAGCAGGCACTATCAAGCTTGAAAGTGGTCATCAAGTATACACAGTACTGCGCCATCAACCGCCTGAAATAAATTGGATCTTTTATCGTTTTTGGCTGCCATTAATGACGGCGATTATACTCTTTATCATCGCACTACTTTACATGCTCAACCGTCGTACCAATTGGGAACAGCTGTTACTCTATACCGATAACTTGAACAGCGCTGCGAAAAAGGCTTACACACCGCCACCATTTATTGAAAAAAAAGCGACCACTGAGTTTTTACGCTTGGGGCATGCCCTTAGTCGTATCAGTTATCAGCTACATAATAATAATCGACGCATTAAAACGCTCAACCATCGGCTTGAGCGCTTGGTCGATCAAGCACCGCTACCCATGCTGATGGTAATGCGTCACGGGCAGGTCAGCTTTTTTAATCAGCGTTTCGAGCAAGTATTTGCCACCTCATTCCAGCCTAATGCAAATTATCAACTGACTGACTTTGTCACTGGTAACGATGAATCGACCCAGCTCCTACTACAGGAACTATCTACCCAGCGCGTCACCCGTACGTTACTGGTCTACGGCATAGCGAACGAGCAAGCCTATCAGCTACATATCACTCCTTGGTTCGGCGAGCATGGGCAAGTTCATGGCTTTACCGTGCTCCTCAATAGTGTCGACGATTTTGTCAATCAGACTAAGATCTTACAACAACAAAACCAGCAGCTACAACGACAGCTTAGCGAATTTAGCCAGCTTAGATCCGTCATTGGTCATGAGCTGCGCCCTCCGTTAGATGCCATTATTGGCATACTGGAGCAGATAGATACCGATACTTTATCTGCTAAACAGGATGAAGTACTGACCACGTTAACGCAGTCTAGCCATTCTATGCTAGCGATGCTCAATGATATGCTAGATATAGCAAATATAGAGGCAGGAAAAACTCATATTATTAATGAGCCTGTAGATATTTTTAAACTTGGACAACATGTTAGTCATTTAATGACAGACAATACACGTCGGCAAGGACTTGAGTTACTGTATTTTTTTGCACCCGATTGTCCGCGCTATATTGATACAGATAGCAATCGTTTGCGTCAAATCTTACTTAATTTATTAGATAGCGCCATACAATTTACCACCTCAGGTTATGTCGCACTTGTCATCGAACCTGTTACCACTAAAAATCGGACACAAACACAAGAACAAAAAGAGGAAGGCGGATCAACGTTTGGCGCTCATGATATCAAAGCTCATAATGTCAAAAAAGACAACCCGCAACATTGGGTTCGCTTTAGCATACAAGATACAGGAATAGGTATAGTGCCTGCTAGGCAACAGCAGCTGTTTGATTATTTTAATAAAACCAATAACCAAACCAGCCAGCAATTTGCTGATATCGGACTGGCCTTGGCTACTTCTAATAGTTTCGCTCAGTTATTAGGCGGCTTTATTGAGCTTGACAGTACCTTTGATAACAACCGCTCTAATGAAGTTAACACCTTTACGCTCTACTTACCCTGTCGCCGTCCCAATTATCAGCCGGTATATCATTTCAATACTAACTTAACTCACATTCACCTTATTGCGATCGTCAATCAAACACTTTTCGCCACCAATCTGCGACGTCTGTGTCACTATTTATCAATACCTGCCACTATTTATACTGCGGCAGACATAGCGAGCAGTCAACAGTTAACAGACCAGCTGGCGCAAAACATACAAACGCTGGCGCCTATATTACTTTTAGATTATGAATATTATGAGATCAGCGCCATAGTGTTATCTGAAGGCTCAGAAGATAGCAGTAGTAGTAGTAGTAGTAGTAGTAGGATAACTCCTAAAGAAGTGAGTCATAAAGAAGTAAATTATAAGAGAACAAATTATAAGAGAACAAATTATAAAAGTACAAGCGACAAAGCAGCGATTAATGCTAATGCCCGGCAAGTGTTAGACAGTCTATTGAACCGCTCATCGTTACCCAAAATACTCCTTAGCATGAAGCCTGAGCGCAGTATACCTTCTACGCTACTGGATCAGTTTGACGGTTTTTTAAGCAAGCCCTTAGATAGCGCCTTACTGCTATCCGAGTTGCTGCGCCTAACCCAACCAATAAAACAGAAACAAAATAATCAGGGTGCTGAACCAGCAACAGCGCTGAACAGTCCTATAGAAGAAGTATTAGCACCGCTGATTCTAGTAGTAGAGGATAGCCGAACCAATCAAAAAATCACCTGCAAATTATTAAGTAAATTAGGCTATCGCAGTATGGTGGCAGAAGATGGTCAGCAAGCTTTAGATCAGCTACAAGTTCAGCGCCAAGAAATTGCACTAATCTTAATGGACTGCCGAATGCCCGTTATGGATGGCCTGCAGGCCACCCAAGCTATTCGCGCACAAGGGGATGATATTCCTATCGTGGCGCTCACTGCGAACAACACTGAACAGGATCGTGAAGATTGTTTTGCGGTAGGAATGGATGAGTTTTTATCCAAACCTATTGATAAAAGTAACCTACAAGCCGTTTTACAACATTTGATTAAAGCTGGTTAGCAGCTTATATAATCAGTTCACAATAAACAATAAAAGGGAGTCGTGTATAGCAACGTGCTCCTAGTATAAATTTTTCTTGCGTGCTGTTCGCAAGCGGGACAGAGGCTGCAAAAATTCATGCCAGTAGCACTGTCTCGTTTTAAAATAATTTAACCATATTAACAATCTACCCATACTAATAAAGGCTATTATGCCAGCGGTCTTGTTCACTACTTTATAAAGCTTTTTATTTTATAAAGTTACTTCATAAAGCCGTTATCTGCTAAAAAATTCTCGGTAATCTTGCTTTGCGGACTGGGCGCGTTCATGGTTCCGGTTTGCGATTTATTTAATAGACGCTCTAAGTAGCGTGCCACAATATCTACTTCAATATTAATCTTACTACCTAACAGCCAATGCTTGGCAATATTGGTAACCTGAGCTGTATGGGGAATAATATTCAAACAGACAATATTGTCCCGTACTAGATTGGTCGTCAGACTAATACCATCGAGTGTGATAGATCCTTTAGTCGCAGTATAGTGCGCCAACTCTTGCGGTAATTCGATTTCTATATAAATAGAGCGCGCATCTTTTTCAAGCTTACTCACGACGCCGACACCATCAACATGACCGGCAACAATGTGCCCACCAAAACGGGTAGTCGGTAGCATGGCTTTTTCTAAATTGACCAAATGACCTGATTTTAAGTCCTCTAGTGCAGTACGAGCGATAGTTTCACGTGAAACATCGACGGCATAATAATTACTACCTAAATCCACGACGGTCAAACAAATACCATTTGAAGCAATAGAGTCGCCTAATGACACATCGCTAAAGTCCAAATCATCGGATTCAATCGTTAAACGAATATCACCACCAACTGGCTGCATAGCTTTAACTTTGCCCACACTTTCGATAATCCCTGTAAACATATGACCCTCTTTTTCTTGTTTAGTGATAACTATCAACATTTTATAACTGATAATTGGTGTTAACTGCTTATTAGCATAGCACTAGATACGTATATCAATAACAAAATCTATCAATCATGACTATTGGCTATCCTAGCAATCTACTGTTGCTAAATTATTTAACTGAGTGAAGTACTATACTCAATTGGATTTTACGGCACCTTTCGTTTGATAAGTAGAATATTTGAGATAAGTTGTGGATAACTAAGCATTATTTACCCTTTTTCACCTTAAAAATCTTCGTTTCAATAAAGTTATCCACAAGCTATCCACTTATTAATACATAAAGGAGTAGATATAGGAATACCTCGTTAAACTAATGATTAATAAAGGATTATTCCAGAATAACTTCAATTATCAACTATTTATAAGTTTCATGTGAAACACAGTTATAAAAAGTTATACACAGTTTCATGTGAAACCTTATTTGAAGTACCCTAAAATGACCTAGTTATCCACATTTACTATAGAAATTGACGACACTGTGGATAACTAAACACTTATACACAGATGATTTTTATATTTTAGAAGTTTTTAGAATGGCAGCAGAGTTAGTTTTAGGTCAGTACCCACTTGCTCGTGGCTATGATAGTCAAAGCGCAACTGCTGTGCTAAAGATAAGGGGTTAAAATCAATCATAGGCCGTGCTTGTGCCCCCAATAGACAAGGTGCTTGATAGACAATCAATTCATCTACCAGCTGTTGGCTTAAAAAGCTCCCTGCGACGGTAGCTCCAGCTTCTATCAACACATCATAGCAATGATGCTCGCTCACCAACGATTTCAGTAACTCGATCAAATCATCGTTACGCCAATAGAGCGTATCTACACGTCGGCATAACTGATACGCAGACTGTAAATCATGTGCTAAGCGTGCGCGTCTATCGAGCACCACCACCATAGGGGTAGGAATTTGCTCCAGTTCCACACCTAATTGACTAGAACGCACATTTAACTGCGGATTGTCCGCTATAACCGTTGCGCTGCCAGTAATAATTGCTCCACTGCGCGCACGCAGCTTTTGTACATCTTCACGTGCTGCTGCCGAGGTAATCCATTTTGACTCCCCTGACGCCATCGCGGTACGACCATCAAGGCTGGTGGCAATTTTGAGCCGTACATAAGGCATTTGCGTGCGCATAGCTTTTAAAAACCCTTGATTTAATGCTTCTGCTTGGCCGTTTAAGATTCCAACTTTAACCGCAATGCCAGCCTGCTCTAATAAGCTAACCCCGCGACCAGCCACTTGTGGATTAGGGTCAAGACCAGCAATGACCACGCGCTTAATACCTGCATCGATGAGCGCTCGGGCGCAAGGCGGTGTACGACCGGTATGACTACACGGCTCCAAGGTTACGTAGGCCGTTGCACCTTTTGCTTGTGCACCTGCATCTTTCAGTGCAAACACTTCGGCATGCGGTTGTCCCGCTTGGGGATGGAACCCTTGTCCCACTATCTCTCCTGTTTTTACTAGCACACAGCCTACTGCTGGATTAGGCCGCGCGGTATATATGCCATGCTTTGCCTGCTCAATAGCGAGCATCATAAAATAGCGGTCTTGAGCATCTTGGGCGTGACTTAATGTCGGCATAAAGGGAACACACTTAATAAAAAAGGAGCTAATGGTTGCTATAGTTAATCTTCACTTTTCTCTGATGGGCGAATATTAGCGATTTCTTGATGAAAGGCATCGATATCTTGAAAGTCACGATAGACACTCGCAAAGCGGACATAAGCGACATCATCAAGGGTTTTAAGCTCACTCATGATGATTTCTCCTAGCACTTTGCTGCTAATCTCGCGCTCGCCCATTTGCCGTACTCGCTTCTCAATACGGCTAATCATCGCCTCTTGCTCATCAATAGTGATCGGGCGTTTTTGTAGCGGTAGTAAGATAGAGCGGCGTAGTTTTTCATTATCGTAGGGCTCGATTTTGCCACTAGATTTGATAATCCGTGGCATGACCACTTCTACCATCTCAAAGGTGGTAAATCGCTCTTGGCAGCCGCTGCAAAGTCGTCGCCGGCGTACTTGTGCACCTTCAGCGGCCAGACGTGAGTCAATAACTTTAGTCTCTGACGCATTACAATAAGGGCAATGCATACCATTTTCCTTGTATTCATACTTGCAGCAGTGGTGATAACAGTAGGGCAATTCTTGAGATGCTTTATTTTAAACACTTCGTTTTAATAGTTTTTTTTCAACGGTTTCTTTTAAATACTTTATTTTAGATGGTTTATTTTGAATACTTTCTTTTAAACGATTTGTTAGCAAGTTTGGACTATAGTAGGTTCTCTATAAATAAGATACAATCGTTTTAAAATAAGCAAAGTGGCAGAAGAATACATGACCTATTCAGCAGACTTTCGAGCGCAAGTGATTAAAAGTATCAAACAAAAGGACATGAGC
>NZ_CAJHBI010000020.1 GCF_904846605.1 Psychrobacter sp. 72-O-c
GCTCATGTCCTTTTGTTTGATACTTTTAATCACTTGCGCTCGAAAGTCTGCTGAATAGGTCATGTATTCTTCTGCCACTTTGCTTATTTTAAAACGATTGTATCTTATTTATAGAGAACCTACTATAAGCCATTGAAAAATAGTATATAAAACGCCACTCTCAAATTATTTTCATAAGTTACTGATTTTAAAGATATTATAAATCAGTTAATTTCTTGAAACTAAATCTAGACTAGTAAAATCAAGGCCTCGTTTAAGTTGAGAGTGGCGTTATATAAAATAACTATTCATCAATATGAAATCATACAACTGGCCTTTACCCAGGAAGTTTTTCGCGTATAAAATAATAATGGAATGTAGTTATGGTAGGACTATCAGTCAACCATGTAATAACGCTTTCTCATAAGCTGTTGGTGATGCTGTTATTAATGACAAGTAGCATTAGTAGTAGTTACGCTGCCAACTATGTCATTGACTCAGCTCGCACTAGCGTACGCTTTGCTATTGATAACTTCAAAAACTCTGGCACTACCGGTGGCTTTTACAATGTTAAGGGACAACTGCAATATGACCCGAGCGCTAAGACGGGCAACATCTCACTTATTATCCCAATAAAATATTTAGACACCGGCAAAAAAACGTTTAACATTAAGCTCACGGGTCCTGACTTCTTTAATATGCAGCAGTTTCCCTTAGCTCATTTTGAGTCCACCAAATGGTATTTTGATAATAACAAAACAAATTCGCAAGTGACCCAAGTCGATGGCAATTTAACCTTACATGGCGAGACCCATCCTATTAGTTTAAAGGCGACTAAGTTCAACTGTTATTTGAGTGCTACCGTTAAAAAGGATATATGTAGCGGTGATTTTACCACTACGATTGACCGAACGAAGTGGAATATCAATAGATATACCTTATTTGGTATTACTAAAAATCTCACCTTAAATATTCAGGTTGCCGCCACTAGACAGTAGCTCCGATGCAATCAAAATACTATATCATCAGTGCGGTAATCAATGGCTTGCGCGGTATGCCATCCTTTCATAGCATGATGAATGATCAGCAAATAGCAGCGGTCACTCAATACATGCATAGCGATCCAAATAACTTTACTGATACCGTCACTGCTGCCAATGTCGCCCAGCTCCGTCATCACTTTCCGCCGGGCGCTGATCCAAGTGAATAAAGATGTTGAGTATAAAATTTGAATTTGGCCTATCAGCTCATAAAGAAGCGCTCAATAATGTTATTGGTAGTAAGTCAATTAGAGAGGATCTGGTTAGCGTAGAATTTGATCAAAGTTATTCTTTACCGGGCAGCACGTATGACATTAAAATTATCGCCAGTGATACTGAATATGAGGTGACTATTGATGCAGATACCGGTGAGATGTTAAGCGCTAAGCAAGATAAACTTGATGCCGATGATATAGCTTAATATCGGGCTATAAAACAGGCTAAAACGAGTCTGACTCAAGCGATAACAAACGCCAAACAAATTGTTAACGGACAAGTCGTAGCTGCTGGGTTCGATGTAGATTATGGCAAGTCAGTCTATAAGATTCAAATTGCTACAGAAAAATAGGTACATAAGGTAGTTGTCGATAGCATGACAGGTAAGATTATTAATAATCGGGCTGCAGCTACTGAACAGTAATCTGATACAATAATAGAAAGGCCGCTACTTATGATTATAAGTAGCGGCCTTTCTTGGCTTAACAGATTATTAATAGACCATTAAATATAGCAGCTAATGTAACCCTCAACCTGCGCTAAGTTTCTCCTATGTCTTGCCCTGTATGATGAGGTCATAAAGACAGTGACCAAACAATTAATACAGCAACTTTTAGGAAAATTATTATGGCTATAAAGTCTTGGCAGGTTATCAGTAGCATCGTGCTAATCACTTCAATCGCTGTAGTAATACAGATCCCCTCAAATACTTGGGCGACAGCAGCAACAGCCAGTTTGATACTAGGTGCGTCAGCTTTAGCTTGCATGGCAACCTCATGCATACTCGCTAGCCGTTGGCATAGCATTGAATGGCTATTTGGCGGTTTAGACAGAGTTTATGAGACCCATAAATGGATCGGTATATGGGCACTGGTGTTTGCCGCCTATCATCTTGTTTTTAAAGCCGAACTAGACGCTTGGGAACTTGCGTCCATTCTAGAACTGCCCAAGTATTGGACGCGTTTGGTGCGTCAACTTAGCTTTGTCGTACTAGGTCTAATTATCCTACTGGCGCTGAACCGAAAGATTCCTTATGGCAACTGGCGCTGGTTACATAAGTTCTCAGGCCCACTGTTTCTGATTGTCATCCTACATTGGCTGAGCATTGAGTCGCCCATCACCCTGACTAGCCCAGCGGGCATCTGGTTGGCACTACTTTGCACAGTAGGTGTAATTGCGGCGCTGTACAAGCTGTTGTATCCCTTTATTGCCAAATCTGGAGAGTATAAATTATCGACCGTATCCCATGGTAAAGCGGCGGTACATTTAGAATTTGAACCAGTTCGTAATGGCTTTGTATTTGAAGCGGGCCAGTTCGCCTTTATCTCTCTTAAAGCAGCAGGTTTACACGAGCCACACCCCTTTACTATAGCCAATGCATATTCTGACAACGGGCATATTCATTTTGTGATTCGAGAATTGGGTGACTACACCAAAAAGCTAAGTAAAAAAGTTAAAGTAGGTATGTTGGCAGACATCTACGCGCCTTATGGTAATTTCAAACGCCAGCCGAGTGCAAAGCGTGAAATCTGGATTGGTGCAGGAGTAGGAATCTCGCCTTTTATTTCATGGCTAGAGGATAAAACCATCGGTCATTTTGAACGGGCCACTTTGGTTTATTGCTTCGATCCAGCGCGCGCTTTTCCTAGTGCTGAGCACATGCAAGAAATGACAGTCCAGTCTGGTGCCGAGTTTGTGGCCAATCCGAGTGGTAGTGAGGCCCTAGCCGAGACCATCCGCCAAGCAACCAGTGAAGTCGATCCAAAGGATGTTCAAATCAGCTTCTGCGGTCCAGAAGGGCTTTTACAAAAAGTGCAGGAGTTAATGAAAGAAAATAGCATACCCACTAATAACATTCATTATGAATTCTTTGATTTTCGCTAGAAGGTATAAGCATACTTTTATTAAAACAACCTGCTTTCTTAGCTGAAAGCAGGTTGTTTTCGCTAGTTTTTTGCTGATATTGATCGAATTAGAAATGAACCAAAATGAACCACTAAGTAGCAAAATAAAAGTGACCCTATAGAGAGTAATAAATATGGCAACTAATGTAACCCTTTGTCTGCGCTAAGCTTCTCCTATGTCTTGTACTCTATGATGGAATCATGAACACAGCAACGGATATAACCAAGCAAGTCTGTGTATAGAAACCAACCAAAGATAAAGGACAACCCCATGAAAAACTTATCAACGTTTAGCAAATCTATCGTTATGGCAGTTGCTATTGCTGGTGCCGGTACAGCCACTATTGTTGCCAGTCAAGCCGCCATTACAAACGGCCAAGTTAGTGAAGCGGTAGCGGCAGTACAGAGCAAAATTAGCTTGCAACAAGCCATTGCTATTGGTAATAAAACCGTCAAAGGTGATCTTGTTAGCGTCGAGTTTGACCAAAACGACTACTCAGCAGGTGGCAAGTATGAGATCAAAACAGTCGCCAGTAACACTGAATATGAAATAAAAATTGATGCGAATACGGGTAAGGTGCTAAGTGCCAAGCAAGAGCAACTAGATAAAGAAGATATGGCAGAATACAACGCTATGAAACGCGCCAAAGTCAGTCTAAACCAAGCGATGCAAACGGCAGCTCAAAGTATTAATGGTAAAGTTATAGAAGCGGAGTTCGATGTAGATAATGGCAAGTCAGTTTATGAAATCAAGGTTGCTAAAGGCAATCAGGTGCATAAAGTCGTTATCGATAGCATGACTGGTAAGGTTATGAATAGCTGGTTAGAAGCTTCTGATGACTAAGAGCGTATAGCAAGTGCTATAGCAGTAGATCATTTTAAGGCTTTAATAAAAGCTCTAAGCGTTACCTTTAGACGTTATCTCTGAACGGCTAATGTATCGCCTAGAGCTTTTTAGCGCTAGTATGGAATATAAAAGCTCAAACAATGGACTAACTGCTACTCGTAATACTTAACAATATAAGGAGGCCCTATGCGCGTATTATTGGTAGAAGACGATTTAATGATTGGTGAGAGTTTAAGCGAAGCTTTGCAAGATGAGGCTTATACCGTCGATTGGGTCAAAGATGGCCGCCAAGCTATTTTGACTTTAAAAATGCAATCTTATGACATTATCTTATTAGATTTAGGTCTACCTGAAATCGATGGAATGGGCGTATTGACAGTCATTCGTGATGCTAAAATGGCTACGCCGGTATTGATTATCACTGCCCGTGACGATGTCAAAGACCGTATTGCCGGTCTTGATTCAGGGGCCGATGATTATGTGGTTAAACCCTTTGAGCTGGGAGAAGTCTTTGCACGGATGCGAGTGCTTATTCGCCGTGCCCAAGGTAAAGCAGATAATCAGCTCAGCGTTGGCAACTTAAACTTAGATACAGCACATAAGCGCGTCATCATGGATGGCACTCCTGTTGACTTGACCGCTAAAGAATATATGCTGCTTACCACCTTTATGCTGGCACCCGAAAAGGTGATGTCAAAGACTAAGCTTGAGGATTCACTATACGGCTGGGGCGGTGAAGTTGAAAGTAACGCTATTGAATTTTTAATTCATAGCTTAAGAAAAAAACTTGGCCAAGAAAGAATTAAAAACGTCCGAGGCTTAGGCTGGTATATTAGTAATAAAGACTAGTAAATTTACTGCAAGTACAGTTAAGAACCTGTTGAATCTAGTGCTTTATAACGCTCACATTATCTTTAAAGACTCATACCATGCCCTCTATTCGCCAGCTTTTTAACTCTATGCAGTTTCAGCTGATTTTTTGGTCAGTTTTAGCGCTGCTATTATTAGCAGTAGTCGCAGGGGGCTATGGATTTTGGCACAGCTATGAAGAACTCAATGAATTTCAAGATGATAATCTCAAAAGTATGACAGCGGTACTTGAACAAACGCTTAATATTGAAACCTCTGACTCAAGCTCACTACAACAGACCAACATCCACTTTGATACCGACGATGACGATGGCAGTATTACCGTTGATATCATCAATACCGATATCAATGCGCCCATAATTTATAGTTCATCTCATGATTCCACTTATAACAGTAATAATGATGCAGAGGAACATAACGAAGATGATTTTGATGACATTACTGTAAAGGACTTACCTACTATTCCAGTAGGTATCAGTACTAAAACCATAGATGGTAAAGTATGGCGCGTTTATCGCAGCAATAATGATAGTGACAATCATGTCATCATCGTGCGTCAACGTACTGAGTTTCAAGATGACCTCGCCAAAGATAGTGCTTTGCAATCCTTTTTACCCTTAATCCTTGGTATGAGCTTTCTGGTGTTGCTGCTGCCCTTTATTATGTGGCGAATGCTCAAGCCTGTACGCCATCTACAAACGGAAATAAGTCAGCGCCGTGAGAGTGACTTAAACCCCTTACCAGTTAGCAATCTACCTACTGAGCTGTTGCCATTAGCGGAATCTTTAAATCGTTTATTGGCTCTGGTGAAAGTCAGTATTGAACGTCAGCAACGTTTTATTGCTGATGCCGCTCACGAACTGCGCTCTCCTCTTACGGCTATCTCCTTACAGCTGCAGCGCTTACAGCGCCTTAGCAATGATGAAATTATGACCACAGGCTTAAACAAGCTTGCCATTCGTCTTAAGCGCAATCAAAGTTTAATCGAACAGTTGTTAACATTGGCTAGAGCTGGCAATATAAATGCCACACATAACACTGAGCAGCAATCAGTGTCTGTCAAAGCTATTGTTGAACAAGTCATAGGTTTGCTTATCCCTATTATCGACAATAAAAATATAGAGCTAACCGTTCAATTATCAGCTGACCCGTTACTGGAAGGTCGAGTGAATATGGATGAGACCTCATTACTATTACTCGTCAAAAATCTTATCCAAAACGCTATTGTCTATACCCCAGACTATGGTCAAGTAGCCGTTGAACTATTTCATCTACAGCCTAATTCAAATAATTTTGAAGCATCAGCTTTAAATACCCAGTCCAATTTTGGCACACAGGTGATTCACTCTGGAAAAATAAATAAGCTTTCTACACCATTAGAAAACAAACTGGTATTACAAATAATGGATACGGGCCAAGGTATTAATCCCAAGGATTATGCCAGTGTGTTCGAACCATTTACAAGAATCGCTCAGACATCTAAAGCATTAGATAAATTTTCAGAAAATCCTACCGATACCTTGCGCTCTGACAATGCAGGTAAAAGGACTAATGAGATAGATGGAACCGGACTGGGGCTATCTATTGTTAAGTCAATTTGTGAGCAGGCAAATATTGATGTGTTTATGAAGGCTTCTACGTTGACAGCTACAAGTGGCGAAGAGAGTCAGGGGTTATGTGTGACGTTGCTATTGTGATCGACTAAAAATCCATTTTGAGAATAGCTTATAACCTGAATTGTTTGCTAGTATCAATCGAGTTAGAGCTGAACCAAAATAAAATAATTATTAGAAGTGTAAGCAATTTGGGTTTTTCTTATAGATATTATAAGTATAATCTCGCGGTCCAAACGAACATAGCGACATTCAGATGTTGTTAAATATGTTGTTAAAATTATTAATTTAAATAACGAAATCTATATAAACAAAGGGCTATGACCTATGTTATCATTCCCATAGATATTAACTTGGGAGATTTTAATCAAGCTGCCTAACTATAAAAGTCAAACTAAATTTTCCTTAGCGGTTTGTAGCCCAAGCCCTTCTGAATCCTAGTCCCACTGCGAGCACAGCTCTTGCCTTTCGTCGCTGCAAAGCAGTGCTTTACTAATCGCTCCTCATTGTAATCCAGCTCAGTATATTTAATGATATCGCTGATAGCATCATGTCTTGTCTGATAATCTTGGTGATACACCAGCTCATTCTTCCTTGAGGAGCGGTGCTCCTCACCCGAGAAGCTCTTTATGGGAGCGTTGTCGAAACACTTGCCTTTGCCGCTCATTGAAC
The DNA here is from genome assembly GCF_904846605.1 of Psychrobacter sp. 72-O-c. Taxonomy (GTDB): domain Bacteria; phylum Pseudomonadota; class Gammaproteobacteria; order Pseudomonadales; family Moraxellaceae; genus Psychrobacter. Next base: position 7,142 of record NZ_CAJHBI010000020.1, read on the forward strand.
CCTTAAACTTATGCTGTTTGATAATCTTGTGATAAGCATTGCTACAGTACTGACTGCCTCTGTCAGAGTGGACGATTAAATCTCTGTTGGGTCTTCTATTCTTAATTGCGGTGTAATGGACAAAATTCATGCTGGCATATAGCTTAAGGCTATATACTGTCTATATTTGCAAGGAATCAACGCCATGAATCAAAAAACTGCCCTTTTTGTAGTGACAAACACACCAAGAAGAATGGACGCAAGCAAGGTAAACAGCAGTATCAATGTCTATCTTGCAAACGGCAGTTTTTAGGCGGTATAAGACTCAATAATAAAACTCTTTGGACGGAATATACGCAAGGTAAGCAGACGTACAAACAACTTGCTGATAAATATCACTGTAGTCTTAAAACCATTCAAAGACGACTAGATAAAGTGAGTATTGAGTACCAGATCAAACGGCCCAAGCAGGCTAATATTATTATGGACACCACCTACTTTGGCCGCGGATTTGGTTTGATGGTGTTTATGGACAACACCACTAGAACGGTTCTACATTACGCTATAGTGAGTCATGAAACTAATAGCGCATACAAACAGGGTGTGGACCACTTAAAGTCGTTAGGCGTTGATATACAAAGCATCACCTGCGATGGTAGACGAGGACTGAATACGTTATTTGTCAGCATACCCTGTCAGATGTGCCAGTTCCATCAAATACAAATAGTGACACGCTACCTGACTCGTCGTCCTAAAAATATTGCTAGTATTGAGCTCAGACAACTCACCTTAACCCTAACGCAGCTTGATAAAAAAGCGTTCACAAAGTGTTTAGATCACTGGTATTTAACGCATGAAACCTATCTAAGTGAGCGTAGTATTAATGGGGATACGGGTAAAACTTGGTACACCCATAAACGTCTTAGAAGTGCTTATCGTAGCCTGCGAACCAATAGTGATTGGTTATTTACTTATAGAGAATATGAGCACTTAGATGTACCAAATACAACCAATGCTCTTGAAGGTTTATTTAGCGAGCTAAAACGACAATTACATAGCCATCATGGCTTAAATGAGTACCGTAAGTTACGGTTTATTAAAGACTTTCTACTGTTAAAGTCACTCAAATAGCATGAATTATGTCCATTAGCCACTACCTTCTACTTTCTAGCATGAATTTTGTCCATTACACCTTAATTGCCATATTTAATGCTTTGCAAACTAAATCTGCTGTCATGCGCTTATTGATGGCGTAGCCGACCAGCTCTTTAGTGTAGAGGTCTTCGACTCCTGCTAAGCACAGCCAGCCCTCAGAATTCCAGATATAAGTGATGTCACTAACCCTGAGAAGCACTGCTTCGCAAGATTAGGGTAATTGGCGTCAAACTTCTGATCTAATAGATTTTAATAGACAAGCTTGTTATGATTGGAGTTGGTGGCGACGACATACAATGCCATAGGTCTCTTTGATACGCCTGACCATGTATTTGCTAATGATATGACCTTGCTCTACTAGATGAGTATGCAGACGCTCATAGCCATAGCGCTGTTTGGTCTCGCCATGAGCCACTCTGACCAGTAGCTCACACTGATTGCAATGAATCTGCTGCTCATGGATATCACGATTTATCCAGTCGTAATAGCTTAATGGCTTAACGTCTAATATGTGACACATGCGGGTAATGGTAAATATCTGCCGATTTTCTTTGATAAAGGCGTACTTCACCAACTGTCACTGCGGGCATAGCCCTTCGACTTGCGTCACTAAAACAGTCCTTATCAAAGCTATCAATCCCCTTTAAACGTTCTCTATATTTCTAAATTAAAAATAGGCTGCCCATATTCGATGTTCTGTCCATCTGCAACTAAGATATCGCTAACGATACCTTTTTTATCACTGATAACGGGTAGCAAGCGGGTCAGCTCATCAATAAAGCAAACCGTTTGACCCTTTCTAATATGATCACCCTTATTCACTAAATTAGCGGTTGTAGCATCTTCACTTAAAAAAATTTGGCCCACATAAGTTGCACACACCTGCGAATGCTCACTACCACCATTTTCCGGCTTGTGAGTAGGCGTTGTCTCTATAGGGCTGGTAACGCTTTGCTGCTTCAGTTTGTTGACTACCGTAATAGACTGTCCGCTATTTGCAATGGTTACTTCATGCAACTGACTGCTCTCAACAAGTTCAACCACACGTGCCACTTGCTCTATATCCATAATAGACTCCTTAATTTATTTCTAACGAATACCAAAATATTGAGCAATGGTCATCATGATTAAGATACTAATGTAATAAAATAGCGCTAAGCAGAGACTTTTAGGCAGATATCTTAATACCTTTAAGCTGCAGTTGTTTTTTTATTTCTTTAGCAAATAAAATGGCATGCTCACCGTCGCCATGTAAGCAGATACTTTGAGCGTCTACTGGTACTTTTGTGCCGCATATACTGGTGACGGTACCTTCAGTAATCATCTGTAATATATGATTGGTCGCTTCATTAATATCAGTTATTAGGGCGTTGTCCTTGCTGCGAGATACTAGTGTGCCGTCTTTTTTATAATTTCTATCGGCAAACACTTCTGATATCGTCTCTAGACCCTGGTTTTTTGCGGACTTAACCAGATAACCCCCAGATAAACCCATCACTTTTAAATTGGGATCAAAACGCTTGATTTCGCTGACTAAAATATTTGATAATGCTTCATCAACAGCTGCTTGGTTATACAAAGCCCCATGCGGTTTGACATATTCTAAAGGCACACCAACCAAGTCGCAGAGCGCTCTAGTCGCACCCAACTGATAAGCCAATAAGGCACGGTAAGCGGCTTCATCTAAGGACTGATTGCTACGACCAAAGTTCTCTCTATCATGTAGACCGGGATGGGCGCCTACCCTAACGTTGTTTGTTTTTGCTAATTGCAAGGTCGTCAACATCTTGGCATAAGAGCCAGCATGAAGACCACAGCAGACATTAGCAGAGCTGACTATACTCAATAATTTATCATCTTGCCCGCAGCCTTCAGCGACGTCGGCATTTAAATCAATTTTCATGAGCGTACTCCTCGATTTGGTCGATATAGTGTTTTCTTTTTTGTTGCTCATGCAATGCTTGCTCTAAATCTACGACGACAAATTGACAGGTTTTACCAAATCTAATTTGTGCCATCAGTCCTATATCCGCGTTGATCACCGTAGCAATTTTAGGATAGCCGCCTGTCGTTTGCGCGTCAGCCATCAGCACAATAGGCTGCCCTTGCGGCGGCACTTGAATCATACCGATATCGACACCGTGCGAGCTCATTTGCGTAGGCTCAATCAACTCAAGTGGCAATGTACCTGCTAAGCGATAGCCCATACGATTGCTACTACTTTGTAGCTTCCACTGCTGTGATTCAAAAGCGTCTTTAGAGGAAGGCGTAAAGCGCTCATACTCACTACTTTTTATCACCCTAATGGTCTGGGTTGGCGCAAGGCGAGCCACCCCTATAATGGGTAAGCTGGCAGCGGTTCTAACGTTTAAGGTGTCGTCCGCTTTAAGATATCTACCCTCAAAGCCACCAAAAGCAGCTTTTAGGTTGGTGCTAGCCGATTGCAATACCGGCTCGATATCAAAGCCGCCATGCACACACAAATAGCTATACATGCCCTGTAATGGACGTAGAAGCTTGAGGGTTTGCCCCGCTTGCGCATTGATACGCCAATAGCCGGGAATGCGCTTATCGTCTAAATACGCTTCATATAGCGCACCCGTTAAGCAAAAACTAATATCCTCTTCAAATTGTATGGTCAAATTACCCAAAGCAATTTCAATAGCAGGCTCGTTAAGATCGTTTTTCATCAACGCATTGCCTGCTTGCAAAGCCCAGCTATCCATTACCCCGTTTCTACCAACACCCATGCTTCGGTAACCTAGTCGTCCTGAGTCTTGGATGCTAGCAAGGGCATTCGCGGTTAAAATTTTCATTGATATCCCCATTTATTCGTACTTCTATTTATTCGCACTTCTTATTGTTATGACCTTTGTTTGCAGATATTTTATTCATGAATATTAATAGCGGTAAACTGCAAGGTATCACCGGCGTTAAGCAAAGTAGGAGAGGTTTTAGTCAAATCAAATAAAGAGCTATCGGTTTGACCTAATAGCTGCCAACCCCCTGGAGATTCAAAGGGATAGATACCCGTTTGTTCACCGCCAATGCCGACTGAGCCTGCGGGCACATGAGTTCTTGGTGTGGTATGTCTTGGAAAATACAAGGATTCGGATAAGCCGCCAAGATAAGGAAATCCAGGCTGAAAACCAATAAAATAAACGGTATAAGTCGCTTCGGTATGTAAATCGACAATAGCTTTAACAGAGAGTCCTAATTCATTAGCCATAGCTTTTAGATCAGGACCATATTGGCCACCATAATGCACTGGAATTTCAATGTGCTTACCGTTTATTACTTTTGAAGGGATATCATCAAGTAGAGCGGATAGCTTGTCTTTAAAGTCCTTAAGCTCGCTCCACGTTAATGACTCTACGAATACACTTAGCGTATTCATACCAATGACCACTTCTATGACTTCTGGCAGCTGTTGGATACTATCGGCCAATGCCCAGCATTTTTGCTGTTTATCTAAGGTTATAGGCTTAGGAAAAAACAAAGCTAGATTGGTCTCACTGCATATTTGCCATTGTAGTTCCATAAGCGCACGCTCCACTATCTTTGTTTTCATTTCGGCTTCAGCTTTATTTTTTGCTATAGTCGATTCAAAATAAAAGGAATACTCTTGTAGCAACGTGCTACTGGTATAAATTTTTCTTGCTTGCTGTTCGCACGCGTGACAGAGGCTGCAAAAAATTCATCCCAGTAGCCCATGAGCATTGTGCCGTTTCTAAAGTGGGTTAACTGTATTAATTCTCGATTTATATATTTTCTTCTATCCATTCGGCCAGATAATGAATACTCATTTGTCCCTGACAAAATCCGGCATCTTTAAACAGTCGTTGATGAAGGCTAATATTGGTATCAATTCCTGTAATTTGCGCTTCTAATAATGCCGCTTGCATCTTTTTTATAGCCTGGTCTCTTGACTGGTCATGCACGCATACTTTAGCTATCAAACTGTCATAAGAGGGTGGCACGGTATAGTTTGACTCGATATGACTGTCCACTCTAATACCAAAACCTGCTGGCAGATGGCAGTAGTCTATACGCCCAGCGTTGGGCAAAAAGGTATCAGGGTTTTCAGCATTAATACGGCACTCAAAAGCATGTCCAGTGATAGAGATATCGCTTTGTTTATGCGCGAGCGCTAACCCTGCGGCCACTCGTATTTGTTCTTGAACGATATCAACCCCAGTGACCATCTCGGTAATAGTGTGCTCAACCTGGACTCGAGTGTTCATCTCGATAAAAAAGAACTCGCCATTTTCGTATAAAAATTCAAAGGTGCCAGCACCTCTATAGTGCATTTTCTGGCAAGCAGCAATACAAGCTTGACCTATCTGCTGTCTTTGCTCATCAGTAATGCCTGGGGCTGGCGCTTCCTCAATTACTTTTTGATGGCGACGCTGCATAGAGCAATCGCGCTCACCTAAGTAGATAGCATTGCCATGGGTATCAGATAAGACTTGTACTTCGATATGCCGGGGCGCTTGTAAGTATTTTTCCAGATAAACGATAGCACTACCAAAATTAGCTTTGGCTTCTGTTTGGGTCATAGAAATAGCGGATAATAGATCGACCTCTTTTTCGACGACGCGCATACCGCGACCACCACCCCCGCTTGCGGCTTTAATAATGACGGGATAACCGACATCATTTGCAATTTTGATTACCTGATCAGCATCAGCAGGCAAAGCACCTTTGGAGCCAGGAACACAAGGCACGCCAGCTTTAGTCATTTGTTTTTTGGCAGCGACTTTGTCTCCCATCTTACTTATATTGTCTGCCGTTGGCCCAATAAAAATGAGGCCCGACTGTTCAATTAAGGCAGCAAAGTCTGCATTTTCAGATAAGAATCCGTAGCCTGGATGAATAGCTTGCGCGTTAGTGATTTTTGCAGCGGAGACAATCGCTCTTTGATTGAGGTAGCTGTGTGTGGCATTAGCAGGGCCGATACATATCTTCTCATCAGCTAAGCGTACGGGTAGCGAGTTTTTATCCGATTCCGAATGGGCAATTACGGTTTGAATACCTAACTGTTTACAAGCTCGGATAATACGTAAGGCAATCTCGCCACGGTTAGCAATTAAGATTTTTGAGAACATGTCCGTTTTCCTAAAAAATACAATATCAAATACAGCAACTGTGCAATACTTTGCAATGTTGGTTAATCTTAACTGTTTGGCTCTATAATAAACAAGGACTGTCCATATTCTACGACATCGCCTTCATCGACTAACACCTCTTTGATAGTGCAGGCAGCGTCTGCTTTTACCTCATGCATCATCTTCATCGCCTCAATGATACATAGCGTCTGCCCCTCCTCTACCTGTTCGCCAACTTTGACAAACTCATCTGCTGTAGGCTCTGAACGTCGATAAAAGGTACCTAACATAGGTGCCGATATCATAGGCGCTAATACTTGGTTTTTTACGGCCTCAGTAGCAATTTTCTCATCAATCCCGTTACTGCTTGAATTGATATCAGTGGTATTCTCTTTATTGCCAGCAGCGCTTATAGCCGTTTGTTGTTCTGAGCTAGAGGCGCTGTCAGCGAGGCTAGTAGAGAGATTGTGCGTGCTATTTTCATTGCCATTAGGCTGACAAACTATAGAGATACGCGCGTCGCCATCGGTTACTTCTAAAAAGTTTATATCGGAGCGTTCCGCTAGTTTTATCAGCTTTTCTAGATCCGTAAAATTAATATTCATATTACTAACTATTCCATTAGAGTAAAAAGTAAACAATTATTTTATGTGAATATGCTAAGAAGTATAGCTACATCCAACCTTAGCGTATATGCTTCCTGAGATTTTAGATTTTATGGCTGCCAATACTGATAATCCAGCTGACCATATCAAAATGGCATATATCTCTTCTGCCAAGCTCACCTTGGGTAACAACCTAGTCAATAAACAACCTGCGAGTAAGCCAATTCCTAACCCAAATTGCTGTAACGATAACCCTAAAAATCACAGGCAGGGGTTCGAACCATTTGCACTTAGGGTGTATGTTATAAAAATATCATTAATGTATTTTTCTACGGCATCGCTATCATTAGTGACTTGAGCATACGTCCTCAGACCTATTATTTGAATTTGGAAATAACGCGCCAGCTCAACCGGATTTTTCTCAACGCTGATTTCGCCGTTATCGATGGCTTGCTTAAAGATAGTAGCAAAGGATGCTTCTATCTTCTCTAAAATACCTGTTGCATGAGTCAACAAATCTGGGCTATCGTTCTGGGTGAGTTCAGCGACCGTTTTGACAATCATGCACATACCACTTGGCGCAGTGGCTTTATTACATACAGTCACGCTATGAATAAATCGCTTCAAACCACCCAGCACGGTGTCTTCTTCTGCCATACAGTCGGCCAGCCTCTGAGCACCCTCTTTTGCATAACGATTTAATGCTTCTGCAAATAATTTGTCTTTGCTGCCAAAAGCGGCGTAAATACTACCGGGATGCATGTTCACCACGTCTTGTAGGTTTCTCATTGACGTTGCGTGATAGCCCTTTTCCCAATAGAGATTTTTTGCTTTTTCAATCACATCATCGCGATTAAATTTTACTGGGGCGCTCATAATTTTTACCTTAGAATTTTTATCTTAAAAGCTTGTCTTAACAATTGCTCTTAATTGCCTGTCTTAAAATTGGTTTACAAAAACAGAAACCAAGTAATAATATTACTTGGTTTCTTACGTTATCGCTTGGCTTTATTCGAAATAAGCTACTTTGGCTTTAATGCTAAGACTCTATCGATATCATCAGCATTATGACGGTTTTCGAGTTGCTCCCACTCTTCACCCCAGTTTCTGTTGATGATGCAGCCACGTTGTACTGCTGGTCGCGCTAACATGGCTGTCGCCCAACGCTGGACATGGGTGTACTCTTCAACCTGAAGGAATTCTTTTGCGTCGTATAGATTTCCCAAAACTAAATTGCCATACCAAGGCCAAGTAGCAATGTCCGCAATACTGTAATCATCACCAGCAATGAATTCGTTCGTCGCTAATTGCTTGTCTAATACATCCAATTGGCGCTTGATTTCCATCGCAAAACGATTGATGGGGTATTCAAATTTTTCGGGTGCATAAGCATAAAAGTGACCGAATCCACCACCCAAGTACGGTGCAGAACCATGTAACCAAAACAGCCAGTTAAAGACCTTTGTACGCTTATTGCCTTCTTTAGGCAGTAATACCCCAAATTTTTCAGCAAGATACAGTAAAATCGAAGCCGACTCAAAAATAGGCTCAGCATCATCGCTAGAGTGATCGACTAATGCTGGAATCTTAGAGTTGGGATTAATATCTACAAATCCCGATGTGAATTGATCCCCTTCGCCAATTTTAATCATATGGGCATCGTATTCCGCATCCTTACCTAATGCTAATAATTCCTCTAACATAATGGTAATTTTTTGGCCATTAGGCGTGCCCATTGAGTACAGTTGCAAAGCATGCTTTCCGATAGGTAGCGCTTTTTCATGGGTTGCACCCGAAACCGGACGATTGATACTTGCCCATTTACCGCCATTTTCTGCGTCATGAGTCCAGATTTTTGGTGGTGTGTATTGATTTTCCATTCTTATCACTTCTATGTTGGTGAAAGCTATTGGTTCTATTTATCTTAATTAGGCTTTTTTATCGAAGTTTTGTGGATATAGCGCCCGTGCAGCAACGTCATCAAACTCAGTCTTAAACTCGATATTTTTGGCAAGAGCGCGTGATTTTTCTACCGCAGGACGTGCATTTACGTTTGTAAACCAACGCTTTAGGTTGGGATAGCTCTCTAACTCTTCTTCGCCTAATACGCCAGCAGCTTTATCAATCCAGCCCCATGCTGAAATATCTGCAATTGAATACTCATCGCCAACTATATACTCGCGGCCTTCCATGTGGGTATCGAGCACTTCATAATGACGTTCGGCTTCACGGAGATAGCGATTGATAGCATAAGGTATTTTTTCTGGCGCTTTATGTCTAAAATGAACGGATTGACCAGAAAAAGGTCCTAGGCCTGTCGCTAGAAACAGTAACCATGACAGCATCTCACCGCGATCTTCCGGCTTTCCTACTAATTTTCCCGTTTTCTCAGAAAGGTACATTAAGATAGCAGTCGAATCAAACACACGCGTGCCATCGTCTTCAATTGCCGGTGTTTTACCATTCGGGTTAATAGCGCGGTATTCAGGTGTGTGTTGCTCGCCTTTCAAAGTATCTACAGCAACCAATTCATACGGCAAGCCGGTCTCTTCAAGAAGAACAGCCACTTTCATTGGGTTCGGTGTTTGGTGAAAATAAAACTTAAGCATAGCGTTATCCTATTATATAAAAATATTAGTTTGGTCACTATAAAAATAATAGAGAGCCTGAGTCGTGCGTTGAACAGTTTCTTTATTGCTTAGTGTTAGAACCACTATAACTATAATTGAACGATCGTTCAAGTGTAAATTTTAAATAACTACTCATTTAATTATCAAAATTAGGCACAACAAGTGTTTTTACTTACGCGATATTTAGAGAAGTTAATGTTGCGCCTATACCAAATAATTTAGAGTCAAGGGTTGATGAGAGTAAGCGCCGCTAGAGATGCCTGTATCATCTCCAAAATACCGAATATTACTTTGATAAGGCAGTAAATGAAATATACGATGCGCCGTAACCGATAAACGCCAATGCTAAATAAAAATGTATCGACTTATTTTAGGACAGGACAATTTAAACATTATTAAAATCAAATTTAAAAGCTTATCATTCCATTGGCAGTTTATGTTTGCCCGCTCGCTGTTTCAAGTAGCAGACATGGAAGCGCAAGGCCACCTATTAAACCGTGTTTCTGATCTAATCAATCAAGGTCATATTCAAACCACGGTTGGCAAAAATATAGGTATTATTAACGCAGCCAATTTGCGCGTCGCCCATCAAGCATTAGAATCCGGTACCTCAATCGGTAAAATTGTATTAGAAAATTTTTAATACAACCCCACTAAAAATGACCACATTAACCGTTATTGCCAATATCATTGCAAAAGAGGACCACATTGCATTAGTAAAGGCTGAGCTTGAAAAGCTGCTACCAGTTACACGTGTAGAGGAAGGCTGTCTCCAATACAACCTATATCAAGACAATGAAAACCCTGCTCACTTAATGTTTCATGAAAGCTGGACGTCACGTGAGCTTTGGCAAACACATATAGAAAACCAACACTTAAAAGACTTCGTAGCCGCAACGGATGGTGCGCTCGAACCATTCATCTTAAATGAGATGACAGAGGTTGCTCGGTAGTATTTTTACTTAGTAACTGTTTAGAATAAAAAATAAGACTTAGAGTAAAAAATAACACTGCATAAAAAAGAAGAGCGCATTTAAATTGGCGCTCTTCTTTTTTGCTTAGTAATGGCGATTAATTATGTTTCGACTCCCCTAATTAGTTTAATAAACCGAATTAGCAAGACCATAGAGAGGTGTCAAACCTCGTTAGTGCGTTTATACTTACAAAGCATTACCTACCTAAGTTACGGATATTGTTAGTAGAATAGCTATAAATAAGAGGAATGTAAGTTGCTCGTTACATTTAATTTGAACGATTACTCAAATATTAGTTGAGCGTTCGCTCAATATAATTTATAGTGGTTTTTGTTGACTCGGCTAAAGAAGTGTTACGGCTCAATTTGAGTGAATACTCAGATTTATTATTAACCCTTAATCAGTAACCAACTTTAAGCTGACATGAAAAACCTCACCTTTGTTATTAGGAATTATATTATGACCGACTTTACTCTTCACGATAAAACAAGCGCCCCAGCAGACAGCCAAGAGTTGCTCGACGTGTCTATCAATGCTTTTGGCATGGTGCCAAACTTACATGCCGTTATGGCAGAAGCGCCGGGATTGCTTGAAGGCTATCAACGTCTACATCAGTTGTTCCTAGACAGCAGCTTCGATGATGAAGAAACCACTGTTGTGTGGCAAACCATCAATGTTGAACACGCTTGCCATTATTGCGTTCCTGCCCATACTGGCATCGCCAAAAGCATGAAAGTAGATGACGCAATCACTGAAGCATTACGTAACGAGACCCTACTACCAACAGCACGTCTAGAAGCGCTTCGCGACTTCACACTCTCTGTTGTCCGTGGCCGTGGTAATGTTGATGATAGCGCTGTTCAAGCATTTTTAGATGCGGGTTATACTAAGCGACAGGTTCTTGAAGTTGTACTTGGCGCGGCTCAAAAAGTAATGAGCAATTATACTAACCATCTTGCAAACACCCCGATAGACAAACCATTCCAAAAATTTGAATGGCACAAAGCTGATTAATGAAGCGGACTAATAATGTAACCAGTATGGGGTTGTCACAACCCCTCTGACGTTCTTATACTGTTGTTCAGAAGTCAATCGGGCAGCAGTTTTTTCAGTTAAATTTATAGATAAAATCTCACGAGAGGTCATATGGAAAATTCAAAGCAGTTATTATCAGAGCAACCACTACAAATAGACATCGTGTCAGACGTTGTTTGCCCTTGGTGTGTTATCGGTTATCGACAGCTGGCTGAAGCATTGGAGCAGACCAATACCGCACATGAGATTCATTGGCATCCGTTTGAGCTGAATCCCAACACGCCACCTGAAGGACAAAACCTGCGCGAGCATATCATGGAGAAGTACGGCAGCACGGCTCAAGACTCTGAAGAGAGCCGCATCAGAATGACAGCAGCAGGCGCAGAAGTTGGCTTCGAATTTCAATTTACTGATGACACGCGAACGTACAATACTTTTAACTTGCATCAACTATTACATTGGGCGGATCAGCAAGGGCGCATGCACGATTTGAAGCAGGCACTCTTCAGCGCTCATTTCACTAACAATCGCAATGTTTCTGACAGTGCGGTGCTTGCAGATATAGCAGCAGAAATCGGGCTGGATCGTACCGAAGCATTAGCCGTTATCGAAGACCAACGTTTTGCCAAAGACGTGCGCGAGGCCGTACAGCGCTCGCAAGAACAAGGCATTCAAAGTGTGCCATCCGTTATCTTTAACGGCCGCCATCTGGTTAGCGGCGCCCAAGGCGTTGAGAACTATACTAGCATTCTACAACAATTGGCTGAGATGCCAGACTAAACGAGGCTTTTAGCTATGGCCGATATCAAATAAAATAGAGTTGTGGATAAATACATGTGGCTAAAAAAATTCTTTTAGACGATATAAATTTTGAAAAACATCAACTTTAAGCAACAATTGGAATTTAGATGCAGGATATTAAGTCTTGGCCAACACTGACGCGCTACCGCTCTTACTGGGTAGCGCTTTTTGTTTTTTTAAGTATTTGTCTGGGCATCTCTTCAAGCACGGCAGTTACCAGTACGATAGCCAGTACTGAGGATCAATCTTACTGGCAGCAGATGGAAACGCATGGTAAAAATCAAGATGTCTATTTTTATGCGTGGGGTGGCGATGCGCAAATAAATGCTTATATACAATGGGCAGCCGAACAAATTAAGTCTCAGTACAATATTAACTTAGTACATGTAAAACTTAGCGATACCAGCGAAGCCGTAAGCCGTGTATTGGCTGAAAAATCAGCAAACAATAATAGCCAAGGTAGCGTTGATTTAGTGTGGATAAATGGTGCTAATTTTGCCACTATGAATGAGCACTCACTGCTACTAAAACACTGGTCAAATAAGCTGCCAAACTTTGCACTCACTGACCCTAACAATAACCCTGCGGTTACCTTTGATTTTGGTATTCCCACTGAAGGCATGGAAGCACCGTGGGGACAAGCGTCGCTTACTTTTTATTATGACAACCTTGCTATTGATGGTTCAGCGAATAACAAACCGCCAACCACGTTAAACGAGATACTAAGCTGGAGCACCCAACATCCCGGACGCTTTAGCTACCCAAAGCCGCCTGATTTTCTAGGCATGAGCTTTTTAAAGTATGCCTTAGTGACGCTACATCAAAACAGCCCTGAAAATATAAAATCACAGCTGAACCAGCCAGCGACTGACCAAAACACAGCGCTGGTACTCACTCCTTTATGGGATTTTTTGGACAAGCTACACCCAACACTATGGCGTAAGGGCGAGCACTTTATGCAAAATGGGGCGCAAATGCGGCGCTTAGTTGATGATACTGAGCTGAGCTTGGCGTTTACTTTTTCAGCACCTGAAGTACCTGCGGCGGTACAACGTTATGACTTGCCAGAAAGTATTCGTAGTTATGCCATGAATGATGGAAGTTTAAGTAATACCCATTTTGTGGCAATTCCTTATAACGCCAGTCACCCGCAAAGCGCGCAACTGGTCGCTAATTTTTTACTCAGCCCAACAGCGCAGGCGCATAAACAAAAAGCTAGCGTATGGGGAGACAAAACCGTACTTATTCAATCAACGCTAAATAATGATCAGCAAGCGTTATTCAAAACGAGTAAGCCACACCCAAGCGCACTCCCCTTTAACAGTATTAAACGCACGTTGAGTGAGCCGCATCCAAGCTGGGTCGACGCTATTATGCAAGGTTGGGAGATGCGTTACGGGGTCAGCCAATGAGTGCCCTGTCTAAGGATAAAACAGCTAGCTCCGTATCGGCAGCGCATCACAAAACAGATCGGTTTACACACCTTGTCAAATACAGTCCGCGATTTTTACTTGCCTTACTTATATTACCCGTGCTCGGTGGTTTACTAAGCGTACTCTTGCCAGCTTTTGGTTGGGCGCCAGCACTTGAACAAACAACGATTGGCTTTCAAGGCTTTAAGGCCCTTTGGCAAACGCCCTGCATCACGCAAATGGCCACGTTGAGTGTGGCAACAGGCTTAATAAGCACGCTACTCGCTTTTTTGATGACCTTAATGATTTTGGCAGCCTTTTTCAACAGCCTTTGGCTTAATCGTATTGAACGTTTGCTCAGCCCTATTTTAGTCATTCCCCATGCAGCAGCCGCCATTGCGGTTGGTTTCTTAATTGCGCCTTCAGGTATGTTTTCTCGATTGGTATCACCGTGGTTAACTGGCTGGGAGCTGGCACCCCATGGCATATTTCCACACGATCCATACGGTATCAGTATCATTTTAGGACTAACGGTAAAAGAGCTGCCATTTTTATTGTTGATGGCACTGGGTGTGTTGGCTCAGCCTGAACTGGGTAAAAAACTGCGTCAACAGCATAAAGTAGCACTTAATTTAGGCTACTGCCCAATGACCGCCTTTTTTAAAGTAGTCTTACCAAATCTTTATCCCTTGTTGCGCTTGCCTATTTTTGCCGTACTCGCTTATGCCAGTGCCAGTGTCGAGATGCCGCTCATACTCGGCCCCAATACCCCGCCAACATTAGCCGTTGCTATTATGAACTGGTTCAACGATGTTGATTTAAACCTACGCATAAAAGCCTCTGCTGGTGCGGTATTACAGCTCGCACTTACGGGTAGCTTACTGGCACTATGGCTGGCTTGCGAAAAAACCATAAAAACATTGTGTAGTGATTTACTCACCAATGGTCAGCGCGAATATGGCGGTGATTTTTGGCACAAAGTCATTATAGTGCTCACGACCTTAGTTATTGGCTTCATATTACTGGCATTAATAGGTCTAGTGATGTGGTCGGTTGCTGGGTTTTGGCGCTTTCCAGCAGCGCTACCCGAACAGTTTGTGTTATTGCATTTTCAAAGTGCACTAATGCAAATGGGCAGCCCGCTATTTAATACCCTTACTATTGGCCTAGTGACTACTATCTTTGCGGTTGTCCTCACTTTACTCTGTTTGGAATCCGAGCAGCTAACTGCCAAACCACTGTCTCGCTTTACCAGTTTGATTATTTACTTACCGTTATTGGTACCCAGTATTGCCTTTTTGTTTGGTTTGGTATGGTTGCAGCAACTGATAAATAACCAAACCGCGTTTTTTAATGTGGCCTTTACCCATTTATTGTTTGTATTGCCTTATGTGTTTTTGTCGCTGTCGAGTAGCTATCGACGCTTAGATCCACGTTTTTCTAATGTTGCAGCAAGTCTTGGCGCCACGCCCTGTAAGGTGTTTTTACAAGTTAAGCTACCGCAGTTATTTGCCCCGATTTTGATTGCAGCCGCCCTTGGGCTCGCTATTAGTTTTGGTCAATATCTACCGACGCTTTTAGCAGGTGGCGGACGTATAGCCACTATAACCACTGAAGCCGTTACCCTCGCTAATGGTGCAAGCAGACGCACCAGTGCCGTTTATGCCATTATGCAAATAGCACTCCCTCTCATTGGGTTTATACTGGCGTGGGTATTACCTAAGTGTTTCTTTAAAAGTGCGCACCGCTAAAAGCACTTATCATTGAAGGTTTTTTGATGCAATCCTCTTTACAAATAAAAAATTTACAGCTTTTTCGTCAAGACCAGCTATTACTCAACTTAGACGAGCAGGTCAATAGCGGCGAAATACTTACTATTATGGGTCCGTCAGGCAGTGGTAAGTCAAGCTTGTTAAATTGGCTCACGGGTACCCTTGCCAGCAGCTTTACCGCCACTGGTGAAGTCTGGCTTAATGGTCAGAATGTTGGTAACCTGCCAACGCATTTGCGCCATATTGGGGTGTTATATCAAGATGCCTTACTGTTTTCACATTTAACAGTAGCCGGTAATATTGCCTTTGCCATGCCTAAAGGTAATAAAAAGCAACGACTTAAAAAAGTAGATGAGGCACTTGAGCAAGTTGGCTTACAAGGTATGGCCAACCGTCATCCTGATAATCTGTCGGGCGGGCAACAAGCGCGAGTCGCTTTATTACGGACGCTATTAAGCGAGCCTAAAGCCATTTTACTTGATGAGCCGTTTAGTAAGCTTGATACCCAACTAAGGGTTGATACGCGCCAATTGGTGTTTGAACAAATTCGTAATCGTAAACTACCCACCATTATGGTCACGCATGACCATAGCGATGCTGAAGCGGCAAAGGGTAAAATCATCCATTTACAAGCCATTAATTTAAAAGTTATCGACGCAGCACGATAGCTGTAGAGTCACAAGTTCAAACCCATAGGGCAATTAGCATGCTAGACAAATATATTACTCCCATTATAAAACCCCTGTTAACCCCAGTGGTAAAACTACTGCACAAGCGTGCTATCACGGCTGACCAGTTGACTGTGGCGGGGTTTTTAATCGGCTTATTAGCAGTACCATTACTCGCCTTAGAGTATTGGTATGCGGCACTAGCGGCTATTGCTCTAAACCGGATTTTAGATGGGCTTGACGGTGCGCTGGCTAGATATGCCAATCAAAGCTCAAGCGCTGGTGGCTATTTAGATATTACCCTCGACTTTTTGTTTTATGCGGCAATTCCGTTTGGATTTATCCTTGCCAATCCTGAGCAAAATGCTATTGCTGGCTCATTATTGTTAGCAACCTTTATTGGTACCGGTTCAAGCTTTTTGGCCTTTGCGATCGCTGCTGAAAAGTTCGATATTGAAAAACCACAGTTTAAATATAAGAGCTTTTACTACTTAAATGGTTTAACCGAAGGCACTGAAACGATTGCGCTGTTTGTAGCGTTTTGCATTTGGCCGCAGTACTTTGCCCTGCTAGCTACCCTATTTGCGATTGCGTGCATAATTACTATTTTTACTCGTATATATGGTGGTTATCATACCCTTAAACAGCAAGAAGCCGAAAGGAGTGGAGCAACCAATGACTAACGAGGTATGGTGGCGACTTGGCTTTTTCTTTAGCATTTTAGTGATAATGATGCTGTTTGAGTGGCAGAAACCCGCGCGCAAATCGCCCATTAAGAGTAGCACTCGTTGGTTCACTAATTTTGGATTGGTCGTTTTGTCTTCAGTTATAGCCCGCTTAGCAGTGCCCATTGGTCTCACTGCAGTGGCGCTTTATACCCAGCAGCACGGTATTGGTTTGTTTAATCTAATAGCCCTGCCAAAAGTTATAGCGATTGTACTGAGTTTAGTTTTGCTCGATATTTTAATTTATTGGCAGCATAGACTGTTTCACAAAGTGCCTGCGTTATGGCGTTTGCACCGCGTCCATCATGCGGATGCCCATGTTGACACCAGTACCGGACTTAGGTTTCACCCAATTGAAATAGTACTCAGTATTGTGGTAAAACTGGTCGCCGTTGTTGTTTTGGGCGTCCCTGCTATAGCGATACTGATATTTGAGATAGCTTTAAATGGCTTGGCATTATTTAATCATGCCAATATTCGCCTGCCATCGGCCATTGAAAAACCATTGCGCCTCATATTAATGACCCAAATTTTACATCGTATTCACCATAGTCAAGTCGTGTCTGAGACCAACTCAAACTATGGTTTTAGCGTTATTTGGTGGGACAAACTGTTCGGTAGCTATAAAAGCGTCGCAAAAAAAACCGATAATGACCTTGATATCGGTTTGATTGAATATCCTACTGCCAAGCAAAATGCGTCGCTGTGGAGTTTATCGATGATGCCATTTAAGAGTAAATGAGCAACTCAACTTATCATTCATTAATCTGAACATTTAAGCAAAATTGCGTGAATTATTAATTCGTTTCTGCTACGCCCTCTATATACAGCGCTTCCAAAGATAACGCCATATCTTCCGCAATGTCATGCACAGCGCCGCTATCAACATCCCTCTGGGCAAAGGCACGCAGCCCCATAACTTCGGCTTGCAATCGCCGACCAAGGCGTACAGGATCTAGCTGATCGTCTAATTCTCCAAGCCGCTGGGACTCAGTAAAGCTATTTGTAAAGTGAGTCTCCATACCTGCCAGCATGCCCTCGACTTTACGCAATGCTGACTGCTCGCGTTCCCCCAGCTCCAATAAGCTTTTGACTAACATACAGGCGCGACTTGGCAACTCTTTATCACGTAGTCCGCCAAGCAGACGTAAGTAAGCCGCCAATCCTAGCAGCGGAGAGCTGTGGGCATTCAAGGTGCGTTCTAGCTCAACCATAGCATTACGAGCATAGTAATCGAGTGCTTCTTGAAACAACCCATCTTTGCTACCAAAAGCGGCGTAAATACTACCGGGGCGCATATCGAGCGCTTTTTCTATATCTTTTAGTGAGGTAGCATGAAAACCCTTTTGCCAAAACAGCTGTAACGCTCGATCCAGAGATTCTTGCCGATTGTGAAGTGTTGCACGAGCCATAATTTATTCCAGTTTTTTCAAGCCGTGGACTTATATAATAGACATATAATAAAAAAACACGACCCTACAATTTGAGTGACTGCTCAATTTTATCTTGAATAGTCTTTACAGTCCAGTTAAAGTTAAGTATCAAAGCTATAGTGCGCCCCTTAACTTATCGACTGTACAAAAAAGGATATCTCATGTCTCAGAATAAATTTCCTTCTATCATCGTATTTGACGTCAATGAAACTCTGCTCGACATCACTACCCTTGAGCCTCTGTTTGAGCGCGTATTCGGTGACCCAACCATTATGCGAGAATGGTTCGCGCAGCTGGTACTGTATTCACAGACCATGACTCTATCCGGTCTTTATGTCTCCTTTGGTGATCTTGGTGTTGGCGCATTAAAAATGGTTGCTACTATTCATGACGTAGACATTGCAGACAGTGACGTTGCAGAGCTAAAAGAGCGCCTAAGCAGCATGCCAGCTCATCCCGATGTTATCCCCGCACTCACCCGTTTGCGCGATGCAGGCTTTCGGTTAGTTACTCTGACCAACTCACCGAGTAGCACGTCCCCCACTCCATTAGAAAAAGCAGGCTTGAGCCAGTTTTTTGAGCATACCTTTAGCATCGAGACCGTCAGTAAGTTCAAACCTGCTCCTGAAACCTATCACATGGTTGCCAAGGAGTTATCCGTTGAGGTTTCAGATCTATGTCTCGTTGCCTGTCACCTTTGGGACACTATAGGGGCGCAAGCAGCTGGCTGCCGTGGTGCACTTCTCACACGACCACACAATGCTATTATTTCAGCACCTGGCGTACCGTTACCAGATTTGGTCGCATCAGAGCTAACTGCTCTCGTTGATCAAATCATCCTTCACAAAGAAATATAACTTAATGGTATTAAACTGCTGATCGTTTCTTACTAAAACCATTATTATGCTATAACTAATTATAAATACTAAACAACAGGTGAACTTATGATTAAAATTATTCCCATTGTCACTCTAGCTTTGCTAGCCTCCTCTTGTGCAAGCGTTGGACAGAACATACACACACCTAACGATAACCATTTAGTCAAAGACACCACTGGTTATACAAATCCTAGTGATGGATTGGTCACACTTGAGAGTGATTACTCAGTCAAAGAAACTGCTGATAGATTCGAATCTATCATCAAAAGTAAAGGCTTAACGCTATTTACTAGAATTAATCACCAAAAAAATGCCGAAGGGGTCAATTTAAAATTGCGCCCAACGGAAGTCATTATCTTCGGTAATCCGAAAGCTGGAACCAAGTTAATGCAGTGTGCTCAAAACGTGGCGATTGACTTGCCGCAAAAGGTACTCATTAGTGAAGACGCAGAGAAAAAAGTTTTTCTTTCATACAATAACCCAGAATATCTCAAAGTACGCCATAACATCCAAGGTTGCGATAAAGTCATTAACGATATCTCAACGCTTCTTGGTAAATTAGGCACTGAAGCAACATCAAAGTAAGCGGCTAATAAACGCACACTAGACTGCGCTCAAACACTCAAATGGTTAAGATAACAAGGCCGTTGTTTTTAGCATATATCAAGCTGTTGGAAACTGACACTAACGCAAATTTTTAAAGGATAAAATCATGCAATCAAATTATGAACAGAAAATTCAAGCGGGTGTAAAATTCCCTGACATAGATGTACAACTGTTAAATGGCAATATGAAGTCATTGGGCACGCCTGAGAATGGTCACGATTGGAAACTAGTGGTTGTTTATCGGGGTAAACATTGCCCGATTTGTACTAAGTATCTCAATCAGTTAGAAATGGTAAAAGAGTCATTTGCTAATACTGGTGTTGACTTGATTGCGGTATCTGGTGACAGTAAAGAGCAGCTAGAGAGTCATTTAGAAAAATTAGATATCAGCTTCCCTATTGCCTATGGTTTGACCGTCGAGCAGATGAATACCCTAGGGCTTTATATCTCTGACCCACGTTCAGAGAAAGAGACTGACCACCCCTTTGCAGAGCCTGGTGTGTTTGTCATTAATGCTAAAGGAGAGATTCAGGTTGTTGATATCTCTAACGCGCCTTTTGCCAGACCTGAATTGGAAGCCCTTGCAAACGGCTTAGCCTTTGTCAGAAATAACGACTACCCTATCCGTGGTACGCATCACTAGGCATAACAGTAAGAAACAAGCCTTAATAAGCTTGTGATTTTTCGATACTTTCAATACTTCCAATAATAAGAGCGTGCTAGGGACCTTCCTCAGCACGCTCTTATTATTGGAAGTATCGTTATTGTCTGCCCTCTTTTTAATAGCTTCTGCTCTGAATTATAAATGCTAGCTCTGTATTTATTTGGTCATGAAAGTTATCCTATTTATTATGTGTTATCACCAGTCACGTCAACACTCATGCACTAATATTGATTTCTGCTAAACTCCTGCAAGAACGTTCTCAATATCCAATAATAGGTATAGATAGAAGGGATTTAACATGCGATTGGCGTCATTTATTCAAAAAATGCATAAACGCACTCCCAAACTTGGCAAAGCCGTCTCGCTTGCAGCTGCAACTGGTGTTATTGCGGGTAATAGTTTTGGTGGTAGTATTCCTATGTGGTTAATGGGTGCGACCAAAATGATCACTGGTGCCCCTATCGCAGATAAGATCGTGATTAAAATTGCCAATCATTGGATTAGTAGCAATAATGCCTTGATTGACACTATTTTGCCACGAAAAGACTGGCGTATTAGCTTACCTGATGACGTACATACAAATGGTAAATACCTACTCGTTAGCAACCATCAATCGTGGGTCGATACCAGTATCGTTCAGTATATTAGTGAAAATCGTTTGCCACTAACGCGATTTTTTACTAAGTTTGAATTGATATACGTCCCTATCGTTGGCCAAACTTTTTATTTTTTAGACTTTCCAATGATGCGTCGGCACTCTAAAGAAGCCGTTGCCAGAAACCCTGCATTACAAGGCAAAGATATCAAAGAAGCAAAACGTGCTTGTGCTCTTCTTAAAGACAAACCTTTTACGTTGCTTAATTATCTAGAAGGGACACGTTTTACACCCATCAAACGTGATAAGCAGCACTCACCCTACACGCATTTACTCAAGCCACGGGCAGGTGGTTTATCACTTGCTATCAACGCGTTGGGTGCGGATATAGAGGGTATCTTGGATATGACGATTGTCTATCCTGATGGAATACCGACTTATAGTGACTTATGGAAAGGCAATATTGAGCGCTTGGGTGTTGATGTACGCTATATTGAAATACCTGATGCTTTATTTACCAGTATTCAAAACGGTGGTTACGAGAATGATGAGGCTACCAAAGCGCAAATGTTCGACTGGGTAGAGCAAATATGGCAACAAAAAGATCAACGCATTGCTAGTATGCTTGCTGAGTTTGAAAGCAAACCCACTGATAGAGAGGCTTAGCTGACAATCTATTTTCTCACTTTTTTAACCCATCTTTTTGCTACCTCTTTATTTAGAAGCAGAAGTAGCGACACCTAAATGTTTCAAATATCTTGCTAAAACCGTAGCGCTATTAATAACAAAGCATCTAAGTAAATAGCAAATATCGGAATAAATAACTACTTAGTCAAAAAATCTAAGAGATAAAGAACGTCTGGCAGTGTTATCATCGTGCCCACTAGCAATATTACCGGGCAAACTGCCCAAACTGAGAGTTTCAATTGAGAGCGTAAAGCCTAGAGATAAGGCAGCTCACTATATTCAAAAGGTTAAGTTATGAATGAATGTGATAAGGATGTCGCTGAATCGTTAGCAAAACCAATGGCGGAAAATATAATTAGTCTCGATGTGGCCAATTGTTGTTTGATGTCAAGCGTGGTTAAACACCTGGCAGATAAAGGTCTCATCGACTTAGAAGAATACATTGCCAGCAATGAAGAGAACGAGAAGATGTTTTCTGATAGAGCCCGAAATAATAAGCATGTGGACGATGAGTTAGGGCAAAGAGACGCCCAGTATATTAGTGAAATTTTCGACTTACATCGAAGTCATCTTGAAAATCCTGAGTAAGCAAAAAAAGCATGCCAAACCACCTTCACGGGTGGTTTTTTTGTAGTGATCAATAACTGCATGACAGTCCAAAAATTGAGAATCTAACTATCAACAGCTCATTTCCTATAACGTCCTAGTGCCGTTATCGTTAGTATTTGAAAGTTACTAATGATTGATTTTAGTGAGCAGGTAGGGAAACTATTGCTAATTTTTGACTCAATAATATACGATATTAGTAGTTACAATACTTACATAATTAATAGTAGCTAAACGGATGATTTGTTTGCTAAATTATAATATAAGGTTTATTCCGTAACATTAAGGACAGATAATCACAAGAATTAACACTTTGGCAACGGCTGATAGTATACTAAGATATAACCGATCCATAGCTATTGACAGATAATACTGTGGGAAAAGTCAGTAATGACTTGAATACACTCAGTTTAATGTAATGGAACGGAGGCTAGTAAGGACAGATTATTGTAGTTATAAGGGTCTTTAGCCCAACAGACTTTTTATAGTTCCAATATAGCAAATGACTAAGGAGCTCAAAATGGACAATAGACTAATAGGCAGCGCATTAACTCGTGCAATGCTAGAACGTGGTGATGAAGATATATGGTGCGCTATAGATGACGATAGTGACGAACAGGCAATGATGAGTCACGGCGACAATGACTTTACAGCCCGCATTATATATTTTAGCGAGGGTAATTTTTTCTGTTCCGGCGGTATGCCATGGAGGTTTGCAGTACCTGTTAAGATAAGAGAGATGACACAAACTGAAGCAGGGTTATAAACTCCAAAACATGAGCAGAAACAACTAAATACTGGTAACTTCATATTCTGAAATGCTGGAATTTTTCCTACTCTTAGCTTCTGCGATATAGTTAATACTTGATAACGGTTCTAGTTATTTCAATATAGAGCGTTATGTATATCTAAAAGCCTCTTTATTTGAGGTTTTTTTGTGTCTGTTTTTTAGGTTTAATGACTGTATTTAATACAAATAGGCGTTTAATATAATAATATTTAGAATAGTTTTTGGGAAAGGCCCTAGTTTTCATACTTTTATGAACTTATAGGAGCGAAAACTCGGAAGATCCATACCTCTTTATTCTGATCAAAGGTAAGCTTTAACGCCATATTTTAATCATAAAAAAAGCAAGACATCTGATGCCTTGCTTTTTTGTATTTAACTTAAGCGTTTAACTTAACTATCTGACTTAAGACTGAGTCTTTTAGTTAAAATGGAAACCTGCACCAATCGAACCACCTGCATTGCCTTGCGTATCAGCGGTACCGTTTATCTTCATGACCCAACTACCGTCATTAGATAACTTGGAGAAACCGATAGCGACAGCGCTTTCACCGTTATACGTTCCTATGCCACCACCGATCAAGGATTTACCTGCGATATAAGCTTGTGGCAGTGAAGACATGGCCATTGCTGCTGAGATACCAGCATTTGCATCGTCTTCAACTTCACCAATCTTATAGCCTAGCTCGTTGACACTATTGCCAAGTCTCCTCTCCATACGACTTAACTGACCAACGTTGACGGCGTCGTCAAGTTCTCTACCATCAACAACACCCTTAATACCGGCTGCGGTCATACTTGGACCAGCGGCAGCGCCTGCGCTGTCTCTGAAGCTTACACCTGTTTGATCAACGACAGTGCCGTTGTTGCCTGCAGCATCAGTGGCAGTGAAGCCGTTTGCGCCATGGCTGCTTCTGTTCGTGCCGTCAGTGACATTTGTGCCAGCACTAGTTGCGGTTGTTATGTTAGCGCCTTTAGTAATGATTTGGCCAAGTGCTGTACTGTTATTGGTGTTACCACCAGCATCGGCTTGACTTGAGCCTGTCGCACTATATTTAGTAGTATGAATACCGTCAGTAACGCTAGTACCAATAGCAGTAACTGTAGTTACATTGCCTGAGCCATCATCAGCCTTAACGCTATCAACATTTAAGTTTTTAGAAGTAGATACACGATAATTAGTAGAGCCATCTACATTGTTTACTGAATCTACAACAACGTTATCACCAGCGGTTACTGTGGTTTTTGCTGCTGCTGTTGACTTGACTGATTTGATTGCTTCATGAATACTGCTTTGACCAGTATCTCCGATATCAGTGTTAGTAAAGGTACCCGTTGCTGGATCGTAGTTTGTAGTACCACCAATGATACCTGCGACACCAGCGCCTTGAGCATACAACTGACCGCCATTAATAGCATCTTTACTTCCTGCAGCAACAGAACCAGCGGCAACACCACTCAATACACGATCACCAGCTGTACCAGAGAAGTTTACGTTAGTACCACCTGTTGTACCACCTACAGTAATATCACCTGTACCACTGTCTTGACGAACGATACCAGCTGTACCATTAGTTAGATTATTGATAGCAGTAGTGTTATTAGTCATACGACCATCGAGGTTACCTAAAGCATCACCAACGTTATTATAGTCAGTGGTATTAGCGTTATTATTACCATTGTTTAGGGTGTACTTTGGAGCCGTATAAGCGTTGGTTATTGGGTTATAAGTTGCCCCGCCGCCCAGCGCTGCCATGTTGCCTTTGGCTATATTATCAGTGTCAAACAACTGACTACCATTGACTGCATCCATACTATCAGCAGTGACGTCACCATTTGAGACGCGAATGATCTTATTACCGCCGTTGTTAAGGCCGTTGCTGTTCAAAACCACTGTACGAGCTATAGATGGAGCCACTATAGTAATACCATCATCGCTGATTCTAGTCTTACCTGTTGTAACGCTACCACTGTTGCCTAGATCGAGGTTGTTATTCAGCTCAAACGAGACATCATTGCTGGTTGCTTCTTTGGAGACGGTAAGGTTGCCATTTTTGCTATTAAAGTCAACAGTGTCACCAGGTCCTACGTTGCTTGTGGTTGCACTATCACCTTGAGCACTGATGTCCCACCCTTTATTGGCAGTTGCTGCGATGCCATTTAACTGTCCAACGTTAACCGCATCATCTAATGCAGTACCATCACCCACTTTAGTAATTCTATTGCCACCATTATCAAGACCAGTGTTGCTTAGAGTCACCGTACTACCACCAAGGAAGCTGACCCCGTCAGTATTCAACAAGGTATTGCCTGTTGTTACGCTGGTGAGTACTAAATCCTTAGCCATAGCCACTTTAATGCCTTCGTTCTCAGCGGTTAAGACGATGTTATCACCTGTGATGAAATTGGCAGTATTGTTGTCTTTATCAAGGCTTTTGACCTCATTACCATCAATTTGAGTGATGACATTCTGCATGGCGCTATCTGCTTTGACCAAACTATCTTTGCTCGCATCACTTAGATCAACTTCGTAGTCCGTAACGTTGTTGGCGTCTTTGGTACCCTTAGTTACGGTTACGGCAGTAGAGCCGGCTGATGTGCTAGTACTATTGGCATTGACGGTATAGATGTCTTGTCCATTGATTCCTGATGTTTTTACCACATCAGTAATATTCGTACCTGCTTCGACTTCGGTTCTGGAGCTTGCCGCAGCGCCTCTGACATCACCGATGTTGGCCGCATTGTCCAAGGCGTTACCACCACTAGCGACCTTGGTAATTTGATTGCCACCATTATCCAGACCAGTCGTTGAGATTTGTACACTACCGAAGGTAGCACTGTTTAGACCAGTTAGATCGGTATTGATACCGAACTTAGCCCCATTCCCAAAAGGCGTCGAGGTGATGTTGGCATCCGTGGTTACTTGAATTTCTTCACCTAAAGCATAGGTTTTTTTCATACCATCGACATCGAACTTGATGCCTTTGGCAATATTGGTCATGTTGGTTGAGATGTTACCTTGATTAATCGTGACATTATCGTTGGTAGTGGTAAGCTGACCAAAGTTTACCGCGTCGCTTGGCGCAATACCTGCTGCGACTTTGATAATTCTATTATTACCATTATCAAGACCTTCGTCACTCAAGGTAATCGTCTGTTTAGGACCGTTGGTGATGGTTATGCCTGCGTTGTTGACTACAGTGTCACCTGTTTCAACACTACCATCTATACCGAGATCGATGTCTTTGGCAAGCTGTACCGTTAGACCGTCAGTACCATTAGCGGTTACGCCAATGTTATTACCAGCAGCCAATTTAGTGATGTCAGTCTCGCCACCTGTGATATTAAGGATGTCACCAAACTGGCGGTTGACATTACTACCACTGTCACCAGCGAAGTTCAGACCTTGGTTTACCGTAGTGTTGATACCGTCATTAAGCTCATTTAACTGCTCTTGAGTCGCTGCTTGTCCACCAGTATAAGCAGTATTGGGATCGAAGGTTGTGTTGGTCAAGCCTGAGACCGTCCCTGCGGTACCATCGATCTTAACTGGATTAGCGGTACCGATATTAACAACGTTCGCAAGAGCAAGTTTGATACCGTCGTTAGTCGATAGTGGTGTTGTGGTTAAGTTGCTGTCAGTATCAAGCTTGATCTCTTCCCCTAAGGCAAAGGTTTTTTGAAGAGAGCTGTTCACATTGAACTTGATACCTTTGGCGATTTTGGTCGTGTTTGTTGAGATATTAGTCGTATTGGTCGTGACATTGTTGTTGGTCGTTGTGAGCTGACTCACGTTGACGGCATCTTTGTCTGCTACGCCATCATTTACGTTAGTGACTTTCTTATTACCAGCATTAACCCCAGCTTTAGTGACGCTTGGCCCATTCAGAATGGTAAGACCGTTGCTGGTTAAAGTTGCATTAGAAGGGTTAAATAGGCTTCCACCCGTTACGGTAATGCCTGCACCGCTGACTGTGGTAACACCACCGGTTAGAATACCACCGGTTATGATGCCTGCGCCGCTAACTGTAGTGCTACCTAGGAGAGCATTACCTGTTGTAACGCTACCAGTGTTGCCTAGGTTTAGGTTGTCGTTCAGCTCAAACGAGACATCATTGCTGGTTGCTTCTTTGGAGACGGTAAGGTTGCCATTTTTGCTATTGAAGTCAACAGTGTCACCAGGTCCTACGTTGCTTGTGGTTGCACTATCACCTTGAGCACTGATGTCCCACCCTTTATTAGCGGTCGCTGCGATGCCATTTAACTGATCAAGATTGACCGCATCATCTAATTCAGTACCATCACCAACTTTAGTAATTCTATTACCATCGTTGTTGAGACCGTTACTGCTGAGTTTTACATCGCTGTTGCTAAAGTAAAAGCCATTGTCATTCATGCGGCTATAGCCAACCTGCATGCTACCAGTAGCACCCAAGTTAATGTCTTTGGCAAGTTTGACGTCTAAATTACCATCTATGTCAGCAACGACACCAATGTTGTTGTTCGTTAAGTCAGCAGCTGCTGCGCCACCTTTGATAGTAAGTGTCTGACCAAGCTTACGATTAACGATAGTCGAGGTGTCATCTCCAGTGAAGTTAAGTCCTAAGTCTATTAGGTCATCGCTAGCCGTGTTTAACTGACTCACGTTGACGGCATCCTTGTCTGCTACGCCATCATCAACGTTAGTAACTTTCTTATTACCAGCATTGACACCACTCGTTCTAGTTACGCTTGGACCATTAAGAATGGTGAGACCGTCTGTGGTTAAAAGAGTACTAGGAATGCCTAATGGACCATTCACAAATACGCCGGCGCCGTTAACCTTAGTGTTGCCTAGTATGTTGCCTGTTGTGAGGCCCAGTCTGTCAACTGTCGTAACAGGACTCAGACCTAAGAAGCCACTTGTACCCATTTTGACGCTACCACTTTTGCCTAGATCAAGGTTGTTATTCAGCTCAAACGAGACATCATTGCTGGTTGCTTCTTTAGAGACGGTAAGGTTGCCATTTTTGCTATTGAAGTCAACAGTGTCACCAGGACCTACGTTGCTTGTGGTTGCACTATCACCTTGAGCACTGATGTCCCACCCTTTATTAGCAGTTGCTGCGATGCCATTTAACTGACTCACGTTGACGGCATCCTTGTCTGCTACGCCGTCATCAACGTTAGTAACTTTCTTATTACCAGCATTGACACCACCCGTTCTAGTCACGCTTGGACCATTAAGAATGGTGAGACCGTCTGTGGTTAAAAGAGTACTAGGAATGCCCAATGGACCATTCACAAATACGCCCGCACCGTTAACCTTAGTGTTGCCTAGTATGTTGCCTGTTGTGAGGCCCAGTCTGTCAACTGTCGTAATAGGACTCAGACCTAAGAAGCCACTTGTACCCATTTTGACGCTACCACTTTTGCCTAGATCAAGGTTGTTATTCAGCTCAAACGAGACATCATTGCTGGTTGCTTCTTTGGAGACGGTTAGGTTGCCATTTTTGCTATTGAAGTCAACAGTGTCACCAGGTCCTACGTTGCTTGTGGTTGCACTATCACCTTGAGCACTAATATCCCACCCTTTATTGGCAGTTGCTGCGATGCCATTTAACTGGCTGACGTTGACGGCATCCTTGTCTGCTACGCCGTCATCAACGTTAGTAACTTTCTTATTACCAGCATTGACACCACCCGTTCTAGTCACGCTTGGACCATTAAGAATGGTGAGACCGTCTGTGGTTAAAAGAGTACTAGGAATGCCCAATGGACCATTCACAAATACGCCCGCACCGTTAACCTTAGTGTTGCCTAGTATGTTGCCTGTTGTGAGGCCCAGTCTGTCAACTGTCGTAACAGGACTCAGACCTAAGAAGCCACTTGTACCCATTTTGACGCTACCACTTTTGCCTAGATCAAGGTTGTTATTCAGCTCAACTTCTATTTTGTTATTTTTTACTTGGGTGTCGATGTTGTTGTTAGAACCAACGATTTCAACGGCTTGACCAAGGTTCTTTTGTACTTTATTACCATCTGCAGCTTGGATAGCAAAGCCTAAAGTGGTTACATCAGTAACTGCCGTATTCAAGTCACCAATGTTTGCAGCGTTATTAGCATTGCCTGCAACTGTACGGACACCGCCACTAGCGACGCCGGTAATTTGATTGTCACCATTGTTTAGACCGACTTGTGATATAACCACACTACCGAAGGTTGCACTATTTAGGCCTGTTAGGTTCGGCGCTAAATCAAAATTAGCACCGGTTGCCGTCGGCGTAGCGACAATATTTGTACCAGTGGTCACACCAATGGTCTCTCCTAGTGCATAAGTTCTTTCGCCACCATTTAGGTTGAACTTGATGCCTTTAGCAACGTTTTGGTTGGTTTCATGCAACTGGCTCCCATTGATAGCATCGGTACTGAATTGGTCTACACTCCCTCGAGCAACGTTAGTAACGTAAGAACCACCTACATCTAGACCCTTATCTACACCATTAGTTATATGAGTTAAAGTAGTTTTACTGGTTGCGTCGCCAATATTGACTGTTCCAAATGTAACATTATCATCAGTTTTTACGGTGTAGCTTTTTCCACCAGTGCTATTAATGTCTGAGGTTACCGTAATATTACGACCTGCCTCAACAGAGGTTTCTTGTTCCGCTAGCGTAACAACTTGCTTCAACTGAGCGACGTTCACCGCATCACTGTTTTCACTACCGGCTGCGACATTGATAATTTGACGGTTTCCTTTCTCATCTCCCGTACCAACCGATACTGCACCTAATGTCATGCTCTCAGTAATAGCAATCGCAGCTTTATCAGCTATCGTTGCTCCTGCTGAAGCGTATCCAACAGCATTCGGTCCACCACCAGCTCGGTTAGCGACTGACATCGAGCCTAAAGCAACGCCTTCGTTAGTTTCAGCTCGGGCTCCAGCACCAAGAGCAACTGAACCTATTCCAGAAGCTGAGGAACCTATACCAAACGCAGAAGAAGCCGTACCAGATGAGCTAGAACGTATACCAACAGTAGTAGATAAATTGCCTGCAGACCGTGCTTTTGCACCAATCGCTATGGACGCTGCGCCACCTGATTCAGTGTGTCCATCGTATGGGTTAGCAGAATCCTCTATAAGATTGCTGCCAGTATAAGACTGAAACGCGTCGTTAACGCCAGAAGCTAAAGATGCGGCATTTAAATCATCACCGCCAATAGCAATAGACGATCCGCCAGCTGATACAACGTTAGCACCAATGGCGATAGATTGATCACCACTTGCTGTAGTGTCTTGACCACTTTCTCCGCTACCAATTGCTATGGCTTGCTCACCTGATGCTTTGGCATTTCCGCCCATAGCCATGGCGTTTAGGCCACTAGCGCCATCGTTATTAGCGTTATCCATAGCAGTCGAGTTAACACTGTAGTACTTGGTCTTATTTGCTGCGAGCTGGCTAACATTAACGGCATCATTATTAGCCACACCATCTTTAACATTACTGATTGTTTGATTGCCATTATTCAAACCAGAACCGGTAAGTGTTACGTTATTAGCTGTATTGATAGCTGTTATTTTAATACCTGAGGTATCAATTAAAGTACTACCAAAAATTGCACTGTTAAGACCCGTTAGGTCTTTAGCCAGCTTAATGGTTAGAGTGTTGGTGAAGCCAGTATCCGTTCCGACCACACCAATATTGTTATCCGTTAGATTGGTAAGAGTACTCACGCCACCTTTAACGTTTAGATCACCGTATAAACCAGTATAAACGTTACCACCAATGTCACCCTCGTATTCGTTAGCTGCTGTCGCCTGCATACTAAGACCAGCCACAGCCAGCCCTGCGCATATAGCACTTACACGTAAAATACGCGCGCCTCCTGTTATAGCATTGCTAGAGCTACCGGCGCCAGAGCGAACGGCACTATTTGATGACTTACCACGTGCTTTGGCATACTCTGCAACTGCCATAAAGCAGTTTAAAGAAGCATTCCAGATAACTTTATAATTGCGATTCATAATATGTACTCCCAGATAGAATTATTAAATTTAAAAATAAAAACCTATATTGCAGAGAGTGAAAACGACAAAATAAAGCGAATTATCTGTTTATATCAATGGAATCTCTTTGCTGGAATGTAACTACTATTAAAGTTTAAGAAATATAACGTTTTATCTTGTAAGTCTATTGTTACTCTCTATATTCATTTTAACGGATATAGAGAGAATACATATGCTGTTCGTCAGCTATATGCTACCGTTTATCGGAATATATTCATAAAAACGAATATATAGAGCGAACATCTGACCAATACTAAATATTTATAAGTGATGTTAACGGTTGTAATCCCACATACTAACCAAAGGGTGACGCGACTCTTATCAAAGTCAAGTGCAAGCGGAATCTGCACAGACGAGCTCATAGTTGGCACAATATAATCGTAGCTGTAAACGCTCTGGATTTACTTTTGCTTAGGCTTACATTGACTGACACTGTCAAACG
This sequence comes from Psychrobacter sp. 72-O-c, assembly GCF_904846605.1. GTDB lineage: Bacteria > Pseudomonadota > Gammaproteobacteria > Pseudomonadales > Moraxellaceae > Psychrobacter. The sequence continues at coordinate 38,751 of NZ_CAJHBI010000020.1, forward strand.
TTAGGTACTGATATTGATAAGCATTTATTAGAGGTAAGCAGTGACATAAAAATTTCTTTATCAAAGCTAATAGACAATTGTTAATATTGAGGCTAACAACGAAATTTTATTTTAATACAGCTATTAGCCTTTTAATTATTTATCTAATTTGAGTATCTATCTAATTTTTGATGTAAGCTATTTGTATATTTAACCAGTGCCAGCCGCCAAATAAATCAACCCTATTCTCCCACGTAAAAAGGATTTTACGATGCAAAGCTCAATCTCGAAACTTCAGCAAGATACTCGTCACCATAATTCTCAGAACAAAGCAAAAATCAAAACCGCTATCTTACTTATCAGTAGCACCTTCCTAGTATCTGTATCCGCTCATGCCCTTGAGCCAACAGCCAATACTATAAACAACACTTCAATAAATACTAGTGCCATAAACCTAGCTATTATGACTGACGCACCAACAGTATTGTCGGAGACCCAACGTATTACGGTTGCCGCGCCCGATAGTCTGAAGAAAGCACCCAACACAACCATAGTTACTACCACAGCTAAAGCCGATCAAGCTATCTACTCTGATGACGCTATTCATCATCCGCTATGGGCCAAGAACGGTATGGTAGCAACCCAAGAAGCCATCGCCTCTGATATTGGATTAAAGATTCTTAAACAAGGCGGTAATGCCGTCGATGCCTCGGTCGCTGTTGGCTTCGCATTAGCAGTGACCCTACCACGCGCTGGTAATATTGGCGGTGGCGGTTTTATGATGATTTATGATGCCAAGAAAGGCAAAACGGTGGCACTCGATTACCGTGAAAAAGCACCTAGCAGTGCTTCACGTGATATGTATCTCGATGCTGATGGCAATGCCGTCAGTGATTTGTCTCGCTATCACGGCTTAGCCATCGGTGTTCCAGGAACCGTAGCCGGCATGCTAAAAGCGTTAGAAGATCATGGAACTATGAGCCGCGGTCAAGTAATGGCACCCGCGATTGCATTGGCCGAGGATGGTATTGAAGTTACCGCCGGCCTGACTGAATCATTAGAAGCATTGAGTGAGCGCATGCAAAAGTGGCCAAGTACTAAAAAGATCTTCTTTAAACCGGATGGTAGCGCCTATCAACCTGGTGAGCGTTTAAAGCAGCCTGAGCTTGCCTACTCACTGAAGCTGATTGCTGCGCAAGGAGCAGATGGATTTTATAAAGGTGAAACCGCGCGTAAGCTGGTCAAGGCAGTCAATGAAGCTGGTGGCAAAATGAGCATGCAAGATTTAGCCAATTATCAAGCCATTGCCCGCGCGCCAGTGAAAGGCAATTATCGTGGCTATGAGATTGTCTCTATGCCGCCGCCCTCCTCTGGCGGTATTCATATCGTCCAAATCTTAAATATTTTAGAAGGCTATCCACTGAATAAATATGGACAAAATAGCGCCCAAACCATTCACTTGATGGCTGAAGCAATGCAGCTGGCTTATGCCGATCGGGCAGAGTATTTAGGTGATGCCGACTTCGTTGACGTGCCTGTCAGTGGCTTAACTGCTCGCCCTTATGCGGATAAACTGCGTTCCCTAATTGATCCCAATAAAGCCACGCCTGCCGCAACGGTTAAAGCCAATAACCCACTACCTTATGAGAGCGATCAAACCACCCACTTCTCTATTGTTGATAAAGATGGCAATGCAGTGGCGAATACTTATACCTTGAACTTCTCTTATGGCACCGGATTGGTCGCTGAGGGTACGGGTATTTTATTAAATAATGAAATGGATGACTTTTCAGCCAAGCCTGGTGTCCCTAACGGTTATGGCCTACTTGGCGGTGAAGCCAATGCCGTCGAAGGAGACAAACGTCCTTTGTCTTCTATGAGTCCGACCTTAGTATTTAAAGACAGTAAGCCTTATATCGTAACTGGCAGTCCGGGTGGTAGCCGTATTATCACTACCGTCACCCAAGTTATCTCTAACGTCATTGACCATGATATGAATATCGCAGAAGCCACTCATGCGCCGCGTATTCATGATCAATGGTTACCTGATGAGATTCGTATCGAAAAAGCGCTGAATGTCGATACTATTAAAAAGCTAGAGTCGATGGGTCATACCGTCAGCCCGCAAACGTCTATGGGTTCAACACAGTCTATTATGATTACCCCAACGGGCATATATGGATCTTCAGATCCTCGTATCGTGGATGCGGCGGTGGTAGGATACTAAAATGGTGGGCTGTTAGTTTGGTTTATTATTGAGCTTTTGATAATAGATAGGTTTTACGAAACTGGATGAGCGACCATCCAGTTAGCTAAGGAGAGCAGCAGTATGAACCAGAGCGAAAGACCAGATAAAGCCGCATTAGCGCATATGTTTCGGGCATTTATTGAGCCTGAGTATGTGATCAGTGATGAGGAAACTCAAAGGCCCTACGAGTGTGACGGCTTATCTGTATATTGTGATATGCCATTGATAGTGGTGTTACCAGATACGGTCGAGCAGGTACAGGAAGTAATGCGACTCTGCTATCGCTATCAAATTCCGGTGGTGGCGCGTGGTGCTGGCACGGGTCTTTGTGCAGGTGCCATGCCCAACCCGGATGGCGTATTACTGGTGTTGTCTCGTTTTAAACATATTCTTGAAATTGATCCCCTAGCGCGTAGCGCGCGCTTGCAACCAGGTGTACGTAACTTAGCCATTAGTGAAGCGGCGAGCATCTATGGTTTATATTATGGTCCAGACCCCTCCTCACAAATTGCCTGTACGATAGGCGGTAATGTCGCGGAAAATTCTGGCGGCGTGCATTGTCTTAAATATGGATTAACGGTACATAACTTGTTGAAAGTAGAAATGGTCACTGTTGAAGGAGATCTGATTAGCATAGGTAGTGAGGGTCTAGACAGTAACGGCTTCGATCTAATGGCCTTGATTACCGGTTCTGAGGGGTTGCTTGGCATAGTTACTGAAGTGACGGTTAAACTATTACCTAGCCCTGAAAAGGCACAGGTGATTATGGCAGCTTTCGATAATGTACAGACAGCAGGCGACGCGGTAGGTGATGTGATTGCTAAAGGGATTATTCCGGCTGGCCTCGAGATGATGGACAGCCTAGCGATTATAGCTGCCGAGGCCTTTGTTCATGCTGGTTATCCTACCGATGCTAAGGCGTTGCTACTATGTGAACTAGATGGTAGCGAAGCTGAGGTTCAAGAACAGATCGCGGAAGTCGAGCAACTTTTTATTCAGCTGGGTGCTACCTCAACTCGGGTATCTCAGAGCGAGGCGGAACGCGCTTTATTATGGAAAGGCCGTAAGTCAGCGTTTCCGGCCGTAGGTCGGATATCAGCGGATTACTATTGCATGGATGGCACCATTCCTCGTAGCCAACTTGCTCATGTACTGACTGAGATGCAACAACTCTCAGAGCACTACGGTTTACGAGTGGCCAACGTGTTTCATGCGGGCGATGGCAATTTACACCCATTAATCTTATTTGATGCCAATGTGCCTGGTGATTTTGAAAAAACCGAAGAGTTTGGCGGTCGCATATTAGAGTTATGCGTGGAAGTGGGCGGCTGTATCACCGGTGAACATGGCGTAGGCATAGAAAAAATTCGGCAAATGAGGGTACAGTTTAACGAGCAGGAGTTACGCCAGTTTCACGCTATTAAACACGCCTTTGATCCTGCTGGCACTCTCAATCCGGGTAAAGGAATTCCTGTGTTGAAAAATTGTCAGGAATATCGTGCACTAGATATAGGCAAAGGCGATATGGGTAAAAGTGAGTCAAGGCAGCAGGGAGAACCAGCATGAGTGATAAAGACATCAGTCATGAGCTAATCGAGCGGGTTAAACAGGCCAGCGCTGACGGTACTAAGTTGAAAATAATGGGTGGTGGTAGTAAGCATTTCATGGGTCGCCAATCGGAGGGTGAGCCCCTTAGTATTACAGGGCACAGCGGTATTGTCAGTTACGAGCCGATTGAACTGGTGCTTACCGCTCGAGCAGGTACACCGTTGGTCGAGATCAATGCTGCTTTGACCAAGCACAATCAAAGATTAGCGTTTGAGCCGCCGTTATTTGATGGACGAGCTACCTTAGGTGGCACTTTAGCTTGTCATTTATCTGGACCAGGGCGACCGTGGAATGGCTCGGTAAGAGACCATGTACTAGGTATTCGCTTAATTAACGGGCGCGCAGAAGAACTACGCTTTGGTGGGCAGGTAATGAAAAATGTGGCGGGATATGATGTCTCACGCATGCAGGCTGGCGCGATGGGGACCTTAGGGGTTATCAGCGAAGTCAGTCTAAAAGTAATGCCCAAGCCTGCCACCACCATGACCCTCAAACAAGAAATGAATGCGGCTCAAGCCATTGTAGAGATGAACCGTTTGGCGGGACAATCCAAACCCCTAACTGCGGCTTGTTGGTTTAACAATCATCTCTACTTGCGTTTGGAAGGCGCTCGTAGTGCGGTAGACAGTACCGTTAGTCAGTGGCCAGGCACAGTGCTAGAGGATGGAAATGATCTGTGGGCACAGTTACGCGAGCAGGATTTGGACTACTTTTCTGGCCAAGATGCTCCCTTATGGCGGTTTTCAGTTAATAGTAATGCCCAGCACTTTTTGCCAGAGGCAGGTTGGCTGCTTGACTGGGGTGGTAGCCAACGCTGGCTACGCGGTGATTTTGCAGCGGATGAATTAGAAGCGCTGGCTGAGAGCGCGGGTGGCCAAGTAAGCCTTTATCGTGGTGGCGATCGACTGCAAGACGTTCTTCACACACAGCCCGAGGCGCTGCGTCAACTTCACCAGCGGCTTAAGCACGCCTTCGATCCCGCTGGAATCTTTAATCCCGGTCGTCTCTATAGCTGGATGTAATATCTGAATATAGTAGCTATATTTAATATCTGAATGGAACAGCTAAAAGTAATAATAAGAGGACATCATGCGTACCCAAATTAATGTGAAGTATCTGGATCACCCAGAAATTGAGGAAGCCGATTCTATTTTGCGTAGCTGCGTACACTGTGGATTTTGTAATGCGACTTGTCCCACTTATCAAGAGCTAGGCGATGAACGAGATGGTCCACGCGGACGTATTTATATGATTAAGCAGCTGTTAGAGACTGGTGATATTAGTGAAAAATCGCAGACTCACTTAGACCGTTGTTTGACCTGTCGTAGTTGTGAGACCACTTGCCCTTCTGGCGTAAAATATGGCCGCTTGGCCGAAATAGGCCGTGGCATCATGGAAGATCAGCTAGAACGACCTTTTCAGCAAAAGCTATTGCGCTGGTTGATACGTAAGGTTTTGCCCTACTCACGTCGCTTTGGGGCTTTATTACGGTTAGGACAGTTAGGGCGACCCCTGTTGCCTAGCAGTTTGAAGACTAAGGTGCCAGATAGACAGGTTAAGCGCTCTTTGCCAACACAACAACATACTCGCCAGATGTTAGTACTAGGAGGATGTGCTCAACCTTCAGCTACCCCCAACACTAATATTGTGGCGGCACGTGTGCTCGACAAATTAGGCATTAGCTTGTTTACAGCGCCTGAAGCTGGATGCTGCGGGGCAGTGAGTTATCATCTTTCTGCCCATGAGGAAGGGCTGGCATTTATGCGCCGTAATATCGATGCTTGGTGGCCCCATATTGAAGCAGGGGTAGAAGCCATTGTCATTAGTGCCTCTGGCTGCGGCACTATGGTCAAAGATTATGGTGAAAAACTGCGCCAAGACCCTGCTTATGCGGCTAAAGCACAACGGGTTGGTGAGTTGGCCAAGGATCTTGGTGAAGTATTATTTAAAGAAGATTTAAGTCAGCTAGAGTTGCAAGGGATAGGTCGCAAAACAGCCGTACACTGCCCTTGCTCGTTGCAACATGCTCAGCAATTGGGTGGTCAAGTTGAACAAATTTTACAGCAAGCCGGTATTGAGCTAACCCGTACCAAAGACGGACACTTATGCTGCGGTTCTGCGGGAACCTACTCGATACTTCAACCAGAGATGAGCCAGCAATTACTGACCAATAAGTTAGCGGACTTAACGATAGATAATCCAGAACAGATAGTGACCGCTAACATTGGTTGCCAGCTGCACTTAAGCACCAAATCATCAGTACCGGTGAAGCACTGGATTGAGTTGCTAGATCCGCAGTAGTGTTGCAGCTTATAAATTCATCTTAAACCTTATACTCAGACTGACTTAGTTTGCTATAGTTTCAAACAAACCTAGTGAAGCCGTAGTGGCCATAATACAATTCATTAAATATTATGTTGTGCTAACACCTTCGAATAAGTGAACAATAACTATGGGTCTTCGATTTAGAAAAAGCATTAAAATCGCACCTGGTGTGCGTATCAATCTGACTAAAAAAGGGGTCTCCAGCCTCTCAGTTGGTAAACGCGGCGCCACTGTAAACTTGGGTAAAAAAGGCACGCGTGGAACCGTTGGGATCCCCGGTAGTGGTATGTCACATTCTTCTTATCAATCGCACGGTGACTCTAAGCGTCAACCGCAACAACCACTTGTGCAAAATAATAGTACTTCTACTCGCCCGCCTCCGCCGCCAATACACGATATTGAGACTGATACCGCGCAAAGACAGGTCAGCATCCTGCTAGGTATAGGCATCTTTTTGGTACCCATTATTTTTGCATGGTTTACGCTTAGACAAGGCTACTCGACAGTCAGCCGCGCCATTAGTATGGTTTGGATGGTTATTTATATTTTTGCTATGCGTTAAAGCAGATTATTCAAAGAGCGTCTACTTGAAGAATAGCTATATGAATTAAACCTATTCAATCTCATTAAAAATCAATCTTTATGCCACCTCCCTCAGACTAACACCATTGAATAAGTGGCTGTTATCACCAATTAATGCTATTATTATCGGTTAAGATTAAGAAGATAAAACAAGGCTACTAACGTCTTATTTTTATATAAACCACTGATAATTAAGATGTTATAAAATATAATCTATATATACTTTGGGCTTTATCTTAACGTCCAATTAGCATATCCTCATTTTTGATTGCATTAGTAAGAGTCCTCTATGGCATTTGTACACCTTGGCATTCACAGCGAATACTCGATTACCGATTCTATCGTGCGTATCAAGCCGCTAGTTAAAGCAGCAGCGGCGGACAAGCAGCGTGCGCTGGCATTAACTGATTTATCCAACCTTTATGCCACGGTGAAGTTTTATCGCGCTTGCCTAGGGGCTGGCATCAAACCCATCATTGGTAGTGAAATCATCATGGACGATGAGGACTCGCGCTTAGTATTATTGGCGATGAACAATGAGGGTTATCAGAATATCACCCGTATTGTGTCGCTTGGGTTTACTGAAGGGCGTGCAGACTTTGCCAATCACGGCGTACCTATCGTTAAGCGCAGCCACATTCTTGAGCATGCGGCTGGTGTGATTGTACTGTTTACCGAAAAGTCAGATGTCGGTCAAGCTTTGGTTAGCTCCATGCCAGAGAGAGCCGATGAACTGCTTCTCGAGTGGCAAGCACAGTTTGATAACCGCTTATACTTTGCCATCAAACGTACCAATCGCGCTGGTGAAGACGCCTTTACCAAAACCGCTATTCATGCCGGTGCCAAACACAATATTCCTATCATTGCGCATAATGATGTGCGTTTTTTAGAGCAAGATGACTTCGATGCCCATGAAGCCCGTGTCTGCATCGCTGGCTCTTATGTATTGGCCGATCCTAATCGTCCGCAAACCTATTCAGATGAGCAGTATCTAAAGACCCAAGAGCAGATGCAGCAGTTATTTGCTGATATTCCACAAGTGATTGATAACACTTCACGACTGGCCACACGTTGTAATGTTACCTTGACCCTAGGTATCAATGTGCTGCCAGAGTTTCCGGTTCCTGAAGGTGAAACCACAGAATCATTCTTTCGAGCAGAATCGCAGCGCGGTCTTGAGCAACGTTTAGAGAAACTCTTTCCAACAGATAAGCGTAGTGATAACTGGGCCGATATCCGGCAGAAATATGACGACCGTTTAGAGTATGAGCTTAATATCATTCTATCAATGGGCTTCCCCGGCTATTTCTTAATCGTCATGGACTTTATCCGTTGGGCAAAAGCCAATGGCGTCCCGGTTGGTCCTGGCCGTGGTTCCGGTGCTGGCTCGCTGGTCGCCTATGCGTTAAATATTACCGACCTTGACCCTATTCATTACGATTTATTATTTGAGCGGTTTTTGAACCCTGAGCGGGTATCGATGCCCGACTTTGATATTGACTTTTGTATTGAAGGTCGCGATAAAGTTATCGATTATGTCGCCCAAACCTATGGCCGAGAAGCGGTCTCGCAAATCATTACCTTTGGTACTATGGCCGCAAAAGCCGTAGTACGTGACGTCGCGCGTGCACAAAGTAAATCGTACTTTCTTGCCAGCAAAATGTCTAAACTTATACCTAAGACTCCAGGGATAACGCTCAGTCAGGCACTAGAACAAGAGCCACAGCTCAAAGACCTGATCTCCAATCCTGACAATATGGATTATGACGATGCCACCGAAATTTGGGAAATGGCTATCAAACTTGAAGGTGTTTGTCGAAACGTGGGTAAACATGCCGGTGGGGTACTGATTGCACCGCATAAGATCACTGACTTTAGCGCCATTTATTGTGATGACGACGGTCACCGCGTGAGCCAGTTCGATAAAGATGACGTTGAAGCGGTTGGTCTGGTGAAGTTTGACTTTTTAGGTCTGCGTAACCTAACCGTGATTAGTGCGGCAGTCAAAAACATCAATCTACGCCGAGCTAAAGAAGGTGTAGCCGAGTTGGTGTTAGAGGATTTACCATTAGATGACAGTAAAGCGTATAAGCTATTGCAGGATGCTAAGACTACTGCCGTCTTTCAGCTCGAAAGTATGGGCATGAAAAAATACTTAGCCAAGTTGCAACCAACCAATATCGAAGACGTTATTGCCATGTGTGCGCTTTATCGTCCAGGCCCACTTGATGCCGGCATGGTAGAGATGTATATCGACCGGAAACATGGCCGCGAAGAAGTTATTTATGACCATCCTAATCTTGAACCTATTTTAGAAAATACCAACGGCGTTATCGTCTACCAAGAACAGGTCATGAAAATATCACAGGTCATGGCTGGATATAGCTTAGGCGGTGCGGATATGTTACGCCGCGCTATGGGTAAGAAAAAACCTGAAGAGATGGCCAAACAGCGTGATATTTTCATCACCGGTGCGACTGAGCAAGGTATCGATGAAGTCACATCGGGCGGCGTGTTTGATCTGATGGAAAAGTTTGCCGGCTACGGTTTTAACAGATCGCATTCTGCTGCTTACGGGGTTCTGGCCTATCAGACGGCTTACCTCAAACAATACTACCCTGCTGAGTTTATGGCAGCGGTACTAACCTCTGATATGAACAACACGGACAACGTAGTATTCTTTATTAATGACTGCCGTGAAAACTTTGGCTTAACCGTAGTGAATCCTTCTGTTAACCGTAGTGAGTGGCATTTTGTCGCTGATACCCCGACCAATATTATCTATGGATTGGGCGCGATTAAAGGGGTTGGTGAAGGTGCGGTTGAATCGATTGTGACGGCACGCCGCCATGATGGACATTTTAAAGATTTATATGACTTTTGTCGCCGTGTCGATATTAAAAAGGTCAATAAGCGCACCCTAGAGGCGTTAGTCAGCGCCGGCTGTTTTGATGACTTTGCTGCAACCTTGCGTCCTGACTTGCCAGCCGATGAAGCTTACGAGATTCGTGGCGCGCTGATGAGTCAGCTGCCAAGTGCCGTACAAGCTGCTGAGCAAGACCGTCAAAATAAAGAAATCGGTATGATGGATTTGTTTGGTGAAATGGATGGTGTGGTAGCTGCGCCGCCATTAGTCATGACTGCAGAGCTGATTTGGGGTGATAAGCACCGCCTAAAAGCCGAAAAAAATACTTTAGGATTATACTTAACCGGACATCCTATTGACGAGTATCGTGAAGAGCTAAACCGCTATACCTCAGGTGCACGGCTTGATAAGCTTACTGACACTGGCTATAACGGCAGTTGCTATTTTGCCGGCTTAATTATCGATATGGCCAACTTTGGCAATCGCAACGTGATAACCTTAGATGATGGCACTTCGCGATTAGAGGTCAGCTGCTATGCTGAACGCTTTAACCGTGTTAAAGACCAGCTAAAAGTCGATGAAGTAGTGGTCATAAAGGGTAGCATACGTGAACGTGATGGTCGTCTTTTTGCCCGCCTTGATAATGTATTAACTATGGTCGATGCACGTCTGCGTTGGTTAAAAAAGATTAGCATTAAAGTTCATGGTAGCGATATCAATCTATTAACACGCTTGCAACCACTACTAAAATCAGCACAAGCTGACCTAATACCAGCACCGCGTTTGTCTTATGATAATGATCAGGACGAGCAAAGCAATGCTGGCACTTATGACCCTGCTATGGGTGGTAGCTTATATGATGAAGCAGGCAATGATTTATTGACCAACAATCAAAACATCGGACAAGATATAGAGCAAGACTATGCTAATAATGCCCTTAGTAACACAGACACCTCTATTAATGACAACTGTATGCCGCTTGGACTGAGTGTGTATGAAGATTATGGCATTGCTAATGTAGGACTGTCTGAGCATTGGCGCGTTTACCCCAATGATGACAACTTACAGCAGCTAAAAAACATGATTGATGAAGAAAACCTACACTTTCATTATAATTAACATTTCTATTGCAACTAGCATTCTCCATTATAACTGACTGATTAAAACAACACCTTTTACTTTATTGGATATTTAATCATGGCCAACACTCATCATAGTAACGATAGTAGGAATAACACCAATAATAGTAGCAGTGCTGATGATGAAGTTATCAATCATGAACAGTTTGAAGACATGCGCGACTTGCTAGAAGAAGATTTCGCAGACTTAGTACAGAATTATATCGCTGACAGTCAGCAGCGAATTAAACTACTGCGTGCTACTCAAGTTGCCAATGATAATGCCAATGGCTTTGAAGCCGCTCATACTTTAAAAGGTGCGAGTGCCAACCTAGGTGCGACGCAATTGGTAGCGCTTAGTGGAAAATTACAAGACGCCTGCCGCGAACATACTATCAGCAAGCAAGCCGCACTTATTGAAAAGCTATCGGTAGCATTGCAACATGTCGAACAAGAAATTAACTTACGATTGAGCCAATAATGAGCACTTTTGCATCATCAGCACTCCCTACTTTACCAACTCGCACCGTTAACGATTATTTGTCTTGCCTACAAGTAGTCATGGTGAATACCACTTTGCCCGCTAACATTGGCTCAGCAGCACGCGCCATGCATACTATGGGCTTGTCACGTCTGACGGTCGTTAATCCAAAAAATCCTATTGATGATACCAGTGTGTCGCATGCGGCTGGCGGCAACGAAGTGTTATCAGCCGCTATAATGACACCCACGCTAGAGTCTGCGATTGCGGACTGTCAGTTAGTGTTTGCGGCCAGCAGTCGTAGCCGTCATTTGCCGCGTCCAGTAGTAACACCCACCCAAGCCGCAAAAATCATGCTGGATTTTATTGATGGACAAATAAACATTGATAAACAATCAGCTATCGATCAAAAAAACGCTACTGATTCACAAGCAAACCGTGACAGCAACCAGCCTAACATTGCTATTTTATTTGGTCGAGAGGATCGCGGTTTGACCAATGAAGAATTGGCTTGTGCCGATTACCATATTCAAATCGATGCCAATCCTGATTATCCAGTGCTTAATGTCGCCTCAGCAGTGCAAGTTATTGCCAGCTTTATTTTTGCTTACGCTCAGACACACGTTAATACTGTTGATAAAGCCATCAATATAGCAGCTAATAATGATAGTCATCACGATAGCAAAGACATCAATAATCTAAATACAACAGCGCAACCAACATTAAATTTGCATACCCGTCAGCAATGGGATGAACCTGCTATTACCCAGCAGCAATTACAGCAGCTAACGGGGCGCACCACCGAATTAATGGTTCAGCGCGGTATTGCGGATGCCGATCATTTGAAATCGCTGCCTGCGCGTCTGTCTCGGCTCGGTTCGCGGGTCCAGCTCGACCAAAAAGAATATCAGCTGTTAAGCGCCTTGCTTGCCAAACTCTTGAAAGACTAACCCCCCCCCTTTCATAGTTATAGGGAAACATAGACGTGGACGATAAACTGGCACTAATTTGTTAGTTTGTTTGTATTTTATAGAGCCATGCTATATTTTACGGCGTAAAGCTGTTATAACTTTAAGAGACGTGATTAGAGAAACACTTAAAGATTTATCATTAAAAGTGCCTCTTCCTATGTTTATACACAAAGCCTTACTATAGAATAAATTACAATATTATAAAAAACTTACAATCAAAGCTTATGCTCAAAATTAGGGATAGCATTATCCTTCTCTTATTAACGACATTTTACTGACTAATAGATAGGATGCTTTATGTCATTGCCAACCGCCTTGTTCAAAACGCTTGCCAGCATCAAAAAAGACTTAAAAGAAGATATCGATGCGGTCTTTACCCGTGATCCAGCTGCGCGTAACAGTATTGAAGTGCTACTCACCTACCCTGGGATTCATGCGCTTATTTTACATCGTGGCGCGCATTGTCTATGGCAGCATGAACAGAAATTTGCGGCGCGTGCTATCTCTTATGGCTCACGTATCATTACTGGCATCGAAATTCATCCTGCCGCCAAAATTGGTAGACGCTTCTTTATTGATCATGGCGTTGGCGTAGTTATCGGTGAGACCGCTGAGATTGGCAATGACGTTACCTTATATCATGGCGTCACTCTCGGCGGCGTCTCACAGAATAACGGTAAGCGTCACCCCACATTAGAAGATGGCGTAACTGTCGGTGCGGGCGCAAAAGTCTTGGGACCATTTACTGTTGGTAAAAATGCTAAGATTGGCTCAAATGCGGTAGTGGTCAAGCCCGTTCCAGCAGGTGCAACTATGGTCGGCGGTGCAGCACGCATGATTTCAGATTATCATGACGAAAAAGGCAATCCAATCGCGACCAAAGTTAGCGATGCCAAACAGCAAGAAAAAGCTGCGAAAGCAATCATTACAGACGCCAATAGCAAACCTTTAGACAACCAAAATAGCAATCACAGCTCAGCACGTAAAACAGCATTTCAGGCTTATGGCATTGACCCCTCTTCTAACGATCCCGTTGCTGAGGCTTTTGCCAAAATGCTCGAGCATATTCAGCAATCAGAGAATCGTCTTGATCAATTGCAAGCAGCCATGTGTAAGATGGACCCTGACTTTTGCAAAAAAGAGTATGACAAACTGTGCTTAGAGGATTTGGATGTGATCGGTAAAAGTGATATGAAAGAGGCAGACGCTGGGCAGAAGTAGGTTTGTAATTCAAGGGCTGGGCTAAAAGCGCAGCCTGTTTTTTATAGCTAAATTATAGTGAGAAAATTTAAAAACTAAAACCCCTTCCCGCCGCCAATTCCACAATTCCTGCACTCTCATGCGCTTTAAACGGATAACGATCTGCCATAACTGTCCACTCCTCAATATCGATTAACTTTATTAGCAAAATATCAATATCCATCGTGACTTGCCGTATGGTTGTCAGATCCGCTTGACGACGCCTATCGCAATCACCTTCAAGCCTTTTAAACATCTGCTGTAACTGCTGTAAGGTCATTGGTGAGTCTAGTAATAGATATACACCTTGATTGGTATAGTCAAGTTTTGGCTGCTCTAAAGTGGCGGTAAAGTCAGGGTTTTGAAAACTAGTAGACAGCTGAACCGCACCAAGCGCAGTAAGCTGTTGACGGATATGCGGCAGATAATACTCAGCCTTGTAGTTGCTGCCCAGAGCTAATATTACTGCTGTTACAGTTTGGTCTTGCAACCGTTTGGGCTCGCATTTTTCTAGTTTTGAGACATCCAAAATCAGTGTCCTTTATGCATCGTCTTATGAATCATCAGATTTACTATCTGCAGGCTCTTTTTCAGTACTTTTGGTTTCATCTACTTTGGCATAACGAGTAATTTGTACCCCAACTGCCTCTGCTGGTTTAATGGCGGTAGGCTTAGCAACGCTCAAAGTGACTTTATGACAACGATAAGTCGCTAGTAATTTACTAGCAATTTTCTCGGCTAAATGCTCAAGTAATTGGGCTTTAAGCTCTTGGCACCACATACTGACATCATCACAGACTTCTTTATAACTTAGCGCATGATTAACGTCATCTGACTCCGCCGCCTGACTGATATCGGTCTCAAGCGCGATATCAATCAATAGTGGCTGAGTAATAGCTCGTTCCCAATCATAAACCCCAATGACCGCCTCGACTTTTAAACCTTTTACAAATACCACATCAGACTCAGTCTGTAACATTTTCTCATCCTTGTTAACTGCATTTCTTAATTGGAAGTTTTAATTTAATTTTATGCACTTAATCATTAGCACTTAATAACAAGCTAATCACGCAGCTGAGCCGCTTTAAGTTGCTTACTTGGGCGATGACGCCACAAGTCAATGCTGAATAATAACAGACCAAACCAAATCAAGCCAAACACGGCCAAGCGGTGCAAATCAAAAGGCTCGTTATAATAAAATACCGCTAAGAAGAAAATAAAGGTCGGAGTCAGGTAGTTCATAAAACTCAGAATACTAAAAGCGACCAGCTTGGTAGATTTATTAAATAGCAGTAACGGTATCAAAGTAATAGGCCCTGCTATCATTAACAGCCAAATATTTGGGGTAAACCAAAAGCTCAGCTGACTACTAACCACATCAGACTGCCAAAACCACCATAGACAAATAGGTACCAACATCGTGGTTTCAACAAACAGCGCGTCAACGGCAGTCAATGGCGTTTGGCGCTGAATCGTGCCATAAGTACTAAAGCTAAACGCTAATATCAACGATATCCACGGCAAACTGCCCAGCATTACCACTTGAATAACCACAGACAAGAGCGCAAACCCAATAGCCACCCATTGTAGTGTGCGCAAACGCTCTTTGAATAATATCATCGATAGCGCCACACCCACCAGTGGCCCGATAAAGTAACCCAAACTGGCCTCTAGTATCTGATCATGATTGACCGCCCAGACGTAAACTAGCCAGTTGGTAGCGATAATCAAGCCTGACATAAAGCTCAACGCTATCCATCTTGGATTTTGCTTGAGCGTTTCAATCCATTGCCAGCGCTTGGTGACTATCAGCACGACTAACAAACACAAGAACGTCCATATGATTCGATGACCAATAATTTCGGTAGCATCATAGGCCGCTAATTGTTTGAAATATAATGGAAAAGTACCCCAGATAGAAAAAGCAATAAGCGCAGTGATAATGCCGCGTCTGGTAGTTTTGATAGGGGTTACTGATTTTTTGACGACATTTTGGGTAGTCATGAGAAAATACAACTTTTTAGAGCAAAGCGGGCCCTCGCCTACTAGTCATAAATGATAAGCAGTCAGCGGCAAGGACGCTGGGTTCACTACATATAGAACAGAAAGTAAAAAGCAATGCGCTAGTGCCGATATTAGCACTAGCGCATTGCTGACGATAAAAATAGTTTTAGAAGGGCAGTTTATCACTATAACTGCCCATTATTTGTTGTAAATAGTCAGTCGTTACTAACCACTAGGATTTTTAAGAAGTCTTATCAGTACCGCTGTCGACCTTAATTGCCATACCAACTTGGTTTGCCAGCTCAGCAAAGCCTGGGAAACTGGTATTTACCGTTTCAACCCCTTCGATCATAATCTGCTCGGAAGCGCGTAAACTGGCAACCGCAAAGCTCATGGCAATACGGTGGTCGTGATGCGATACGATATGACCGCCACCAAAGACGGGTTGGCTGTTATTTACCTTACCGTTTTGACTATTATTACCTTGGCCTTCAATAATCAGTCCATCATCGGTAACGGTACAATCAATACCAAGGGTTTGTAACCCTTCTGCCATTACGGCAATACGATCGGATTCTTTGACACGTAGCTCTTTGGCACCCGTTAATACCGTACGACCTTGCGCACAGCTAGCAGCAATAAATAGTACGGGAAACTCATCAATCGCTAATGGTACCAGTGATTCCGGTATTTCTATACCGACTAAATTAGAGCTACGAATGGTGATATCGGCAACGGGCTCACCACCGACATAGGTTTTATTTCTTAAGGCGATGTCTGCTTGCATCAATTTTAAGATATCAATAATGCCCGTACGGGTAGGATTAATACCCACTTGCGTTAAAGTCAGCTCACTATCTTGGCTAATAGCAGCGGCCACCATAAAGAACGCAGCGGATGAGATATCAGCAGGTACGGCAATATCACCACCCGTTAATTTACCACCGCCCTCAACGCTGATGCGATTACCATCAACCGTCACTTCATAACCAAAGGCCGACAGCATACGCTCGGTATGATCGCGGCTAATCTCAGGCTGGGTGACCGTGGTTGTGCCCTCTGCCCATAAGCCTGCTAATAGTAAGCAAGACTTGACCTGAGCGGATGCCACTGGCATATCATAATCAATACCTTGCAATGGCTTGCCAACTTTAGCGCGGCCTGTAATGCTTAGCGGAGCTGTGCCGCTATGACCGGTGCTTTGGATAACTGCGCCCATGGCGCGAAGTGGCGCAGCAACACGTTCCATCGGACGCTTATTCAAACTGGTATCACCCGTCAATACGCTATCGAACGCTTGCGCGGCTAAGATACCGGACAGCAGACGCATGCTAGTGCCAGAGTTGCCCATATATAAGGGTGTTTTACTGGGTTTTAGACCATTCATACCGACGCCATGAATAATCAATTTACCGTTATCAGGCCCTTCAATAGTCACACCCATATCACGAAAGGCTTGTAGAGTTGCTAAGGCATCCTCACCTTCCAAAAATCCAGTCACATGCGTAATCCCTTCAGCAAGGCTACCGAGCATGATACTGCGATGGGAGATAGACTTATCACCAGGAATAGCAATGGTGCCAGAAACAGTATTGCTAGGCGAAATAATATAAGAAGCTGACATGGCAGAGGTATCCGTATAAGGGGTGCTGGCTAACATATGGCCAAAATGTCGCCGTGCGGCTTGCGCGCGGCCCAAAAGTCCCATCAGGGCGGTCGAGTCTTTATCAATGATAAGCTGGCGCATGTTCTGTAAATAGACGCCATACTCATCAAGGGCGCTAACAATTGCGCTTTGATTGGCAAAAAATATATCATGCCACATTTTTGGGTCACTGGCAGCGATACGGGTAAAATCTCGAAACCCGCCAGCGGCATAACGAAACATATCTAAATTATCATCGTGACTGGCCAATTGCTCAACGAGGTTAAACGCTAACAGATGTGGCAAATGACTGGTATGTGCCAATATCGAATCATGATGACCCGCCTCCATCGCCATCACTGTTGCACCTACCGCTTCCCATAACTGCCGTAACCTGGCAATAGCCACATAACTGGTGGTTGGCAGCTCACAAATAATGACGCTGTGATCGACAAACAAATCGCTGCGGCGAGCATGATAGCCTGAATTTTCTGCACCAGCAATCGGATGCGCAGGCACTAGCCCGACAGGCAGCGCTGTGAATACGTTTTTGGCCGCTTCAATGATATTGACCTTAGTGCTACAGACATCGGTAATGATGCAATCAGCGACAAGCTGACCACTCTCCATAACGGCTTTAATATCAGTAAGTACCGCTTGTACAGCCTGCACAGGAACGGCAATGACGATTAAATCACTACCGAATACGACATCACTGAGTACAGAACTACCCGCATCAAGTAAGCCTTGTTGCCTAGCTTCTGCTAAGCTTGGCTCGTGCCTGTCCACGGCTACCAATCGCGTACTTAAGCCATTGTCTTTGATAGCTTGCGCTAAGCTTGCACCGATTAATCCCAAACCAATAATACAAACCTGCTTAAATAGCGGTTTACTTCGTGAGATTTGATTGACTCGCGTTTGACTGATTGAAGCTTGATTTACTTTTTGCATAATATTCTGAGCATAGACTTTTAATTATCATTTAACTGAACAAGCTTTACTGCTTACTCTACAATGAATTGCATAGTATAGATTGCGGCTTAGTCATCCGTTAGTATAGAGCGCAACGTATCAATTAGGCGCATATTGTCTTCAGCTACCCCAACAGTAATCCGCAACCAATTGGGTAAGCCATATCCAGCGAGTGGACGCACGATAACGCCTTGCTCAAGTAGCGCCTGATAAACATCAATGGCATTATCAATTTCTACCATAATAAAATTGGCATGCGAGCTGATAAAACCCAATCCCAGCGCGTCAAACTGATTCTCTAGCCAGTACATTTGTTCTTGGTTATTGAGGCGAACTTGCTCAATAAAATCTTGATCAGCAAGTGCTGCCGCTGCCGCTGCAAGGCCAATTCGGCTAACATTAAACGGCTGACGAATACGGTTAAGTAATTTGGCTACTGGCGCGGAGCTGAGCGCATAACCAATTCGAAGACCTGCCAGCCCATACGCTTTGGAGAACGTACGTACGATGATGACATTGTCAAATTCATCCAATAACGCCCTATTATTACTCTCAGGGCTATATTCAATATAAGCCTCATCTAACACCACTAATACTGAGCTTGGCAGACTACCAACGAACTTACGCAAGGCTTCACGCTCAAGCTGCGTTCCGGTTGGGTTATTGGGATTAGCAATGAATACCATCTTAGTATTGGCATTATCTTCAACTGCCTGGCGCATCGCTGCAAGATTATGACCGAATCTTTGTGCAGGTACTTCAATACCTGTCGCACCTTGCATCTTCGCCACCATTGAATAGACTATAAACGCATATTGGCTATAAACCACCGCATCATCAGCACTCACAAAAGTGCGTGCTAAGATATCGAGCAAATCGTTGGAGCCATTACCAAGAGTAATGCACTCTAACTTCACATTATTAAAATCAGATAGCGCTTGCTTAAGATAATAACCATTACCATCAGGATAGCGTGCCAGCTGCCCTAACTGTTCAGTAATCGCTAAGGTTACTCGCGGTGAGCAGCCCATCGGATTCTCATTACTCGCCAGCTTGACTACATCAGAGACACCGTACTCGCGGGTTAGCTCTTCAACTGGCTTGCCTGTCTGATACGGTGCCAGCTCTAAGATGCTGTCATAAGCAGGAACTGGTTGCGCTTGGTCTTTGGTTTTAGAGCCGGTTTGAGATGATTTAGTAGACTGCATGATTTATCCTTAGATGTGATTAACCCTCTATTATTGGTATTCATCGTTATTAAGATTGGTTATCAGAATTCTTTATGGCGTCAGGTTAATTCATAAACCCAAACTCATAGCACTACCCTATAGTACCGCTTTTGGATAAGATCCTAATATACGGACATCTTTAACCAAAGGCCGGATATCGGCAATAGCAGCGCTGACGTTTGGATCTTGGATATGACCGTCCATATCGATAAAGAACACATACGCCCACTTGTTCGGACGCTCAGGACGAGTTTCAATACTGGTCATAGAGACGCCATGAGCAGACAATGGCTTTAAGATTTCAATAAGCGCGCCTGCTTTGTCAGAAGCCGAGACTACGATGGAGGTCTTATCTTGCCCTGATGGCGCAATTGACTCGTGGCCAATAATTAAGAAGCGAGTGGTGTTGCTAGGGTTGTCTTCAATATTTGAATAGAGCTTATGCAAATTATATTCTGCAGCTGCCACGTCTCCAGCAATAGCGGCTGAATGCCATTCGTTTTTGAGACGACGTGCAGCTTCACCGTTGCTCGATACGGCAACGCGTTCGATATTAGGGTAGTTCACATCCAACCAATGACGGCATTGGGCAAGTGACTGTTGGTGTGAGTAAATTCGGCTGAGACCATCAAGCTTAGTATGCTCAGCGACTAAGAAATTTTGATGAATGGGCAGCTCAACTTCGCCGATGATTTTCAATGTTGAGGATAAAAATCCATCGAGAGTATGATTGACCACGCCTTCAGATGAGTTTTCGACTGGTACCACACCATACATAGCCGTCCCCGCCTCTACTTCACGGAACACATCAGTAATAGTGGTTAACGGCATAGTATCAGCCGCTTTACCGAAATGCTTTAGCGCAGCGGCATGGGTAAAGGTACCTACAGGGCCCAAGAAGGCAATACGCTGCGGCGCTTCTAGATCTAAGCATACTGACATAATTTCACGAAATAGGCGCGCCATTTTTTCATCAGCGATAGGCCCAGTATTGCGAGCCATCACTGATTTTAGCACTTGCGCTTCACGTTCCGGACGATAAAAAATAGGGTTACGCTCGGCGGCATCAGGAGAAGCATCGCTATTGGCGGCATGATCCTTCTTCACAATCGCTACTTGCTGAGCCAACTTGGCACGGTTATTGATCAAGTTCTGAATTTCGCAGTCTACTTTATCAATATTTTGGCGAATGCGATTTAAAAACGCTTGGTCGGTTGAGGTGTCGCTGACGTCGGGGGTGGTTTGATTTATATTGTCCATTTTTTGCTCTGATGACTGCTCACTCATTACTGTCTATCCTTTTTTTAGATCTGTTATTTATTACTCTGATGCAATTAAATGCCAATCGATTTAGCACATTATTAGTATATTTAAGAATTCACTTATCCCAAGTCATGACCCACTATCAGCTCATTATTCTTTGTTTTTATTAGCTCGCTTAGTGGTATGTGAGGTAGCCGCCTCTACTATAACAAAAACTACGCACAGTGCCCATTCGTAAATGGGCGTAAATGCACAAAACGGCATAAATCTTAGCACAGTTATTGGGTATGACCGCTACGTGCCATAAAACTATCGGCAAACCCATACTCAAAACTATGTTACAGTTTAGTGCTATTTACTGGCAGTACCTTTGATAAGTTTAATAAGCCAGCAACCATAATAAGTAAGCAACCCCGTTAATTGATTATACAAGGATATCTGATGAGTGCATTACAACAGCTTCGCACCATGACCACTATTGTCGCTGATACTGGTGATCTTGCCACTATTGCGCGCCTAAAACCTATTGATGCGACTACCAACCCTAGCCTAATTACCAAGGCGCTCATCCATCCTGACAACCAAGCCATGCTCGCAGACACTATGAATCATCATCAAGGTGACGTAGATGCGGTCATCGATGCACTCACTATCCAAATCGGTTGCGATATTTTAGAATTAATCGAAGGTCGGGTCTCTACTGAGGTAGATGCGCGGTTGTCTTATGATACTCAAGCAACAATTGATAAAGCTTTAGAGTTTATGTCGGCCTATCAAAAGGCTGGTGTCGATCCAAAACGTGTATTAATTAAAATGGCAGCCACTTGGCAAGGGATTGAAGCCGCGCGTTATCTTGAAACCCAAGGTATCCATTGTAATCTAACGCTATTGTTTGGTCAGCATCAAGCGGTGGCTTGTGCCGATGCAGGTGTTACTTTGATTTCACCGTTTGTCGGGCGGATTTTGGATTGGCAAAAACGCCAACAGAACCGCCAAAACGTACCTGCCTCTGATGATATGGGCGTGCAATCGGTCAAGCTGATTTATCAGTACTATAAACAACATGGCTATCAGACGCAGGTAATGGGTGCAAGCTTTCGGTCGGCAGAGCAGATACTGGCTCTGGCAGGTTGTGATTTATTAACTATCGCTCCGAACCTCATTGATGAGCTAGCAGCAATGGATACCACGATTACTCGCCAGCTGTCTCCCAGCATGTCAATGGAGATGGATGACATGAAGCGCGTAAGCTTAACGCATGAAGAATTTAGCCAAGCCTATCAACAGGATAAAGTAACCCAAGACTTATTACCCAAAGGTATTGATGGCTTTATTAACGCTCGTGATGAGCTTGCTCAGACCTTAGCAGCCATACGTAATTAAGATTGGCTATGAAGTATTAACTTCAATAGCGTTAAATAAATGGAATTTGCCTAGTATTTGCCTACTAACAGCAAGTTAGCTATTATGATTGACTTCAAACAACAAGAAGCAGGGCTGGAATATGAAACGGCTATCAATGTTATTAGCAGGCAGTGCTTTGGCTATGAGTGCAAGTGCAGTGGACTGGTTAGATGCCTCAGAAAGTGAGTCCGGATCGAGCTTTAGCTTAGATTTAGACTCTATTGAAAGCTCTGATATTAAAGTGCTAGATGATTATAAAGGTAAATATATTTCTGTTTTTATCAATGGAACCTATCCGGCGGCTAATAAATACAGGAAAGAACATGGTGCCTATTATGACAACCAGCAATTATTGATATCTTGTAAGAATGCCAGTTATTATAGAAGAGCCTATGTGAATTATGGCCCTAATAATAAGGCTATAAAATCTTGGCAATCGGAAAAACCCATATTAACGTCCACAGACTTCAAGCTTACTTCCCCTAAAACAGTAGGTCGGACTATAATAGAACAGACTTGTAGTTATTATAAACAAGTTAAATAAATCACAGTTATACATATCACAAAAAAGCGCGCTGACTTCACATCAGCGCGCTTTTTTTACATTCTTTATCATTAGTTTTTTAAGCTTTTAACACTGTATAAACAGGCACTGGAAACTCACCATGTAAATCAACCAAATCTAGCAACACCAGTGCACCCACTACCGTATGTGATGCTGATTCACACAACTCATAAGCGGTGGTTAGTGTACCGCCAGTCGCTAAGATATCATCGACCAATAGCACACGCTCAGGTGGTAGGTTGTTTTGCATCTCAAGCGTATCTTTACCATACTCTAAAGCATAGGCTTTATTGGCAACAGGTGGTGGCAACTTACCTGGTTTCCGCAGCAAGATCATACCTTTACCCAATCGACCCGCTATCAAGCTTGCAAACACAAATCCACGCGCCTCAACCGCACCCAAACAATCCACTTCATCCATTAGCCCATCTGGCAATGCCGCCAGCATCTCATCTATGACCTCATCAATATGACTGCGCAGTAACGGGGTAATGTCATAAAAATCAATACCCGCTTTGGGAAAGTCTGGTACTGTGCGGATAACCTGCCAAAACGCATGATCAGTATTGAGTATATTAGACGAGTTAGTATCGGACTTTGCTTGTGTAGTAGCGGTGGTAGCGCTCATAATAACCCTTAACTTAAATGACTGAAATAATAATACAACGGCAGTAAATGACTTATAAAGTCTAAAATTAAAGCAGGTAAAGTGTGAAATTAAAGCGGGTAAAGCGTAAAATTAACGCCGGCTATCATAGCATAACCTGCCTTATTATTGCGGCTAGAAACACGAAAGCGCGCAAAAATATGAATGCTTAAATACAATGAAATAGGATCAGTGACTTGATAAAAAATCACTAACCTCAATATACAAGTGTAAACTTAACCTTGCAGAGTAAGGTTATATGCTACACTACGTGCGTTTTTGTGGCCCGCTAACGGGGCATAGAATTAGCAACGATCAAAAGGATTATGTATGAAACGTTATGAATGTATCGTCTGCGGCTGGATCTATGATGAAGCGCTTGGCTGCCCCGAAGAAGGCATCGCCCCTGGGACAAAATGGGATGATGTCCCTGATGACTGGACATGTCCTGAGTGCGGTGTTGGCAAGCTAGACTTTGAGATGATGGAGCTATAAGAACTAGATGATATTAAATAGGAGAGCTCATGACGAACTCAAATTATCCTGATAGTGCTGACTTGCTTAAAGAGATTGATTTGCCTGAACAAATAGGTAATTACCCTACTCCCGCATGGCAAACATTCGGTGAGCATAACTGGCGTGCCTCAGACCTGAGCGATCATCTTTATCAGGCGATGATCGATATTGGTGACGGTATTAACTTATGCGTTGAAGCGGGTGGCAATCCAGATAACCCATCATTACTGATGGTCATGGGATTGGGCTCACAAATGATATTTTGGCCAGACGATTTTATCAAGCGTCTGATTAGTGCTGGATTCTTTGTGATTCGTTTTGACAATCGTGATATTGGGCTGTCCTCAAAAGTACAAATCGAAGGGTTACCGCGTATAAGTCAGTTCAAAATGATGCTGCGTATGCAAACCGGTCTGTCCAACAAAAGCCAACAGGTTGCTTATAATCTGACTGATATGGCAGAGGATACCGTACGTTTGATTAAGGCGTTGCAGCTTGGTCGTACTCATTTGCTTGGCGCATCTATGGGCGGTATGATCGCTCAAATCGTTGCGGCGCGTTATCCAAGCTTAGTACAGCGTATGGCGCTGATGTTTACCACAAACAATCGCGCGTTTTTAAGACCACCAAAAGCTAAGCAGTTGTATACGCTAATCAATCGTCCTGAGAGCCACTCTGAGCGCGATATCGTGCGCCATAGCGTCTGGTTCATGAAAACTGTAGGTACGCCAGGACATGTCAACGTACGAACGGTTCGTGAGATTGCTAAATTACGTTATCAGCGTAACTTTCACCCGTTGGGCACCGTACAACAACTCAATGCTATCTTAGCGTCAGGCTCTATCAGCCGCTTTAGTAAGCAAATCAAAGCACCAACCATTGTTATTCATGGTAGTGTCGACGGACTACTGCCTGCCTCACAAGGGCGCGTGGTTGCTAAAGCTATTCCGAAGGCTAAGTTTCATCTCATAGAAGGAATGGCCCACGATATTCCAGCTTATTATCAGCCTTATCTAGTCGATTTAATCCGCAATCATTTGTTAGGTTAGTTGGCTCTAAAATTCTAATTTATTACAAGCTTAAAAAAAATAGGATAAAACGTATAGGTTGTTCATACGTTTTATCCTATTTTTTTGCGCTAATACCTAAACTTATAACAGACATCTTAATCACAACCGATGCTCTGTCCTCCTTTATCAATACACATTTTATCACCATTCTGAAGGCTGCCAATCCAGGCCTTGCCATCTTTAAATATAAAAGCAGACACGCCTTTATAGATATCATCAGTATCTACACTGCTCTCATCAAAGCGAAAGGGAATAGTCAGCTCACCGCCTAAATTAACAAAGCCCCACTTATTATCAACGCGCACACCAGCCAAACCTTCAGAAAACGGCCGTACGTCATCAAATGAGTAGGTAATCATCGTAACGTCTTTATCATCAATAAATCCCCATTTACCATCCTGCTGATGTGGCTGTAAGGTCGTAAAAGAAGGCGTTTTTGATGGTCTCGATTGTGGAGACGGTATTGCTTGTGAGGACGATGAAGAAGCATTTTTTGATGCTGATAAGGAGTCATCGTTATTTCTAGTACTATCACTTTTCGCATTGGGATTACTAATCGCTTTACCATTTTTATCCACCCAACTGCTGGCTTTGTTTTTACGAACAAGCGCCGTACCGCTACGATAGTTATTAATATCACTAATTGCTGCTGAGAATGGCACGACAATATCATTAGACGTGCTAATAACCCCATAGTTACCGCCTTTCTTTACCACAATACGCCCTTCAGATACGGGTCGTGCCCAGCTTTTGCCACCTGCTTCATTAAGCATGTTGTAAATGGTTGGGATAACCTCGCGACCTTGCATATTGATATAACCGACATGGCTATTACGCAATACAGGTAATAGACCTCCCGATAAATGATCTGTGTCGGCCTGTTGGTAACGTGATAAATCAACCACTTTTTTGCCGCTACTATTGAGTAAGGCCACTGGTGCACCAAAATCTTTGATGGCTAAAAAATAGCTACTATTAGCAGTACAAGAAACGTTTTTATAATAACTTTTAGGCAGTTTACAGCTGGCTGCTTGCGCTACTGGCATGAAAACAACAACACTTAATAAAACACTAAGCGCAAAATGTAACCGCGTGGTCTTTGGCGATAAATAAGATGCTAACAGTACCTGTGATGTTAATAGAGAATCTTGCAGCATAAGTAACCCTAAGCTAGAAATATTTAGAAGTATGTAAAAGTACTGGGAGCATATTGAACGTTAAAAGTTACGTAGAACAAAACATAAAAATAGGAATAATCGGTGAGCCAACTTTATCCGCTATTATTTGTTATTGGTCGCTATTATAAACTGCTAGACTAACAAATGGCTAGGGTAACGCCAATATCAATCCTGTAAGGATGTGACTGTATTATTTGGTGGTGTATCAAAAAGTATGCTGAGTAAATAAAGGAGGGGTGCCAGCCAAAGCAAAGATGCTATATTTGAGGTTATGAAGACACAAATAGAGATTAATTGCCCCGACTGCCACAGTCCTAGTCTTT
>NZ_CAJHBI010000021.1 GCF_904846605.1 Psychrobacter sp. 72-O-c
GTTTATTTGACTCACCATTAGATATTGGCAATAATCTAGTCGGGTTACTCTGGGCTTTTTCATGACTTTATGCTACTACGTTATTCTCTAGATTAGCAATATCTGTTAGTTTCTGCGTAAGTCCTAATTATGATAAATAGACTTCTTGCAAAAGTCATCGCTTAAGCTCGAAATCAATCACACCTGCAAATAGCTTCATTCTCAAATCAGAACGCTGACGACGATTGCGATATCGTTAGGCTACGATTTTAAACAACTTAATCAAACCTATTTTGTGCTCAACCAAAATACAGAGTTTAGCTAAATACTGATTCACTTGTTTGCAATAGTATAATAACTCACCACCTTTGGGCTTTTTAAAGGGAGGGAAAGTCTGCTTATGAAGTTTGGCTATACCTTGATATCCGCTGTCTGCTAAGTAGCTGGTATTTTCAGGTAACCAATCAGCACAAGTTTATTTGTAAGGGCTAAAAAAGCGTTCGGTATTCACGCCAATAAGTCAGTGTAAGCAATATCTGATCCTCCAATCTAAACTCGCTTGGACGACCTGATTTAGTCTTTGCTGCATCGTTTTACTCAAGTAGTTTATTTATGTCAGGCATGACGATCATCTGATTGTGAGTGATACATTCGTTCTAAATCATGACGCTACTTTTGCAAGAGGTCCAATACATGAGCCTGCAGATATGTTGATTGACGATAAATCTTAGATTGTACCAACAGTCAGGTTTGGGACTTTCCCAAACCTGGAGCCCATCGAAAAAACAGCTTAAGAGAGAACTTAAATAGTTATCGAGGTCAGCTTTTATATTCTATATGCCATAGTTGATTCGCTTCAAAAATATTATGGTTTACCACCTGTCTTATGGATTCGATATCAAATTCTCTTTTGTCTTCAGATAGTCGTAATACCCTTGGTAGACGGCTGATGCCTAGTTGTCCATCTGCTAATGCATAATGCCTATAGTTTTTATTTATAATTTCATCACATTCGAATTCTATGTATACCATACCTTTGTTTTGAGATTTAGCCATGCGCACAATCGATCTAAAAACTTCTTTTTTAAGGAGTAACTTCTCTTTAGCGATTTCCTCCAGCGTGTAATTAGGCTCTCTTCCCAATGCAATTTTTTTCCAAAAGCTTCCTTGTTCTTTGATTGTAAAGTAATTATCGAGATTGTTTTTTAGGTCTTCAAGTTCTCTTATAGATATTTTAGTCTCATTTAATTTTTCTTTAACCATGAAGAGCGGCATACCCATAACTTCTGAACGCTCCTCTATGCTTGACTTCTGAGAGAGAATAAAATCGTGGGATTTTGTCAGTAACTTTCTTAGTGCCATTAATTTAATTAACAAAATTTCACTACTGTTAGAATACATGACTAAAGGTTGTAATCTAAAATCCTGAACACTCTCTATCATTTGCTTAAATAATTTATCCAAATGATAGGATAGATAGTCTTGATCATCTTTGTTATGAAGTATGGTTTGAATTCTGGGTATTTTTTGAAGTATTAATACCGAAACTTGCTTTTCGTAAGTTATCATTCGTTCTTTTATAATAGCTTCTGTAGAGCCACCAACTTGTTCTAGACGTTCTTTTAGTAAGGGTTTTAAATATCTCTTACGCATATTTTGGATTTCATTAATGAAACTCAGAAGTGTATCGGGTGTCCCTCGATCAAGCGTGTAAAACCGACTCATAGCATGAGAAGCATGGGATAGATATTGTGAATCATGCATATCCTCTTTTTTGAGAACAACATGTGTCAAATAGATATATTTTTCATCATTAATTCCACTGCTATCTTCATGAAGAAACCGTCGAAAAGAATAGGGGTTCTTGCCAAGTTGATCTGTACCTCCAATTAAAAACCAGTATTTCTGTCCTTCCACAACAAAAAATCTTCTATCTTCTCCCTCATTTCTGATAAAAGGGGGTAGATAAGTAAATTCTTGAAAACTTACGTCTGATGAATCCCACTTCCGGAAGTCTTGACCTTGTATTTTCTGCTTGATAAAGACCTCTTTTAGGTATGATTTAACCATGTGAGAGTCCAGCTTGCGGAATCCAGGGGCAACTTTTAATTTAACAGTGTCTATCCATTGTGCTAAGTCATATAAAAAAGCTATTTGTATTCTTTTACGATTTTTACGCTCATATAGCATATTTCGCATGTCTAAGTTATCTAAGCAACCAAATATTGCTTCAATTTCATCAGCAAGTTGTATAGCATCATAATACTCAAAGCGTGAATCAATGATTTTGGACATGTCTGATGCTATGGCAATTAGATCATTATTATGAGTTTGAATATCTTCCCTAGTTTTTTTTAAAGTAGTAGGACGTTTGTATATTAATCCTTTGTTAATATCAAAGTAGATACCTCGAGGTTCTAGTATGTTTTTGTGCACACTATCTTGACTCTCTTTATCTAACTCTGGAAGGATATTTTGTATTACTTCACGCCAATCTTGACTTAGGCTGGGATCCAGAGATTTTAATTTATAAAGCTGATATTCAGAAAGGTCATGAATATTCATTATGTTTATTCCTTCAGAAATCTTTTATCTCGTGGATGGTATACTAATACTGATGCTAATAGTAGACAAAAGTAATATAATTAAAGAAGAGGGAAGGACATTGCTCTTAGACCTCTTGCAAAAGTCATGGATTAAGTTCGAAATTAACCACACCTGCAAATAGCTTCATTCTCAAATCATAACACTGACGACGATTGCGATAGCGCTGGGCAACGATTTCAAAGAGCTTAATCAAACCTATTTTGTGCTCAACCAAAATACGGAGCTTAGTTAAATTGTGAGTGATACATTCATTCTAAATCATGACGCTACTTTTGCAAAAGGTCTATTGGAAATGCTGAGAGTAGCGCCTATCTGTCAGAAGTTAAAGGTTATAGTAATACTTATATACTCAACGATCAAAATGACAGATCCTTGCCAAAAGTACCCAATATCAGCGCTTGTCAGTCCATCACAGATGCTACTGATTGGACGTTAACAACCCAACAGAAAATACTTGCTGTTGCCAAAGCTCCTTCTAATGCTCGTATTGAATATGATAGTCCGAATGATGCCCCTTGCCAAGTGCTGTCTTAACTTTTGTATAGAATTTTTAAGTATGTAGATAAAAAAACCACCTATCAGCATATCGCCGTTAGGTGGTTTTTTATTATCTCTTAGATTAATTTCTTAAGTGGTTTTAATTATTTAACTACTTCTCAAGATACTGAATCTTACCCTCAACACCATCCCACTTTTCAGAATCCGGCAAGCTTTCTTTCATCTCAGTGATGTTTGGCCACTTTTGCGCCAGCTCTTCATTCAGCTGAGTGAATATCTCCTGTCCCTTAGGCACTTCATCTTCAGAAAATATCGCATTGGCAGGGCATTCGGGCTCGCATAGCGCGCAGTCGATGCACTCGTCAGGATCGATGACTAAGAAGTTTGGCCCTTCATAAAAGCAGTCCACAGGGCAGACTTCCACACAGTCGGTGTGTTTGCAAAGGATGCAGTTATCTGTAACGACAAAGGTCATGGCGATGGCTACCTGTTATTGGTTCGGCGTATGAATAAATAAAATAGATTGAAAATAAGGCGTATTTTAGCGCTTTTACGTCCATTTAACAAACCTCTTTAACGATTAATGAGTTGCTTAAGGTTGTAGAGTAAATCATGGGCTTGCTTGGGCGATAAGCTGTCAGGATCAATCTCGTTAAGTTTATCATACAAGCTAAGCATTTGTTTTTGTTGTAGATTATCAACCCGTTCATTTGCTTGGGTGCTGTCATTAATAGTTGTTTCGCGTGCATCGTTGGTATAAGCGTGCTGGCGTTCATCCGTTGTTGACTTAGCTAAGTCATTTTTGTCATCAGTCTTGTCATTCTTAATAGCTACTTTATCCGTTGCCTTATCACTATCTAGCTGATCAATCAGATAGCGTTTGGCATCATTAAGCACTTGGGTGGGGATACCGGCCATTTTTGCCACATGGAGTCCAAAGCTAGAGCTTGCTGCGCCTTCGCGAATTTGATGGAGTAGTAATAGTTGCCCATCGATATCACTAGCTGCCACGTGTACGTTACGGATGCCGTTATCGTTGTTATTGTTATTGTTATTGTTATTGTTGTTGCCATCATTTTTACCCTGACGATTATTATCAAGATTCTGGGTCAGTTGCGTCAGCTCAAAGTAATGGGTGGCAAATAAGGTCAGGCAGCCGATTTCTAATAACCGATTGACACAAGCATGGGCAATAGCTAATCCGTCAGTGGTAGAAGTGCCGCGTCCAACCTCATCCATCAGCACCAATGATTTATCGGTTGCCTGATTAAGAATATTGGCGGTCTCAATCATCTCCACCATAAAAGTCGATTTGCCACCGGCTAAATCATCCGCTGAGCCAATACGAGTAAAAATACGGTCAATATCACCTATATGCGCACGTGCTGCTGGCACAAAGCTACCGCAATGAGCGAGTAGCACGATTAGCGCGGTTTGGCGCATATAGGTCGACTTGCCACCCATGTTAGGGCCGGTAATCATCAGTAATCGTTCAGGATGGTTGCTGCTACCGATTTGGCAGTCATTGGCAACAAACTGGCTGGCGTGTTCAGGATTGCTATTATTTGTTGGATTTAGAGCGGCTTCAACGACGACGTGGCGACCTGCGCTAATATCGATGCTGGTTTGGCTATGAGACTGGCTTTGCAATGGACTCTGCAATTGGTTTTGCGATTGGTTTTGAAAGTCAAATTGAGTTTGCTGGGCGTTATGGTCTTCATTGGTGTCTGCATTATTTAAGATATTTATATTTATATTTTCATTTGATAAGTCACTGTTTTCTAAATTATTGCTCATGACCGGACGCTGCCATTGATAAGTAATGGCGAGCTGGGCCCAATTGCTAAGGACATCTATCTGCGCGATAGCGGCGCTCAGTTGTTGTAGCTCAGCTAAGTGAGTGCTCAAATAAGTGAGCAATTCTTGATACAGTTGCTTTTCACGAGCCAGCGCTAAGGTTTGCGCGCTCAGATATTCGGTTTCGACGTCTTTTAACTCATCAGTGATAAAGCGTTCGCTACTCTTAAGCGTTTGCCGTCGGATAAAATGGTTGGGCGCATTCTTGGCCTGCATCTTAGGTAACTCAAAATAAAAACCACTTACTTTATTAAAGCCCACTTTTAGACTTGGCAATTGATGTGCTTGCCGCGTACGCTCTACCATCTCATCCAGCGTTGCTTGGATATTGTCATGCAAATGGGTGAGGCGATCTAAATCATCGTCATAACCTGCTGCTAACATACCACCATCACGAATATGGGCGGGTGGTTCCAGAATAATAGCGCGTTCAATCAAGTCAGCCACTGCTTGTACGCTCGGTAACTGCGCGGGTAGTTGCTGCATTAGCATTGGTAATAAGCCAGCATGTTCAGGCTGAATACCGGATTCGGTAAGTAAGGTAGTGAGGTGTGCGCTACTGGCAATTCCATCGGCAAGCTTGCGTAAGTCGCGCGGCTTAGCGCTCATCAGACCGATACGACTGCTGATACGTTCAATATCACCGATAGTATGTAGGGTCTCGCGCAGATTTGTTACTAAGACAGCCCTTTTCTGATCCGTAGTATTGTCCGCTACTAATAAACTCGCTATCGCATCTAAGCGTTGATTGATACGCGTATGTTGACGTAATGGCCGCTTCATTTGCTGCACTAATAGCCGCCGCCCCATCGGGGTCTTACAATGGTTCAGCACCGATATCAACGAGGTACCGTTAACGCTGACCGGCGTGAACAGCTCAAGGTTCTGCTGACTGTTGGCATCAATGATCAGATAGTCGTCACTATTTTCGACAATAAGCTGATTTACTTGCGGTACTTGGCGTTGCTGAGTTTGGCGCGCATAGTGAATAAGCGCTGCACAGCTAGATTGAGCCAGTGGTGCATCGGCAATACCTAAGCCATCAAGGCGCTGCACCCCAAACTGTTGGCATAGCGTTGCGGTCGCATGGTCACGGTGAAAGTCGGTTGCTGCTACTTCGATAATCGGACAGTCGAGACGACTTCTTAGCCACAGTAGCCATTCCTCACCGCTGTGGTCATTAAGGGCTTCGCTGACGATACATTCACTAGGCGCAAAGCGTGCCAATATGGTCAGCATTTGCGCTTGCAGCTCATCCATATTATCAGAACTGACATTGCTATCGGCACTGATATCGGTACTTAGCGTTTGGGTGATCAAGGTCCCTGCTGCTAAGTCCATTTGACTAATTGCAGCCTGTAATGGTTGATTGCTGTTGGCTTTAGGAATTGAAATATCAATAGCAACCACAGTGGGTGTATGATTGGGCGCGATGAGTGCATCATCGGTAATGGTACCTGCGGTAAGAGTTTTGACGACTTCGCGGCGCATGATAGTGGTAGGTTTGGCTTTGCTTCCTTTAGCCTTGTTATCATTATTAGCATTACTATTTTTCTTACTTTTCTCGCCCATGACTGGCGTATTAGTACTGCCATCAGCAGATTCATCAATTTGCTCACAGACCACGACCGTTTGCCCAGCGGCAATCAGTCGCGCCATATAGCTGTCTGCCGCATGAAACGGTACGCCTGCCATCGCAATGGTATTACCCGCTTTGTCCGTACCACGGCGAGTAAGAGTAATGTCTAATAGTTGCGCGGCACGCTTAGCATCATCGAAAAACAACTCATAAAAGTCGCCCATCCGATATAGCAGTAACGCCTGCGGATAGTTGGCCTTCATAGTCAGATATTGCACCATCATCGGGGTGTGGTCAGCCAAATAATAGATGGCATCGCCTATAGTCAGTTTTTCAGATTCGGTATTGGCTGACGCATTGATTGACGAGCTATTATTGGATAAAGAGTTATTCTGAACAGAAGGTTTAGCAGTCATGCAAGGTCTCTTATTTTACTTGGCTTAATAGGGGTCTTAAAATTAATTTGGCTTGGATAAAGATTTGGTCTATATAGTCATCAAATTGATAAGATAATTATATAAAAATAATGACAGAATAAGCTCTATTTTAACATGTCTAATCACGTTTTGACGTCGGCAAATATCTGCCTTTTACCCTTGTATCCATCAGCGTCATAACCATATATAATGACGACACACTTAATTGGGTGATACTTAGTCGAGTGATAAAAAGGCGGTAGGCTGGCCTTTAATGACTTTGTGCTGATTATCGAATATTTCCATAGGTTAAAAAATTATGTTATCAAAGATTGTAGGCAGTGTAGTTGGCACCAAAAATGATCGAGAACTCAAGCGCATGCGCAAGGTGGTCACTAAGATCAACGCACAAGAGGCTGGCGTACAAGCCCTGTCTGATGAGCAGTTGCAACAAAAAACGGTAGAGTTTAAAGAGCGTTTCCTAAAAGGCGAGAGCTTAGATGCGCTGTTGCCTGAAGCGTTTGCCGTCTGCCGCGAGGCATCGCTACGTATCACAGGTATGCGTCATTATGACGTGCAGCTAATCGGTGGTATCACTTTGCACGAAGGAAAAATCGCTGAAATGAAGACCGGTGAGGGTAAAACCTTAATGGCGACCTTGGCTATTTATCTGAATGGTATTAGCGGTAAAGGCGTTCATCTGGTGACCGTCAACGATTATTTGGCCGCCCGTGATGCGGATTTGAACCGTCCGCTATTTAACTTTTTAGGCCTGACGGTTGGGGTTATTTACTCGCAGCAGCCGCCGCAAGAAAAAGTCGACGCGTATCAGGCTGATATTACTTACGGTACCAACAACGAATATGGCTTTGATTATCTGCGCGATAATATGGTCTTTAGCTTAGCTGAGAAAAAGCAGCGCCCGCTAAACTTTTGTATTATTGATGAGATTGACTCCATCCTTATTGATGAAGCACGAACGCCATTGATTATCTCAGGGCAAGCCGAAGATTCGTCACGGATGTATGCGCTGATTAATACTATTATTCCCGTGCTGATTCGCTCAAAAGATGAAGAAGCCAATAAGAATAACGAAGAAGAAGACTTTTGGATCGATGAAAAAAACCGCCAAATTGAGATTAGTGAAAAAGGTTATGAGAAAATCGAGCGCTTTTTAATCGAAGTCGGTGAGCTGGGTGAGAACGAAAGTTTATATAGCCCCAGTCGTCTGCCATTATTGGCACACGTACAAGCGGCCATTCGTGCCCATCATGTGTTTGTCAAAAACGTTCACTATATTGTCGATGAAGGTGAAGTGGTTATCGTTGATGAAAACACCGGACGTACTATGCCTGGTCGCCGCTGGTCAGAAGGGCTACATCAAGCGGTAGAAGCCAAAGAAAACGCTGAGATTCAAGCAGAGAATCAAACCCTAGCGACCACAACTTTTCAGAACTTCTTCCGTCTTTACAATAAGCTATCAGGCATGACCGGTACGGCGGATACTGAAGCAGCAGAATTTAAATCTACTTATGATTTAGATGTCATCGTGATTCCGACCCATGAGCCGATTGCTCGGGTTGATATGGATGATCAGATATTCTTAACCAAGCTAGGTAAGTATAAAGGTATCATCCGCGAGATTAAAGAGATTCAGGCTAAAGGCGCGCCAGTACTGGTCGGTACGGCAACCATTGAAGCCAGCGAAGAGTTGTCTTATTTGCTGGATCAAGAAGGCGTTAAGCATAACGTTCTAAATGCTAAGCAGCATGAACGCGAAGCAGAAATCATCGCCCAGGCTGGTAGCCCAAAATCGGTTACTATCGCAACTAACATGGCAGGCCGGGGTACAGATATTATCCTTGGTGGTAACTGGCAGTCATTTATTGAAGATCCGGAATCGGTCGGTCCGGAAGAAATGCAGCATTTACGAGCCCAATGGAAAGTGAAGCATGACCAAGTGGTTGATGCGGGTGGACTACATATTGTGGGTTCTGAGCGTCACGAATCCCGCCGTATTGATAACCAGTTACGGGGTCGTGCTGGACGTCAAGGCGATCCAGGTATGTCACGCTTCTTCTTATCGCTAGAAGATGACTTGATGCGTATCTTCGCTGGTGACCGCGTGGTCAATATGATGCGCGCTATGGGTCTCACAGAAGATGAAGCCATTGAGCATAAAATGGTCTCAAAATCGATCGAAAACGCTCAAGGTAAAGTTGAGAGCCGCGACTTTGATGCCCGTAAAAACCTGCTAAAATATGATGACGTGGCCAATGATCAACGTAAAGTTATTTATGGTCAGCGTGATGATTTGCTAGATGATATGGATTTGCTAGAGGCCATTAAAGTCATGCATCATGAAGTCTATAACGCCATGATTAGTCAGTTTATCCCGCCAGGTTCTGTCGATGATCAGTGGAATGTTGATGGACTGGAAGATGAGCTCGAAAATGAATTTAAAGTAGCGATGCCAATCAATGATTGGCTCGATGAAGACCGTCGTCTAGATGAAGAAGGACTGCGCGCTAAAGTTATTGAGACCGCGCTTGAACATTATCATGGACGACGTGAGCAAATGGGGGAGCAAAATGCTGCTCAGCTTGAACGTCACTTTATGCTACAAAGTCTCGATAAGCACTGGAAAGATCACTTAACGCAAATGGATCAACTGCGTAAAGGCATTCACTTGCGCGGCTATGCTCAAAAGAACCCTGAGCAAGAATACAAGCGCGAGTCGTTTGAGCTGTTCCAAATGATGCTCGGGGCGATTAAGTCAGAGACTGTCCAAGACTTATCACGTGTCCATATTCCGACCAAAGAAGAGTTAGAAGCGTTGGAAGCGCAGCAACGCTCGGATGCTGCACAGATGCAAATGCAATTTGAGCACAATGACGTTGACAACCTAGCTGGTGAATCGCAACCAGAACCGCGCAATCAAAACTCAAGCGCTCAAAGTCAGGCTGCACGCGCTAATGGCCAAATGCGGGTCAATGTTGCTGGCGGCGTGGCAGCAGCGGGCTTGAATGGGGCTGATGCTGAACCCAATCCTTATGCCAGTATGAATATTAGCCGTAACGCCCCTTGTCCTTGTGGTTCTGCGCTTAAATATAAGCAGTGCCACGGCAAAATCTAACGGTTAGCCCTTCGTAAGATATAAAAAAGTCCCTTTCTATTTGTAGAGAGGGACTTTTTTTGTAGTCCTTGCTTACAAATTCAACATAGGCGTAAATATGTGGACACGCTATAGTATTTAGCATCTTAACATAGGAGAAGAATATGAAACTAGGACCATTAAAACAACTACGAGCTTCTGTCTTAGTCACCGGTCTACTGGCCAGTGCCATTAGTCTTAGCGCTTGCCAACAGCAGCAAGAGCCGGAGCCAAGTCTAGAGGACAGCATTAGTGCAGAACAGTCCGTTCCTATGTCAGCTGAACCTGCTGAGCCTAATGATATAGCAGTGACTACCGAAGATGCCTCGTTGAATGAAGTGCAAGACGATACCGTTGCTACGGTAAATACCGGCGTGACCCAGTTAACGTATTTGTGCGCACCTGAGCTGAAGATTGAAGCGACTTATAAAGACGAAGCCAACCAAGTTGTTTTGGCCACTGGCCAAGGAACTTTGACTTTGACCAAAACCAATGAAGGCAGTAATCCTGAAGTGTTCGAAGCAGCAACCGCGCTTGATGGCGGTGAAGGCTTTGCCCAGTGGCGTGTTGCTCATGAAGACCGTGCAACTGGCGTGATGCGTATGGCGGGTGCCGACGAAACTAACGTCAACACTTACGAGTGTAACAAGACCTAATAGGGCGAATTACATATCTTATAAAGGCAGCTTTTTATAGTTCTTACTTTATGATTTATATAGTACCGTCCAATTTTTATTAACAGTCACAAAAAAAGCAACGTTCGCGTTGCTTTTTTTTGCATCTATTTTTAATACCGTTGTTTTAAACCTATTTATTTTTCATCAGTGCGTCCGGCTTCATGGTCTAAAAAACCTTCTTCTGTTACATCAAGCTCTTCGTGTTTGAGCTCGACTGTAATACTATCAGTGTGAGTATGCGTGGTTTTGTTGACTTCGACTTCTTGGACCACATAAGTATCTTTGGTAATGGTAGCCACTTGCCGCGACAATATAATCTCAACTGGCTCATCGCCAATCTCAACTTGTTTACCATTAATCGTAACGACTGCCTTACTGTCTAATGAGGGCTCAACGTGGCGCAATATGTCCTTATCATCATAATTACCCGATAATAAATCCTGACTCTCAGTATCATGATAGTCAGTTCGAACGGTGATATATTCTTCTACCAGCTCAATAGGTACTTCAATCGTCTTGGTACGGGAGTGCTTAGTAACAGTCACTTTACCAACATCCAAGCGCTCTTTATTAACAACGGGGCGTTCTTCTAATAGCTCTAGGCGGCCGATATTACCGACGTTACCTTGTTTATCGAGTGATGTATCTCTAGCTGCCACATCCTCAGGTGCAGGTAGTTTATTCTCACTACTAAGGTCAGAAATTTTGGCAGCTTTAGTGTTAGCAATATCAGTAGGAGACAGGGAAGGGTCGGCATTATTGTTATTATAATCAGTAGTCATGATTTTATTCCTTATTATTAAGAGTGAAGATTATTAAGAGTGAAGAAGCTAAAAAAGGCTATTTAAAAAAGGCTATTTAAAAAAGGGTGCTTAAAAAAGCAGGACAGATCAGAGGTTTAATAGCATATTTCACATTCATGTCCATGCTGACATAAAAAAAGACCAGAGACGGGCTCTGGCCTTAATTTACTGAGCCGAGAGACTCAGCAGCTTGTTACTATCACCTTCATACTTATCTATTTGCATAAGTTAGTGACAGATTAGCTTATTACATACCACGAGCGCGGCGTACATCATCGGCAGTGATATCATCACGGTCTACACGTTCGCCTTTACTGTCAACAACGTTACCGTCACGGTCAATATCTAACTCTTCGCGCTGGATAGTTTCAACGATAGTTTCAGTATGACGTTCAGTAGTCTTACCAACGTTTACCTCTTCCTTAACATAGGTCTCTTTAGCAACACGCGCACGTTCAGCTTCTAGCTCAACTTCGATAGTCTCATTACCATCGACGTCACCGATATGGCGATCTGTTGGACGGTCTACATTGGTACGTTCGATATGAGCGTGCTCTTCTTCTAAATCTACATCTACGTTACGCTCCTCTGTTACTACATGTTTACCGACTTTCACTAAACCGGCTACGATACGGTCTTTATTAACAGTTAGACGTTCTTCTAACAGCTCAAGCTTGTTAGGTGCATCATAGTGAGTGTCTGCGATTTCCGTACGTTCTTCAGTAGGTACAGAATCAGCAACAAATGCTTTGCGATCATTTTCGTGTTGCTCTTTATAGCTGTACTGATAGTCATGGTCGTATACTTCCATAGCATCTACTTGTGCTTCGGTTAAGCTATCGAAGAACACGTCATCACCAACGATACGAGCCAAACCTGCGGGTACTAGCACTTCTTTTGAGCTGAACCAACCGCCTGCATCTACGATTAAATAACGGATACGGCCAGTAGTGTCTTCTACCAAAGCACCATCAATCTTACCGATTTTTTCTTCGTTGACGCCGTAAGCAGTTTTACCTGTTGGGTCATAATAGTCGTCACCGATTAGGTCACGATGGGTAGCTTGGATGTCTTGTAAACGAATTAGTTGGCTCATTGTTGTCTTCCTTTTGTATGAGTAAATGGTTAAAAGTGAAACTCAAAACAATAGCGCTAAACACTAACGCTAATTGTAAACATGTCGTTGATTGCCTGGTTTTAAAAGCTCGATGTTGAAAGCTTGTTCAACACTTAGCAGTAGTTTGGTATTCTGATATTTCTTACTATTACAGTTAGGAAAAATATAATTGTTAGGATATTTAATAACTATAATTAGCCGCTGCTGCATCAACTTGTAATTATCGTAACACCTGATTTTTGAATGAGATATATAAGGGAGGTAGCAAAGTGTGCATCTGACGTAAATGCGTGTAATGGACTGTAAGTAGCCCAACATCGTCTGGGTATAAGTTAACGCTTTCTTACGTTCATAAATGTTTCTTACACATTTTTAATCTACAGACACAAAAAAACCGCATTGTATGCTGACAATGCGGTTATGTTTACTTCTGATGAAGAAAGACTTATGTATTAAGCCTTACATTAAGTAAAAGTACTAAGTCAGCTCAATAGCCACTGCAACGGCTTCACCGCCACCGATACATAAGGTTGCGATGCCTTTTTTGCCGCCAGTACGTTTTAGCGAGTTAATCAAGGTTACTAAAATACGTGCGCCTGAGCAACCTACTGGATGACCAAGGGCACAAGCGCCGCCTTCGATATTAACTTTTGCGTGATCAATTTTTAGTTCGTCCATGGCAATCATAGTGACCATCGCAAAGGCTTCATTAATCTCCCACAGATCCACATCTTCAACTGACCAGCCAGCATTGGCTAAGACTTTTTCAATGGCACCAACTGGAGCGATAGTAAATTCGCTTGGATGACGTGAGTTTGAAGCGGTCGCAATGATGCGTGCTTGGTACTCTAAACCTTCAGATTTTGCTTGGGATTCTTTCATCATAACGACGGCAGCAGCGCCATCTGAGATTGAGCTGGCATTGGCCGCTGTGATAGTACCGTCTTTGGCAAAGGCTGGACGTAAGGTTGGAATACGTTCAGCATTAGCAAGACCCGGCTCTTCATCAGTCTCAACTGTTTTTTCGCCTTTACGGGTGCTAAAAGTAACTGGCTCAATCTCATTTTCGAAATGGCCGTCTTTGATAGCGGTTAGAGCACGGTTGAGCGACTCAATAGCGAAGTCATCCATTTGTTCGCGAGTATAACCTCTCTCGTTTGCTAAATCTTGAGCAAACTGGCCCATCAACTTGCCGGTTTCGGCATCTTCTAGACCGTCTAGGAACATATGGTCTTTGACTTCTTTATGACCCATACGATAACCCTCGCGTGCACCTGGCATGAGATAGGGCGCATTGGTCATAGATTCCATACCACCAGCAACTGCGACATTGAAGCTACCGGCTTTGATACCATCATGTGCTTGCATGACTGCTTTGAGTCCTGAGCCGCATAGCTTATTGATAGTAACCGCGCCAGTGGCATCTGGCAAACCTGCTTTACGCATGGCTTGGCGTGCAGGACCTTGACCGAGTCCAGCGGTCAGAATACAACCCATAATCACTTCATCAACGTTATCCGCGCTGACACCAGAGCGTGCTACCGCAGCTTTAATAGCAGCTGCGCCTAAGTCTGTGGCGCTAACATCTTTTAGAGCGCCTTGAAAGCCACCCATTGGCGTACGCGCACCATTAATAATTACAATCGCATCATTTGACATCGTTATTCTTCCTTGTTTGCATGTTTTAAATTAAAAGCTCAGCGCTTATTAAGCTAAATTGATATAAATTTAAGCTGACACCTTGTCGCTCTAGCTAGTAATGAGCACTAAATAGTCGTAAGGCTAAGTAGTAACACTAAATAATAGTGAAAGCTAATAGTATTGAAGGCTAATAGTATTGAAGACTAAGTATTATAATGCGCACGGGTTAATCAAAAATCAAGTCGCCCACCTTACAAATCGCTCAACTTAGTATTTAACAAGACAGTTATCAATTGAGCGCGCTGGTTAAGCTAAGTGGTTAAGCCAGCTCATCCAAACGAATACGAACCACTTTATCGGTAATAGTCTCTAGCTTTTCAATTTTTTCAATCGCTAGGTTCATTTGGCTTTCAACTACCGGTAACGTTAGAATAATTACGGGTACTTGTCCCAATTTATGGGCAGGCTTTTGTAAAATCGCATCAATATTGATGCCCGCATCACTCAAAATACGAGTGATGTCTGCTAATACACCAGGATTGTCATAAGCATGAACGCGCAAATAATAGCCCGTTATCATCTGTTCTGCGCGTAGTATCGGCGTGTCAGAGAGCTGTTCAGGAACAAAAGCCAGATGCGGCACATGGTGGCCATTATTGCCCGGATTATTAGGGTCGTTAGTATTCAAAACCCGTACCAAATCCATGACATCAGCCATTACCGCAGAAGCCGTTGCGCCTGCACCTGCGCCATCACCATAATAGAGTGTTTGTCCAAGTGGGTGCGAGTTAACCAATACCGCGTTTTTTACACCGTTGACGTTCGCCAGCAAGGCATCTTGCGGAATCAAGGTAGGGTGTACGCGTAGCTCAATACCAGCGCTTTCATCATTACCTTCATTAGCATCGCGACGCACCGCAAAGCCAACGTGCTTGATACGGTAGCCAAGCTCTTCAGCATAACTAACATCTTGCAAGGTGATGTTCCTGATACCTTCGCAGTAGACTTTATCGAACTGTAAAGGAATACCAAAAGCAATAGAAGCGAGTAGCGCCAGCTTGTGCGCTGCATCAATCCCTTCAACATCAAAGGTAGGGTCCGCTTCTGCGTAACCAAGCTCCTGAGCCTCGAGGAGCACATCTGCAAACGGACGACCTTTATCACGCATTTCAGTCATAATGAAGTTGCCAGTACCGTTAATGATACCTGCTAACCAGTCAACTCTATTAGCAGCAAGCGCTTCACGCATGACTTTTATAATAGGAATGCCGCCAGCAACGGCTGCTTCATAAGCGACGTGAACGTTGTTTGCTTCGGCTAATGCAAAAATCTCATTACCATGTTCAGCCAGTAACGCTTTGTTAGCCGTGACCACATGTTTGCCATGTTTGATGGCATGCATGATGAGCTCTTTGGCGAGGGTAGTGCCACCAATCAATTCGATGACAATATCAGCGTTATCGCTGGCAGCGGTGGCCATTAGATCACTGTTTTGGATAATATTGGGATCGATATCGTCGCGCTGACGGCGCGTGCCGACTTCGGTGATGACAATATCGCGTCCGCTGCGCCGTTTGAGTTCGTCTAAGTTATCGTTTATTAGATTGACCACGCCAGTACCGACGGTACCTAGGCCAAGTATCGCTAGTTTGATGGATTTACTCACAGTATCCTCAAGAGATTAAATGGGTGGATAAAAAAATAGATAAAAAATGTGCTGCTGATCTTGCATAGCGCTTTATCGTATCATACCGACATGCGCTTGTTGCGTCTACTCAATGTCGCCAACGTCGGTAATGTAAACCATGCCGCCTGCAGACAATTGGTTCGCGTTACGGCTACTGTTAGTCAGCGCCTACGGCTTGTGCCAATTGCGCTGCTGGCAGATAACCACCGACTTGCTGTCCGGACTCAGTAAAGATAGCAGGCGTACCGCGCACACCTAGGCTGGCACCCAAGGCCATTTGTTCTTGAACGGGGTTACTACAGCTAGGCGCTTGCACGTTAGCGCCTATTTTGGCTTGATCCATCGCCGCGTTGCGATCTTCACTACACCAGATGGCTTCCATCTTAGGAATGGTCTCTTGGCTACGTGGCCATGCCAAATAGCGCACTTCAATACCGCGCGCATTGATATCATCCATCTCTGCATGTAGTTTACGGCAATAGCCACAATCGGCATCCGTAAAGGCGTAAACCACTGATTTGGTCACGCCTTTTGCAGGGTAGATAACCATGTCTTTTTTATCGACCGCTTTTAAGGCCTCTTGTGCGGTATTGGCGACCAATGCGCCACTGATATCGACTGGTTCACCTTGTCCAACAGCAATGATTTGCCCTTGAATAATATGCTTGCCCGACTTATCGGTAAAAAACGACGGTAAACCTTCAGCAGTCACCCAATAAATACCGTCCATGTCCGTTGGTACAGCAGAAATGATACTTTCTTCAATACCCGATATTTTCAAATTGGCTTGCAGTGCTTTAACTACCGCGGCATCGCTACCCGCTGAGGCAGTATTTGTAGCAGTACTAGAGCTAGTTTTGGCTTGGGCGCTATTAACGATGCTGGTATTATTGGTAGCATCAGCGGCATTGTTAGAACAGCCAGCGGCAACCACCACTAGCAATGCACTCATCATGACATGAGACAGCTTATTGCGAGCAAACTTGTTTTTAGCAGGCTTATTCTTAGAAAGCTTAGCGGTAGACGTTCTAAGGCTAAAAAATGGAGATAAGGGCATATGACGTTTCCTATAGGCAGGCGCGCCTAATCATGAGTTCGTTATAAAAAAGTGCGTTATAAAGCGTTTGATATAATGTTTGACATAGTAAGTGTGAATATATGGCGTAATAAAAGTGGTGAATTTCTATAATTTATTGATAATAAAAGACAAATGCCAATAGGCACTATATTAACATATTTTTGTAAATAGCAGCCAAAGGCTGTTCTCTAACTATTTTAAATATATCAGCTGCAAATAAACATTAACCCATGAAGAGTAAGATACATTTGTACTATTTAATATCATCCTTGGTCTAGGTAATCTACTGCTGATAACACTATTACTATGACACTTTATACAAAGTATTCTGTCGACCCTTTTTTATCGACCCTTTATAGAAATTATTTTAGATTTATTCATTTAAGCGAATTTTCGCTAAGGAGACCCCATGGCAGGTGCCAGTTTATTACTATTGCTTGATGACATTAGCCTATTGATGGATGATGTATCTGTCATGACTAAGGTGGCGGCTAAAAAAACAGCGGGTTTGGTAGGCGATGACTTAGCACTCAACGCCGAGCAAGTGACTGGTGTCAAGCCAAGCCGTGAGCTACCTGTCATTTGGGCAGTCGCCAAAGGCTCTTTTATTAATAAACTGATTTTAGTACCCGCTGCTTTATTAATAAGTACCGTCTATCCACCGTTAGTTACGTTATTGTTAATGTGCGGCGGGCTGTTTTTGGCCTATGAAGGGGCAGAGAAGGTCATTCATAAGTTTTGGCCTACCTTATTGCCGCATGATGAAGAGCAAAAGGCGCGCCGGCAAGCCAACGCCGATGAAACGGTCGATTTGGTCGCCTTTGAAAAGCAAAAAATAAAAGGGGCGATTCGTACCGATTTTATCTTATCAGCTGAAATCTTAGTCATCTCTTTAGGCGCAATAACAGCAGTCGGGGCCGGTATCTTAGAAAAAGCGGTGGTACTATCGATTGTTGCTATTGTTGTGACCGTCGGTATTTATGGCCTAGTTGCAGGTATTGTAAAAATTGATGATGCAGGACTACATTTGATCGAGAAGCCAAATGCTAGTGCTGGTACGCGTAAGCTTGGTAAATTCATGCTGGCTGCTGCCCCAAAACTAATGAAGTTTTTATCGATTGCCGGTACGCTGGCGATGTTCTTAGTCGGTGGTGGTATCTTGGTACATGGTATTGGATTCTTAGAGCATGGCGTAGAAGATTTAGCACATCTAACAGGGGTTTTTGAGAGTGCGACCACTATGTTGTTAAATGGCTTGGTTGGTCTAATTGTCGGCGCAATAGTAGTCGCTATTGTGACTGTAATCAGTAAAGTACGAAATAAA
This sequence comes from Psychrobacter sp. 72-O-c, assembly GCF_904846605.1. Lineage (GTDB taxonomy): Bacteria > Pseudomonadota > Gammaproteobacteria > Pseudomonadales > Moraxellaceae > Psychrobacter. Next base: position 18,418 of record NZ_CAJHBI010000021.1, read on the forward strand.
GACCAAGATGCTTCTTCTGCGCATTAAACCAGCAGGCCATTAGTCATTAGGCCGTTAAAAAAGTTCAATTAAGCATAAAAAAAAGCCCCAAAGTTGCTGACAACTTTGGGGCTTTTGCTTGTAGGCTGCTTTTAGTTTTTGGCCATTAGCTTTCGCTATCTGAATTACCCGGCTCTGTCTTTTCAGCTTGCGTGGGTTTTTTATGATCAGTCTTAGGCTTACGACTGCGCGCCTTAGGTACTTTAGGCGTGGTCAAATTAAACATGCCAGTTTGTGGCGATAGTTGCTCGGCCACATTTTCGATCATGTTCTTGTAACTGGCGATGGTCGTTTTTGACTTGCTCGCTTGACTGTCCTCTTTTGCAGAGTCCTCTACCATAGATTCAGCAGCTTGAGAGAAATCATCTTGCTCAACGTCAATCTGCTCGCCAGTCTGTTCAACCGTCACTTCTTGATCTTGATCGGCCTGTAGCATGTGCTCGCTCTCAGCACTGATACTATCGGCCTGTACTTCACTGGCTAACGCGGTTGCTTCAACATTATGGGCATCGACTTCATTAACCGTTTCAGTAGCATCTTGAGGCTGAACATGGTCTTGACTGTGCTGCTCAACCTGCTCGCTAGGTACATTATCACTAGGCGAATTCTCATTAGGGACGCTTAATGTTGCCTGCTCCTGCTCCTGTTCTTGTTCTGATTCATTATAGTCAGAATGCTGACCTCGTGGATCATTGCTAGCACGTTTGTTAATCGCACGCGGTTCAACGGCGGTTTTACCTTGCGCCGCTGCAAACTGGCTGACCGCTTGAGTCATGGTCTCAAAGCGTGCCAAATAATCCGCCGCTAGAGGCTGATAACCGTAGTTACTAAAAGTGAAGGTGCTGACATCAAAGCGGTTTGCATTAACGTCGTCCCTATTCTCTTCACTATCTGTAGTACCGGCAACTCCAGCATTTTGCGTTTGCTGAGTATGAATAGCAATGGCGTCAATAAAGCTGCGAATCACACCGTCATCTGCCAAGCGAGCTGTAGCCTCTGGTAGGATAGTATGAATAAACTCACCAACCGTACCACGTATAGTCGGTACGTTCGTCACTGCTTGCTCACTTGCTGGTACGACTGGTGCCACCGTTGATTGAGCCTGCTGACGACGGACAATGCGCGGGTCATTACTGGCTTGACCAAACTTATTGGCAGTCACATAGTGTTCAGCAAATAACGCATCATGAGTAAGCTCGAGCGCAACATTACTACTAGAGTTACTATCAGCGCTATTGTTCAAGGCGCTGTCGTTAGCAGCCGCAGCCACATTCTCATTACTCGTTTGCTGAGTTTCAAGAACCGTTTGTACGGTATCTGACTCAGCCTCAGCTGCTACTGGCTTTTGGCTGTCAGTACTAGGCTTAGATGTTGGCTGCTCATCTACAGACGGTTTACGGTCATTAGTCTGGCGGTCGTTGTTCTGATCGCCGTTGACTTTATCGTCTTTAGGAGCATCAGACTGTGCCTGTTCCTCACTAGTATTGGCCTGATTAGCACTAACTTCAGTAGTATGAGTCTCAGTAGCACCAGCCTCATCAACATTAGGCCTAGTGGTATCTGCTTGCGTGCTGCTTACAGATTTACTATCCGTATCCTCTGTCTGTTTATCAGCGCTTTGTTCATCAGTACTTTGTTCATCAGTACTTTGTTCATCAGTGCTTTGTTTACTAGTACTTTGCTGAGCAGCGTTATCGTTTTTACTATTTTTAGAAGTATCTTCTTTAGTAACGTCACGTTCAGCGCTTGGTTGATCAGTAGACTGGCGTGTCGCTTGCTCAGGCTTACTATCATCTAAAGATAGATGTACCACTTCTGGTGATTTTGCCTTAGCTGTGGTTTCGTTGACTTGTAATACCACTTCATTGGGGTCTTGATTGCGGCGAGCGCTTGGTTGGCTATTTTGCTTGGTGTTAGCATTGCCGTCCGCGGTTAAGGTCTCGCCACGTTCAAGCTTGCCGCGTGAGCTACGCTGACTGTGCGGCTTACGTTTAGCACGAGTTTGCTCATCGCTTGAGGTGCTGTCTTGCTGAGCCGTGTCATTGCGACTACTATTATTACGTTCAGTGGCACTACGTTCAGTAGTATTACGCTCGCTATCGTTACGTTCGTTATTATTGCGTCCATTATCTTGACGATTGTTACGGTTACGATCGCTACTGCGTCTATTGTCATGCTGACGTTTGTCTTGGCTATCAGACTGTTTGTCTTCACTACTATTAGTGTCATTACTGTTAGCAGCACGGCTATCTAGACTACTGTCTGTAGTGCTGCTATCACTATCGACCGTCTCATTACGCTGATCTTTTCTTTGATGCGGTTTTGAAGACCTTGACTTACGTGGCTTGCGTCTTCTTCTATCGTCCGCATTGCTATTGTCATCATCATCGCTATTCGTACTGGCATTGGTACTGCTGTCAGTATTGCGACGGGGTTGCTGACGATTGGTATTGCTATCTAATTGTTGACCCGACTGTTGATTGTCATTTGGCTGGCTAGTTTGTGGCGCTGATGAACTCTGGGCGCTATTCAAGGCATTGTTATCGACTTGTCCAAACGAGCCTAAGCTTTGCCCGCCATTGTTTACTAGCGCTTCGATGGCCTCAGCCGCATCGCGACTACTGACGCTGTTCGACGTTTGTGCTTGCGGAGCTTGAGCGAACAAGTTGGACAACCAAGCGACTGCTTGCGGTTGAGCCGCAGTGACTTCGCCCGTAGACTGAGCAGCTACAGGAGCAGAAGGAGCATTTTTAGCATGGCTGCTTGAAGCATTGCTATTTTGCGCTGCACGAGTAGTAGAGGCTGGTTCGTTAGTACTATGATTACCACTATTATTACTGCTATTACTACGTTGGTCGTTGCTATTATTGGCGGTGGTGCTTCGTTGACTGGTATTTTGGCTATTAGCGCTTTGGCTATTGTGGTTCTGATCGCTATTTTTCTGCGGCGCACGGCTGCTCTGTTGACTGCTTTGCTGACTACTTGAACGGCTATTTTCAGTATCCGATACTTGACGCGGCTGGCGAGTTGGCTGCTGTTCAGGACGTTCTTTTTCAGCGGTTTGCCAGTCAACATTATAGCCAAGATCGCTGTGTTCTTGTTGCTGAGTGTCGGTAATGCGCTCATAGCTTGTTGGGGCAAAACCATCACGGTTAAAATGTAATTTAAAGTTAGGTGATTCTAAATGCGCATGCGGCAAGATAGTAATGCGGGTACCACTGTCTTGTTCAAGATAAACCAAGCTGTCGCGTTTTTCATTTAATAAGAACGCTGCAATATCAGTCGGTACTTCTGCTTGGACTTCACCTTGGCGCTCTTTTAAGGCGATTTGTTCGATTTGACGCATAATCGATAGCGATAATGAACGCAAATCACGAATCATGCCGTTGCCATGGCAGCGCGGACAAATATAACCAGTCGACTCTTCTAATGACGGGCGTAGACGCTGACGGCTCATTTCCATCAAACCAAACTTAGAGATATCACCAAACTGGACACGAGCACGATCATATTTAGTCGCATCGATTAGACGCTTTTCAACTTCTTTTTGGTGCTTATTGTCATTCATGTCAATAAAGTCAATAACAATCAAACCGCCCATATCACGTAGACGTAATTGGCGGGCAATTTCATCAGCCGCTTCTAAGTTGGTATGGTAGGCGGTCTCGGCAACGTCTGAGCCTTTCGTCGACTTAGCAGAGTTAATATCGATTGAGACTAGCGCTTCGGTTTGGTCGATGACGATTGAGCCACCTGATGGCAAACGAACTTCGCGCTGATAAGCGGTTTCGATTTGTTTTTCAATATTAAAACGGGAAAACATGGGTTCATAGTCGGTATATTTACGCAGTTTTTCCGCTTGTTTGGGCATCACCGCATCGATAAAGCCAGCCGCTTCTATATAAGCGTTTTCGTTATCGATCCAAATCTCAGCAATATCGTCACGCAGATAATCGCGTACGGCGCGCGTGACGACGCCCGCTTCTTGATGAACCAAACGCGGTGAAGGATATTTTTGATTCTGTTCTTGAATCGCCTGCCAGATATTAAGCAGATGGTTAAGGTCGTGCTGTAATTCGTCTTGGTTCTTACCGATACCGGCAGTACGAATGATGACACTCATGCCTTTAGGTAAATCAAGATTGCCCAGCATGCGCTTCATATCTTCGCGCAACTTACCTGAGATTTGACGTGAGATACCGCCGCCACGAGGGTTATTAGGCATTAATACCAAATAACGGCCGGCTAACGATACGTAAGTTGATAAGGCAGCGCCTTTATTACCGCGCTCTTCTTTTTCAACTTGGACGATAAGCTCATCGCCTTCTTTAATTAGTTTTTTGATGTTTTCGTCGCGTGGATTGCCGCTGAGATATTCAGCAGAAATTTCACGAATAGGAAGGAAGCCTTGACGTTGTGAGCCATACTCGACAAACACCGCTTCAAGCGAGGGCTCAACACGGGTGACGTGGCCTTTATAAATATTGGACTTTTTTTGCTCGCGAGTACGATTTTCTAAGTCGAAATCGTACAGATGATTGCCATTACATAAGGCAACACGAATTTCTTCGTTTTGGGTGGCGTTGATTAAAATGCGTTTCATATTAGTATCCTATGAGTACGCATGACAACGACGAGAGTGTTTTTATGGTGGCAGGAGCAAGTACAGCTAATTTAAGATCAGCTGCAGATATTAAGGGACATTTAAAAAATAATAAATAAATAAGCTAGAATTGTTAACCACTAGCGGCTGGTTTTTATAGCCGCTAGTGGTTAACTTCAACCTAAAACTGTCAACCGGAATTCGTTATCAAGAACCAGAATAAATGAGACAGGTTGTAAGTCTGTCATCATTCACTTTATAGCTTCATAAAAGAAGTTATGGCTATCAAGTATCAATATTTAAGCACTGATATGCTAGTACGTTAGCGTTGTGCCAAGCTGTCAGTTGAATGTATGTCAGCTTCTTGCTATCTATATAAGTTGTAAGCCTATATCTAAGGCCTGGCATACTTCTTCTCTAAGGTTTATATTTTAGATCAAATTCTTTTATTTATGAGTTTATCTTTCAAATATTATCAATATCAGCGTGAGCTTTCGTTAAGATGTTGCTGCGCTGTCATTCAGCGGGGCGTACTTGGCAAACAGAATAGTGACCGGATCATCAGCACGGTATCGTTGTGTCTTTTGTTGGTGTCGCTTAAAGATCATTATCTATTTGACCGCCAATAATCAGGCAGCGGTACCTTCTTTACGTCAAGCTACTATCACTTGTTCTACTGCGCGTGCCAGTTAACCTTGCAAGAAAAATTGCAAATCAAATCGTGGTCATGCATTAAATGAGTAAATTGTGTGCTGTTATCGCTCAATAAATTGGATTTTTTGCCAATATTATCAATGCAGTTATATATGGTATTAATACCACTAATTGGGCGCGATGCTATAGATTATCAAGCACTTCACCCTAAAAATTAGATCAAACGTCCAACGGTATCGCGGTATATAGCGTGCACCTCGTTATTAACCAGTAATAAAGATGGCGATTGGCTGTTTACAACAATAACGATTATTGCCGTAACCTATGCTCAATTGGCGTTCAACATGTTAAACTATAGCAAATCTTTGTGTAAATACCTAACTAAAAATGACAAACTCTAAAATGACTGACGACGCACAGACCCATGAAGCCCCTGGCATCTTTAACAGCAAAACCCGTCCGCAAAGCGCCGATGATGAGATTAGCAACTTCGAAAAGGTAAATTACCTCGAAGTGACGCGCCATCAGCACGATCAGCGCTTGGATAACTTCTTGCTTAACCGTCTAAAAGGCTTGCCGAAACCCCACATCTATAAGATGATTCGCTCGGATGAGGTTCGCGTTAATAATAAGCGCTGTAAACCGCATGATAGAGTACATCGCGAAGACGTTGTGCGTATCGCGCCGGTACAGCTTGCGACCCGTGAAAAACCAATTATCAGTACTGAATTTGCCAACAGCTTACTGGCTCGTGTGGTCTATGAAGACGAAGGTATGCTGGTGCTGAATAAGCCATCAGGTATCGCGGTACATGGCGGTAGCGGGTTGAATTTTGGCGTGATTGAAGCCATGCGTGAAGTGACCGGTAAAAAGTACCTAGAGCTAATTCATCGCATCGATAAAGACACTTCAGGGCTGCTGATGATCTCTAAGAAACGCTCAGCGCTCAAAGCGTTGCAGCAACACTTAATAGATAAAACCATCCAAAAGCATTATTTATGCCTAGTAAAAGGGCAACCTGCGATCAACACGCAGCGTATTGATGCGCCCTTGCTACGTTACACCGTTGCTAGCGGTGAGCGCCGCGTCAAAGTGGATACCCAAGACCCACAATCTAAAGAAAGCCAAACGGATATTATCGTACATGGCCGTTTTATGATTAATAATTTGCCGGTAAGTCTGCTGGAAGCCAAACCACTAACAGGTCGAACTCATCAAATCCGTGTGCATTTAGCGCATATCGGTCATGCTATCTTGGGTGATGATAAATATAATGTGCATGACAAAACAGGCGTAAACCGTCTTTGCCTACATGCATGGCGCTTAGACATTCCGGGTTATGAGCCGATTATCGCGCCGTTACCAGACGATATCGCTGCCTTATTAACAGAAGATGTTGAGTTGCCGTCAGTATAGCCAGCTGTGTTGAACCCATCCGATTTACTCAGTAACGGCTACTGTTTAGATGCTAATCTTTAAACTTTAGTCGTTAAGGTCAATCTATGAGTCAGTCAAACGTTAATCACGCTACTCAGTCTACATCGCTCCATCTTCATACTCAGACTGACGGGGCTGACAAGACTTTGACTACACATGACTTAGCGACCAAAACGTTGATTATCTTTGATTGGGATGGCACGCTGATGGACTCAATCGGTTTAATCGTCGAGTCTATGCACGTGGCTGGCGAGGCGCACGGTTTTCATACTACTGATCAAGCGGTAAAAGATATTATCGGTCTGAGTCTGCTTACAGGGATCGAAATTTTATATCCTGAAGCAACGGATGTGCAAAAACTGGCCATCCAGCAAAGCTATGCTGATTATTACATTCCTAACAGCCACCGTACGCCGTTCTTTAGCCCTATAGAAAATATGTTGCAAACCTTGCAACAACAAGGCAAACAGTTGGCCGTAGCAACCGGTAAAAAACGTCGGGGCCTTGATCGAGTATTAGAGGCATCTGGCAGTCACGATTATTTTGAGATCACGCGCTGCGCGGATGAGTCTGGTTCTAAACCTGATCCGCAGATGCTTACCGATATCTTAAATTATACACAACAGCAAATATCCGATGCCGTATTTATCGGTGACAGTATTTATGATATTCAAATGGCAAATAAGCTAGGCATGACCAGCATTGCGGTCAATTATGGCACGGCAGCTAGTAATGAGCTCGCCGCGCAGCAGCCAACTTATCAAGTGGATACCCCGCAAGTTTTGGCTGAGCTGTTATGTGAATAGTTCGTTATGCAGATAGGGTAAAACATCACAAGTAAAATACAATAACAAAAAAAAGGGATTTATCGTTAATAGCGATAAATCCCTTTTTTGTTTATTACCAGTTAGGTTTATTTTGCGTCTTTCGGCTCATCTTCTGTTTGAGCAATACCGTCTTGTTCAGTGAGAGCTTGTTCATCGAAAGATGTTTTATCAAATTTCTCATCGTCAAGTTTGTACTCGTACCAATTTCCCATCACTCCCGCTAATTCATCAAGGCCTTCTTTCCTAAGCGCTGAAAACAGCTGAATAGTACAGTCTAACCCTAATTTTTTCAGGGCTTGGCGGGTATTAAGTAGGGCGTTTTTAGAAGCGCCATATTTGAGCTTGTCTGCTTTAGTCAGCAAAATATGGACAGGTAATTCGCCTGCTTTTGCCCAAAACAGCATTTGCTCATCGAAAAACTTTAGGGGATGACGAATATCGGTCATCAACACCAAACCTGCTAGGCTTGAGCGTGATACTAGATATTCCTCTAGCTCCACTTGCCATTCTTTTTTCATCTCAAGCGGCACGGCAGCGTAACCATAGCCCGGCAAATCAACCAACCGCCTATCGGTATCGCCAATGTTAAAAAAGTTAATCATCTGCGTGCGACCGGGCGTTTTAGAAGAACGAGCCAATTGCCGCTGATTGGTCAGCGCATTAATGGCTGAGGATTTACCGGCGTTTGAGCGACCTGCAAAGGCCACTTCTAGCCCTGCATCAGGGGGACAAAGACGAAAAGTAGGCGCTGAGGTCATAAACTCAGTTTGCTGTATGCGCTGACGGGCTTTGGTATTGAAAGCCGCATGCTCGGCGGCAACATCTTTAAACGGGGTACTCATAAATGACTCGTTAACATTCAAAAATTAAAAATAAAGTGGGATACAGTAGTCAAAGGTTTTAGATATAGTCAGAACTTAATAAAACGGGTACACACATAGTTTAGTATAACTGGCAGAAATTTTTCTAGCTTGCTGTGTGACTGCGTCACTCCAGAGGCTGCGAAAATTTCTACCAGTTATTCTGTACATATTTTAAAGCGGCTTAACTATAGTTAGGTATTAAAGCATAGCTTTTAGTGGATATAGTATGAGAGACTGTTATTCGTATACAACTAGTTGTATGTAGTAACAAAAACGGTCGTTTTGAGTTACTGATCTTTATATACTATTACCCAACTGATCTACTGAAATACCTGCTACAAGCATCATATTGGTGACAGCATAACACTAAAATGTGTAGGCGCTTAGCAAAAGTTATCGGCATAATTAGCACCATTTACTAAAGTTAAACCTGATTTATCTATATTAAGTCGACATATATTGTTACAATATTTACTTGAACAGTCGGTTAAACGGATTAAAAGAGGTGTCTCATGTATGAAATCACCACGCTTTTCTCTAAAATAAGTCGTACTTTAGTTAGAGGTATCACTGCGCTTGCCATTAGTACTGTAATGATAAGCACTGCTGCCGCTGATATTCCGACCACCTATAATAACTCATGTGCTGCCTGTCACGATAGTGGCGCGCTAGGTGCCATCAAAAAAGGCGATAGCACCGGATGGCAACAGATTATAAAACAAAAAGGTATGCCAGCATTAGTCAAATCTGTTAAAGGCGGTATGATTCAAATGCCAGCGGGCGGGCTATGTGACAATTGTAGCGATGATGATTATCGCAAACTGATTGATTATATGAGCAAATAATGGCTCAAGTGGACAATATAAAGCGCAGGTTTAACCACCTTTATGCGCTTTTTGCTTTTTTAATCTGTACGCTGCTGCAGTGTAGATAGAAAAACCGCTAGATGCTACGATTAAGTAGGCAAATACTATAAAGTCTTGCTATAATAATTGAAAATAAACCCTGATATTATTAAGTGCTTTCGGGCTGTTTGTGATAAAGACCTCAAGATGTATGGGTTACCTTGCTAAATAATAGATTGGCGCAGGGCTTGTACCAAATGTCTTATTAGTATAATTACTCTAAGTGGCTATGATTATTATAAGTTACTATTACTCTGAGTTACTATTACTTTAAGTTACAATCACTCTAAACTATACTTACATCGAGTTAGTAGGATTTGTATCAATGAAAAAGTTAATCGCTGCCGCCAGCTTATGCGTTGCAAGTTTCAGCGTACAAGCTGCTATCACTGTTCCTGAATATGACATTAGTGCCGGTAAACAAATCGCAGAAACGCAATGTGCCGCCTGTCACGGTGTTGATGGAGTGAGCGTTGTTCCTACCCAGCCCAATCTGGGCGGTCAAAACATTAAGTATTTATATAAACAACTGGTCAACTTTAAGGCAGGCTACCGAAAAAACGGTATTATGCAGTCGCAAGTGGCTAACTTGTCACAGCAAGACTTAGCCAATGTGGCAGGTTATTATTCTAGCCAAGCACCTTGGGGTGTTGGTTTTGGTAATCCTGCAACCACGCAAGAAGCCTCTAAGATATTCTTAGGTGGTGACAAGTCACGCGATGTGATTGGTTGCGCAGGCTGTCATGGTCCAGATGCGGCGGGTAACGCTTGGGCTGCATTTCCGCGATTAGGCGGTCAGCATGCTCAATATATTGCTACTCAGTTGAAACTGTTCCGTGCTGCTGGCCGTAACGATGACATCGATAGTGAAGATCAGAAAAGGGTCAATGACGCCGGCAAAGAAGGCGAAATGGGTATGATGCAAACAGTAGCTTCTAGGCTATCAGATCGCGACATACGTATTTTATCCGATTATGTGAGCGCTATTCATTAATTGATAATTATCTAGTAATTACTAAATTAACTATGGTCTAAAAGCTTTTGATTTTAGAGCAAGTATTATTTAGTCATTAAACCCCGATTTCGGGGTTTTTTTATAGCTGTATCTCCTTATAGTATAGATAGGTATATGAGTTTTAGCCGATAGGTCTGCTATGAATCGCTATTACTATCTTCTGCCACTTCTATTATTTACATTATTCATTTTTGGTTGTTTGGATTGAAATTATGATGATCCGCTATGCTTCGTATTTTGTCGCTGCACTACTGCCATTATTGCTATTTAGGTGGTTTGCACCTGCCTCAATTGGTGAAATTGATTTTTGGTTACTCTGGCTATTAGCTATGGTTTTGGTGTCGTTACCAGTCGTTTATGCTGAGATAGCATTGGCCTATCGTAGTGTGGATGCGCCTATGGCAGGAATGCAAAAGCTAACACGTGAGGCCGATGCCAGTCCATTATGGCGCAGTTTTGGTTGGTTGGCTGCGCTAGTAGCGATTGTTATTGCCGCGCTAGTGATATCAGGCGCCAGTAGCGGAATACTAGCTGCTTTGACTGAGCTTAATAGTGCTCCTACCGTGCCAAGCTTTGCCGTTGCGGGTGGCTTGATGGTCATTGTTTTATTGTTAAGCTTGCTGGGTATTGCGCCGTTGCCGATTGGCTTAGGGTTGATGCTCTTAGGGTTGGTACTGGGGGTCGCAAACGGTCTGCCAGACATTAACTTTGCCGTGACTAATATCAGCTTGAGTGAATGGGCGCGTGCGGTCGCCTTAGCTCTAGTCAGTGTTGGCGCGGGTACGGGGCTGTATTGGTTTGGTCAGAATTTGGTGACCAAGCAGACAACAACAGCGGTAGAAGAGGACCACTATAATACCTCGAAATCTCGTGCACCAAAGGGACCTAGTGTCTATCGGGCTACTAAACTGGTGTTACCCATTTGGCTATTACAATTGGTTATTGGCGTTATTGCCTTATTCATTAGTGGTTTGAGTCTGCCCCCGATTGGCCAGTTACTATATTGGGTTGGGGTATTATTTGTCGCCAGCTATTTGTTACATTATAGCACCCAGCAGTTAGCGCATAAATTTGGTTTAGTGGTCAGCTTGTTGATGACTTTAGCGATAGGTTTGGTATTGGTGATAGCGATACCAACTACTTGGCTGGTTGGGCTTTTGGTAGTTGTCAGCAGCATAGCGGTATTGTTATTATCTGTCTTTGCTGGCTGGCGGATGAAAATCAGCCATTTGCGTAAGTCTTTAAACTTCGGCAATGAAGCGTTCTATAATTTATGGCGGATAGCGATTCGTTTGATTGTACCAATAGCGCTAATCTTGGCATTGATAGGTTGGATAATTCAGTGGTTAAGCTAATGTCTAGTAGTACTGATAACGATGCTGATACTAATAATAATACTGATATTAACGGCCTCATTGAGCCGCAATTTCAGCAATCAAATTTGATAACAGTATATTTAGCTTATGCTGAGGATGCGCAGCGCCAACATTATCTGACCCTACAAGTTAGTAAGGGCGCGACATTATATGAGACGTTGGCGCAAGCGGGTTGGTTGGAACAATTTGCAGAGTTAGCAATATGGTGTGAGCAAGTAGCAAACATTATTACGCCCGCTGCTAAGCTGTGGCATGTAGGCATCTATGCGCAGAAGCAGCCACTCAGCTATCAGTTGCAGCCTTTTGATCGTATTGAGGTTTATCGTAGCTTAAACGCTGATCCGATGTCTCAGCGCAAAAGCAAAGTATCCGCTAAACAGTAAAATTGGTAATCAGTATTTAAGCTTACTTTATCTGAAGAGCCATAGTTTTTGCAACTATGAAGCAGGTAGAGACTCAAGGCCTTCTATGCGAGTGACCACCCCATTAGCATCAAAGTAAACGATTAAATGTTGGCTGGCGTTTTTGACATCGGCGATACCTTTACGTTGACCTTCTGTCCCTGCTTGGTAATCGTAGATATAATCCCAACGATTAGGCTCAAGGGTATCTCTAATCGCAGGGCTACCCAAGATATAAAGTACTTGGTTTTGGTTCATGCCTACTTTTAGCTTTTGCGCTTGTGTTTGAGTAATGGGCGTACCTTGTGGCAAATCAATCTTATAAACACTAAGCAATGAGCAGCCAGACATGGCAACAGTTGCGCTAAGCATACCAGTAATAACAAGCTTGCGTAATGCGCTTGAACGGCTCAGCGGACGAAGATTAAGCGGACGAAGATTAAGCGGACGAAGATTAAGCGGACGAAAAGTTAACGGCTTTATCATGATAAGATGACTCATAAAAAATGGGTTGGGCGCGGCTAAGTGCATTTGATGCTAGGCTTACCGGCAATCACCGATAAATGATACGTCATTTACTTGCAATTGCCTACCACTTACGACATTATTTACTAAATCCTACTTAATGTACTCGGCCGTTTATAGTTTAAATTCATAGACTTGCGGTAGGATTTATAGAGAAGGATACGCTAACAAAGGGCTTAGGATAAGCCGGTTGGACCTCATTTTAATTCCTAATCGCCAGTAAATGACAACCATCAACGATTATTTATCTTATATTTTTTAAGTTTTTATTTGCTAAGACTTTAACAGTCAGAAGGGATATTATGGCTTCTTTTACCAATCAAGATTTACGTAAAGCGGGATTAAAAGTAACGTTGCCGCGCATCAAAATTTTAGAATTGCTTGAGAGTGCAGAACTGCATCATATGAGTGCAGAAGAAGTTTATAAAGCGCTGATCGCACAAGGTGAGGATGTGGGCTTAGCGACTGTCTATCGAGTGCTGACGCAGTTTGAGCAAGCGGGTATTGTCGAACGCCATAACTTTGAAAATAATCTATCAGTATTTGAGATTACCCAAGATGAACATCACGATCATCTGGTTTGTGACATTTGTGGCAAGATTATCGAGTTTCATAATGAGACTATCGAAGAACAGCAGGTTAAAGTGGCAAACGAGCATGGCTTTAAACTTTCAGGACATTCATTGGTTCTCTATGGTATTTGTAATAACCAAGAATGCCAAGACAGTGCGAGATAGTTAGTTTAGATTTATAAATCTGTAGGTTTTTAAAAACGCAGGTTTATAAAAGCTTAGCATGAACAACAGACAAAAAACGGCTCTCACATGGGGCCGTTTTTTTATTGTACCAATAATATCCATTTATGAGTAAGACTCAGCTATGGGTAAGACTTAGCTACGATTAAGGCTTACCCATGAACAATACCTAGGTGATATCTAAGGATAACTTATCGGCACCTTCATTTAAGTTATGAGTGTTATTTTTACTGCTAAGTTTGATTTTTAAGCGTAAATCGTTAGGAGAGTCAGCATGCTTAATCGCCTCTTGATAAGTGATTTCGCCGTTTTCGTATAAATCAAACAGCGCCTGATCAAAGGTTTGCATACCGCTATCACGTGAGCGGGTCATAACTTCTTTAAGTTCATGAACCTCGCCTTTGCGGATGTAGTCACTGATCAGCTGTGAGTTTAGTAAAATCTCAATAGCAGCGCGGCGCCCTTTGCCGTCAGGGGTTGGAATAAGCTGCTGTGCGATAATCGCCTGTAGGTTAAGCGATAAATCCATAAACAACTGATTGTGTCGTTCGGTCTCAAAAAAGTGAATGATACGGTCGATAGCCTGGTTGGCATTGTTGGCGTGTAAGGTTGCAAACACTAAATGTCCTGTTTCTGCATATTGAATGGCGTAGCTCATCACCTCACGATTACGAATCTCACCGATTAAGATGACATCCGGTGCTTGGCGCAAAGTATTTTTTAAACCGGCTTCAAAGGATAAAGTATCAATACCTACTTCACGCTGGGTAATAATACAGCCACGGTGTTGATGTACAAACTCAATAGGGTCTTCTATAGTGATGATATGGCCATGAGAATTCTGATTGCGGTGTCCTATCATTGAAGCAAGCGTGGTGGACTTACCGGTACCTGTTGCGCCGACTAATAAAATAATACCGCGTTTTTTCATTGCCAGTTCTTTCAATTCCGGTGGCAGCCGTAGCTCCTCAACAGTAGGTATTTTATTTTCAATTTTCCGTAAAATCATCCCAGCCATATCTCGCTGCATAAAAGCACTGACTCGAAATCGGGCGTTTTTTGCTTCATCGGTGATAGCAAATTGGCACTCGTTGGTCTCGTCGAACTCTTGTTGCTGAGTTTCTGACATGACACTTTTAACCAAATTCATGGTTTGCTCAGCATTGAGGGGTGTTTTACCGACCGCCAAAATCTGTCCATTTATTTTCATGGAAGGTGCCACATCAGCGGTAATGAATAAATCAGAACCGTTTTTATTGATCATTAACTGTAGCAGTTTATCAAAGTCCATACCGTACCTGTCTTCAGAATAAATGGAGTAAAAATGATCTCAAATAACTTTTTAACAGTAACAGTTATTCAAGCTAATTATCAAAAACTGAAATCAATAAAGAGTAAGATTAGTAAAGAGTAAGATCAGCGAGCATAAAACTCGTTAAAAAGTTAATAGTTATGCACTATTGATATTATAAAAATGCTTCTGGCTGCTTGGCATAAGGACGGGCAACGTCTTTACTAATCGTGCCTTTGGCCACTAAGTTCTTAAGCGTTTGATCAAGCGTAATCATGCCATCGCCTGCACCGGTTTGGATAGAGGAATACATTTGCGCGATTTTGTTTTCACGTATCAAGTTACGAATAGCGGGGGTGCCCAGCATTATCTCATGAGCGGCGATACGGCCGCCTGTTTGACGAGGTAAGAGCGTTTGTGAAATAACGGCTTGTAGCGATTCCGATAACATCGCGCGAATCATATCTTTTTCAGCCGCAGGGAACACGTCAATCACCCGGTCAATGGTTTTAGCCGCTGAGCTGGTGTGCAAGGTACCAAAAACCAAGTGACCGGTCTCAGCTGCTGTCAATGCCAGACGAATGGTCTCAAGGTCACGTAGCTCCCCAACCAAGATAATGTCTGGATCCTCTCGCAAAGCGGAACGTAGGGCCGCATCAAAACCTAAGGTATCGCGGTGCACCTCACGTTGGTTAATCAAGCTTTTTTTGGATTCGTGAACAAATTCAATCGGATCTTCAATCGTTAATATATGCTCTTTACGGGTCTCATTAATATAGTCAATCATTGCCGCCAGCGTGGTTGATTTTCCCGAGCCAGTAGGACCTGTCACTAGCACCACGCCACGCTTAAAGTCTGAGACCCGTTTAAACACGTCGCCCATGCCTAAGTCTTCCATCGTTAGAACTTTAGAAGGAATGGTACGAAATACTGCGCCAGCACCGCGATTTTGATTAAAAGCATTTACCCGAAAGCGTGCTAAATTAGGGATTTCAAAAGAAAAATCAGTCTCAAAAAACTCTTCGAAGTCGGCGCGTTGCCTATCATTCATAATGTCATAAATCAATTGATGCACGACTTTATGGGTCATCGTTGGCATATTGATACGTGTCATCTCGCCATCGACCCGAATCATCGCCGGCATCCCTGCTGAAATGTGTAAATCTGATGCCTTATGCTTGACAGTGAAGCGCAGCAAATCTTCGATACTTAAAGTGCTTTTTTCAGCCATAATCGGACATTCCTATCAATTAATAAGGGTAAAATAAAAGAACCACAGAAGAGAGTTGTAATATGATTATAAGATCTCAGCGTATGATCTTATATTGAGTTGCTTTTATTACCCGCGCTATTGTATTTAGCCGCATACGTTAAATCATGTAACAATATCATAACAAGACTGTTGGCATTTAACCATCTGCTACGCCAATAAAATGCAAAAATAGCAGCTTACGAGTTTGTTTTATCGAACTTTATTCAACACTAAGCTCCTCTAATAAAAATGGCCCAACAATATTCAAACAACAGTCGAATAACAATCAAACGTCTTATCTATGTGAGCCCTTTATGAATGCTACTTCTAATCATCACGATACTAATAGCTCCGCCACCAATACTTCAACTAACATTAAAGAGACTAAGAGTGATTTTGATGCAGCTCTTGATATGCACGGTTTTGACAAACATAGCCTAATTGATAGTTGGCAACAAGTTTGTCAGCAAGTCGACGAAGCATGCGCGCAAGCAAAGAGTACGGCCACTGATAGCGTAACTGCGGTGACATTACTTGCCGTCTCTAAAACCAAGCCTGCCGAAATGATAGCCACTCTAGCCCGTCAAGGACAGCGTCACTTTGGCGAAAACTATTTGCAAGAAGCTATTGAAAAAATGGCGACTCTAAAAGATCAGCCTGAATGTGAAGAGATAGTTTGGCACTATATTGGTAGTATTCAGCGTAATAAAACCCGCGATATCGCTGAGCATTTTGACTGGGTACAAACACTTGAGCGCGACATCATTGCCAAACGGTTAAACGATCAACGTCCAGATGATATGCCGCCGCTTAATGTACTGATTCAACTCAATATCGATGATGAGGACAGTAAGTCAGGTTGCCTCCCTGAGCAGTTGCCAGATCTGATAGCAGCTATTAAAGGATATGAGCGCTTGCAGCTACGGGGTCTGATGATTATCCCTGCTAAAGCCGATAATAATAGTTTTACTCGAACCAAAAAGCTATTTGAAGAAGTGAAAAACACCCATTTAGAACTGAGTGGGTGGGATACGCTGAGTATGGGTATGAGTGCCGACATGGCAGATGCTGTTACCAACGGCTCTACTATGGTGCGGGTTGGTACAGCAATATTTGGCGCGCGTGCTTAGTAATATTCAGCTGATAAAAGAGAGTGTATCTTTTGGTTACTACTAAATAACCTCTTCAAACTTAGTGACTAGCAGCTGAGTAATTTTAAGGTGATCTGTGGCAATAATTTCAAATCGAAAATTGGCATATTCGATTGTATCGGTTTTTTTAGGAATTTTACGCAGCATATACATCATAAAGCCGCTAATAGTTTCGTAGTTTTGACTATTCGGCAGATTAACGATTCCCAATGAGCGAATCACATCTTCAATCGGTGTCATACCGTCGATTAGCCACGAGTTATCGGTACGTTGGACAATAGGCTGCTCCTCCAGCGTTACCAGTTCACCCATGACGATACTCATCACGTCCTTTAGAGTAATTACCCCGACGACCAGCGCATATTCGTTAACGATGACCGCAAAGTCAGCGCCCGTAGACTTAAACATCTCTAATACTTCAAATAGCGATAAGGTATTAGGAATAAATAACGCCGGTTTTAATAGCGCCTTATCCGTTAAGGAAACCTCTTGTTGCTCCAGCACTAAGGCCAAAAAACTACGCGACTCCACATAGCCAGTAATATGCTCTAAATCATCATCATGACAGACCAAAAACTTATTATGTGGCTGCTCAATCATTACCTTGACCACTTGCTCAGTGCTAGCCTGAGTATCAAAGTAAACAATATGCTCGCGCGGATTCATTACAGAAGTTACCGTACGCTCTTGCATCTCAAAAATATTTTCAATCAAATGATGCTCTTGATGCTTAATGACGCCCGCTTCAGCACCAGCGTCCATGACCGCGTAAATATCTTCTGAAGTCATATCGTCGTTGCGTACGGTTGAGATGCCTATTAGCTTAAATATAAAGTTCGCCGCGCCATTAAATACCCAGATAATAGGCTTTAAGATAAAGATTAAAAAGATCATCGGCCGTACTAATTTTACGGCCATAATTTCAGTGTTTGACATAGCAAGGCGTCTTGGCATCAAATCAGCAAACAAGGAAAATATGCTAGTGATTAGGACAAACGACACAACAGATGCTAACGCTTCGTTATTAAACAAAAGCCCCAAATAAGGACTGATTGCTGACTCACCTATAGCACCCGCTAAGATAGCTACGGCGTTCAGAACCACTTGTACAACAGTGATAAAGCTGCCGGGATGCTCTTGCATATTCAGGACGACAAGCGCTCGTACATCACCTTCTTTTGCTAAGATTTGCAGCTTAACCTTACGAGCAGCCGCGATTGCAATCTCAGCGCCAGAAACGAAAGCACTTAGCGCAATTAATAAAAGAATAAACACACTAGCAGTTAGCAAGCTCATGAAGTACTCGAATAAAAACAGGTAGGATTAAACATAACAATAGACAGACAGAGTCTGTTAACCAGTTGGAATAAATAGGAAGGGTTTTATATATAGATAATAAAAAAGCTGGGCAAGCACCCAGCTGATTATAAAAAATGACGATTGTTTCTTGTAAAAAACTAAAGCTATCTCAGTATTAAGGTCTCAATATGACAGACATAAAACGATAAAATAATGATGAGCTTTTAACCTTTTACTGACCATTTGTTAACCAAGGGATAACGGCGTTCACGACCAAAGGCTTTGTGGCTAATCTTAGTACCAATGGGTGCCTGACTACGTTTGTATTCGCTATTATCGACCATAGTGATGATTTTGGCGATTACCTCCGCGTCAAAACCCTTATCAATAATGTCTTGATAGCCCATATCTTCATCGACATATAATTTTAGAATACCGTCTAAGACCTCATAATCTGGTAGGCTGTCTTGGTCCTTTTGATCGGGACGCAGCTCAGCTGACGGTGGACGGGTTATAACGCGCTCAGGAATGACTGGCGTGTCCTCAAGGCGGTTGCGATAGCTTGCCAAGTCATAGACTTGGGTTTTATAAACGTCTTTTAGCACATCAAAACCACCCGCCATATCACCGTATAAGGTAGAGTAGCCAACGGCTAGCTCTGACTTGTTACCAGTGGTAATGACCAAATGCCCAAACTTGTTAGACAAGGCCATTAAGATGACGCCACGCGCGCGCGCTTGGATATTTTCTTCGGTAGTGTCTGCAGGCGACTTGTTAAATAACGGCGCAAGCGTATGACGAATACCTTCAACCGCATCAAAAATAGGACAAACCGTATAAGAAACGTTTAAGCGACGGGCTTGGGCTTGCGCGTCTTCTAAGCTGATTTTTGAAGTGTATTCGTACGGCATCATTACCGCATAGACCTTGTCTGCGCCCAGTGCATCGACCGCGATACATAAGGTCAACGCCGAATCAATACCGCCAGACAAACCGATGATCACCCCGGTAAATCCTGAATTATTGACATAATCACGCAAGCCTACGACCAGTGCTTGGTACATTTCTGACTCGCGGCTCAACGATAGTGGCGCTTTGACTTGAGTATTGAACTTGAGGGTATTGACGTTCAAGCTGGCTAGCATAAGCTGATTCATAAAGCGTGGTGCTTCATGAGCGATAGTGCCATCAGCTTGTACCGCCATCGAGCCACCATCAAACACTAAGTCATCTTGACCGCCAACGGCATTGACATAAATAATCGGCAGCTTGTGCTCGCGACTGCGCTTGGCCAGCATAGTCTTGCGCGCGTCTTGTTTTTTCAATTCAAACGGCGAGGCATTTAGGCTGACAATAAGGTCGGCGCCTTGTTGCTTCAGCTCAGCAGTGAGGTTCTTTTCCCATAAATCTTCACAGATAAGTAGGCCAATGGTAATACCTTTATAGTCAAATAAAACTTGATTGCGCCCTTTATCAAAGTAACGGCGCTCATCAAAGACCCCATAGTTGGGTAAGAACTGTTTATGATAAAAGCCTTTTTGATGGCCATTGTGAAGGATGGCAGCGGAGTTAAACGTGCCATGATGGTCGACATGGGGATAGCCGACAATCATCACGATATCTTCAATATCACTTAAGGTAGATAGAGCACTTTTGATGCGACCGGATAAACTAGGGCGCAACAGTAAGTCTTGTGGGGGATAGCCTAGTAACGCCAGCTCTGGAAAGATGATAACATCAGCACCTTGCTTGCGCGCTTGTAATGCTAGCGTGCGCATTTTTTCGGCATTGGTAGTGATATCGCCGACCAAAAAGTGCGATTGAGCTAAGGCAAAAGTGACGGTATCTTGGGTCATAGTAGTCTTACTATCCTCATTCGAGGGAGTAAGGTTAGGGGTATCAGTGTCTTTTGACATTGTTATTGTTCCTATCAATATATTGTTTAAAATTTGGTGAAGCATTATTAGTTTGAAATAGCGGGTAGTTCAAAATAGCCAGTTCAAAAGTATTAACTCAAAATAAAAACAGCTCAAAATGAATCCGAAATTATCCAAAACATTACTCTTAATTTTGAATCCGAATTCCGAATTCGCGTTATGAGTTTAAAACGTGGTGCAGACGCTAATGTATCGCTCGTGGACAATGCCCACATGCCTAAGGTATTAAACCCACATGCTTAAGGTATTAGGCATAGTTTAAAAAGTAGCCATTGAAATGGTTCGGTAGCTACTGAATTTGTTCTAAAGGTTATTGTTAGAAGTAGTTCTAAAAAAATAGTCTTGAAAATATGTTAAGTACTAAAAATGTTGAAAATAGACCGCGTAAAATTGACTTAACTTCATTTTAAAAACTTAAAAAGAGTTTCTTTAGTATAACATTAATTGTTCGCCCTACGAGAACGCAGCAGTGATTTACCCTGACTGGTGTCTGCTCATAGCGTTTAGGTAAAAGGGGCTTAACGGCTGTCGTTTTTAGAGCCTAAGTTTTGGGCGTTAAAGTTAGCGTTCAGTTGGACGCCACAAAGAAAATTGTAAGTAAAAATTACAACATATCATTATTTATTTGTTATACCTTACTGCATAATAGGGAGTTATGTAAAAAGGAATGGCAGTCAGTTTAAGTCACGTAATTTTTCATGCCTTTTTATACAGAAATACTTTGTCCTTATACTTATTATTAACTACTATCGCCAATGGATGCCGCTTATGGATATGGTCCATAAGCTGATGTTCGCATATTCATAAATTTTGCAGCAAAAGCGCGCTAGGTTTTTGCTGTTCGTTGTTGGTTTATACCCTATGATTGAAAACTGGACAAAAGAATTTATTATTCAGCGCTTGCTGTCCATCACCTTATTAGTGGTGCTTTTTATACTATGTTTTCAGGTAGTACAGTTTTTTATTGTGCCGGCATTGTGGGCGGCTATATTAGCTTATGTAACCTTTCCAATTTATAATTTTTTCCATGAAAAAGTAAGGCTTAGCTCGAACTTTAGCGCGGCTATAATGACGGTCAGTATCTCTTTGATAATTGGCGTACCGTTAGTTATTGGTATATTTATCTTGCAACAAGAAGCACTAAGCATAATCAGTAACTTGATTTATCGGGTTAGAGTAGGCTATGTAGATGTGCCTGATTCTATTAAAGACCTTCCTATTCTTGGTCAGCAAGTTAAAGATATTCTGTGGAGAATCAACAAAAACCCTGAAGGCACGCTTGAAGCGTTTCGCCTTTGGGTACAGTCGCATCTGTACTATGGCAAAGTAGCGCTTGATGTGGTGTTTAGTAGTCTTGCTAAGCTTGGTATGGCGTTGATGACTCTGTTCTTCTTTTATCGCGATGGTACCAGCCTCATACGTCAAATTCGCCAAGCATTGCGCAATATTATCGGTAATCGTATTGATGGTTATATTGACTCTGTGGGTTCCACCACGCGTGCGGTGGTATATGGCATTGGTCTGACCGCGTTAGCGCAGGCAATACTTGCAGGTATCGGCTATTATTTCTCAGGGTCGCCAAGTCCGATTCTATTGACTATTTTGACCTTTGTGGTGGCGCTGATACCGTTTGGTACGCCATTTGCATGGGGTGCGGTGTCGATTTGGTTGTTAAGCCAAGGACATACCGCAGAAGGTATTGGTTTGGCTCTCTGGGGCGTGCTGGTGATAAGCTGGGTCGACAATTTAATTCGTCCTATCGTTATTAGCGGTGCTACCAAAATTCCTTTTATCATTATTTTCATCGGTGTTTTAGGCGGTTTAACTGCTTTTGGTTTTGTCGGTTTATTTATCGGCCCCGTTGTATTGGCCATTGGACTTGCGGTATGGCGCGAGTGGATATCTCAAAATAAAAATGAAATTTTCGCGCCACAAGAAATAGTTTTAAACGACAATCAGAACCCGCTGCCTGTTGATGAGCGTACTGAAAACAACTGATAGTAAAATTTCATCAATAAAGGCGCTCAACGATGCCTAACGCTATTCCCTCTCATGTTATTAATCCTGACGTTATTAACGCTAATGCTGAAACTACGCAGACCCTCACTATTGTCGCTGATAGTAACATTGCGAGCCTTGATGCGTTTTTTAATCCGCAAACGCTGGGAAAAGGGGCTGATCAGACGGTAAATGTCGTTGCTGTGGCAGGACGGGATATCAATGCGCAACTACTCGCAGACACTCAGCCCGATGTGCTATTAATACGATCTGTGACACCGATAAATGAGCGGTTATTGATAGATAATCATAGCGTGAAGTTCATCGGTTCTGCGACTATTGGTACTGACCACGTTGATGAGGCTTATTTGGCTGAGCGCAATATTACCTTTGCCAATGCCGCTGGCTGTAGCAAGCATTCGGTGGCGCAATATGTGCTGACTGCTATCTTAACTCTACGTCCGCAATATTGGCAGCAGCCAATGACCCCATTAACATTGGGCATCATTGGTCTTGGCAATATTGGTAGCACGCTGGCACACTATGCAACTGATTTGGGCTGGCAAGTGCTCGGTTATGATCCGTTATTACCTGAATCAACGTTTAACAACGCCAGCTTCGCTCAGGTACTGAGCAAAAGTGATGTGGTAAGTTTGCATGTGCCGCTAACGGATGCAGAAGGCATTAATAGCAGTAACTATCCAACAC
Source organism: Psychrobacter sp. 72-O-c (assembly GCF_904846605.1). Lineage (GTDB taxonomy): Bacteria > Pseudomonadota > Gammaproteobacteria > Pseudomonadales > Moraxellaceae > Psychrobacter. Next base: position 41,454 of record NZ_CAJHBI010000021.1, read on the forward strand.
GGCATTTAATTGATACGGCTGTTCTTGAGGCGCTGCCAGTAGATACTCTACTAATTAATAGCGCGCGCGGACCCGTGATTAAGGCCGATGACCTCGAGGCGGATATAGACCGTACAGGACGGCAGGTCGTGCTTGATGTGTTTGAACATGAGCCGGAGATTACTGAGCGTTTGTTGTCGAAGCTGGCTATCGCCACAACGCATATCGCTGGCTACACCTTAGAAGGTAAGCTACGCGGCACGCAAATAATCTATGACGCGTTATGTGAAAAATTTACCGTGGTACCTGCTCAGTCCATGCATAAACTGCTACCAGTCAATATGTTCTTATGGTCTGAGCTAAGAGCGCATCCGGACAGACTTATTAAGTTTTATAACATTATGCAAGACGATGCGTTATTACGGAGCAAGGTAGCTGACGGCCAAGTTAACGGGGCCAGTTTTGACCAGCTTAGACGGGATTATCACTTGCGTCGCGAATGGCAATTTTAAATAACCTCTATAAGTTAAATAGCCTCTATATAAACAGTCCCTATAAACTTTGATCGATGTTAAAATCTTCACGGTTTTAAGAATAGTAGTAAACAGCGATGACCTTAGACAGTAAGCAAACCTTAATGCCCACGCCATCATACGCGCCAACGATGACTTTGACTACGGCGCGTAAGCTCGCAAAAATGCTGCACGATATTCGGCAGTTTTTTATAGCACGCCAAGTGCTTGAGGTACAAACGCCGTTACTATCGCAGGCCGGAAATACCGATACTTTTCTACAATCAGTCACTGCTCACGTGACCTATCAAGACCAACAACGCCCCTATTATCTGCATACTTCACCTGAATTTGCGATGAAGCGTTTACTTGCCAGTTGGCAGGTGGCTATTTATCAGATTTGTCCGGTTTTTCGTGATAACGAGATAGGGACACGGCATAATATTGAGTTCACCATGCTTGAGTGGTATCAGCCGCACTATAGCTTAAATGACCTTGCTACCGAGCTTAGTGAGCTGTTATCAGTGCTGTACGGCTATCCAGTAGTGATGAATCATTACCGCTATGTTGACGCGTTTATGGACTTTGTCGGTATTCACCCCCTAACGGCTAGCATCGACGCGCTACAAGCGGTCGCAGAAGATAAAGGCTTAACAGGCTTTGATTTTAATAATGAAGAAGACAGTCACCAAAGCTGGCTAGATTTGTTGTTCAGCCATGCGGTAGAACCAAACCTAGGGCATGATTTGCCCACGTTGATTATAGAATATCCACCTGCGACTGCCGCATTAGCAAAAACGGCCCTTGATAGGGACGGTAATATGGTGGCCAAACGCTTTGAGTTATATATCAATGGTATTGAGATTGCTAACGCCTATGATGAACTGGCGGATGGGCAGGCGTTAAGACAACGCTTTGAGCAAGACAATCAATTGCGCCGTCGTCATAACTTACCGCCGGTCCCCATTGATGAGCATTTGCTAGCCGCTTGCGATGATTTGCCACCATGTAGCGGCATTGCTGTTGGTATCGACAGACTATTGATGGTGCTAACGGGAGCAACTTGCCTACAAGAAGTAATCCCTTTCCCTAGTGGTTTGGCATAAGGCGCTTATAAGCTTTAGCACACGAATAGCCTCAATTCATATACGCCAACAACAAACATACCGACAATAAAAAACATACCGACAATAAAAAACATGTCATCAATCGCCCCATTCTAGATACTGTTTCTAGAAGCTATGAGCCAATTGGTGACATGTTTTGAAGGTTGTTACTTTGATATTTGCTAATGGTTAGCAGATTCGTTATAAACTTGCGATAGCTTCATTTATTGGCGTATCACCATTCTGCATGCTAAAGACCTTTTTGCTCGCGCTGTCAGCATTTAACACCGCTGTTAGCGTAGCAGCGACATCTTCGATGGCATTCTCGCCAGCATCAGTACCGTTGACTGTAATTTTACCGGTACCGGCACGTTCTTTTAGGGCAGCGGCTTGAACGATAGTGTAATCAAGGGTGCTGTCGTTGACTAACCATTGGTCAGCGTAATGTTTGGCAATGTAATATTCTTTTAAACTTTCAATCGCAGAGCTTGTCCATTTGCTAGTGTCTAATGAAAACACTGTGCTGAGCATGATATAACGCTTAATACCTTTGTCTTGTGCTGCTTGCATGGTTTTCACTGCACCATGTAAATCCACCTCTAATAAGTCTTTATTTCCAGAACCCGCTACGAAATATATGGCTTCAACATCATCATCAATTTGATTTTGAATGTCGTTTTTGTTTGCTAGTAGATCTAAATCTAATTGTGAGTAATTATCTGCATCGAATAATTTCTTTTTATCACGTGTGGTGCCGACCACTTGATGCTTATCGGCTAATAGTTGCTTAACCAAATCACTACCCACTCGACCGCTTGCGCCAATTACTAAAATTTTCATAATTTTTCCTATTATTTATAATGGATTTACTGTTTTAAATATTTACCATTAAGCGTCACATATGAAAAATAATACATGACAGTTATCGTTATAAAGTTCTTAACGGTAAAAGCTGAATACACAGTAACAAACAAAAGGTATTTACTTCGTTATGAAGCGTGCCTATTGCATGATGTTTAGTTGCAGAATGTATAAGGTTTGCAATAAGGAAAAGAAATGAATTGTGCTATTTATTAAGACGGTAAAAGAATAGTGAGAGATATAATAAAAGCGGTATAGGTAAAAAACGGTTATTAGCTTATTCATACTATAGTTGAGCCACTTTAAAACGAACACAGTATGGCTGGGAGAAATTTTCGAAGCATCGAAAAGTGATGCAGTCACACAGCAAGCTAGAAAAATTTCTCCCAGCCATACGAAATAATATGTGTATCCATTTTATTTGGTACTGACTGTACTAAATTTATCGTATCCGTTTAATCTATTCATGCATTAGGTTGTTTGCACATAAATCAACCACGAACGAGACTATTAAGCCCATCAGCAAAAGCTTTTTTATCGCGGTCGCCATACGGTTTTTGGCCGCTCATTTGTTGCAACTCTAACACTCCAGTACCACGCATAGTATCCATAAAATCGCGCATATTCAGCTTTTGCTTGATGTTGTTTTTATCATAAATGACTCCGCGCGTGGTTAGAACCTTGCCGCCTTTATCAAGAATATCGTTGGCCAATGGAATGTCACTAGTGATGGCCAAATCGCCTGCTTGTATGTGCTCAACGATATAATCATCGGCTTTGTCGAACCCTTGTGGCACTACTGTCATCGTTATCAATGGCGATTTTCGAACCTTAATCGGCTGATTGGCAACGAATATCGCCATCGTTTGTGTGCGTTCAGCAGTTTTGATAATCAACTCTTTGGCAATCAGCGGCACTGCATCGGCATCCACCCAAATCTGCATTATTTTTTTGCCTCATCATTGGCGTCTTTTGGCGTTTTATAATTTGCAGTTATAGTAGACGCTTCTTTTGCAGCGTTAAGGTCAGCTTCTTGGCCTTCAGGATCATCTTGGCGTTCAACATCGCTTGCGCTATTAAGCTCAGCATGGCTTATCGCCGCGCTTGTTTTATCTAGACCGACTTTATTGGGTAGTACCGCAACCAGCTTGGCCAATGCTGGTTCTAAATCGGTAACGTCGTTGGGCATTAAGGTAATGTGGGCAATTTTGCGGTCTTCGCGTTCAGACTTATGATAGCTGTGATAGTGAGCGCCATCTATATTTAGAACGGCGCTAATATCAGGATACTGTCCCAATACGTTGACCATAATCGCCGGATGGACGTTGTCGGTATCACCTAAAGGCAGACCCACCACAGCTCGAATATGGTTTTCAAATTGACTGGTGACAGCCCCTTCGATACTCCAGTGACCAGAGTTGTGGACGCGCGGTGCAATCTCATTAGCAAGTAGAGAATCATGGCCGCGGGCGTCTTTAGTGACGAATAGCTCAAGCGCCATAACACCAACATAGCCGAGATGATTCATCACCGTCGTAATCGCCTCTTTTGCTTGTTTAAATAAATGACTGGTACCCACTGCTGGCGCTTGAGTCTTGGCTAGTACACCATTGTGATGATGGTTTTCGACTAAGTCATAACAGCGAACCGTACCGTCTTGCGCGCGTGCAGCAATGATGGAGACCTCACGGCTAAAGTTAATAAAACCCTCAGCTATTAATGGAGCAGGTGTCGGCGTCAATGCCCCTTTGCCGCTTACTGCCTCTTTGAGGTCTTGCCAAGCCAGCTTGATATCACTGTCTTGCTTGATAACATATTGGCCTTTGCCATCATAACCACCGCGGCTGGTTTTAAGCACGATAGGTAATCCTAAGGTATCGCAAGCCTGTTTTAATTCGGCTTGTGAACTAACCACCATAAAGGGCACAGTGGCGATATCAAGTGTATTGAACATTTGCTTTTCTTTTAAGCGGTCTTGAGCGATATCAAGGGCAATCGGCGGCGGAAACATACCTTGTTTTGTACTGGTACTTTTTGTGCCTGTACTTTTTACGTTTGACTGGGACAACTTCGCCAGCTGCTCGACGGTTACTGTTGGGGTGTTTTCAAACTCTAAGGTAAACACGTCTGCTGCGGCAATAAAATCTTCTAACTGTTCGCTGCTAAAGACGCGGCCATAAAGGCTGGCAGGGCAGTCGACATTGTCTTCTAAAAACACACACTGATAACCCAACGGCAGTGCCGCTTGTGCGAGCATCATGCCGAGCTGACCACCGCCTAAAATACCGATAGTACGAATGGTTTGGGTGACAGGATAAGCGTTGGCTGTGGTCATGGAGGGCTCTTTATATTGAAAATGGGTTAAGTCGTTCAGTACGGTAAAAGGCGCGTAAAAATAGGAAAAGGTGCACGATATGCACCTTGTATTCAGTAAAACCTATCTAAAAATAAATATCAAGTTAACAATATTTAAGTTAAATTTATCTAAGCTAAAAAGCCATGTTGTCGTCAGTTAAGAATAAAATAGGCGCAGATATTATAACGCGCTACTGGTACAAATTTTACTCGCTTGCTGTGTGGCTGCGCCACTCCAGAGGCTTAGAAAAATTTATCCTAGTAGCACTGTATTCTTTCTAAAGCGAATCAACTATAAGCGCGATGCTTCGTGGTTAATTATTAGCTGTTGATGATACCAGGCGTTGGGCTGGCTAGAATAGTTTCGGTTTGCGCTTTGCGTAGATTGTGCAGCTTAGTAGCAATTAAATTATCATGCAATGCTAATATTTGAATGGCAAGCAGGGCGGCATTATAAGCGCCAGCGCTACCGATAGCTAATGTCCCGACTGCCACACCTTTGGGCATTTGCACGATAGAGAGTAAGCTGTCCCAACCGCTGAGCATTGAGGACTTCACCGGCACGCCTAAGACCGGCAAGGGCGTTTGGCTGGCACACATACCAGGTAGATGCGCCGCGCCGCCTGCACCTGCGATAATGACTTGTAAGCCATTGTCTTTAGCGCACTTAGCATAATCAAACAATCTGTCCGGCGTTCGATGCGCCGATACCACCTCACATTCAAAAGCGATATCAAAATCCGCTAACAGTTGAGCGGCAGCACTCATGGTTGCCCAGTCGGACTGCGAGCCCATAATGATGCCAACTTTTGGTAGGCCGGCAGGGGACGTAACAGGGCTGTGTTGATCAGTAGAATGGGCAGTAGCCGATGCAGTACTCATGATGCGATATCCTCAAAAAGACCATCATACAAAAGTTTTGCCCCAGCCGTAAAGCCAAGTTTTATTATTGGTAGCCCTGTACCGTTTTCAAATTGGATTAACTAGAGTTACTCTAATGCTGGTTGTTCAATCATGACGATATTGCACGAAGTTATCAGCTTTGAGAGGTAGAGGTTGTTCAGTATCCAGCTGATAGCAAGTTAGGTAGCCGCTATCGACCGCTGCTGAATAATCAGTACAAACCACTTGAATGCTGAGTGGTTCAGGCTCACCAGTTAACCAGTAATGGCCAACGAACACGGGCTTATGGGTTTTCAAAGCAAAGTTAATGTTTTCAGCCATGGCATCAACTGGGATCTGTGCCATTCCTGAATTGGGGGCGCGTGCAATTTGGTGAATGGTTTGAAAATTTAGCTCATCAAGCCACCAACGTACTCGAACTTGCGTGCGCTCAGCGCCGTCTTTGTCGACCATGACTAGGCCATCTGGTAGCGCTGTTTCTACGCCTTTTAACACACGCTCAAGCGCTTCATAGGGCAAGGTATGCTTTTGCGCCGTCATTAATAGCGCCTCAGGCGTCAGACAGTTATCGGTGGTGAGTAAAGGTTTGAGTACCGCCATACTGTCCACATCCCAGCAGGCATGGACAAAACAGGCGTATTCGGTCTCAAGCCATAACGGAATCTCATAAAACCTTTGTAGCCAATATTGATGACACTCTGAGCCAAAGGGTACTTCGGCTAGGAACGCTTCATGCTGATGATTATGGACGTCATTATGAGAGCGTAAATAGCGCTGAGGATTGCTGTTGTTGTGACTGGGTTCAAGGGTAGCAAAGGTGAGTGCGTTGTATTCATGATTGCCCATTACCGCGTCAGCAACGCCCGCGTCTAACATCGCAAAGACAATCTCAAGCGTCGCTACCTGCTGTGTTCCGCGATCGATCAAATCACCAATAAATAACGCGCGATGACCATCTGGCGGTATAAAACACTCCCCATTATGGCTATAGCCCAATTGCTTAAGTAAGCCAATCAGCTTATCCGCATAACCATGAATGTCACCAATAATATCTATAATCATAAGTCGTTATCAAATTCAAAGTTCTCAAAAATTAAAATCATCTCTAAAAAATGGGCGAGAGTAGCGCATTAATAAAGTGGGGCAGCACTTGCGGCTCCAGTATAATGGTCGCTATCACCCCAAATGCACCGCCCCATAGATGCGCCATATGATTGATATTGGACCCACCGCGCTTATTGGCGTAGATGCTATAAGCCACATAAGCGACAGCAAATAATATCGCTGGAATAGGAACAATGGCAAACAGGTAGATAGTCTCCCATGGCGCTAATAAAATAAAGGCAAACAGTACCGCTGAAACCCCGCCCGATGCCCCAAGGCTCAAATAGCTGGCATTATTTTTATTCTTAATATAGCTGGGAATCATCGCAATGATGATAGCTACTATGTAAAATACTATAAAGCCATAACCACCCAAAAAGGGCTCATACAGACCCTCAATAGCGCGACCAAAAAAGTATAAGGTAAACATATTAAACAGCAGATGCATGCTGTCGGCATGAATAAAGCCATGTGTTACAAAACGGTCCCACTGACCATCACTCACTGCCGGTGGATAAAAAATCAGCCGGTTAAACAGCGCTTTATTTTGCCACGCTAATAAACTGACAACAACGGTAATAATAATGATAAGAGTTGTGTGGTTAAACAAAGAGTAATCCTTAGACTAAGACTGACAATCAAAGACTATTAAAGTCTAATGGTTATCGCTGAGTAGCAGCTGAATAGCAGTGAAGTAATAATGTGAACGCGAGCATTGCGACTACCGATTTTCTTTTATTTCATTTTCTTTTATCTTAAATACTTTGAAGCCAAACCACAATCATGCTCCGATAGAATTTACATACGCATACAAATCAAAAGCAATTAAAGCGGAACTCATCGCATTAACCTTATATACCCTAAGCCCTTTTTATGGTTGACTTAATATCTGCTTTCATTACTACATAATATCATTAAGCGGCAAAAATTTCCCCCAGCCACACTGTATCTATTTTAAAGTAAACTGACTATAGATCCCTTATCTTTATTTTGAACGATTTTTGCGATGTTTCTACCTTAAAACTAACGCCGGTAAAGGCCGTATTTATGAATATTATTGACCAATTAGAACAAACCGTTACCTCTGCGGTATTAGGGGGAAATGGTAGTGTGGCCCATCTCAGCTTGCTTGAGCAGTTTTATGCGATTTTAGTCAGCCGTCTTGCTGTTCCAGAAGTATATACTCAGCTACAACGTACCGATAATTTGTTAGACCCAGTAGCGAGCAGCACATTATTTGAGCAGCTGTGGCAGCAGTCAAGCCAGCGCCATCTACTAATTCAAGAACTGGCAGCTACCCACCATGTCGATGAGAGGACGACAGAGCAGCTGATTACAAATGCAGCGCATTTGGCCTATCAAGAGCTCAAACAATTGGCAGAGGGGCAGTTTTTGCCCGCATTTTTGCAAGGACAGCAGCCTACTATCCGTCAGTATTTACCCGTTTGGGCATCATCAGTCATCGCTCCCGTGGCGGAAGCAACAGAAGAGCCGGCGTTAGCAGCAGAGGCGCTGATTTATGATAACAATCAAGTGACCGAAGCAGCAATTGCAGCTGAGCAAGCGCTTGCTACTGATAACGTGGCTGTAGTTATTGAAGCTAACGACGACTCTGTCCTTATTGCCACTGATGCTATTCATGCCAATCCTTCCACCTATCATACGTTAGATACCCGCGCAGAAGTACGCAGCCGTAATCAGCGCAATGACTTGTTAGTGCGTTTATTGTTATTGGGTAGCGCATTGCTGGCTATTGGGTTGGTTTGGGCACTATTTTTTAGAAATGATAATGCTGAGCCTGTGCAACCAGTAGTGGTCGCGCCTGTGATAACCACGCCCGAGGTGACACCGCCGCAAGTATTAATACCTGCGCAATTGATGGTTGGCGTCGATGATAGCGGTAACTTATATACCTGTTCGGCGACCGTTGGTGATATTAATTTGCAAGCCTCGATCAGACAGGCCTTAATGACCAGCTTTGGTGAGCAAGCCAGCATTTGTGATGTGACCGTGCAAGAAGGAGTAGCGACTACGCTTGCAAGTATGAATATAGCCACACTGCCCAATGTCTTAACTTTAATGAGAGCCGCGCCATTTTCACGGCTACAACTGCAAAATGACAGTATCAGCTTAGAAGCACCAGATGATCTTCTATTACAGCGCTTGCTCATCGATGTGCGCACGTTAATACCAGCGATGACGATCACCACTGCTACGCCGATAGCTATTGCACAGCCTCCCGCCAACACCTATGACGAAACTTATAATAATAGCAATTTTAATAACGGCAACTACAATGACGGAAATTATAGTAATAATACTATGTCAAACAATGGTAGCGCTCCCATTACTACCAATAATAATATGATAACCAATCAGTCGAACCAGCAGCCTGCTAGCAGTAACAGTAATAACATCGACAATAACATCGAATCTGCGCCCCCACCACCTCCGAGAAGTATCAATAGTAACCGCAATAATCTACCGCAAAATAATCAGCCTGTTCAATCTTCAGGGCCAATGTCACAGGCCGAGGTCGACGCTATTGCCAATAACACTATTATCGCTGAGCCTGCGCAAGGGGGTCGTCCAGTTGATAAAAACGCCATTTCTAATCAATGAATTCAGTAAATTGAGATAAGTACTTAAAATAGTGTGGCTGGCTAATTCATTAATATTGTTTAAGTTTTTAACTAAAATTGCTCACTACCTCAGTATTCTGTGTAACTACCTATCGTTGTCATGTTAATGATATGTAATACGTAGTAGTTGTAGTTACGTGTAACACCTGAAAGATTACTTAAAGTATCATTTTCACAACAGCGCATTTATTGTGTGAGCTTAGCTAACACTTCTATAATGAACGCAACCAAACAAATCAATCAGTGCTAAATTAATTAGTAAGTACACTTACTAATTAATTAGTATCAGAATAAACGTGTTTGTTAGCTGTTTTGAATAAGAGTGATTTTTGGATCACACGAACAACAATTAATGGAGAAAATATATTATGGATATTATCAATCATTTGACAAGAACAGTCAGTCCAGCCGTGCTTGGCGATGATCAGAGCCCAGCTAAGAAAGGTCTTCTTGAGCAATTTATGCTATTTTTGCAGCTCGTTTAGCGGATAAAGACACTTACGGGCGTTTTTCAAACGAAAACGTAGCGCGTGATGATCAAGGATTCTATGACCGAGTATGGACCGATGATGCGCATCGTGACCGTATATCACGCGAGCTTGCAGGAGCACATAATGTTGATGCGACTGCAGCTCGTGGTTTAGTCGCTATGGCCGCCCCGCTGGCATACCACGAAATCAAAAGTCTAGCTGGCACAACTCCTGTACCTCAGTTTTTAAACGACAATCTTGATAATTATCAGCATCATATCCCAGCTTGGGCAAGTGCTGTCGTACCGGCTGGTATGGTAGCTGCTGCGCCTGCTGGCGAACGCATTTCTGATACTACCAGTATGGCACCACTAGTACGAGAAGAAGAGAAAAGTGGTAGCTTTATGAAAGCGCTACTGCCAATTATTGGTTTGATTATTCTAGCTGCGCTAGCTTGGGCGCTACTCAGAGGTTGCCAAGAGAATCCTGAGCCGGTTGCCACACCGATAGTTACTGAAGAAGTGGTTGGGGAAGAGACTACGCCAATTACGGTAATGGCAGCAGCTGAGGATATCGAGCCTGCATCACTTCGCATTGCTACCGGTGAAGGCAACATGCTATATGCTTGCCGCATCAATGCTGGTGACGAAGCACTTAACTCTCAAATCATGAGCGCGGTGCAAAACGCCTTTGGTGACGAAGCGGCTAAGTGTCGCTCAGACGTTGATGACGGTTTTGCTACAGATATGCCAGCCGCTTCAGTGCTATCAGCGATTCTACCAATCATTCAAAACTCGCCCAATGCTAGCATGATTATCAAAGGTGATGAGATCGTTGTGAACTCACCAGATGCTGCGTCACTTGAGCAATTGGTATCTGATATTCAAGCAGCTGCACCTGCTATGATGGTAAGAGCAGAAGGCCCATTAGATATACAAAATGAGATTGATAATAGTTTAGTTGCTGCAGACGCTGCTGTTGACAAGCTGGGTGAAAATCCAGACCCACGTGATGTTGCCCGTGCGCTCAGTCTTCAAGTGATTAACTTTGAGCTTGATAAAGCCTTTATTCCAGATGCTAATAAGCCGTTCCTTAACCGCTCTGCTAATATTATCACTGAAGTACGTGATATGAAGCTTATGATTATTGGTCATACTGATAGCTTAGCGTCAGATGCGTATAACATGGATCTGTCTCGTGATCGCGCTGAATCTGTAAAAGAGTATTTGGTATCTCAAGGTATTGATGCAAGTAAGCTAGTGACTAAAGGGATGGGCGAGTCTGAACCAATCGCTGATAACTCAACTGAAAAAGGTCGCTTTCTTAACCGCCGTATCGAATTTACTGTTTATGATGAAAGCATGGCAGTAGATGATAATGGTATCGCGATAACTTCTGGTGATGGTGGCGATATGGGTGTAAACACGACTATAGACCCAGATCTAAACCCATTAGATGGCAACAATGACGACGTACTGCCAGATGGCGATGATCCAAGCCAAGGTACTGAGCTTGACCCTACAGCCAACACTCAATAAAGATCTCATTGAGCAACGCGTAGACCAGTCATACTGAATGAAAAACCGCATCTATATAGATGCGGTTTTTTTGTGGTTGTTATAACAAAGTCTACTTATAGGCTGTTGGGTCTTTTGTTTCAGCAGTATTCTCGGATGCTGGGATAGCAGACTGAATGGCAAAAAAAGTCTGTAGCACCGTATCTTTGGCTTGTTGCCAATGGTCAAACTGCTGGCAAGTGGAATCTAAGTCACCTTGCCATACTGGTATCTGTCCGCGCATGGTTTTGATACGTTTTTGATTGGGATAGGGCAAGTCTTGAGCAGCCTCGGCAGCTTCATGTGCAGCGACCCGGTCATTACATACCAGTGCAATATCGCAGCCCGCTTTGATAGCGGCTTGCACGCGGGCGCTAACATTGCCAGCCGCTTGTGCTCCTGCCATAGACAAATCATCAGAGAACACAACTCCATTGAAATTTAGCTGCTTTCTCAAAATATCTTGTAGCCAAATTTTAGAGAATCCGGCTGGCTTAGTATCAACTTGCGAGAATATGACATGCGCTGGCATCAAGGCATCGAGCCATGGCAGCGTTTGAGTAAAGGGCTGCATATCACTGGCCATAATCTCATCAAAGCTACGATCATCAATGGCTTCTGAGACGTGCGAATCAGGAGCGATAGCACCATGACCGGGGAAGTGCTTGCCTGTGGTCGCCATGCCTGCCGCTTTCATTCCGCGCATAAATTGAGTGGCCAAGGCTACGATCACTTGCGGCTCTTGATGGAAGCTACGGTCACCGATCACTTGGCTGATACCATCTCTATCGAGCACCGGTGCAAAGCTGAGATCAATCCCTGCCGCCAACACTTCCGCTGCCATCAGGTAACCACAATCATAAGCACAACTGAGAGCGCGGTTAGGGTCTTGGTCAAATAAATCACCAAGTTTGCCCATGGGCGGTAATGGGGTAAAGCCTTTACGTAAACGCGCCACACGTCCACCTTCTTGATCGACGCCAATTAGAATATCAGGATTGTGATAACGAATATCGTCGCACAGCGCACGCACTTGAGCGGCATCTGCCACGTTGCGGGCAAATAATATGACCCCGCCAACTTGTGCTTGTTTGATTAAGCTGACATCCTCAGCCGTCAGCACTGTGTTATCAATATCAATCATTAATACACCATACATTGCATGATCCTTAAAGTGTTATACACTGTTATTTTGTGGGCTTATTTTTTAAACGATGCTAGTAACTAGAATTAATTAAATAAAATCAATCGACCTCGATTATAATCTTATTATGCCAGCTATTGGTCTTTAGGCATAACCTAGCCGATTAATCAGCTGCTGATGTCACTTGTTTGTTATTCAATATGTGTTACTTAATACTAGTTGCTTAATAGTGGACAATTAATGCTAAGTCAGGCGCTCATAAGCGCGCAATAAATATGACAGAAAGTTTGGTAAGTGCCAGTCTAGCGTGTAATATTGTTCATACAGTTTAAGACAGTCCAGCGGCTATGTGCATGCTAGTATTGATTACTTTTTAACTGTGTATAATCAATTAAAAACAATAGATTCAATCTAACGTTAGACTTTAAAATCAGTTTACGCATTCAATTTAGATATACAGTGAGAATGCCTGTTTAATTAAATTGATGAAATAGCTACTTTCTAAAGCCTTTGACACGTAATGGTAAAAAATAAGTATGGTGCGTTTATTGGCATTTAATGCTAGCTTAATTGATAATTCAATTGTAAAAATAATCTAGTAGAAATGGCCAAATAGTAGAAACAGCCAAATTTGATGGACAGTGATAGATTAAGCGGCTTTTTTTGTGATAAAACAGATAATATTTAAAATACTTCTAACTTGAGACAACTAGGTACATATAATGAAAAAACAACCAGCACAGTGGTTACTCAGTGCAGCGTCAGTGGGTATCGCTGGTCTTATTCTTACCCAGAGCTACGGCACGGCAGTCGCAAACACCGAAACTGAAGGCTTCGTACCGACGCCTGAACAGAAAATAACCACCCGCCAAGTAGCGGCATTACTGGATCGCAGTCATTATCTTAATCAGCCTCTTGATAGCGAAATGGGCAGCGAGATTCTGTCTATGTATCTTGATAGCCTAGATCCGAACCACACCCTATTCTTACAATCTGATGTCGATGAATTTAATAAAAAATATGCGGGTGATTTTGGTAATCGGCTTAAGCGCGGTGATTTGTCCGCAGGCGTAGAGATCTTTGAGCGCTATCGTAAACGTTCTAATGAATATTTTGAGATAGCCACAAAAATGCTCAAGACCGATCTTGATTTAACCAGTGATCAGACCATCATTTTGGATCGTGAAAAACTGGGACATTTTAAGACCAAAAAAGCCCAGCGCGATTATTGGGCGCGTCAGCTAAAGTTCCAGCTGATGAGTATCACTTTAGGCCAAGAAGACGAAAAAGCCAAAGAGCAGGTGTTTTTAAATAATCCTGATATTACCCGTGGGCAAGACTTGGTACGTGATGATCAGCGGACCCCAAGTGAGATTTTACTCAATCGCTTGTCACGTCAACAAGGGCAGATGGGACGTCTTAATGACAATGAGGTCATGGAAACGGTATTAAATACCGCCATGCTCACCTACGATCCACACAGCAACTACTATGCGCCGATTCAAGCGACTGAGTTGCAGATTCAGTCCAATCTGCAATTAGAAGGCATTGGGGTCTCTATCCGCCCTGATCGTAAAAACCCAAACTATACTCGTATCGTGACCTTAGTCGATGGCGGACCGGCGGCCAAAACTGGTCAAATTAAGCCCAATGACTTGATTGTCGGTATTGCTGAAGATGGCAAAACCATGACCGATGTGGTGGGCTGGTCAACGCGTGAGATTGTCGGACTGATTCGCGGTAAGCGCGGCACTTCAGTCACGCTCAAGCTGCGGCAACCAAATACCCCTGAAGCTGGCGCCCGAACGGTGACGGTCGTGCGTGATATTATCGAGCAAGAAGAATCTGGTGTTACCCAGCGGGTGGTTGAGATTCAGAGTCCTAATGTTGTTGATGCCACGCCGAAACGCATTGGCGTTCTTGAAATACCCAGCTTTTATTTGAATTACCGCGCTCGTCGTAATGGTGAGGACTATCGTAGCGTCAGTATCGATACCGAGAACGCTCTTAAAGAATTGAATAAACAAAACATTGATGGTTTGGTGGTGGATCTACGCAACAATCCTGGCGGGTCTCTAGATGAAGTGGCAAAAATGCTAGGTCTATTTATTAAAGGTGGGCCTTTAGTACAGATCCGCGATAATCGCGGCAATGTTCAAGTCTACCGTGATGATGATGGTGGCGAGCAACTGTACGACGGCAAGATGGTAGTATTGACCAACTTGGCCTCTGCTTCTGCCAGTGAAATCTTTGCCGCTGCTATTCAAGATTATGGCCGTGGACTGGTGGTGGGTAATACCACAACGGGTAAAGGTTCAGCGCAAATTCAACTCGATAATTTAGCTTTGGGCTCTGCAACCTTAACCCAGCGTAAATTTTATCGTATTACCGGTGGCAGTACCCAAAATAAGGGTGTGGTCCCTGATGTCGAGCTGGTCAATATCTATGATGATGCTACCTTTGGTGAGCGTGCACAGAAAAAGGCGTTACCTTGGGATACTATCAAAACGGCAGCTTATAAGCCTGAAGCGAAGTTTAGCGATAATACGTTGGCAACCCTGAATCAGCAGTCTAAAATTCGTCAGCAGAAAAATCCGCAATTTGTTTACTTAACGGCGCTAAATGACATTCGTGATATGGACGATGGAAAAAAACCAATCAATCTTGATATTAATAGCCGCCGCGCTAAGATGAAACTGATTGAGACCCGTTCAGTAGAAGCTGAGAATAAGCGGTTAATAGCAACCGGTGAGAGCCCGTATGCCAATTGGAATACTTATCAGGCTGCAATGGATGCAAAATTTGAAGAACGAAGCCAAATGAAAGAGGCTGAACGGCCGCAGTTGCCAGAGGACGAAGCTTATATTACTGAAGCTGCTTATCTGATGTTGAGCGCTGAGCCGAAAATTAGTGTCAGTCCTGAAGATAAGTTATAGATTATAAGTCGCCATAAAGTCGATGTAAGCATATGCTTACGTGCAATGACGCCTTGGCCACTTACTAACAACAGTCTAATCTGCGATTATACAGTCACAGCACGATTTAAATGATACTGTTTATTTATACTAGGGATTGGTATTTGTAGGTGGTTTATAGATTGGGTCAGGGATGGCTTGCTGAGTAAGGATGATAGGGTAGGATGCCCGTTGGTTGCCTCGTACTTGGGATTGAGTATGGCGTAACGTTAACAAGGATGGTTAGTAATTAAGACCGTGTAGCGCTTGTCGTTATACGGTCTTATTACGTTTGTCAGATCAAAACTGTCAGTCTATAAGCTGACAATGTAAAACATTTTTAGCATTATACAATTATCTTATTTACATAAATTAATTGCATAAAAAAGCCAGTAGACATTGCTACTGGCTTTTTTTGCTTCGAGCGACTGAGTTTTAAGCAACAATTAATTTAATTAAACGGCCACCTAAAATTCAGTAATAATGCTCTATACGTTTGCTATAAGCTTAGTGCTCAACGCCGCCAGCACCATGTACATGGCCATGGCCTAGTTCTTCTTCAGTAGCAGCACGAACTTCTTGGATTTCAACGTCAAAAGTTAAACGCTTGCCCGCTAACGGATGGTTAGCATCAACAGTCACTTCTTCGTCGTTCACTTCAGTTACTGTCACTAGCATTACTTGCTCGCCCGCTTGTGACTGGAACTGC
Organism: Psychrobacter sp. 72-O-c; assembly: GCF_904846605.1. GTDB lineage: Bacteria > Pseudomonadota > Gammaproteobacteria > Pseudomonadales > Moraxellaceae > Psychrobacter. Next base: position 57,749 of record NZ_CAJHBI010000021.1, read on the forward strand.
ATGCCAGGCTGGATATCATCAACGCCTTGGAAGTTATCACGTGGTACATGTTGTACCGCTTGCTCTTGGTATTCGCCATAGCCATCAACAGGCTCAACAACAGCATTGACTTTTTCGCCAGCAGATTTGCCTACTAGTTGTTGCTCAAGGCCTGGAATGATATTGCTATGTCCATGTAAATAAGCAAGCGGTTGCCCTTCAGGAGACTGATCAAGGATAGTACCTTCGTCATCTTTTAGGGTATAGTTAAACTTGACGGCAGTGTCTTTTGCGATAGTAGTCATAAATTATCCTAAATATATCGATATAAAAATTTAAATACGGTTGCAATAAACCTAAAAAAGCCAATCAACCAGCTAAAAAGCCACGTTATCAGTTAATTATCATCAGTTTATTCGGGTAACTTTAACAGTTAACATCTTTAATTGAGATGGCAGTAATAACTTTCAAGGTAAAAACCATATAAATTGCCAATTAACACATTAATTATTATAAAAACCGCAGTTCTCATGACAATAGCATGGCAGTTGCTGCTTATTCACGGTTTGTCAGTTGCGTTTTTAGCATAGGACTTCTACCATAATGATAAATACAACGATAAGAATTGATTATGACTAAATCTCAAATAAATAATGTAGCAACGACTACTGATATTAATTACCGATTTAATTTCGAGCGCTTTAATGAGCATCTGGTGGATGTGACGCTCACTTTTACAGCCAGTACGGATGCGCCACAGCTTTGGTTACCGGCATGGATTCCAGGCAGTTATCTCATGCGTGAATTTGCGCGTCATATCACTGCTGTGCATTATCAAATAGAAGACAAGCAGGTAGAAGACAAGCAGTTAGTAGATACGGATAAAGCGTCTAGTAACGACCAGCAGACCACTAGTCACCAAAAAAACACGGTTCATCATAAAAACAGGCAGCGCGCTCAAAAAGTAGATAAAAACACCTGGCAGCTGCCACAAGTTGAAGCAAGGCAAATGCTACACGTACAGTATGAAGTCTATTGCTATGATTTATCAGTGCGGACGGCCTATGTTGATCAGCAACGTTTATACGGCAACTTTACCTCGTTGGCCTTAGCGGTTGAGGGGCAAGAACAGTCACCTGTGCAAGTAAGTTTGCTCGTACCAGAAGTATTTTTGACTGCCCAAAATCTCGCAAATCAACATTCAGGCAATGAAGAAGAAAGCAAGAATCTAAGCAATGTGGTGTTGGCATGTGGACTTGACGCCACTCATTTGCAAAGTATCAGTCAAGAGGGTGATGGTCAACATGGCTATGGATTACAAGCAGATAACTACTATCAGTTGATTGATCATCCGTTTGAGATTTCGAAGCAACAGAAGTTTGACTTCATTATTCAAGATGATGAGCACCAAACCCTAAGCCATCGATTTTTTCTCTCGGGTAAGCATACTGCTAATATGGGACGGTTACAGCAAGATGTTACTCAAATTTGTCAGACCTATCTGAATTGGCTAGGCGATGCACCGTTCAACGATTACACCTTTATGACCTATGCTAGCGGTCAAGATTATGGTGGACTTGAGCACATCAATTCTACCAGCTTGATTATCCCGCGCCGCGATTTGCCCAGCGTCAATGAGCCTGATTTACCGAGCGCTGCTTATCAGCGTTTCCTAGGACTCTGTAGCCATGAATATTTTCATGCGTGGTGGGTCAAAACCGTACGTCCTGATGTCATGTTAGATGTTGATTTGCGTAAGGAGGCTTTCACCCCGTTGCTGTGGGTATTTGAGGGCTTTACCTCTTATATCGATGATTTTATGTTGCAAGCATCTGGTGTTATTGATAAAGCCAGTTATTTGACTTTATTAGCGGAACAAATAAATCGTTATTATCAGACTCAAGGACGTACGCAGCAAAGTGTCGCGGAATCGAGCTTCGATGCATGGATTAAGCTGTATCGTAATGATGAAAATACCGGAAACGCAGGGATCAGCTACTATAATAAAGGCGCGTTGGTAGCGCTGTGTTTGGATTTAACCTTATTACAAAAAAGCAAAGGTCGCTACCGTTTGTTCGATGTGGTCAAGGCATTTTATAGCCAAGCCAAGCAGAAAGACAATAAGCGTATTGGGATTAGTTCTGCTGATATGGGCGCGGTGATTGGACAGTTTATGCCGATAGCAGACTGGGAAGCGTTTGAGAGCCGCTACGTCGACGGTATTGAAGAGTTGCCTCTTGAGCAGCTACTAGCCGCTAATGGCATTAAAATACAAGCCGATAATAAAGAAACTTCAGACAAAAACGTCCCTTGGGGCATGCGCTGTAGTGAGATCCCAGCTGGACTCAAAGTCAATCGGGTACAGCGTGATAGCGCCGCTGCTAAAGCAGGCATTTCGGCTCATGATGTGATTGTCGCGCTTGATGGGATCAAGGCAGATACTAAGCAGCTGTCTACTTTGTCAATAGCACAACATGAAGTTGACTGCCATCTATTCCGCCGTGATGAGCTGATATGTGTAAAGGTTCAGCCAAAAACAGAAAAACGGAAAGAGCTTGAGAGTAATGAATCAGACGACGTTAACAAGCCATATCCTCATAAAGTAAGTTTGCGCTTAGCGGGGACTGATAAGCTATCAGAATCAGAACAGGAAGCTGATAACCTTACATCCACTCCGGCATGGCAAACATGGCTTGAGGTCATGACACGTTATAAAGGTTAAGCTGAGAATTGCCTATAGAAAAGTAGCTACTTATTTATAAATAAGCAATTGATAAGCTCATAATAAAAAGCCCCTGCTAAACATAATCGTTTAGCAGGGGCTTTTAGCCATACGTTTTAAATTTAGGCGCTAGGTTTATTAATCTTAGTAGGTTCTAGGGCTTCTTTTGAATCTGAAGAAGTTTTTGCGTTATTAGGAGTAACGCCATCCTCAGCGCCATAAGTGGCAATCCAGTTCTGCATCAGCTTAATTTCAGGCTGCTGCGCATCGATAATGTTTTGTGCCAGCTTACGCATTTCTTCATCTGTACCATATTTAAGCTGTACTTTGGCCATATCTACCGCACCGATATGATGAGGCAACATTCCACGAGCAAACGCCACATCTGGTACTGGATCTGCGATACCAAGCATCATCTCACCATGCATCGCGTTCAGTCCATCAGCATAAGCCTTTTGCATTGCTGCTGTATCAGGCTTAGGATTGGCTGAATCAGGATGGCTGGCCAGCCACTTTTTTAGGGTGTCAATTTCGGTTTGCTGCGCGGTGATAATTTCTTGTGCCAGCTTGAGCATCTCCGTGTCAGTACCATATTTTAGCTCAATCTCTGCCATATCTACTGCGCCGCGATGATGTCCAAGCATCCCTTTAGCAAATGCGGTATCTGGATCATTATAATTTATACTAACCATCATCTCATCATGCATCTTGCTCATCGACTTAGTGTAGTCTTTGAGCACATCCGTCATTTGTGCATCGTCTGCCATCATTTCACCGTCCATCATGTCATGACCGGCATTTGGATCCATAGCGTCAGCATCGCTTTCGGGTACTTCAATCGGTGGCGGCATAATCTCTTCTGTCGGCGTTGCCACAGTATCTTCAGTGGTTGGCTGACACCCATAGAGCGCAAATGTCGCAGAAAGGACAGCAGCAAACAAGACAAAACGACGATAAATAAACATGACATATCCTTAACATGGGCGGGCTAAATGACAAGTGGACAAGGCCTGCCGCGAGTATATAATAAAGTGCTGAATCTTAGCAGATAAACCTTACCAGTTCGAGACGCTATCTTTAAAATGTCGTAACGGCTCTAAATATACTTTGAAGTTGAAAAGGCGATACTAAACCTATTCTCAAAAGCACTAGTTAACAATACCCAACTGTCTACAGTGTTCGGTACTGAGATGAATGCGTATAAACTCTCCCACTGCCAGTGAGCCAAGCTCAAACCCTGCTACCGACCAACGAATGAGGCGCAGGCAAGGCAGACCTACGTGCGCAGTCATACGTCGGACTTGACGATTCTTGCCTTCATAAATGGTCAGCATCAGCCATGAGGTGGGTACATTCTTGCGCTCGCGAATAGGCGGGTCACGTTGCCATAGCTCGACGGGTAAGTCGACTTCCTCAACCATAACAGCGATTGCCGGTAATGTCTTGCCGTCTTTAAGCGTCACACCTTTGGCCAGCTCAGCCAGTTGTGCTGGCGTGGCTACTCCCTCAACTTGCACTAAATACGTTTTACCTTGTTTTAGTGAAGACTCTTTAAAGCTATCAGCACGTGGCGGCTGAGTGATGGCCTTATTCACTCGTCCATCATTAGTTAGGATTAATAAGCCTTCAGAGGTGGCATCGAGTCTACCAGCGATTCTCAAAGATTTATCAGTAAAATAAGGGGCGAGGGTCGTATGTGAGTTACCGCCATCATCGCGGAACTGGCTTTGTACGCCATAAGGTTTGTTAAATAAGATGAGGCTAGAAGTGGCCATAAAACTGAGATTCCTAAAACATAAATCAATTAAGGTCGTTGATAATTGGCAGGATAGCGAGTGATGACTATTATAGCGGCTATCTACGTAAAATTATCATAGTTTCAAAGACAACAAAAAACACCTCAATGGTCTTAGACCATTGAGGTGTTTTTCGTATAGGTTTAATAAGCCTTAAGGGGCAAAGTTGCTTGAGTTCATTGAATTTAACTACGTAAGTCCAATGAACTAAGCCCAGTAATTTGAGCCCAGTTGCCTAAGCATAGTTACTTAACCTCAGTTCGGGATAAGCGAAGAAAAAGATAAAAAAAGAAGTCCTAATACGCTAAAGTAAGTTTACCAAGACAAACGACAGCAAAAAGGACTTCTTACATGGATAACCTAACCGAATTATACT
>NZ_CAJHBI010000022.1 GCF_904846605.1 Psychrobacter sp. 72-O-c
CTCGCCATCGCAGTGTGACTGGGTTTATCACCAATCTGTTGTCAGGACTGATAGCTTATTGTTGGTTTCCCTACAAACCAACCCTCAAAAATGTGGCTGGCTTTAAAGAAGTTGGGGAAATATGAATGTTATCAGTAGCTTAATGGAGGACTTATCCCGAATTCAGGTTATAATAGTATCAATTGCTTATCAATGCTTCAGTACGTATTTGGAAAACACCGTCGGCTTATAGGCATATCTTACCGTCGTATCACTTCCGTGTTACGCGTCGCTGTCCTATTTATTTATAAATGGTAAGGAAGCTGGTTGAAAGTTGAACGAATATAGTATGATAAGCGTTATCTTGCTAGCGCGTCTTATTGATTTACCAGCCGCACGTAACTATTGGCGTATCTACTTTATTGAGTATTAACTATACAATACGAAGACCTAGTATTAGCACCTAAGATTAAAAATCCCCATTACTAAGCCAACTATTAAAAAATCAGCTACCAAAAAGCCAAATAATAAATAACCCCTAAAATGATAGAGAGAGTTAAGTATGATTAAGCACCGCGCTGCCAAAAACATTCATGGCAACAGTTATGACCACAACGTCATGCTTAAATCTACCGCAAGCAGTAGCTCTAGACCCGTTAATGTTAGCTCGCTGCGCGTTGGTGCGCTGAGCTTGGCAACAGCGATGAGCGCGCTCGGGTTATCACAGGTGGCCTGTGCAGAGCCGGCGCCTTATGGTGGTAGCTACCAGCAGGACAACAGCGTTGATTCCTTTACCGCCGCAGCACAGGCAGCAGATCGCGGGGATATCAGTGCACTATATAACTATGAGCAATTGATGAGCGGTGGCCTATTTGCTATGTATCCTACTTACTGGCGCATGAACTTAGATTTGAGTTCGCAAAGCTCGGCGGCGGTATCGCAGTTTGTACGTCAATACCCCAATACCGTTATGGCAGAAAAGCTAGTAGCAGATTTTGCTGAGACCAAAGCGGCATCAGGTGATTACGCCTCCGTACGGCAAGTGGCGAACTTAATCACCAATGCGGATAGTAGTGAGCGCTGTGCGATTGGACTTGGCTTTAATAACGGCGGCGATACTATGCGTGCGCTGGCCGAGAAGTCAGACGTTTGGTTGACTACCTTAAAGCAGCCAGCTTTGTGCGAACAGCTGGCAACGGAGATGAATAATAATGCGCTGATTAGCAATCAAGACCGTGCAGCCCGTCTCAAGCGCATGCTACGTAAAGGTAAGACCGGCGACATTATGGCGCTATCGTCACGCTTGGGTACACCGATTGCCTATTCCGCGTTGAGTGAAATTCAGCTCAATCCAAGCGCGTTCCTTAGTCGTTTTGGCAGGCAGCCGAATAGCCAGATCAATCAATATCTGTATTTATATGCCATCGGACGTATCGCAGATAAGTCCTATCGCGAGGCGGCGATGCAAGTGGATTTTGACGTCAGGCAAGACAATCAGCGCTCAGCACGATTGTTAAATGATGACACCCGCCGCTATGCGTATCGTATTCTTGGGGTTAAGCGCATGAGCCACACCACCGATGATGGCTTTGACTCTGAAGCCGTTGATTGGTTTCGTACTAGCTTAGATGATGACTTTAACTTTGAAGAAGCCGAAGATTACGCCAAAGCTGCCATCCGTTTTGGTCGCTGGAACGACGTGATTGAGGCCATCTCACAGATGGATTCTGAGACCCAGAAGGACAACCAGTGGCAGTATTGGCTAGCACGCGCCTATGAACAATCAAGCGATAGTAGCAAACGCAATATCGCCAAAAATATGTATCAGCATCTGGCCAAGAGCAATGAATATTATGGTCTAATGGCAAAAGATAAAGTCGGTCAACGTTTTGATGCTGGTCGCTTAGGCGGTAACAATTTACCCAGCGTGAGTGGTAGGGATCGCGCGCGTGTCATGCAAGACCCAGGCTTCGCTCGCGCATTTGCATTATACAACGCAGAGGCTAGCCGTGCTTATGCCAATCGAGAGTGGAACTGGGCGGTGAAGGTGGCGCGTGATAATCGTGATGACAAGCTGATTATTGCTGCTGCTAGCCAAGCGCATGACATGGGCTGGCTCGATCGCGCTATCTATGCCATTGATAATACTGATAATGCCAATAGTTTGGCGCTATCGCATCCAATGCCGCACCAAGATGCGGTTGTGCGCTATAGTCAGTCAGCTGGAATTGATCCAGCGTGGGCCTATGGCATTATGCGCCAAGAGAGCCGCTTTGTAACCTCAGCGCGCTCTAATGTAGGAGCCAGTGGTTTGATGCAAATCATGCCCGATACAGCAAAATACATTGCCCGTAATTTAGGCGAGTCGTATAGTGCTAGCGGTGCGAACAGCGGCGATACTAATATTCGCTATGGTACTTGGTATATGAGTGATATCTTAGGGAAGCTGAACTATCAGCCGGTACTGGCAACTGCGGGCTATAATGCTGGTCCTAATAAGGCTAAGCGCTGGCAGCCAACTTATGGCGCGCTTGCCGCCGATCAGTATGTCGAATCGATTGCTTACCCTGAAACTCGCGATTACGTCAAGCATGTGATGGAAAATGCTACTATTTATAGTAGTTTATTGGGTCGTCCTGAGCCCATCAGTCAGCGTATGGGTACGATTCCCGCTTCGTTTTAAAACAACTGGCTAATTTTTAAAGCTTTTTTAGTAATGACAACTTCGAGGTTGGCATTATTTAGTGATTAACGTTGAATTTACGTTTTTGCTGTAGATTAAAAAAAGCGTTTTGCTACTATTGCCTAAGTTGGCGTCCATATTTTTCTAAAACTGTCTTGTTCTTAGATTATTTGGTATTTATATCTTGAGCACTGTAAATTTTGAGCGCTATAAATTATGAACCCTATAATCTGAGCTCATAGACCCTGTTTGATAACTGCTAAATGCCGTATTACTTATGACACTTGTTATTTACAACAAAAGTTACTTATGATAAAAAAACATTTAAATCTGCCGATATTATTAAAGAACGGACGTCAGTTATCTGCGCATACACGAACGTGGCGTGCGTTTGAAGCAAAGCTATCAGAAAAAGCACCGTCACCAGAAAACATAGGTGACAGCCTAACGGGTAAAAAACCTAAGTATATATGTCATACTTTACTTAGCGTTGTCGGTTTAGTATTGCTGCCTGTATTTGCTCTACCCGCACATGCCGCTAGTGCGGTTAAGACTGGACAACGGGTATTGATGATTGAGATGACGCCCGCATTGTGTAATCTGCAACCCTCGCGCGCCCGTATGCGCCAGTGTTTGGAGGGTTATTCTTTGACAGTATCTGGTCTCGATCTTGGTTATGGTGAGCGCTGTGGACGAGGTAGCGAGACACGCCTAACGCCCTTACAGTTAAAAGTGGTCAATCGCATCATGCCGGATGTCACTGTCCGCACCCAAGTTTGGCAGTATTACGGCGCTTGTAGTCCGCTGAGTGCGAGCAGTTACTTTCGTCAAATCGTTAATCTTGCTGGAGAGTTAAAGTTACCCAGTGAATTGAACACAGGCAATAGTTATACCGTCTCCAAATCGCGCTTTATTAGGCAAATGACCCGTCTAAACAGTGGTATGACGTCCTCTAGTATTGACTTAATTTGCCAAGCTGGTACTCGTCGCCAGACGGTACTTACCGATGTTCACGTTTGTTATGAAGGCAGTGAATTTGGCAGCTGTAACAACATAGTAGACAATTGCGGCTCAAATTTTATCATCTCAGGTGGTAAATAATACGGCCTCCAACATTCTTTTTATGAGAGTCTTCATTAAAAGATTCTTACTCAATAAAGTTGCCTTTTGATCATTCTTTGATCCTCTCTCATGAGTTATCTCTATAAATTTCCTCATAGCACAAACTTCTGACTGTATAAAATGTAACAATATAGACGCCAGCAAGCGCGGTATTGTCCCTAGACGATTCACCAAACGAAGTGCTACACTAGTTTTCGGTTTACGACCATTACCCTGTAGTAAGACTATCTCCAAAATATCCATATTGGAAATGACTATATTCAACATGACTATGTCTAAAAGGGTAATGAAAGTCTAAAATGCCTGTGTCTGAAAATATGACAAAATTATCTAATAATCAATTAGGGACTATTCTATGAAACAGCCTGTACGTGTTGCCGTAACTGGCGCCGCTGGTAATATCAGCTATGCCATGCTTTTTCGTATTGCATCTGGTGAGATGCTAGGTAAAGATCAGCCAGTAATTTTGCAATTACTTGAAATCGCTCCAGCACTTGACGCACTTAAAGGTGTGGTCATGGAATTAGAAGACTGTGCATTTCCTCTATTAGCAGGTATCGTGCAAACTGATGATGCTAATGTCGCTTTTAAAGATATTGACTATGCTTTACTAGTAGGCTCACGCCCTCGTGGCCCAGGTATGGAACGTAAAGACCTGTTAGAGGCCAACGCTGCGATTTTCTCGGCACAAGGTAAAGCACTTAATGATGTCGCAAGCCGTGATGTTAAAGTTCTGGTAGTAGGTAACCCTGCTAATACCAACGCCGTTATCGCTCAGCGTAACGCACCAGATCTAGACCCACGCAACTTCACTGCGATGACTCGTTTGGATCACAACCGCGCAATGGCGCAATTGGCTGGCAAAACTGACAGCACTATTAATGACGTGAAAAAGATGATCATCTGGGGCAACCATTCCTCAACTCAGTATCCTGATCTGACTGCTTGCACGGTAAACGGTAAGTCTGCGCTAGATTTAGTAGATCGTGATTGGTACGAAAACACTTATATCCCAGAAGTACAACAACGCGGTGCAGCAATTATTAAAGCACGTGGTGCCTCTTCTGCGGCCTCTGCTGCCAATGCTGCTATTGCACACGTGCGTACGTGGGTAATGGGGACTGAAGACAACGATTGGGTCTCAATGGGCGTTTATTCTAATGGCGAATACGGTATTTCTGAAGGCTTGATTTACTCATTCCCTTGTACTTGCAAAAACGGCGACTGGTCCATCGTTGCTGACGTTGATGTGTCATCAGACTTCTCAAAAGAGAAGATGGCTGCTACTGAGCAAGAGCTTAGCGAAGAGCGTGACGCAGTATCCCATCTACTACCATAAGTAGATAAACAGCTAGATAAATTGTTGATTTTCTGGCTTGTTATTAAAAAAGCTAGCAATTTGAAGTGAAAAGGCCCTCCTAAGTTTGAGGGCTTTTTTGTATCTTCAACTTTTGTCATTACTTGGATACTAATATAAAAGACGTTAACATAAGTGGTAACGTTGAATAACAGCTTTTAAAATAAGCTTTGCTACAATAAATGAGTATTCGAAAGTTTGGATATAACTTAAATATAAAAAAGCAGATAAACAACAAGCCATAAAAAATAAACCAGCACGACTAACCAACAACCTTCGAGGAGAAAAACGATGTTAGGTGAACCAGATTATAGCATTAACGATTTATTTGCTCAGTTAGGGCTTGAAAGCTCAGATGACGCTATCAATAAATTTGTCGAAGAACATCAGTTGGCAAAAAGCGAAAAGTTAACAGAATCTAATGTTTGGACAGACAGTCAACGCATGTTTTTACAAGAAGAATGGACCAAAGATGCGGCGTGGGTTGAGATTATTGACGATCTGAATGTACGTATGCACCCAGACGCCTAATTGCTTATTATTGGCTGAAATATTCTAAATTAATAAAAATTAGTAATAAAAAACCCACAACGCTCGCGCTTGTGGGTTTTGTTTTCGTATTATATGCAGCCTGTTAATCAGGCTGCTGCGCACGCCATTCAAGTAAATCTGTGACATCGTTATTAATGCCAGATTTTAGCGCCTCAAGACCGTCATAATGACGTTCACCGTGTAAAAAATGCAAAAATCGAACGTGTAATGTTTGTTCATATAAGTCCGCGTGGAACTGCGGGAAATGTACTTCTAGGCGCCAGTCATGTCCTTTATCGACGGACGGTCTGATACCAACACTAGCCGTACCAAATAAGCTATGCGAGCGCAGACCGGCTACCCCTGTCTGTCCCTTTTCTACTAATGTAGTTAGTCCATTAGGTATGATTTGCCCATACTTATCCAGACTCACCACGTCAACAGCAAAGATACCGTGTAAGGCGGGTTTGAGTCGCGCCAAGTCGATATTAGCAGTTGGGAAGTCCAAGGTACGGCCAATTTTGTCACCACCAATCACTAAGCCAGTGATAGCATAATCACGGCCAAGTAGCTGATTAGCAGCAGAGATATCACCTGCTAACAATAAATCACGAACACGGGTAGAGCTGATACGCTCAGCGGTATCTTTATTAACAGGGTTGTCGTCAGTGACCGTATGTAGGTTGGTCACGTGCAAGCCATAGTTACGCAAAAATTGACTGTCACCGGTACGATCATGGCCAAAACGGAAATCATCGCCTAATACTAATGCCTGTACGTTTAAGCGCAGTGCCAAAAGATCAGCGAAAGCTTGTGCAGACAATGAACGAAAATCAGTATCGAAACCTGCTACGATTAAGGTTTCGACCCCGTACTCGGCTAGCAAGGCTTGTTTTTCTGCTAAATTAGTCAGGCGCGCAGGGGCAGTAGCCGGTGCAAAGAACTCACGTGGCTGTGGCTCAAATATCATTACCGCCGCGCTCAGCTTTTGCTCATCCGCCAATGTGCGCACTTGGGCGAGCATCGCTTGATGACCCAGATGGACACCATCGAAGTTGCCAATAGTAAGCACACAAGGCGCTAACTCTATTAGACTGGTATCCGTAGGCGCCTTGCTTGGTAACGCAATCAGTTGCTCAAGAAAATAGGTATTCATAAATTTACAGCTATGATTAGACCAAATAAAAAATGAAAAACACATCATTAATAAAAGTTGAGGTGTCTAAAGCCAGCCATTATAAAGTAAAATAGCAATGCTGACATTACTAAAGGCCCATCTTTAACACCCCATTTCTAACGTTCCCTTATTAATACCATTCCCAAAAGCCAAAGATAACGAGGAAGACAGAGGCAAGCACTACAGTAGTAAGCTTAGAGAGTCTGACAAAGCTAGCTTGCTTTTTAAGTTTGGTATAACTATAAATCACTAACAATGAGAACTATTATGTCTGATATTAACGCTGCGCCGCCTATATTAATGATAGATAAGCTTAATGATCAATTTGTAGTGCAGCGTGCAGGTATTGATGATTTATCAGCTATTTTGGCCATTTATAACCAAAGTATCGCTGGCAAACAGGCCACGGCCAATTTAGTGCCGGTCACTACTGAGGAACGCGCTGCTTGGTTTGATGATCACCTTAACAATCCTAGCCGTCCAATTTATGTGATTAAAACAATAAATACTATTTTAGGAGGCGATCAAAGCGTTCAAATTGATCAGACAGAACCATCACCTACTATTATAGCTTGGGGTAGTTTTAGTGATTTATATGAGCGTATTGCTTACCACATCAGTAGTGAAATTAGTGTTTATTTGCACCAAGACTATCAGGGAAGAGGGCTTGGTAGCTTATTAACCCGCTGGATGCTAACTCAAGCGCCAAGCTTAGGTATTAAAAACGTAGTAGCGCTTGTTTTTGCTCATAACCAACCAAGCCTAGGTTTGTTTTATAAGCTTGGTTTTGAGCAGTGGGGCTACATGCCACAAGTCTGTGATATGCAAGGCTTTATCGCTGACGTGGTCATGCTAGGAAAAACGATAACATCGGATAAATGAGTTTGCAGAATAAGACAAAAATTAGCCTCATTGCTACTGCTGCTCATCCTTTACGCGTAATGCTTTTAGCCCAAAATTTTCCATTTGCCATTTATTTTTTGTAGCTCATAGGTCAAGGGTGCAGGCTCACTTTGGTCTTTTAGCCTCAGCTCACCTGAGATAGTGGCACGGGTTTTATCGCTATTGTATTTAGTATTCGTAATGCTAACGCCTTCGACTGTCTGCTGGAAAGCATATTGAGTCTTGGCAAGCTCATCAACAAAATTGGCCATATCAACTTTATAATAGCTCGCAGCCTGTTTAACATCGCCATAATATAAAGTATCAAGTGCTTGCTTGACCGTGTCCTCTGGCGTACCTGCTTGGGTAGGATTTTTTACCAGACTTGGCTGCTTGTCATCTGCTGCTGCCGGATTGATAACGTCGCTAACCGCAGCGGTGTCCGTCGTGGTCTCATTATCATCAGAGGTAATGGTTTGTTGTTCTGCATCGTTTTTATTATCAGTAGTACTAATCGCTGTCGTTTGGTCCGTCGTCACTGAGTCCTGAGAGGTGACGTCAGCGGTTTCATCAATAGCAACCTCTGTTTCTACGCTATCATTGTTACTACAACCACTTAACAACAGTCCTGTAGTCAATACACCTGTGGCGAGCATCATTGGCAACCGTTGAAACGTTAACTGTTTGGCTATCATATCGAACCTCAAAATTCTTTTATCTATTAATAAGCAATTATGACAACTCTTAACGCTATTAACAGTCAATAATTCATTGAACCTTGTGCCTGTTTGGTAAAGCGTCGCCAGTTAGTAAAGCGTCGCCAGTTAGTAAAGCGTTGCCAATTAGTAAAGCGTCGCTAAACAGTCATAACCCATTTAACCATGCTTGAGCTGGTGCGGGCGAAAGCCAGTCGCCAATAATACCGCGCCATATACCGCTGCGCCAACGCCGCACATAATGAGCAGCGCAATTAGGCGTCGCCACTGCGCCTCGTCGGTAGGGAAGTAAGGCAGCATCACATAAAGCACGCCCACCATGGCACTTGTGGCAATTAAAAACTGAGCAAAGAGCTTTTTCCAATGCGTACCAAAACGGAAAATATCGCGTTTATGTAAGAAATAATACAATAAGCCAGCATTGACAAAAGACGCACCAGTGGTCGCCAGTGCCAAACCACCATGTAGCGGAATCTCAAGTAAATAAAATATACCAATAAAAATCACACTAAAAATCATGTTAGCAAAGACCGAAATAATACCGATTTTCACTGGCGTTCTAATATCTTGACGCGCAAAAAATGCTGGGGCAAATACTTTAATCAGCATAAAGCCTAAAATACCACCCGCCATGCTACGTAGTGCGAGCGAACTCATTTGCGCATCACGTAAGGTAAATTCACCACGTAGGAATAGCGCCTGCATTAGCACATCAGAGAGTATAAATAATGCTGCTGCAGCGGGTAGCCCGACCACAACAATCAGCCGTGCGGCCCAATCGATGGTCTTTTTAAAAGTGATATCATCTTTTTGGGCTTCACTTTTTGATAAACTTGGCAGAATAACCGTACCAATCGCCACCCCAATTAGGCCCAACGGCAGCTCGCTCATACGCTCAGCAGCATATAACCACGAGACCGAACCACCAATCATAAGCGAGGCAAATATGGTGTTGAGCAGCAAATTAATCTGAGTAACGGATACTCCAAAAATAGCAGGTAGCATCAGCTTTAAAATGCGTTTGACGCCTTCATGCTGGAAATCAATTTTAGGTAGCACCAACAGCTTTTGTTTCGACAACTGCGGCAATTGAATCAATAATTGCAATAATCCTGCAATGGCCACTGCATAGCCGAGCGCCATAATGGGCGTCTCAAACATAGGTGCAAAGACCAGCGCCGCGCCAATCATACAGAGGTTTAATAATACCGGCGCAAAAGCAGGTGCAGCAAAACGTCCGTAGCTTTGTAAAATACCACTGGCAAAAGCGGTCATGGAGATAAATAATAGGTAAGGGAAGGTCAGGCGTAATAGTTCAGCGGTAATAGCAAACTTATCGGGCTGATCGGCAAAGCCGGGGGCAAATAAAGTCACGACCCACGGTGCCATCAAAATCACCACTACGGTGAGCATCGATAAGATTAGCAAAAGCGCGCCTGAAGTGCGACTGACTAAAATCTGTACCTGCTGTAAGCTATACTTTTCTTTATATTCTGATAACACTGGCACAAAGGCTTGGCTGAACGCGCCTTCGGCAAACAACCGCCGTAAAAAATTGGGTATCTTAAAAGCGACCAAGAAGGCATCCATCAGGCCACCTGCTCCGAAGACTCCTAATAAAACGATGTCACGTACCAATCCTAAAACACGCGACAACATGGTCATACTGCTGACCACCATAGTTGAACGAAATAACCGACTTTTTGCCATGAGAGCCTATTGTGCCTATTGGTTTGCTAAGTTGTCTATTAATTTACTAAGGTTAAAAAAACTGACGGATTATAGCATTTTCATAACACGGTGGATAAACGAATTAGGTATGGAATTTAGAGTCTCAATAAATAGCTGATTGGTTAAAGTGTGAGGCGCTGTTGAGACACCATCTCACGCAACTTCGTCCATTCAAAATAATCACCCGGATCTGTCTTACGACCGGGGGCAATATCACTATGACCGGTTAAATGCCGATGGGTCTTAGGATAAGCTTTATATAATTCTGCGACCACTTGCGCCAGCACCTCATATTGGGCGGTGGTAAATGGCACAAAATCTGAGCCTTCAAGCTCAATACCAATGCTATAATCATTACACTCAGGACGGCCAAGGTAACTTGATTTGCCTGCATGCCATGCGCGCTTATTAAAGTTCACAAATTGGGTAATTGCTCCATCACGCTCAATAAAAAGATGCGCTGAAACTTCTGCGCCCTCAATAGTCTGAAAATAGGGATGCGCCTGCCACTCTAATTGATTGGTAAATAATGCTTTGACGTAGTGCAAGCCATTAGCGTCACAGGCGCCAAACTCGTTCGGTGGTAAGCTGATATTATGGACGATAATAGCGTCGATACTGACGCCATCCGGACGCGAGTTACTATTTGGCGAGCACAGCCACGTGGCTGCCGACAGGCGACCGTCATTAATGGTCATTAATGAGTCAGTCTGAGACGATTTTGGCATAATATTCTCTTTGATAATGGTTTTTATAGATCTGCTATAAGTGGGCATCGAGTCATTTTTATAATAAGATTTTATATAAGATATAGTTGGTTCATTTTAAAACGAATACCAGCCACACGTGAATATCAGCGTATCTTCTTTATTTCATATACAATATTAATGATAAGCATGGCGAATTCAAAGTTAGTTATTCGTAGCATTCATTCGTGACAGTTAAACGTACCCTAATAGCGCTACTAGCGTATGAATTATACAATGCGAGATTTTACCTCATGTCGATAAATCTTAAGTCCCTATCCGTAGATTGTGTGCTAACCACGGCGAGCCAGCGCGCACGTTTGCCCTTAGCAATTGTAGGGCTGCTTTTAACTGCGCAGGCCCAGGCATTTTTGCCGACACCGCAATCGGTAGTAACTACAGGTGAATTAGCGCCTACTTCACAGCCAGCTGTGGCAAAATCAAATGCCGCAATAACGACAGCGATTAGTGATGCTAACAATGATAGTGCTAATACTGACAATAATAACGACACAACGCTTTTGCAAAATACTGAGGCTGAACAGCTACTAACAACATGGCGTCAGCAAGTACAACAAAACAACCTTGCCCAGCAGACAACATGGCGACGATTATTATATTTTGTTGATGATAAAAAAAGCCTTTTTGGTAAAGGTAAAACTAAAAGTCTGGTCGATAACAAAGACTTCTTCTTAAGTACCAAGGGTCAACAAGACTCAGGCGCCGAGCTTGACGCCATGCTGGTAGCGCTTGCTCAGGAATTGACAACGCTTGCTGCTAATAATAGTAGCAAGGCTCAGACCAATAATAACTCTGTATTATGCCGTTTCCCTGCGCGGGTGCAATGGCTGACAGATGCTTTAAACATTGATGACTCGCTTTTGCAAGCGGACTGTCCAGAGCTTGATAACTGGATGGCAACTCTAGCACCTGAGCAACTGTCAGTCATGTTCGCGCAAGAGTATTTAGACAATCCGCTCTCTGCTTTTGCTCATACCTTATTGCGCATTGATTCACCCACCAGTGCGGCAGACCCCAGCCAAATCCATCATGCTTATGCGCTCAACGATACGGTCGATGGCAATCCTGACGACCCTTTTGTGATTTATGCAATCAAGTCGATGACGGGTCTTTACAATAATAAGATCGAAATTGACCCTTATCCAAAAAAGCTGGCCAAATACTTACAAGACGATGAGCGTGATACCTGGACGTATCAGTTGGCTTTGACGCCAGCGGAAGTCCGACAAATTATGTCTCACGTCTGGGAGACCAAAAATTTGGCACTACCGTATTACTTCACCACGGATAACTGTGCTTCTGAAATTCTGCGCTTAATTGATGTGGTACGCCCGCAAAAGCATTTGTTGAGCCAGCTGCCTTATGCGGTCATTCCTTCTGATGTGATTCAACTGTTAAGTGATGAAAATCTGCTAGCAAATAATAACTATACGCCAGCCGATAGCACCATACGCCAAGCGCAGCTTAATAAAGCCAAACAGTCTCGCCAGCAGTTAGGCTATCAGCAGACAACAAAAGAAGCGTTAAATAATATTAAATCAGCGGATATTAATCCAGCATCAAGTATGTCAGCCGATGGTCAATCGCTACTGACGCGTCCTATTAGTGTGGCGGATAACAACCCGTTAGATCGCCATCCGCTACAGCTTGGTCATATCGGTGTTGGGCATCGCGGCGATAATAGCTATATCGATCTCGGACTGCGTGCCGGCTACCATGACAGCCTTGATCGTCCGGCAGGGCTTCCGCAGTTCTTTAATTTAGAAGGTCTGGCCACCACGTTACGTCTTTATGATACTGATGAAGGAAAGAGCAATAGCAAACCAAAAAGTGTGGTTTTGCAGAATTTTACCTTAATTCGCGGGCGCTCATTTAACCCTGTAAACACCGCCAAGAAAGGCAAAACATGGGGTGTAAGTGTTGAGGCTACTCGTATCAATGACGGCTCGCAGCAAGAGGGCACTGACCATCTAGTCGGCAGTATGACCTATGAGACTGGGAAGTCGTGGGCGTTTGGGGCACCGCGCACTGGGTCATCGGGCTCAGTTACCGGTGAAATGCCGCCGCAGCTGTGCTATACCTTTGTTACTGGTGCGGCACAAGCAGGGCGTGGAATCAATAAAGGCTTTCGGGTTGGAGCAGGGATGAACGCTGGTTGCCGTTATCAAATTAACAATCAGTTACGTGTGCAAGCTGAATTGCAATTGCCATATTGGTATCATGGCGACAGCAACCAGCCCGACGTTCGCGGTTATTATTGGCAGCCGATTACCACCCTCGGGCTACAATATGATATTGATAAAAAGCAGGCGCTACGCCTTAATGCCAGCTATGATTGGCAAGATCGTGTCGATGCTAATGACGATATACAGCTTTCATATAGACGTTATTTTTAAGCAGTCCTAAGTATAAAAAATAATATTTTACGTTGCCTAATCAACGGCTTATAAAGAAGACACCTTTTTAAAAACAGCCTGAAAACACAGTTATAAATAAGGATAATTTATGTCCACTCAAAAATTACTCGTTATTGGTCAAGGCGATATTGGCCTACCGGTAACCAATATGCTGGCTCAGGAAAATGTAGCAGTCACGGGATTGGCACGTAGTGAACGTGAACATTATGCCTTAGATGATAAAGCTGACTTTATTCAAGCGGATGCACTGACACTTAGTGCTGAGCAATTACAGAGTTTTACGCGTATTACCATTATTGTAACCCCTGATGAGTATTCCACTAGTGGTTATAACGACAGCTACTTGAGTATTTGCCAGCATTTATCAACGCTTGCGGATAAATTAGAAGCGCTTGAACGGGTAGTCTTTATTTCTTCAACAGGGGTTTATGGGCAAAACAAAGGGGAATGGGTCGATGAGTATACCGCGCCTGTCACCCCTGAACGTGATGCGTCAAAGGTGATATTGCAAGCAGAACAAGCGTTGCAACAAGGGTTTGGTGAAAAGGCTATTATCATTCGCCCGAGTGGTATTTATGGCCGGGAGCGGTTGATGCGTCTGCGTAAAGCTAAAGAAGCGCAAAAAGATCTTATAGCAGCTGAGAGCTGGAGTAACCGTATTATGGATCGCGATTTGGTGACGATTGTTACCAAAGTGCTAATGATAGATGCACCAAAGCCCATCTATCTTGCCACTGATTATCTGCCGGTGACCACGCTTGAGCTGACTACTTGGCTCAGTAAGCAAGTAGGTGAGACACCGCCAGAAGTTGATAGTAAAAAAATATCAGTAACAGGCAAACGTCTGCACAGCAATATTCCGCTAGCTTGGTTAAATTATCCTGATTGGCAGGCAGGTTATCGTGATATCTTGCAGCAGCAAAAATGAGATAGCAGCCTGGTATAATCAGTCGCTTTAATGCTACTACTTAACGCTATTAAAGGTTGGTTATTGACTTTGACCTTTATTTTGTTTGTTCTGTTTTTATAACTGCTTTTTAGAATTATGTTTTAGTTTTATATTTTATAGCCTATGGAGATTTCATGACCCAGCCATTTACTTCTGATGATCGTTTATCTAGCGCCCCATTATTATCAGGGCAGGGTAAGGGTGCAGAAGGCAGCGTTGGGCGATTATCTAATCTGCCGGATAGCGAGCAGCCTGCTATTGTGCATCCTAACTTTGACCCTAACCAAACACCCCTCGATCCCGCTCGTCCGCTTCGAGACATTCCAGAGCCAACGCGCCGTGGTAATGGTCAGCTGCGCCGCCTTTATGGTAAATCGGTGCGTTTTACTCAACCGAATGAGGATTCGCTATCTAAATGGCGACTGATCGGCTCTGAGGCATTGGCTGAGCATTTAGCACTGCTGGACGCTGCCAAGCTGATTACGCTGCCCGATAGTTTTTATCATAATTATAGCGAGCAGCCTTTATTATCTTCGTTTGAGCACATGACCTTGCTGGATATGGCCGATATTCAGCGCGCTATTAGACGTTATCCCAATCTTGACCGTTATGGTTTTACCAAAACTGAAACTACGGTCGATGACCAAAAAAATAAACTACAAAAAACAGCCAATAGCTACGACCCTGATGAGTTGCTGAGTAGTTTGTATGCAGATGATTGGCAAGTGATATTGCAGCCACAACAGTTTGAAGGCGGTGAGGGCAGCTTAGCAACCGATATTATGGCTTGCAGTGTGGCGGTTCATGCATTGAAGCAATGTCCTACCCGAAAAAGCGTCAATCAAAGTTATAGCGCGGCGCAAATTTGTGAGTACGTTCGCAGCTATCTGCTTAGTCAGTTATCTATAGCACCGATGCAGCGCAATCAATATCGACAAATCCGACTGTTTGCAGGGCACATTATTGTTGCCGCTTATCATTTGGGCTGGGATGTTCAAATACGCGCTGATGGAGAATGTTATTTTAATATCTCATCACGTTGTAGTCTGCTGACCCGCTATGCCAATATGCCCGATTACCATATCAATGGTTGGTCAAGCTGAATAATAATGCGTACAATAACGCAAATTTTTTGCTGATCTATTTCTCGATTGGCTGATCAACTTTTTGTTTACAAGGAAGCCTTATGCACCCCACTTCATTTTCATCTCATAACTTTATTCAGTTGGCCCTAGACAATAAGGTGCTTAAGTTTGGCGAGTTTGTTTTGAAGTCTGGACGTATTAGTCCTTATTTCTTTAACGCAGGCTTGTTAGCGACTGGTGAGATGCTATCGTTATTGGCACGCGGTTATGCTGAAGCCTTAGCTGAGCAAATGGCTACTAACAACAATGACGCTGATAGTGCTAGTAGTAAAGAATTAGTCATCTTTGGCGCGGCTTATAAAGGCATTCCGTTTGTGGCTGCCACCGCACAAGCATTGTGGCTACATCATGGTATCAATGCCGAATGGGGTTATAACCGTAAAGAAGTCAAAACCCACGGTGAGGGCGGTAATTTAGTCGGTGCTGATGTCAGTAATAAATCGGTGTGGATACTTGATGACGTTATCACTGCTGGGACGGCTATGCGTGAAGTCATCGATATTTTAGAGCAAGCAGGTGCCAGTGTTGCTGGTATTATCGTTGCTTTAGATCGTAAAGAAAAAGGTTTGGCTGAACATTCTGCTATTCAAGAGTTGGTAGCAACCTTGCAAGTACCGGTACGCGCCCTAGTGAATATGGATGATTTAATCGGTTATCTTGCTGATGGGAATCGTCAGCATAAAGACGCGACCCAACTTGCAAAAATGCAGCATTATCGTGCGCAATACGGCGTGTAAATTGCCGTAAACATATGGCGTATTGCTGACGTCTTTGTATACGTGTCGTATTATTAATAACAACAACATCCAGTAAGCGAGCCTTATCATGAGCCAACCAAATGTTAAAAAATCTTTGCCTAGCCGCTCTTTGAATATCTTAGTCATTATGGATCCGATAGAGCAGGTTAATTATAAAAAAGATACCAGCTTGGCGATGATGTGGTCAGCTCAAGATCGTGGGCACACGTTGGGCTATTGCCAAATCCATGATTTATGGCTTGATCGTGGTCAGTTGATGATAGATTCGCAGCCGGTGACCGTGCAGCGTGATCCTCAGGATTTCTATACTTTAGGTAAAAAAGGCACTGGTCCGGTTAGCGACTATGATGTCATTTTAATGCGTAAAGACCCGCCATTTGATATGCGCTTTATTTATGCCACTTATATGCTTGATCATGCTAAGGCCGCAGGCGTACTAGTCGTCAATGACCCGCAAGCCATTCGGGATTGTAATGAAAAGCTGTTTGCGACTTGGTTTAGTGACTATATGAGCCCAACGATTGTGACCAGTAAACAAGCACATATCCGTAAATTTATCGCCGACCAACAAGACGTAATCGTTAAGCCGCTTGACGGTATGGGCGGCACAGGAATATTTCGTCTGACCGCAGACAGCCCAAATATCGGAGTAACACTGGAGATATTGACCGAACTTGAGACTTTACCAATTATGGCGCAGCGTTATTTGCCAGAGATTAAAGAAGGTGATAAGCGCGTACTGATTGTTGATGGAGTGGTAGTCGATTATTCTTTAGCGCGCATTCCAACCAAAGGTGAGACCCGTGGTAATTTAGCAGCAGGTGGCAGCGGAGTAGCCATGCCACTAACCGAAGTTGAACGTCAAGTAGCACAAGTAGTCGCGCCGATTGTTAAAGAAAAGGGTTTGATGTTTGTTGGATTAGACTTGATTGGCGGCCGTATCACGGAAATTAATGTCACCAGTCCCACTTGTGTACGTGAGATTGATGATCAATGTGGCACTGATATTGCGACCGACTTGATAGTTGCGATAGAGGCACGCTGTTAAAAGGCTGTCGTTGATAAAGTATGGTTAAGAGAAAGGACTATTAGGGTAAGTATTATAAAATACTGTAGTAAGTTTGCCTTATTCGACTCTCTTTACCTGAAAGGCTTTTATTGCTTGGTAATACAGTCACTTGAGTGCCAATGAAGCATCAATTATTCTGTCATTTAACCTATAAAACACTGTATATCTGAGGATGATTTCCTCTATACTATGCGGGCTTTGACGTTATGGTTGCTTACTAGGTTTGTAAGCCTGAACGTGACTGTTTAATGGCGTAAAGTTAATAGCGCAAAGTGATTGCGTAAAGTAATGATGCAAAACCTAATAATCAATTAATATTAATGAATAAAGATAAGAAAGGCAGAGAGCAATGAAAACACCGCATATATTAATGATGGCCGCTGGCACAGGTGGGCATGTCTTTCCAGCGCTTGCGGTTAGTGAGGCGCTTACCCAGCGCGGTGCGGTCATTCATTGGCTTGGTACAGAAAATGGTATGGAGAATGGCTTAGTCGAACCAGCCGGCTATACGTTTCATGCTATTGCTATGCAAGGTTTGCGTGGTAAAGGGGTAGGGCGACTGCTCAAAATGCCAGTGACTTTATTATCAGCAACTATGGCCGTCATTAAAATTATTCGCAGTAATAAGATTGACATGGTGGTGGGTTTTGGTGGTTATGTGACCGCGCCTGGCGGGATTGCTGCGCGCATGACGGGCACGCCGCTGATTATTCATGAGCAAAATGCGATTGCGGGTATGAGCAATCGTTACTTGGCTAAAATATCTACTAAGGTGTTGCAAGCCTTTGAGAACACCTTTGCCAATAGTCAGCTTGATGCTAAGTTTAGTACTAAGCTTGAAACTGTTGGCAATCCGGTGCGCAATGCTATTACTGGCGTTGCTGCGCCATCTGCTCGTTATGATGTCATGGATAAGTCTCCACTACGACTATTGGTTGTTGGCGGATCACTGGGTGCGCAAGTTTTAAATGACACCGTTCCCAAAGCATTAGCGTTGACAGCTCGCCCATTTGAGGTACGTCATCAATGTGGGCGTAATAATGAAACGCAAACGCAAGCGACTTATGACAGCGAAGAGTTAAGCCAACACCAGATCACTGTGCAACCTTTTATCGATGATATGGCAGTCGCTTATAATTGGGCAGATGTCATTGTCTGCCGTGCTGGCGCGTTGACGGTTACCGAAATTCAAAACGTTGGTATAGCAGCAATTTTTGTGCCACTGCCAAGTGCCGTCGATGATCATCAAACGGCTAACGCTCGCACTCTAACATTGCATGATGCCGCCATTTTATTACCGCAAGCTGAGCTGACACCTCAGCGTTTAGGTAATGAGCTTGCTGCTTTTGATCGGCGTACTTGCTTAGAGATGGCAAAGAAAGGTCATGCTATTGCCAATCGTAGCGCCAGTCAACAAGTCGCAGATATTATTTGGCAAGCGCTGTAGCAAACCTGATGAGCTAAGCGTCCATTGTCATGACTGTTTGTTTTTATATTCGATGCACCCGTATTTATTATTCCTTAATAAAGAGAGAATTCTATGTCCCCAACCACTTCTGCTAATGCCGTATCTGCTGCGACCATCACGAAAGCTTTGCCTAAACGTCTAATTGAGATTCCAGAGATGCGCCGGATTCAGCATTTGCACTTTGTAGGTATTGGTGGATCGGGAATGTGCGGTATTGCTGAGGTGATGAGCAATCAAGGCTATCAAGTAAGTGGCTCAGATATTACCGAAAGCCCAGTGACTAAGCGTTTACAGGACATTGGTATCGAGATATTTATCGGACATGACTCTAAAAATATCGAGCATGCTGACGTGATAGTAGTGTCATCCGCAATTGATCGCAGCAATCCGGAAATTAAAGCGGCGCTTAAAGCGCGTCTGCCGGTAGTACGCCGCGCTGATATGCTTGGTGAACTGATGCGCTATCGTCATGGTATTGCGGTTGCTGGCGCGCATGGTAAAACCACCACTACCAGTTTGTTGACTACCATGCTTGCTGAAGGACAGCTGGACCCAACCTATGTGATTGGCGGCAAGCTTAATGCTTCAGGCAAGAATGCGGCGCTGGGTAGTAGCCGGTTTTTAGTCGCTGAAGCAGATGAGTCAGACGCGTCATTTTTGTCGCTGCATCCGATGGCAGCGATTGTGACCAATATTGACCAAGACCATATGGAAACTTATGAGAACAGCTTTGAGAAGTTAAAAGCGGCTTATATCCAGTTTTTACAAAACATGCCATTTTACGGTCTCGCTGTAGTCTGCGGTGATGACCCCGAACTGTATGCGATGATTGATGATATTGCGCGTCCGGTATTGACCTTTGGACTTGAGCCTTTCAACGATGTACAGGCGATTGATGTGATCGTCGAAGGCACCAAAACCCACTTTACCGTTCTGCGCCGCGACCGTGAGCCTCTGCGCCTGACCTTAAATATTCCTGGGATTCATAACGTTTATAATGCGCTGGCTGCCATTACCATGGCAACTGACGAAGGTGTTGATGATGAGGCCATTAAGCGCGCGTTACAAAAATTTGAAGGTGTCGGTCGACGCTTTGAGCAGCATCCGTCAGTTGCCATCGATGGTGGCGACATATTATTCATTGATGATTACGGTCACCATCCTAGAGAAGTCGATGCTACCATTAAAGCGGCGCGTCAAAGTTTCCCTGAGCGCCGTTTAGTAATGCTATTTCAGCCGCACCGCTATAGCCGTACCCGCGATTGCTTTGATGACTTTGTCGAAGTACTTTCAACGGTTGATGAGCTCTTATTATTAGACGTCTATTCCGCAGGCGAAAACCCCATTGCCGGTGCAGATACTAAATC
The DNA here is from genome assembly GCF_904846605.1 of Psychrobacter sp. 72-O-c. Lineage (GTDB taxonomy): Bacteria > Pseudomonadota > Gammaproteobacteria > Pseudomonadales > Moraxellaceae > Psychrobacter. The sequence continues at coordinate 20,119 of NZ_CAJHBI010000022.1, forward strand.
ACTGGCACGTAGTATTCGCTTACGCGGCGCGGTTGAGCCCACTATTATCGATAAAGATAATATCGCGCCAGTCATGCAACGTTTGCTACAAGCGAATGATATGCTTCTCACCCAAGGTGCTGGAAATATAGGTCAAATTGCGACTGACTTGGCCGCCAATGCTTTATATATCAAATAACTACTTAAAATAAATTATATCCTAATAGCTATATATAGAGTTATACCTATAAGATTATTCGTAGCTTGATAATATTGTGCCTATTAATGGTGTTCATTAAGATATCAGGTAAAGCATCAAGAAAATATTAGGAACTACATTAGGAACTACATTAGGAACCATCATCATGACCAGTAATAGCAACAGCAATAATAAAACAAATAGTGAAGCTTCTAATGATCTAACTGGCAAAGATCTAACTGACAACAATCAGGATTGGGGTGCGGTCAATATTGTCAACCCAGAGTCCGCACTGGCTGCTGCTGCTCAAACTGAGCAAGATGATAATAAAGTACCGAGTGGTGAGCAGAGTCAAAATACAGTAGTAGCGTCTAAGCCAGCGTTAGATGCTAGTGTGTTTGGCAAAGTAGCCGTTGTTTATGGTGGTAATAGTAACGAGCGTAGCGTGTCCTTAGATAGCGGCGCAGCTGTATTGCAAGCGCTACAAAATCAAGGCGTTGATGCCACTCATTATGATCCAAAGCATCAAGATATTGCTGAGCTGCGCGATTATGATCGTGTGTTTAACGTCTTGCATGGTCGCGGCGGTGAAGATGGCTTGCTACAAGGGGTATTGCAGTGGTTGGATGTCCCGCAGACAGGATCAGGTGTCTTAGCGTCGGCACTTGGTATGGATAAAATACGCACCAAGCAGCTATGGCAAGGATGCGGCTTATCGACCGCACCGTTTTCATTGCTTACTGCCAACACCGACTGGCAGCAAGTGGTTAATATGCTGGGGCTGCCGCTGATTATTAAACCAGTACATGAAGGCTCAAGTATTGGCATGACTAAGGTTAATCATCTTGATGAGCTTCCTGCCGCCTATGCAACTGCGGTTCAATGCGGCGATGCGGTGATGGCAGAGCGCTGGATTACCGGACGCGAATTTACCATCGTTATTGTTGATGATGAGGCTTATCCGGTCATTCGTCTAGAACCTGCTGACATTACCAACTTCTATGACTTTGAAGCTAAGTATAATCGTGATGATACCAGCTACTATATCCCTTGCGGCTTAAGCACCGCTGACGAAAAACATCTACAAGACTTGAGCCTTGCCGCTTTTCGCGCTGTTGATGCCAAAGGTTGGGGACGTATCGATGCGATGCAAGACGAGGCTGGCAACTTTTGGCTGCTCGAGATTAATACCGTACCAGGCATGACTAGCCATAGCTTAGTCCCTATGGCAGCCAAAGCTCGTGGTATGGATTTTGACACTTTATGTTGGCATATCCTAGCGCAGACTCTATAGTAATCTAAAGCGGCTTATAGCAATTACTATAGTAATTAAGTCGGCGCAATGAGAAAATGCCAGTTGCAAGAACCAGTAGCGATTGTTTAAAAAACTAAATATTTAGCGGAACGGAAATGGATAAGAAAAACGTTTAATGTATCGCTAGCCCTGCTACACCACAGCGTCATGTAATCTTGTGTAAATTCGTTAGTCATAGTATGGGTTAAGCTATTGTTTCACTGCAAAATACGTTAATATTGTAATGATTGGTCTACTTTGGTGACATTTATATTAATTTGTAAGTTTTTCTAATAAAATAGACAAGTAGAAAGCTTCAATAAGACTTATTAGTTAGACTAATAATGCTTTCTCGGTAATATTTAATGACTAAGTTATTTAATGACTAAGCTATCAAACGATCAAGAAATCAGAATCTCAAATAAAAATAGTAGCAACATACTGGTGTCTATTAAAGATAAATAGACAGATATAAGTAAATAGTGCCTATCAAGCATAGGCGAATATAGGAATAAAGGTCACTATGGCTCAAACTGTCAACGACGTAACTGACTTGATGAGTGATAAGACCCGTCGTCCGAAAGCCAGTTTCCAAATACCAATTGCCATTAAATATTTTTTTATGATGTTGGTAATAGGAATGTTGTTGTTAATATTGATAATGGGCGGTAAAGCGTTACGTGATGCGCCGCCTGCAGCTATTCATGTTAGCACTCAAGGCCTGACCGCCACTCAATACCAAGCCCTACAGCAGGTAATGGGCCAGCAGAGAGTGAGTAGTTTCTTTACCTCTGATTTACAGGTGTTAAGAGACATCACTATGGGTCTTTCTTGGGTCGATCAGGTTAGTATAACCCGTGATTGGCAAAACGGCATTGTGGTTAAGGCCTTGCCCAAGCAGGCAGTGGCTAATTTTGGTACAGAGCGGCTGGTTGATGCTAAGGGGACAGTATTTGTACCCGCTGATGACCGAGAGCTGACCCAAGTTCAGTTTGCTACCTTGCAAGGCGAGATGACCCAAGCGCCAGTTATTATGCAACAAATGCAGCAAATAAATGGTTGGTATGCACCCCTTGATATGCGGGTTGAAGACATTATTTTATCCCCAAGGATGACTTGGCTAATTCGCTTTGATAATGGACTTCGTGTTATTGTCGATAACGAAAATACCGCGCAAAAGTTGCTGAATTTAAGTCAGCTGCTCGGTAATCAATTAGACAGTCGCCGTGCTGATATGCAATCGATAGATTTACGTTATAAGAATGGTTTCACTATTGCTTGGAATATCAAAGCCCCGCAGACGGAAACTTCTGACGAGTAGTCAGCCCCTTAACTTATGTAGATAGTCTAGATAAATAGTATAGGTTGATAGTATAGATTAATTATTTAACATAAGAATCTTGCTTTCGATATCACAGCGTTTTATAGCGTTCATTCTAATGACTCAACAGGGACGTCATCCAGTCTCCTGTTTAGCGATAATTTGTTTGGTACCATGAAAAATACTGAAAATCTGGTTGTTGTTCATCTAAGTGCCACGGCAGTCTATGCCGTCATTGGCAGCGTTGTCTCTGCAAAAGACATTCGTATTATGGGTGTGGGACAAGTTAAAAACAGTGACTTTTATCAAGGTCAAATCAAACATCGTGAACGCTTACAAGGCGCGATCAAACAAGCCATCCAAGAAGCGGAAGATACTGCAAATTGCCGTGTGCACAGCGTTTGGCTGACCTTAGCAACACCTGAATTATCTAGTAAAAATAGTGCCGGTCATGTGGACGTAGAGGATGAAGTGGTGCGCGCTCAAGATATGGTACAAGCCTTATCTAATGCTAAGTCGCAAGACCTACCTTCTGATTATTATTTGATGCATTGTTGTCAACAAGGCATTTATGTCGATGACCAAGAGTTCATGGTTGATGATGCGATTGAAACAGTGGCGCACAATATTACTGTGATGTATCACATGATGATGCTACCTGTCGCCAGCCGTCAAAACATACAAAAACTATTACAAAGCTGTGATGTCGGGATCGATCATATTGTTTTCGATGCCGTTACCAGCGCCGAATATAGCCTAATGGCAGAAGAACGTCAGCAAGGTGTTTGCTTAGTGGATATTGGCGCCAGTAGTACCAGTATCTGTGTCTATAAAGAGAATAAACTGATCTTTACCCATTGTGTGGCAACGGGTAGTCATGAAGTGACCATGGATATCTCAGCAGATATCGGTATTTCGATGATAGAAGCTGAGAAACTTAAAAAATCTCATGGTACCGTTGATGTCCATAGCGTAGATCCCAGCTCGTTTTTTATATTTAGACCACAAGGTTTAAGCGATGAGATTAATGTCAATGTGTATAACTTGGCACGAATCATTGAAGCGCGTTATATCAGAATTTTTACTGAAGTGGCTCGTCAGTTGCATGAGGCTGATCTGCTAAGTTATATTGATCGCGGTATCGTACTTACTGGCGGTGGTAGTAGCATTAAAGGCATGGTGCCGTTTGCCAAAAAACTACTTAAAATGTCAGTAGTATTGACCAATACTCATCCTGACATTAGCGCTTATAACCATTTTGATAATGATGAATCGTTTAAGCAACTCAATAATCAGGTTAATGACCGTGCCTACTATACAGCTTTTGGTACTTTGTTATACAGCCAAAGCGAGCAGTTTCGCCACAGTGAAAAAAGCGAGCCTGAAGCCATTCAGAAAGGTCGAGTAAAAGGTGTGTTTCAAAGTGCAGGGCAGCGTTTTAATCAGGTACTAAAAAAAATATTGTAACAACATCTGCAAAAGTGCTTTGATAATAAAGGACGCACTTTACGAGATGTACCCAGATTATGACATTCAGATCATGCAACAGTGTGAAGAGCGATGTCAAAATCAAGGTTACAAGCAACAATGATATATTTACTTTCAAGCTTAAAATGGATTGTTTAAGCCGAAACCCTATTTTATTTAGAAACATTTATATATAGTAAGTCGATAGTACGTCATGCAAGTGTGTTACCACGTATTGCTCATCATGCTATCTGCAACTGGAGAATCTTTTTTATGTCAAAATACACTATGCCAGATGATAATCAACTTCAAAACAACGGTCAGGCTCGCTTCATCGTATTTGGTGTGGGCGGCGGCGGCGGCAATGCAGTTGAACACATGGTGCAACAAGGTATTAAAGGCGTGACGTTTGTTTGTGCCAATACTGATAAACAAGCCCTTGATCGTCTAACCGCTCCTCATAAGTTACAACTGGGTGCAAAGAGTAATCGTGGTCTTGGCGCAGGTGCCAATCCAGAAGTGGGACGCGAGTCCGCTGAAAGTGAAGAAGAATCTATCCGTGCCTTACTCGAAAACGCAGATATGGTCTTTATTACTGCCGGAATGGGCGGTGGTACAGGTACCGGTGCTGCTCCAGTAGTCGCACGTATCGCTAAAGAAATGGAAGTATTGACCGTTGCAGTAGTGACCACGCCATTCAAGTTTGAAGGTGGTAAGCGTATTAAAGCCGCTAAGGCTGGTATTGAACAACTGACTAATTTTGTGGACTCTATTATTACTATCCCGAATGACAAGCTAATGAGTGTCTACGGCAATCTTTCAATGCAAGACGCTTTCAAAAAAGCAGATGACGTGCTCATGCATGCGGTGCAAGGTATTGCTGAGACTATCGCTCGTTCAGGTCTAGTGAATATTGATTTTAACGATATCCGTACCGCGATGACTGCTAAAGGGCATGCGATGATGGGTATTGGCCGTGCTAGCGGTGATGATCGCGCACGTGAAGCGACTGAAAAAGCTATTAAGTCGCCATTACTTGATGATTTGCGTTTAGAGAATGCTAAAGGTTTGTTGGTTAACGTCATCTCTTCGCAAAGCTTATCACTAGACGAGTTTAGCAAAATCAGTGAAATCGTTGAAGGTATTACTGACACCGATGACGCTAATATTTTCTATGGCTCAGTGGTTGATGAGGATATGGGCGATGAGTTACACGTTACCGTTATTGCCACAGGTCTGACCTTAGATGAGTATGCAGAACCTGAGGCTCCTCAGCCAATCCCTTCTGTTACCAGCACACAACCGGTTGATCCTAATCTTCATACCAGTGCGTTGAACAGTCAAAAGCAGTCACAAAACCAGCTGTATCAAGACAGTATTACGCGCTCGCCTAGCCAAGAGCAACCGCAGACTAAGACCAACAGTATCCAAGATTATCTAAAACGTCAGCAGAATAAATAATTCAATTGTTTGGATGGGTGTTAGAGCTATGAATAGTTTTTAGTCTTGTTCTTTATTAACATTCTTATATAGTCTTTAGATACCTTCGTATAAATAAAAAACCAGCGCATTGACGCTGGTTTTTTTGTGGCTATCGGCTAAAAATGTGGTAAAACACAGGAATTTATTAACTTTTTTCTTATATTTTGTGTTCTTTCTACCCTCATAGTGAGTAAATTTTACTAGAAAATTCTTCATGATGAGCTATATCAATCAGAGAGATAAGTAATTAGCCTGTTTTAATTATAGCGAATCGGAGTCAAGTAATGGTACACTAGGGCAATTGTAACAAGATATGTGGGAAAGAAGCCATGAACCAACGAACCATAAAAACAGCTATAGCCCTCACAGGTATCGGTCTGCATAGTGGCGAACCTGTTGACTTAGAGTTTCATCCACAGCCTGTTGATACGGGAGTAGTCTTTGAGCGCTCCGATATTAACGGCAGCTCACCGATTCCTGCTAGTGCTTTTTTGGTACAAGATACTATGATGTCATCGAATCTAGTATTTGGTGGTACGCGTGTTGGCACCGTTGAGCATTTATTGAGTGCGATTGCGGGACTTGGCATTGATAACTTATTAATTCGAGTCTCTGCCTCAGAGATTCCGATTATGGATGGTAGTGCCTCACCATTCGTCGGCCTACTACTACAAGCTGGCTTGTGTGAACAAGAAGGTTTAAAAAAGTTTTTGAGAATTGTGAAACCAGTACGAGTAAAAGTTGAAGATAAATGGGCAGAGCTACGTCCTTATGAAGGGTTTGAACTGAACTTCGAAATTGATTTTGATCATCCTGCCTTTGATAAAGACTTTCAACATGCACAATTGCGTTTTTCCACTCAAAATTTCATTGAGGAGTTAAGCTCGGCGCGTACTTTTGGTTTTTTACGTGATATTGAGGCGTTACGACAGAATAATCTTGCCTTAGGTGGCAGTATGGATAATGCGATTGTCATCGATGATGAGCATATTCTTAATGCTGAGGGTCTACGTTTTGCCGATGAGTTCGTCCGTCATAAGATTTTAGATGCATTAGGAGACTTATATTTGATTGGCTATCCCATTTTAGGTCGTTTTAATGCCTATAAATCTGGTCATGCCTTAAACAATTTATTGGTACGTGAAATATTGTCAGACCAAAGTAACTTTGAAATTGTAACTTTTGATGACAATGTAAACTGTCCTATTGAGTATTTGTCTGTAGCAGAGTTAACTGTTGACGTTTGAACACACGAACATACACGATGTATCGCAACATTTACGTAAGATTACAAAGTTGGCCATACTTATCAGGATGATAATCGAAGAATAATATGGCAAAAGATTGATACATAAGTGGAAAGCTAGATAGTACCGTTACTTTGGGTCATAAAAAATCGTCTGGTGGCGACATTCATATTTTGGATGTTACCACCAGACGATTTTTTTTGTTTATAAAATCAGAAAATTCGTAAGATATTAATCAGATTTTCTTAATTTACTTACATAAGATTACATTGTAAGGTGAAGAATTTTACTCATCAACCAAGCGCAAAAGTGCTTTTTGAAGATTATTATCAGTGGTGACATGCTTTGCGGCCTGTGATATAGTCCGCTTTGTGTTTTGGCTAAAGGCCTGATTCTCATTGGCTTTATAAGACTTTGATAAGGTCGTCGACAACGCTGATTGTTCTTTACATAATAGGTTGTCAGCAGGATTCTGTGCTACCACGACCCTAATCTGCTTGAGTTGTTGAAATGTAATTGACTGCTCTGTTAACACTCGCAGATAGGCGTTTTGTAAGTAGCGAATATGATTGGCTGCGGTCATTGAGCCCACACTTAGGGTCAATTGCTCAGCTGTTAGTCCCACGACCCAACAGGTATTAAGTATTTCCTCAGGGAGACACTCTACCAGAAGCATTTTTACCTCATGGGTTGCCTGTGTATAGAGACGCATATTATCAGCAAGAGTTTGTGGTAGCGCGCTACCAGCGAAAGCTTGATGATCGATAAGCTTGGCGAGCCGATTGGGCTGTTTTTTTGACATCGAAATGACTCATCTACTAGGTGATAAAGGCGACAGTCACAGTAAATATGCTCAACACCAACATATATAAGATGGATAGCAAGCGATTTACGAGGTGATTGAACGGGCAATGATGCCAACGTTAGTTACTGTAGACCAAAGAGTGAGCTGTTGTACTTAGGATTTTATCATGTTTATTTGATGATAATGTTCACTAAATTAATTGATACTTCGTCATGGATGACGAGTAATCTTGTATTAACAATAGGTAGTAAATTTATGAAACAAGCTTTATTAATTTTGTCAGTATTGGGAATGGGCATAGCACAATCGAGTGGTGCTGTCGAAACGACCTTTCAACCGAATAATACCTTGACTCATACCATCACTAATATTTCAGCTTCTACCAACTATGGTTCTAACCGTAATATCTATAGTACTAATAGTGGCGCATACGTGTCTAGCAATGACGAAATCAGTCAAGCTATCGATAACTTAAGTGCTCATGCCAAACAAAAAGAATATCAGCTTGCCTCACTGACCAGCCGTTTGTCTTATGAGCGTCGTCAGCAAGCAAGCTCAGTGCCAGATCGTAATTCAGCGCCTGCTATTGCAGCTGCTCGCGCCTCAAAAGTTGCTTTATCTGGAAGCTCTGGATATTGTGCCCGTTATGTACGTAAAGCGCTACAATCTGCCGGTTACGAGTTTACACCTAACCCATCAGCATACCAATATGCCTCTCGTGGCACGCTTGCAGGCGCAGGCTTTAGCAAAATAAGTAATGATATGCCAACTCAAGTTGGTGACGTTATCGTCTATGACCGTAGCTCAAAGCGTCCACACGGCCACATCCAAATTTTTGATGGTACAGATTGGGTTTCTGACTTCCGTCAAAACGGTATTAGCCCATACAGTGGTGTCTATGCTTATACGACATGGCGCGATTCACAATACGTTGATGATGCATCAGACCGCGGCATCTACCTTGCTATGGCTGACAAATAAGATCTAATTAAGTCAGTTTTTAAGTAATAAGTTTAAAATTTTATCCAAACTCAGTATTGGTCTCGATGACCTTGCTGGGTTTTTTGCTTTTTGGATTATGAGTCTAAGCAAACGTAAATGCCATGGTCGAAACCTCAACACAGTCTATTTTTATTTATAGCTATTCAGGGCTATAGGTTCTATAGCCAGTACCAAATAAAATAGTCACACACATGGTTGCGTATAACTGGCAGAAATTTTTCTAGCTTGCTGTGTGACTGCGTCACTTTTCGATGCTTCGAAAATTTCTCCCAGCCATACTGTGTCCGTTTTAAAGGGGCTCAACTGTATTAATCGTTATTTCATAGATTCTGCGTATTAATAGCTATCTTAAACAGCTACTTAGCCAGCGCAGATTTATAATCAAAGCGTGACCAGTATTGTTGTTGATGAAAGTCAGGCGGAGAGGTATGGTTGGGTGCAAAATATAAAACAATCTCGCCAAACCATAAAATGACGCAAGGGTGTAATCGTTCAATAGTAATTGGATCAACGGCAAAAGGCTGATTGGGCAGTTGATTTAAGGGTAAACCAAAGCTACGCTCATAAAAGCATGGATCATGCTCATAATGGCTATGTGGCGTAAAGATGCTGTCAATCCAATCAATATGCGCGCGAGTCCTCCCATCTGTTCTTAATAGGGGATTCGGTGGTAGTGTTGAAGGATTACGATAGCTGTTAAACTGATACAAGGCATAACGACCGTCTGGGCTAGCATTGACCTCAATATAACCCTTTGCTTTACTGTTATTTACAGGGTTGTTGTTTAGAGAGTTGTCAGCGGCTATAAAATCAGTCTCTATAAAACACTCGAGACAGGTCTGCTCCCATAAATAATCGCTAAAACCAACCTGCTTTTGTTCCCATACTGGCCAGTTTAATTTAGCAGCTAAAGAAGGATGGGGCAGCTTGATTTGATACGTTAACCGTAAATACGGCTTTGGTTGCTGAATAATCGTTGCTCTGACATCGACACGGATACTTTGCAGTTGCTCAAGAGTCACGCCTAGCTGCTGAGCGTCGATAGCACTGGTTTCAGTCGCTAAGCGTAAGTTAAAAATTTGGCTCATAGGGCGTATTCATAATGGGTGGCTGTCGATTAAGCAATATAGATCAGGCAATATAAAAGCCGCGAGCAATGATGCGCCGCAGCTTTTATACATTATCATGTCTATTGGTTTACATTGCAGCGCTCAAGCTTGTAAATCCATACTACTGCGCATGGCGTACCAAGTTTGATAGCTTAGGGTTGGCATTGGGGTTTTTACGTAGTAATAATGCCATACGACCGATGGTATGAATGACATTAGCCTTGGCAGTAGTGGCAAGCTCAGTGCTGACGATATCACGATCGTGCTTGCTACCAGCAGGTAGTTTTACTTTGATTAGTTCATGATCGGTTAAAGCACGGTCAATCTCTTCAGTAATAGCAGGGGTGATACCATTGTTGCCAATCATGACCACAGGTTTGAGCTCATGACCGATACCTTTTAGGCGTTTAATCGTAGCGTTATCGAGTTCCATAAGATTCCTATACGTTAGTAAAAATAAAAGACAGTATTGTTAAAAAATTAATAATCATTATAAATAATATGCGCCCATCTTGCATGAAATCAGCAGGATTTTGCACGATTTTACGTGATGAAAATGTTAAACTGAATCTCTTACCACATTATAAACGCTACAGTCCTATAAAGCAGTGATTAAACTAAGAGAATTTAGACAGTTAAACAAATTAGCTGGCACTCACAGCTGTAATAAAAGACATAAAGAGTAAATAGTCCGGTATTTAAGCTTTGTAAAGTAATAATAAAGTAATAGGAGCAAGTATTTTGGCCACGCGTATTGAAAATAAAAAATTGTCAAAAAGCAGTAGCGCTTGGATGAAAGAACACATTGACGACTATTATGTGAAGCAAGCCCAAAAAGAGGGTTATCGTGCGCGTGCGGCTTACAAACTATTAGAGATAAATGAGAAGACCAAATTGATACGCCCAGGGATGACAGTGGTCGACTTGGGCAGCACACCTGGTAGCTGGTCACAAGTGGCAGGTAGATTGGTAGGTGAGACAGGAACATTAATTGCTTCTGATATTTTGCCAATGGACAAACTGCCAGATGTCACTTTTATTCAAGGTGACTTTCGGGAAGCAGAAATTTTTGACAGTATTATGGCAGAGGTCGGTGATCGGCAAGTGGATGTGGTGTTGTCTGATATGGCGCCCAATACTGCGGGTAATAGTGCCGTAGATCAGCCGCGAATGATGTATTTGTGTGAGCTTGCTGTGGATTTTTCCTTGGCAACCTTACCAGAAGGTGGCGCGCTGATTATGAAAGTGTTTCAAGGAGAGGGCTCACAGGAATTACGCAAGCAGATGCAGCCTAAATTTAGTAAAATTCGTAGTATTAAGCCAGCTGCCTCACGGCCACGGTCAAAAGAGATGTTTTGGATCGCGATTAAATAAACTACAGATTCAACAGGTTATGCTAATCTATTATTTTTTGATCAGTCTAAATAAATGAACTCACGACATTACAGAAACTGCTACATTTGTTAACTGAATAAGGGCAAGTCCTGCTTGAATTATTCAGGTTAGATCCACATATCATGGTATATTAACTTTGTTTTAAATATTTTTAAGAAGTATTTTTTAAACAAAGTCGTCTGATGATAAACGTTCCATAAGCTCAAACATTGATTAGCAGTTTGCAGGTCATTAATTTTCATTATTCTTTGATCCAAGACTTATCGCTATTTCTATAGTGTTAAGCTCAGAATGGCTACGATTTTAGTAATGAGATAAGCTGTAAATGTAAAGGGCAGATGCCTTTTAGATAATGGGAAATACGTTTATAGACGTCACGTGTTTAGTAAACACACCAATAAGTAAGGGATGGGAATAACTAGTGAGCGACATGGTAAAAAATACCTTATTGTGGCTGGTGGTAATCGGCGTTTTGGTGCTGGTGTTTAGCGGCTTTGATCAATCTACAGAGCCGGATAACCTTAACTATTCTGAATTTGTGACCGCAGTGTCAGAAAGTCAGGTAGCCAGTGTTGAAATTGACGGCGAGCAGATCACCGGCGAGAAGAAAAATGGCTCAGCATTTGAGACCATTAGACCAGCTGTGTCCGATGACCAGTTGATGCCCTTACTACGCGAGAATCAAGTCGATGTCGAAGGGACTGCGCCTAAACGTCAAAGCGTGCTGATGCAGCTACTGATTGCCAGTTTCCCAATTCTGCTGATTATTGGTCTATTCTTGTTCTTCATGCGTAACATGCAAGGTGGCGCCGGTGGTAAAGGCGGCGGTCCGATGAGTTTTGGTAAATCAAAGGCCAAAATGCTCACCGAAGATCAAATCAAGGTCAGCTTTGAAGATGTTGCGGGCTGTGAAGAAGCCAAAGAAGAGGTAGTAGAAGTTGTCGAGTTCTTACGTGATCCGGATAGGTTTACTAAGCTTGGTGCGACTATACCACGTGGTATCTTGATGGTTGGTCCCCCAGGTACAGGTAAAACTCTATTGGCACGAGCCATTGCTGGTGAAGCCAAAGTACCGTTTTTCTCAATCTCAGGTTCTGATTTCGTTGAGATGTTCGTTGGTGTCGGTGCCTCAAGGGTACGCGATATGTTCGAGCAAGCAAAGAAAAGCGCCCCTTGCATCATTTTCATTGATGAGATTGATGCGGTCGGTCGCCATCGTGGCTCTGGTACCGGCGGCGGTAACGATGAGCGTGAACAAACGCTCAACCAATTGCTAGTCGAAATGGATGGTTTTGAAGGTAATGAAGGCGTTATCGTCATTGCTGCAACTAACCGAGCTGATGTCCTTGATAAAGCGCTACTGCGTCCCGGTCGTTTTGACCGTCAGGTGCAAGTAGGTTTGCCAGATATTAAAGGTCGTGAGCAGATTCTAAAAGTGCATTTGCGTAAACTACCGAACACTACCGGTGTTGATGCCAATTCACTTGCTCGTGGTACTCCGGGATTCACTGGTGCACAGCTTGCAAACCTTGTAAACGAAGCCGCATTATTTGCAGCGCGTCGTAACAAGAAAAGCGTCGACATGAATGATTTTGAAGACGCCAAAGACAAGCTATACATGGGTCCTGAACGTAAATCTATGGTGATACGTGAAGAAGAACGCCGTGCTACTGCTTATCATGAGTCGGGTCATGCTCTAGTTGCTGAGCTGCTACCGGGTACTGATCCAGTGCATAAAGTCACTATTATGCCGCGCGGATTCGCCCTTGGGGTGACGTGGCAGTTGCCTGAGCATGATCAGACCAGTCTTTATAAGTCAAAAATGCTCAGCGATCTCGCCATCTTATTTGGTGGCCGTATTGCAGAAGAAGTCTTTATTAATCAGATGTCGACAGGCGCTTCTAATGACTTTGAACGAGCGACCAAAATGGCACGCGCCATGGTTACTAAATACGGTATGTCTGATGCGCTAGGTATTATGGTGTATGAAGATGACGATAGCTCACAAGGTTACTTTGGGGGCAGTCGTACTATCTCAGAAGCCACTCAGCAAAAGGTCGATGAAGAAGTCCGCCGGATGCTAGAGGAGCAATACGATATCGCGCGTGAGCTGATTGAAGGCAATCAAGACAAAGTGCATGCGATGGTCGATGCTTTGATGAAATGGGAAACCCTTGACCGCGATCAATTGCAGGATATCTTAGCTGGTGAAGAGCCTCGTCCGCCTAAGGTTTATCAGCACACAGAAGTTAATCTAGCAAAAGATAATATTAAAACGACTGGAGCAACGCCACCACCATTACCGGCGATGTAAAATCAGTAGTTAGACGGTATTATTTAGATAATATTAATGTAGAGTACAAAAAGCCCTTTTTGATAAAGGGCTTTTTTATGGTCGGCACTTTAGTACGGCATAAGTTTAGGACAGAGTAAGGTTTACTGATATGATGAGCCAATAGAGTTCTAAAACATTATCATTTAATTAAGACGGATAAGTTATGTCATTGTTCCAGCCTTTACCTGCTTATACCGTCACCAGCCGAGGTAAAGTTCTCGATTTATCTCAACCGCATATTATGGGCATCTTAAACGTAACTCCAGATTCGTTTTCAGATGGCGGACAGTTTAATACTGTTGATGCTGCCGTTGTTCATTGCCAGCAGATGCTAGAGGCGGGTGCAACCATTATTGATATAGGCGGTGAGTCTACGCGCCCCAATGCCGAGGCTGTGGCCACTACTGAAGAAACTCAGCGTGTCGTACCAGTGGTCGAAGCAATTCGCCAGCAACTTGGCGATGAGATTTGGTTGTCCATTGATACTAGCAATCCAATTGTCATGCAGGCCGCATTTGAAGCAGGCGCTGATATCTGGAATGACGTCCGTGCGCTCAAGCGTGAGGGCGCAGCAGTCATGGCGGCTAAACTCGATATACCGGTCATGCTAATGCATATGCGTGGTGAACCAACCACTATGAATAATTTAGCGCAGTATGACAAGGTGTTGAGCGAGGTCATCTCTGAGTTGGCTACTCGTATTGCTGAAGTGATTGGCTTTGGCGTAAAGAGTGATAAGATAATTATCGACCCTGGCTTTGGTTTTGCTAAGAACTATGAGCATCACTGCGAACTATTAACCCAGCTGGATAAACTACAAACGCTCAATTTACCCCTAATGTTTGGCATCTCGCGTAAGCGCTTTTTAGCCGAAGTATTGACTAAAAGTGGCGTGCAAGCAGTCGTGAAGACCGAAGCTGTAGAGCGAGATACTGTTGGTACTGCCGCTGGGCTATTTGCGCTACAGCAAGGGGCCAGTATTATCCGAACCCATAATGTGGCGATGATGCAGCAAGCGGTAGCACTATGGCGTCAGTTATCCGCGTATAATCATCGCCATCGCGAAGCTTAATGCTTGATATTTAATACTTAATAGCTAATCTCTAACACTTAATACCTTTTATGCAGCATTTAATATCGATCATTAATATCCTGCTATACCAATGCCTTATATTGCTATTCTAATTTAATTATAATTCTAACTAATGAGATCGCCTTTATGACCACAACAACTCAGACACCAGCAACCCAGCCAGAACCTACTAACGAGCAACGGCGTATTATTTATCAAGCTCGCCGTGGACTAAAGGAATTAGATTTTTATATCGGTCCATACGTAAAAGAGCTATATTTGACCGCAGATCCTACTGAGCAAGAAACTTTTGCTCAGATGCTGACTCATGAAGATCCTGATTTATTAGATTATTTTACCAATCAAAACAAACCAGAGAATGAAGCGATATGGGCGCTGGTCAATAAGATTAAAACCTGGCGTCATACCAAAGACCTGCTGTAGTCATTTGTCCCATCGCTATAGGAAATAAATGATAACTATCAGCTGCTTTCCTAACCTCTAACTAGCGAGAGGATTTTGCAGTGCTAAAAACATGACAAAGACAGCAACGCTACGTATTGATACGCCTATTACACCTTCCAGCCGTTTGCGTATGCTGCTGTATATCAGCCTAGCCAGCGCACTAATACTGCTGGCGTGGCTGGCTTCGTTAGCACTCTGGCAATATGTGCTGATACTAATGATAAGCGTGGCGGTAGTTAGTTACCTAGCATTGTCACGACCGATGCTATTGCATTTGACTCAGCCACCCCTTAGTCAACGTATCGATCGAAATTGGCAGCTATTAATGCGTACGGGTCGCGGTGATGAGCTATGGCAAGCTGGATTGGTTGCTGTGCACCCTTATCACTGGCTGATAAGCTTTGAGTTTATTATCGTGGAGCCTTACCAACGCGCATTATCAGTGACTATATTTCGCGATCAAGTCAGCGCTGAGCAATGGCGAGAGTTGAATATATTGGTCAATGTTGTTCCTACAAAAACGGTCTAGATGTGATCTAGATATAAGTTGTCTGCTTTTTACTATCAACACCTTACTATTATCATAATTTATATTTTCTGTATGCTAACGAAGTCCTACATGTCATAACAAAATACCTATCTAGGTAGTAAAAGGTATTTGCTATATTGAAAAGTAAAGCTGAAAGCCTATTTATTACTTATCAAATAGCAGCCATAGGTAGAAAAAAGGTTTAAAACAATCAACGATATGATAACAAAAGGACGGAATTATGAGCTTATTAGGAAATTTAGTTTCACAAGTGGCGCGTAGTGCTATTGATCCAGAAGACGCTCAGCGTAATCCTATCAATCAGCGTATCACCCCGCGTCGTACCGGCGGACTGGGTGATATTTTGGGTGGTGTGCTAACAGGAAGCCGCAATCAACCACGTGACTACAATCCGCAGCAATACGATCGTCAGCCAGATAATGGTTTCGGTCTAGATGATATCTTGGGTGGTCTAGTTGGCAGTAATAGTGGTGGCAGCCAACGTGGCGGTATGAGTTCTGGCGCTGGTGGATTGGGTGATATTCTAGGTAGTGTATTGGGCGGTCAGCGTAATAGAAGCGGATCTGGGGGTAAAGGTATGCTAATTGCCGCACTTATGCCTATGGTACTTAGCTGGATCCAACGTAATGGAGGCCTAGGTGGTGCGCTATCAAAAATAACAGGTATGGGTCATGACAAGCAAGCAAGCTCTTGGATGAGTAATAATGAGCTCAATGATAATCTTGATCCCAATGAGGTCAATCGCCTGTTTGATGAACAAGAAATTCAACAAGTGGCGGCGCGTACGGGTGCTAATGAGATGGAAGTGCGTCAAGGTCTCTCTGAGCTACTGCCTGAGGTTATGAATCAATTGACACCCCAGGGCAACCTAGATAATGAAGCCGAAGCCAATCAAGAAATCGACCAAATCATCAGTCAACTATCTAGCCGTCTAGGCACGCTAAACTAAGCGACTTAGATTTTAATATTTTGTTTCAATACAAAACTGCTATTATTAAAAATTCATCATTAAAAAAGAGTGCGTTAATTAACGTGCTCTTTTTTATGGGCGGCTGTTTTGTAGAGTGTCTGCACTATTAGTCGTTTATAGTTATTTTACCCTTTAATACCCATCCTACCCTTTAAACAGATATGTTAAAAACAGTGAGCGGTACAGCAGGATTCATTCAATCGTTATATCATGGCTATATAATTAATTTAACATCACTTCATAAATGTTTCTACTTTAAGAGTGTTTTTACTTTAAGATTTTTTTGCTTTGAAGGCAATTTACTTCAAGAACATTTTAATTATATGATATAAACATTTTATAAGGATTTGTCGCTCATGCCATTTAAGCCTATCCCTGCTGCTATCGCTGTCTTAGTTGGTTTGATTATCTGGTTTATCATTCCTGTACCTGAAGGCGTCACGCCCGACGCGTGGCGTATGCTAGCCTTATTTATCGCGACCATTGTTGCCATTATAGGTAAAGTGTTGCCCATTGGCGCGCTTGCTATTATCGCGGTTACATTAGTAGCGCTCACAGGGGTAACTAATGAGAGCCCACAAGAAGCTATCAGTGATGCGCTCTCAAGTTACTCGAGTCCACTGATTTGGTTGATTGGTATTGCAGTCATGATTTCCCGAGGTTTAATAAAAACCGGATTAGGTCGCCGTATTGCTTATTATTTTATCTCTATCTTTGGTAAAAAGACCATTGGTGTTGCTTATTCATTGACAGCCGCAGAGCTGATGATTGCGCCTATTACACCTTCTAATACTGCTCGTGGCGGGGGTATTATTCACCCTATTATGAAGTCCATTGCCCAAAGTTTTCATTCAACGCCAGAAGAAGGCACGCAAAAGAAGATTGGAAGCTATTTAGCGATGGTCAACTATCACGCCAATCCTATTACTTCAGGCATGTTTATTACTGCTACCGCGCCCAACCCATTAGTAGTCGACTTGGTCAATAAGGCGACTGGTGGCGACATCCAATTGTCATGGACGACGTGGGCGGTAGCGATGTTTATACCAGGGATGCTGTGTTTAATATTGATGCCGATAGTGATTTATCTGATTTATCCCCCTGACGTAAAAGTTACCCCCGATGCGAAAAATTTTGCTAAGGATAATCTGAAGGAAATGGGGCACGTCAGTACCCAAGAAAAAATCATGCTCGGTGTCTTTGCACTGATGTTGTTATTATGGGCAAATATTCCTGCGCTTATCTTTGGCGACGCATTTAGCGTTGATGCCACTACGACGGCTTTCATTGGTTTGACCACGTTGATATTAACGGGTGTGCTAACTTGGGATGACATACTCAAAGAAAAATCGGCATGGGATACCATTATTTGGTTCGGTGCGCTGATTATGATGGCCTCTTATCTCAATAAACTGGGCTTGATCAGCTGGTTCTCAGGTAACATCGAAACTATGATTGGTATGACTGGTGTCGGTTGGGTAGGCGCAGTGGCAATTCTGACCTTGGTCTATTTATATATCCATTACTTTTTTGCCAGTACCACCGCACATATTACTGCTTTATTTGCCGCTTTTTATGCGGTAGGTTTAACCTTAGGTGCGCCGCCGATGTTATACGCGTTGATACTTGCGGCAGCGGGTAATATTATGATGACGCTGACCCATTATGCGACAGGTACAGCACCGGTTATCTTTAACTCAGGCTATGTGACGTTAGGGGAGTGGTGGGGTATTGGCGCGGTAATGAGTGTGGTCAATCTGGTGGTTTGGATTGGCGCGGGTCTTATTTGGTGGAAGTTTCTCGGTTATTATTGATGGTTGTTAATAAGTAATGAAGCTTAAGCTAAAAACGCTCATCTAAGTTATCTAATGTATAACTGAGCGCTTGAAAGCAAATATCAGTATTGAAGCCGCGATATTGTAAGAAGCGCAGTTGTTTAGCCTTGTCTTTTTGTTCAATAGGGATGTCGTCACCGTATTTTTTAATACGAGCGGCAACTGCCAGTTTAAGCCAATCCACACCCTCCACTAAGCTATCGCTGCTGTCGTCCACAAACTCGCTAAACTCATCAGATTCTGTATTGGCCATGTCAATCAGCTCATCAATATTGCTGGGCATGGCTATTTTTTTATGATAAAAATCTTGCTTAATACGACCTCGTCCCCGACCTTTGCGAATACTCTCACGTATCAGCATGAGTGTCGTTCGATAGTCACTTTGATAACCTTTACTCTCAAATTCCTCCAGTAACGCATCAATCTTGTCAGGATCTTGTTCTTTATCGAGCAGCTTCTGCTTGAGCTCTGCTTTGCCATATTCACGCCGTGATAAATAATAAAATGCCAACCAACGCAAACGGCTTTCGGCTTTGACAGCATCTACTTCTGCCTGCCGTTGTTCGGGAGTACGCAGGTAAGCTTTCAGTGCGGAGGGTAGGTTATCAGTCTCCTTGTCTGAGGACGTTGCAGAGTTTGACTCTAAATTTGACTCTAATAATGTCGTTGTAGCACTGGCATTATCATGATTTTGTTCTTCATTAACCTCATGTTTTACCTCAGCCAGCATCTCTTTAATACTTTGCGAATCAGGTGATTGATAGGTAGGGGCGTCAATAGGGTCAGGGGTAAAATTAACTGCGGGGTGAAACCGTTTTTTGCGTTTTTTAGTTTTTACTGTAAAGGGTTCAACTGAAGAAGGGGTAGTAGTAGAGTCATGAGAAGTAAAAGACTCATACGTAGAAGAATCATTAATATCGTCAATACTATTAACATCAGTAGCTTTAGAAGAGCGATGTCGTTTGGAATCTAGATATTCTATGTTTGATTGAGTAGGGCGTTTATTAGCGTAGTTAGTAGCCTTGGCCGATTTTTTTGGCTTTGAGCGTTTTTGTTTAGAATCAGACGAGCTAGCCGAGTCAGAATCTGACTCGGCTAGGATTTCGGCTAATGTTTTAATCTTCATAACAGTCAATCAATAGTCAATAAAGGGTAGATGGTAAATAGTTATTGTACCGGTGCTGCTTCTAACTCTTTATCAGCTTTTAATTCCTTATTAGTCTTAGCTGTTTCTGGTTCTTTACTATCATTAAGCACACCCAGTTTTTCGGCGCGAATAGTAGCTTCAATTGCTTGGGCAATTTCAGGATTCTCTTTTAAAAATATCACTGAATTGGCTTTACCTTGGCCGATTTTTTCATCGCCATAGCTATACCATGAGCCGGCTTTACCCACTGCGCCAACTTCGACACCTAAATCAATGACTTCGGCTAAATGATTGGTACCATGGCCGTAAGTGATTTCAAATTCTGCTTGACGGAATGGGGCTGCCATTTTGTTTTTAATGACTTTAACACGGGTTTGGTTGCCGATGATTTCATCACCATTTTTGATAGCACCAATACGGCGAATATCCATGCGTATAGAAGCGTAGAACTTCAGTGCATTACCACCAGTGGTGGTCTCTGGGCTACCAAACATGACGCCAATTTTCATACGGATTTGGTTAATAAATACCACCATACAATTAGAGCGCTTGGCGTTACCCGTTATTTTACGAAGGGCTTGGCTCATCAAACGTGCTTGTAGACCCATGTGCGAGTCGCCCATTTCACCCTCAATTTCGGCGCGTGGGGTCAAGGCCGCCACTGAGTCAATCACAACCATGTCGATAGCGCCCGAACGTACCAACATGTCGGTAATCTCAAGCGCTTGCTCACCATTATCAGGCTGGGAGACCAATAGGTCATCGGTCTGTACCCCAAGAGCACGAGCGTAGACAGGGTCTAGCGCATGCTCGGCATCGATAAAGGCACAGGTACCACCTTGCTTTTGGCATTCTGCAATCGCCTGTAAGGTCATGGTGGTTTTCCCTGAGCTTTCAGGGCCATAAATCTCAACAATACGACCTTTAGGTAAGCCGCCAATACCGAGCGCGATATCTAAGCCAAGTGAGCCGGTTGAGACCACATCTACATCAAGCGCGGCCGCATCATCGCCTAGGTGCATGATAGTGTTTTTGCCAAACTGCTTTTCGATTTGACCGAGTGCCGCTTTGAGTGCTTTGGCCTTGTTGTCGTCCATAATGGAGTCCTTGTTATCAATGAGTCATTTGCAAATATAAATCTATAATAACCTTCGTATTGAATAAAGCTTATTAAATAGTACTTATTAAAGGGTAATTATCTTCGACTGTTTTGACTTTAAAGTATAAGGTAAAAACAGTCATTAAAAAGTTATGAGGTAGGTTGTGGCATAAGTGTTTTAACAGGTTATACCGAATAGATGATTCTACTATACAGTAAAATTAAATGATAAGAGGAGTAAAATAAAGTTCGGAATAATCTCGTGTAGCGATGGTTTTTTGGTGAGTTAATAGAGATTTGTCCGCTAGCCTCTATTTGATTAGATGAGGTAATTATAGCAAAAACCAAGCTAAAGGTTAGGGGTAAGCATATGCTAAGCGACAATGATTGTCGCATGCAATCTAGTTGTTAGAACAGAAGAAGGCTCAAAGAGTTTGTTTGTATTCTGCTGTTTTGGAACAGCTATTAAAACTATTTGTCAATAAGATTATGAGTTGTCCACAGAAAATAAATAGTCTTTATTTGCCAGTTGTGAAACATCCTTATCCTTAAGAATTATTTTTAAAAAATTAAAAATAAATTATTATATTTATATTTGAGACATAAGTAATTGATTCAATTGCTATTAATTATTGTATAAAAAGTAACCGATTTTACCTTAACCTTTAAGCTATCAAGGCAGATGCGTGTCAAGCCCCGACTTATCCACAGTGTTATCCACAGTTTATGGGGAGAACTCATACATCCCTTATATTACCAACGTTTGCGTAAACAGGAAAAGTTATTAAAGCACCACACAAGCTTAATTTGCGCCTGTCTAAAGGGATATTTTCTAGTTAAATATGAAGCAGTAGCCATGTTTCACAACTTATCAGCTTTTTAGTGTTAGTAAAAAATATTACTAAACCCGTTGAGGTAGCGACTGGCTACTATGGTTGTGGTGTTTACTGAGAATAGCAAGTGATCTGTATGTGCTAATCAGTCAAGAATGAGCCGGTAAGTGCGACAAAATAATCGTTAAGAAAATACGAGGCACAAAAAAGCGGCTGAACTATCGGCCGCTATGTTTAAGTATTATCGAGAGTCAAAATATAAGCTTTAGTCTTTGATATAGATTAAATCCCAAACGCCATGACCACGCTCCAAGCCACGACGCTCAAATTTGGTCATGGAACGAAAGTCAGGACGCGGGGTAAAGTTGCCACTGCCAGCTTGGTTGCTCAGCCCTGAAAGGTCGTCTAACACTTCGACCATCCAAAAGGCATAATGCTCCCAATCGGTTGCGGTATGGAACCAGCCACCTTGTTTGAGGCTGTGGGTAAGGATTGCCATGCGCTCCGGACTGACAAAACGGCGTTTATAATGACGCTTTTTTTGCCAAGGATCAGGGAAGTAGAGTTGGATGCGGTCAATATGGTTTTCTGGTAGCTGTTTGAGCAGTTGAATGGCATCCCCGTTAATTATTTTTATATTAGTCAGGTTTTGTGTGCCTGCCATATAGGCGCATTTACCAATACCCGGCTCATGCACTTCGACACCCACAAAGTTGCGTGCTGGGTCAGCAGCAGCCATTTCTATAAACGAGTCACCAAGCCCGAAACCTATCTCTAGGGTAAGCGGTGCATCGCACCCATTAGGCGTATCAGCGAACAGCAAACGTAGATCATGAATGTCATCAAGATTGCCATCGCCGGAGCTATTATTAACCAAATACTGGGCAAATTCTGGGTCGGTCAGCGCTTGCTCGGCATTTTTATTCATATGCGTACGCCGTTTCATAAAGGTATTGACGATGCGTATATGTTTACTAGGATCAGTTTCAGTACTGGCAACAGTACCAGCCTCTACGTTCATATCTGTAGTATTAAGGTTAGATGCGCTAAGCGTTTGGTCGTCCGCAGTATCGACGTTATCGTTGCTATCAGGATGTTGACTCATAAGATTACTAGGGTTTCATAAAGTGAGGAATATGAGCGTATTATATGTTAAATCTATACCAGTGTGAACGTGCAATCACCAAACATAAGGTTAAGTTAGAGTTTTGGGTTCACTATATACGTCTAAGGGTGAGTGGAGATCATTTTGATTATGTGATATGACATTATTTGATATCACATAATGCTAAGCCTGCTCTGATTATATCGCTCATAGGCACTTTTATGTTTTTGGCACTATTGGCGTCTGGAACGACTGTGGTCATATTGAGCCGACATGAATAACAATGGCGATTAAAGCTAGAGTACAGAGGATAATAGTAGCTAGGGTCGCTATTAATAGGTTACGTTTTAGCTTAGACATCGAATCCTCGTTTGCTTATCGTTCTCAGCCTTTATTTGTGAGAGATGTGGCGATAGGCGCATAAGTTATCTATGATTGATTTTTGCATAAGCTTATACTAATGTTTAAACATAAATGTGTAAGTATCATGAAAAATAATTTAGTCTAAACAAGGTGCTGTAATAACCGTTTAATGCTATTTATTATTAATCGTTTATCAAAATTTTAATTGTCAATAGAGCCTACTGCCATGTTATTTATTGAGACGGACTCGCCGCCACCGTTTTATCAAGAACGGCTAACGCCTGCTAGGCGCAAAAAGTTAGACCAATGGTTTATTGGCCATCGTACGCAGGATTATTATCTCAAGCGCTTTGAGCAGTTTGATAAGCAAGGATACCTATCCCCCAAATGGCATTGGGCAGCGTTTTTTATTACCTTTCCTTGGCTGCTATATCGTAAACGTTATATGGATGCGCTTGTTTATAGCGTTGCTGGTTGGTCGTTTATTCAGCTGAACATTACCCTTGTATTGGTGTTTTTTGAGTTCGCGGCAATGTCGTATATTCCTGATACTTATCAGATGGTAACGCGAATAGGTATTGCAGCGGTTATTTGGTTGTTCTGGTCGTTCATGGTGGCGCGCTGGACCGATGCTTATTATTACCGTATGGCGCGGCGTGAAATTGCAGATGCTATTGATGATCATCCACGCGATGAAGCGGCGCAAAAAGACCATCTAAAAAGTGAAGGTGGGGTCAGTTTATTTGGCTTGGGACTGGGCTTTGGGTTCTTTGCTTTTGCGCTGATGGTAATTTATGTGCAGTTTTTACCCATTATAGCTAAGCCCAAAGAGAATGAGGTGCTATTTAATACTTATGACATCGCCAAAACCACGCAAAATAAGGTGGCATTAATCTATCAGCAAACAGGGCTGTGCCCTGTTGACTTGGCATTGGATATCGATGAGCAGCAGGTGCGCATTCAAATTACGACCCAAGCAGCTGGCGCGCCTAAAACAGACTGTGCGGTATTGGCTACCATTCAAGATGTGAAGTTTCCAATACGCTACCTTAATAATCAAACGTTGATGTTTTATCACAATATTGATGATAATAACTGGCGCTGTACCAGCTCACTTAACAAAAAACAAGCACCTGCATATTGCGTTGACGATTAAGCTTTAGGGCCAGTGTCAGGGTCAGGACTATTATTGTTTTTTGTACTGCCATTTGGCGTGTTTTCAACCGGTGTTGCTTGGTTTTTTAGTACCGCATAAAAATCGCTCAAATCCATCTTACGTGCTTTATCGATATCCTCATCAAATAAACTTTCGAGCTCTGCCATTGCTGACTGTGCGGATTCAATCATTCGCGCTTCATCATCATAGATGGCTTGTTGGCGCTCAATCAAGTCATCGTCATAGTCACGGAACGTTTGAATGGTTTCATGGGCTCTTTCAGGCGAGATACCTAATAGCTGTAATGATTCACGCGACATGTCTAAAGATGATAAATACGTCTCACGCCAAATATGGCGAACACCGACCTCACGTAGCCGATAATAATGTTGACGATCCCGGGCGCGTGCCAGCACGATCAAATCAGGATAGTTTTTACGGAGGTACTCAGCCGTAGTAATAGAACGCTCTAAATCATCAACCGCGATGATAAAGATTCGAGCTTTACTGATACCAGCTGCTCGTAAGATTTCAGGGTTTTTTGGGTCGCCATAATAAACTTGGTTACCAAACTTACGGACAAAATCAACTCGATTCGCAGAGCGTTCAATAGCGGTAAATTCGATATTGTGCATCCGTAGTACGCGGCCAATAATCTGGCCAACCCGCCCAAAACCAGCAATAATTACCGGATGCTCATGATCAGGAATCGTATCATATTCAGGACTCGGCTTACCCTTTGCAAATAAAGGCTCACCCACTTTTTCTAACAACAAAAAGGCCACTGGTGTCAGCGCCATAGAAATGGTCACAATAAGCGTGAGCATATTTGCCAGCTCAGGGCGCAAGACATTTTGCGCAGTGGCCACACTGAACAACACAAATGCAAACTCGCCACCTTGGGCTAAAGTGACCCCCAACCGAATACTGGTCGGCCAGCGATTGCCTGAGACTTTGGCAATGGCAGTAATTACGGCAAACTTGATAAACATCAGTGCCACAGCGCAGCCTATAATAAACAGTGGCTGCGCTATAATAAGTTTAACATCGGTAAGCATACCTACCGACATAAAAAACAGTCCCAATAGCAACCCTTTAAAAGGTTCAATACTGGCTTCTAACTCATGACGGTACTCTGAATCAGCCAGTAACACACCGGTCAAAAATGCCCCCAATGCCATCGACAGACCAATCTGTCCCATTAAGATAGACACGCCCATCACAATAAATAATGCCACAGCGGTCAGTAATTCTGTTGCCCCACTTGAGGCAACAAACTTAAAAAATGGCCGGACAACATAGCGGCTGGCAAAAATTAAGCCTGCAAAAACTGCAAAAACCTTGCCAAAATAAATTAAATCGTAGCTTTGTTCGCGCACCCCAGATAAAAATGGAATGACGGCTAGTAGAGGAATAACGGCGATATCTTGAAATAACAGAATGGTAAACGCTTCGCGACCATGCGTGCTGGATAGCTGCTGCTTTTCGGTCAAGATTTGCAAAACGAAAGCGGTGGAGGAGAGGGCTAAGCCGAACCCGACGATAAAGGCTGTATCTAAATGTAGGGAGAAAAACTGATATAAAATCCCCATTAACAGCACGCCAGTGAGACCCACTTGCAAGCCACCCAGTACAAATATCGAACGGCGCAGTGCCCATAAGCGCGAAGGTTGGAGCTCAAGCCCGATGATGAACAGTAGCATGACCACACCAAACTCAGAAAAGTGTAACAAGCTTTCGGCATCGCCTGCCACATCTAGCGCACTTGGGCCTAAGATTAGTCCTGTGATTAGATAGCCTAGGACCGTAGCAATACCAAAGCGTTTACCCAGTGGTACAAAGAGCAGCGCTGCACCCAAAAAGATCGTAGCTTGTAACATTAAATTTGGTGAGCCGGCAGCGGCAGCGAACATATGAGATCCTCAGCATTTACGATAACAAGTAATATAAAATCAGTACAACACAACAAGAATAAAAAGGCGGTTAAGGCAATGGCTATTTTTTACGATAAATCTTCCACACATCGTTGTCCGCCAGCGGATTACTGTAAGCATCGTTACGGCGTTTTCGTGGTGTTTGCCGACTATCGACAATTTTGAAATCAGGCAAAGCATGGACAATCAGTCCGGTACGATAAAAGCGTATGCGCTCAGGTTCTAGCATTTCACCTTTTTGGTCTCGGCAGAATACATAAGCGCGTAAGTCAATAAATTCACGGTGCGCTACCAATCGCGCCTCATCGTCATTATCAAATATCGCAGCCATGCGCTCAAGCTCTTGCGGGGTGTAGTCACCACATTTATCCGTTAGTGCGCCTACTGAGCCAAAGCTTTTAGATTCTTTAGCGCGGGTTTTGGTCAGATGTAAACGCTGAACATGATAGATAAATTGGGGAATCTCAAGGCTGGCTGGCAGGGGTAGGTGATCAGGCGGTAGATAAGCAGCAGGATAAAAGGCCATGGCGCGTTCAATTAAGTTTTGCCAGCGCTGCTGATAGGCTTGCACTTCAGCTAAGTTACCTTCATAAATGGGCATATCACGGATTTGCCGTAAAATATCAGGTGGAAACTGCTGATCACGAAAGCTGGCAATGTCTTCTTGCAGCATTGACAGCAATATTTTGGCCTGTTTTTTATCCTCTTTCGAGTTAGGCTCGTCAATATAGCCGTTTATAGGGCTGTTAATATCACTAGGGGCAACAAATGGCGCTGAGCGTCTAGACATGGTAGAGTTTCATCAAGTGGTCGTGAATAAAGCGTTCAAAAGCATAGTATGCTTAATGGTTATATAACTATTAAGCTAGGTTTTTACCATTTTTAACATGCTAACACAACGTAATAAATCAGCGTGAGGTTAATTTGTTGAAAATTACTCTTAGGTCTCCTAAAAGTACACTTCTAAAATTTATCATTTAAATTAAATAGGCTTAAAATATTAACATCAGACTGCTTGTGGCTCTAATTTTTATGATGGTATTACCGTCGTTATATCGGGTTATTACACAAGCTATTAATGTAATTCCAAATCTCGTGCTCGCGAGCGATACGGTGATGACCACCCTCAAAGTATTCTACTTCCCAGCTCTCTGGTAACTTGACCAGTGTCTGGCGAGCAGTTGCAACCTCTAAGCTTTCATCGTCCACCTCAATCATTACTTTAGTCAGCTCAACATTACTGGTAGGAAAAGGTAAATCCGTTTCGCCTGCAATAGGGGCTCTATTAAAAAGTACGACACTCGGATTGATACAGGGCGCAATCAACAATGCTCGCAGCCCGTATTTGTGGGCAAAGTGATTGGCAAACCAGCCACCGAGCGAATGTCCTGCCAGTACTACTTTAGAATACTCATGCATCTTTTCCTGAATCAGGGCATCATAAATCCCAAAGACGCCTTCAAAGTCTTCGCGGTAATTGACTGTTTGGCAGTACTTTGGCTGGCGTTCTATACAAGTATATTTACTAGTCTCACAACTTGAATCAAGACCATGAAAGAATAGCAAAAGTGTCTTGTTATTTTCGGTAGGTAATATCATAAATTTCTTTTTGTGGTGTAGTATTAGAATTCTGAGTGACAGAAGGGCTATTATGAATAAGAGAGCTATAATAAAAGGGCTATGAATAGAGTGAATAAGCAAACAAAAAGTTCATCCGAGTATCAGGAGCAGCATCCCGTTTTGGACATAATAGGCAAAACACTTTTGAACCTAACTATTACTGGACTGCTGCTAGGTTCTGGATTTTGGCTACTTCTAGCTTCTAACATGGGTCCCGCTTATTTACCTAATATTATGGATGGCGTACTAGATATAGGGATCAGGCTTACTATGATAGGCATTAGTGCTCTCATTTGGATAGTGACGCCGCTCTGGTTTGTATGTTCGAGCGCTCGATATGGTTATAATAAATATCACAGCTATAAACACCGAAATTCAGCAGATACATCAATATAGCGTCTTTTCAGTTTTTTTCCGTTTTAATTTAAATAAATTTAATGAGAATGGCCATGATGACTACCCGCGTTATTCACTGGACGATCCGCTACACTGCAAACTAAAGCATCACTGTGGCCTTGAGCTTGTTGATGCGACAGGCTTTCAACTTGCATAGTGGCATGATTGATACCTAACTCTGTTAAGCGCTGTTCCAGTTCAGCAATTAATAAACTTGCTTCATAAATGCTCATCTCACTATCGACCACCACATGACAAGATAGAGCATTAAAGCCACTAGTGATGCTCCAAGCATGTAAATCATATACTTTTTGTACTTGAGAATGGTCAATCAAAGCTTCTTCAATCGCTACCAAAGATATGCCTTTAGGGGTGCCTTCCATTAATATATGTACCGAATCACGTACCACGCGGTAGCCGCTGATTAAGATCAATATGGCTACGATGACTGAGGCGGCCGCATCCGCCCATATCCAACCAAAGCCCATCATTAATAGGGCAGCAATAATAGCGGCAACCGAACCCATCAAGTCACTTAATACGTGCAAGTAGGCGCTTTGCATATTTAGATTGACGGGTTTTTTAGCGTCAGTTTTTTCAGTACTATCAGAGGCTGTCTCATCTGTATCTGCGCCATGACTGTGCCCACCTCCATCATTGCTACTGCGATGCATCAACCACGCAACCAAGATATTGACCAGTAGACCAACAGTGGCAATAATAAGCATACCTTGAGTAGCAACATCTGGCGGCGAATTAAAGCGCTTAATGGCTTCATAAAAAATCATCAGAGCGATCACGATGAGGGTTATACCATTGACGCTGGCGACCAAGATCTCAAAGCGCTTATAGCCATAGGTCTTTTGATGGGTCGCGGCTTTTTCACCAATTTTGAAAGCCATTAAAGTGGCGCCAAGTGCCACGGCGTCACTGAGCATATGACCTGCATCAGACAATAGCGCCAAACTACCCGTCAGCCAGCCACCAATTGCTTCGATAAACATATAGCCGGTAATGATAAGAAAGCTAATCAGCAAGGTACGCTGATAGCCTTTGGTATCTTGCGGGCCAGTATTATTTACTGAGGTGCTACCTTGACTGAAATGCTCAGAGGTATCAGCAGCAGCTGATGCGTGTTTGGCGGTACTGTTTTTGGCCGTACTATTACTGTTAAGATCGTTATTTTTTTTAGGACTAGGGTTTTTTGGACTCATAACAATACTCAACATTCGAAATTATAAAAAGTTAAATCAAATACTCAGAAATATAGATAGCTGGGCTATACAGAATAGCGTGCCATGGCAGGGTTTGATGCTATGGGCGAACGCCATGATCTAATGCTATTCACAGCTAGACAAATATAAGTAGAAAGACACAAAGAATTTAGCATATTTGAGGCTTGGAAGCTGTTACGGAGAGGTAAAAATAGCGGGGATAAATAAAAATTTGACACGGCCTAATTTGACTACTGAGTGCTAGTATCGAGTCGAAACCAGATGAGTAGAACAGGAGAAAAACGAGCGAATACAGTACAGCAAATACAGTAATTAAGTCTGACGATGGATTTTATTTATATGTATTTGGCTATATTACCAACCAACAGGGTCGATATCTAAGGTTAGCTTAAGATATTTGGCGCTTGGCATAGCAAGTACCGGCTGCCACCATTGATTTAAAATACGATGCAACTGCTTGCGATCTTTTGCTAATAATAATAGCTGCGAATGATAGCGACTGTTCTTTTTACTCATCGGCGCATCAATAGGACCGAGTACTGCCAAATTATGGGGTTTCGGTAAGCCTGCAATAGCATCGTTAAGAGCTTGCGTGGTTGCGACCAGGGTTTTGCCTTCACAGCGAATCAAGGCGGCATGACTGTAAGGAGGTAGTCCCATCATTTTGCGTTCTTGTAGCAACTCGCGAGCAAATGGCAAATAGCCATCTTTGACCAGTTTTAGTAGCAGCGGGTTGTCAGGCTGTAGTGTTTGAATAAGCACGCGCCCTGACTTGTCACCACGTCCGGCTCGCCCAGCAACTTGAATCATCAGTTGCGCGGTATGTTCAGGTGAACGAAAATCTGCCGATAAAAAGCCACGATCGGCATTGGGTAAGCAGACCAATGTCACATTGGGAAAGTGATGGCCTTTTGCGACCATTTGCGTGCCGACCAGTATCGCTGGCGTGCCTTGATTAATGCGTTGATAAATCTTCTCCCAGCTGTCTTTTCGCCGTGTAGTATCGCGGTCAATCTGGATAATAGGGTAGAGGTCTTTGCTGGTTTGTGGATTGGCAAAGATAGCCTGTAAGTTTTCGCTTAACCGTGTCGTTCCCATGCCCTTAGCATCTATATTTTGGCTGCCGCAATCGGGACAAGCAGTAGGAATATAAGCTTGCCAGTCGCAATGATGGCATTTGAGATAGTTGTTTGAATAAGAGCGTTGTTGATTTTGACTACTATAATGTACGGTTAAATGGGCATCACAGCGCGGGCAGTCGGCTTGCCAACCACAAGCACCGCATAATAAGACAGGGGCATAGCCGCGTCGGTTTAAAAATATCAACACTTGATCGCCGGCCTCTAACGTTTGCCGAATAGCACCAATCAGTTTATCTGTCAGCCCCGTATCGTAGCGTGCGCCATCGTCTTGTACTTGCTGATGGGTGCTCTGCATACGCGCATCGATAAGTTGCATAGTGGCGGGCTTGGCATTGCCAGGACGGGTGCTCAGTAGACATTCAACCAGCTTGCCATCATCGACCAGCTTTAAGTGTTCAAGAGTAGGGGTTGCTGTACCGAGTACCACTGGAATATTATCTTGTAGTCCGCGGTATAGTGCAATATCAGCGGCATGATAACGTAAAGTGTCTTGCTGTTTATAGGAAGCATCATGGGCTTCATCAACGATAATCAGCCCTAGATTTGCAAAAGGGTAGAGTACCGCTGAGCGCGTACCGATGATAATTTGCGCATGACCCGTACGGCAATCTTGCCAGCCTTGCATCCGGTAGGTATTGGTCATTCCTGAGTGCAATAACACAATTTGCGCGGCAAAGCGACTGGCAAATCGCGCCCGCGTTTGCGGGGTTAGACCAATCTCTGGTACTAAGATTAGCACCTGCTTGCCAGCTTCTAATACCGTTTGCATGGCTTGTAAATACACTTCAGTCTTGCCGCTACCGGTGATCCCGTTTAATAAAAATCCGCTATATTTATTAGCATTATGCGCAGCAACAATGGCTTCAACGGCTTGCTGTTGCTCTGTATTCATATCGAGCGGCATTTTGGCTAATTTCACCGCAGTAGGCGCAGTTTTAGGCTCAATATAACGCTCAATTAAGCCTTTTTCTTCCAGCGTCTTTAAAAACGCCCGCTGCATACCTTCTAGTAACAGGACATCTTCACTTGCGCCGCGCTCGCCATGCAATTTAAGCATATCGAACTGTTGTTTTTGCTTGTTGGCGTTAGCACGAAAATCATCATCACTGATATGTGGCAAAATGCGCCAATGAGTGATGAGTAAATCAAGTGGTTTACCTTGGCGTACTAAGCTTGGTAACATAACAGCTAATACATCACCAAGCGGATAATGATAGTAACGTGCTAGCCAATAAGCCAACGCTAGCATGCGCTCATCTAAGATAGGGTCGTCATCTAAACAGTGATTAATTGGTTTGAGTTTAGCGCTGGGCACAGTGCTGTCAGTTTGAGCAATATGGGCAATGACAATACCGATTAAGGTCTGCCGACCGAATGAAACTTCTACGCGGCTGCCAATCTGAGGTAATACAGGCTTAGGCACGCTAATGCTATCTACCGGTACACTATAGTCAAACACCCGATAAAGGGGGACAGGTAGAGCCACTTGTACCAACATCATCCGCGCTCGCAGCCTTATATCAGAAAACTCATAGGGATAATAAAATTAAGCCCAAATGTCTGTCGTTAAACTAGAACAATTTGGGCTTAATAGTTTTATATCAAATGTTTTTACATTAAATAGTTTTACATTGAACAATTATAGACTTGACGATAATACTTTATTAAAGCTATTCAAGATATAAAATAGACTCAATTTCGACCACACCGCCTTTAGGTAAGGCAGCAACTTGTACCGCAGCGCGTGCAGGATAAGGCTCACTCAAGTTGGCGGCAAACAGCTCATTAAGAGTAGCAAAGTCATTTAGATCGGTTAACGAGACGTTAAATTTAACCACGTCATTCAGAGTACCGCCTGCTGCTTCACAAATAGCTTTGATATTAGCAAATACTTGCTTGGCTTGCGCCTCAAAGCCATCTCGTAGTTCCATGGTCTCAGGGTCAAAACCCAGCTGTCCTGAAATATATACGGTATTGCCTACTTTTACCGCTTGTGAATAGGTGCCAACAGCAGCGGGTGCGTTATCAGTTTGGATGGTCTCACGGGTCATAATGTATCCTTATTATGTTTTTGGTACTGTAATATGCTAAATATTTAGCAAGAGAAATCATTGTTTTATGATTAAGTTTTTCGTTGTTTTTATAAACGTGTAATGCTTTAAACCATAGTAGCTTAAAGCTGATATAGCCGTATGATATTAGGAAAACCTAACAGCGAGCGCAACTCACGAATACCTTGTGCTAAGTGATTGCGACTACGGACGATAATATGGATGATAGTATCACTACTACGCACATCGACAGTTTCAACGCCCATATTCAGTTGGCGTAGATTATAAATGACTTCACTAATTTGTTCATCACTGAGTGCTATAGAAAGTTTTAGGTAAGCTGGGAAACGAATTTTTCCGCCGTAATCACCGGTCGCGCTTTGTTGTATCGCTTTATCATTACGCCAGCGTAGCTGTATAATCTGATAGGGATTGTCTTTACGAATATCGTCGAGCGAAAAACACTTGTGGCGATGAACAACTAAGCCATGACGTGACAGATGGCCAACGATAGGATCCCCATAGATAGGATGGCAGCAATTAGCAAAGTCAAGCTCAACCCCTGCCGCATTCGCAACTAATTGCTGTGGCTGTGCCATCTCATTACCATTTTTTTGAGTATGAAGATTGGTCACCTCATCACTAAACAAGCGCGATACCACCAATTGTGGCAGCAAGGTACCAGAGCTGATTTGCTCAAATAACGCGTCTTTTTCGATCAAACCACGCCATTCAATTAATTGAAGCCAGTCATTGTCCGTTAAGTCATCGAGACTTTTATGATAAGGTTTTAAAGCGCGATCTAATGCTTGTTTGCCATGACGCTGCTTATCGGCTGCGGATAAGTCTTTAAACCAGCGTAGAATCTGTTCACGAGCCTTATTGGTGACCACAAAGCCTAGCCATTCAGCTTTAGGCTCAGAGTTACTATCTACTTCAATCTCGATCAGCTGTCCGTTTGTGACCACGGTGCCAAGCTTAGCATGTTTGCCATCGACGTTCGCCCCGATGGCCACATTACCGACCATAGGTCCAACGGCATAGGCAAAGTCTAGCGCGGTGGCGCCTTGCGGCAGCTCATAAGCGCGGCCTTGTGGGCTATAACAGAGGATCTTACTGGAATGTAGATAATCCATCAGCTCGTTGATAGTAGAGACCGCTGCCGTAAAATCAGGACTATTTTTGTCTAAGTTATCTTCATCGACTAAGTCTTTCATATTGCGTAACGAAGCTTGAATAACGGATTGGCTGACATCGGAGGCATGCTCTGCGCCAATCACCCCAAGACGAGCGGCTTGTTGCATTTTTGTGGTCAAAATCGTCACTTTAACAAAGTCATTATCACGCTCATAGATGAGAGTGAGCGACTGATTGCCACCTGGCAGGGGACGGCGGATATTGTCTCCAATATGAGCGTCATCAATCTGATATTTTTTAATCAGATAGTAAGCCAGCTTGTCGCAGGCCTCAATATTATCGAGCACAATCTCAAAGGAGTAATGGCGTAGCAACGCGCTAATCTCACCACGATTACGGAAAAACTGTCGATAAATAGCCACTTGATTGTCTAACACTTTAACGTGTCCGCCAAGCTCTAAATTATTCAATACAATAGTTAGATAACGATGGATGGCCTCTCTTTGAAAATTGCGTCCAAGCCCATGTTGCAGCAGCTTATCAGACAGTTTGTTATACATTTCAGAATCAAGGTTACGGTAACACAGCACCTCAATATAATCAGCAATATCGTTGAGACCCATTAGACGCGCAAACGGCACGTAAAAATCTAGCGTCTCTTGAGCAGTAGCGCGCTGTTTTTCAGGGCGTACGGCATCAAGCGTGGACATGTTATGCAAGCGATCAGCAAGCTTAATAATCAATACACGCGGATCAGCAAGCGTGGCGGTCAGGATTTTATGAAAGGTGGCTGCTTTGTTTTGTTGTTTATTATGATTAGAGGATTTTAATTTAGTAACGCCATCGACTAGCTTGGCAACCACCTGACCATAACGCTGCTCAAGCTGATCATCGCTAACCTCAGTATCCTCAACCGTATCGTGTAAAATCGCCGCAATGATGGTATCCCGATCTAAGCGAAAGCCGGCTAATATTTCAGCGACTGCAATCGGGTGGGTGATATAAGGCTCCCCTGACTTGCGCTTGTCTTTGATGTGCGCAATATCCCCAAACTTACAGGCATCAATAATATCACGGCGTTCGGCAGCATTTAGATAGCCTACCGAGCGTAGCAAGTTATATTGAGCGTCATCAACCATATGGTGACTGAGTTTGGGCAAGGTTTGGCTCATAGAGTGGCTATCCTATTTTTCGTTACCTATCTGCTTATTGCTTATCTGATAGTTATTGATCTTTGATTTATAGTTATTTGAGTAGTTATTTAAACAATTATTACGTATCTAACCAAGATATGATGGTTGTTGGGTTAAATGAGGGCTGAATCAATCTTAACTCAAGATAAAAAATAGTCAGTAAACCACCCTCTAATTAATCGCAAATTGAACTCAATGTCAACTGTTAAGCAAACAGATTGTGCAAAAATTAAAAATAGTTGCCTAGAATGGCATGATTTTTAGTGTGAAGGTTTGTTAAAATTAAGGAGTTATTGCTATAAACAGCAAAAACCACAGCATTACACTGTGGCTTTGTCTTAAATATTTTATCTGAGCTGTGTTCTCACAAGCTAAAAGTAGCTTTATACCTTAAAAGCCGTGATCACCTGACAAGGCTAAATCCATTGAGCTGGTAGCAAAGTTATGCTCTGGCTGATTTAGAATCTCGCGGGTTATTTTGCCAGCGGCAATCTCGCGTAGCGCCAATACCGTAGGCTTGTCGTTATCGACTTCAACCAACGGCTCAGCGAGACCTTTGGCCAACTGACGGGCGCGTTTACTGGCGACCAAAACCAGCTCAAAGCGATTATCAACATTATCCAAACAATCTTCAATCGTCACTCGTGCCATAGATAGCTACCTCGGTTGTTTTTATCAGTGGCGAATATTGACCGCAACTTAATAAAAAGTATATTAATAATATAAAAATGTATAAGGGTAAATAACCAGCCATTATAGCATTTTTTGTCTAGCTGCGCAGTTGATTTTTATACCTGATCTACCTGAATAAGATGAGGACTAAGTTCAGTTCTATATTTTCCACTTAATCATTTAATTTATTATTAAGTAAAGTGGTAATGGTACGGTGATAGCGTTGCTGTTGGCGCTTTAAGGTCTGTCTATTTGCAACAATAATAGCTTTTAATTCAGTCAGCGCGACCTCAAAACTGTCATTAATAATAACAAAATCAAAGTGGACGTATTGCGCCATCTCCGTGACTGCACCAGCAAGACGCCGTTCTATCACCTCTACACTGTCTTGATCGCGGGTAGATAGGCGTTGACGTAAGGTTGAAATACTGGGCGGCAGGATAAAAATCATGGTGGCCTCAGTGAATATCTTTTTGACTTGTAAGGCGCCTTGCCAATCAATCTCCAAAATCACATCCACACCCGCGTCTAACTGTGCGCGTACGCTCTGTTCTGAGGTACCATAGTAATTACCAAAAACTTCGGCGTGCTCCAAAAATTTAGACTCACCGATAGCGGTAACAAAAGCTTCTACTTCGGTAAAATGATAATCATGACCGTCAATCTCACCGGGGCGAGGGGTGCGGGTGGTGTGTGAGACACTCACTGTCAGATCATTGGTAGTAGCAAGTAACTGCTTCACCAGTGAAGTCTTGCCTGTGCCTGAGGCGGCGGTAATAATAAACAATGAACCTGTCATACAGTATGTCCTGATGATGTTGTAGTCTGCCCATAATAAAACCGTTACGGCGTCAACCTCGCTAAGCATAATAATGTATCGCTTGCGCTTGGTTTCCTTGTAAAGATATTATTATAAATTGACTGTATAAAGATGAAAATAGACGAATTTAAAGAATAAAAAACAGCTTAGAAACTGATCGTCAAAAAGTCGCTCGTCAAAAAATAGCTGGTAAAAAAAGAAAATGCCATCACTTAGAAGGTTAGAAATAACGAATAACTAACAATGCCCACGCTTTCATGCCTTTGTAAGACTGAAGTAGTAGCTTTTTAAAAAGTAGTAACCGCTATTTTAAGGGCAATAAAAGCAAATTATGTTAAAGTAGGGTATTCCTTTTTAATCTAAATTATCCAATGATAGGCCGCCTTATGCAAATTTATCTTGCCAATCCCCGCGGATTTTGTGCTGGTGTGGATCGCGCGATTGCGATAGTCAATCAAGCTTTAACACGTTTTGAGCCACCCATCTATGTTCGTCATGAAGTCGTACACAATAAGTTTGTGGTCTCAGACTTAGCCAATCGCGGGGCTGTGTTCGTCGAGGAGCTTGATGAAGTGCCTGATGGCTCGATTGTCATCTTCTCCGCACACGGGGTCTCAAAAGCGGTTGAAGATGAAGCCACACGCCGCGATCTTACTGTGTTTGACGCCACCTGTCCTTTGGTTACTAAAGTACATATGGAAGTGGCGAAATTCGCCCATGATGGCATGGATGCGGTGCTGATTGGTCATGCAGGTCATCCTGAAGTTGAGGGCACGATGGGGCGCTTTAGTCGGCGTCATGGTGGACAAATCCATTTGGTCGAAGACGAAGCCGATGTTTCTGATCTTACAGTGCAAGATGGGGAACGCTTAGCGTTTGTGACTCAAACTACTTTATCCATGGATGATACTGCCCGTGTCATTGATGCGCTGCGGGAGAAGTTTCCCAGCATCCAAGGTCCGCGTAAAGACGACATCTGTTATGCCACTCAAAACCGCCAAGATGCGGTCAAAGACTTAGCAGGCCGCTGCGAAGTAGTTCTAGTCGTTGGTTCTCCAAACTCATCAAATTCTAACCGTCTGCGCGAGCTGGCTGAGCGTATGAACTGTCAAGCTTATCTGATTGATAACGCCAGTGAAATGAACCACCGTTGGTTCGATGGCGTGCAGAGTGTTGGTGTCACCGCTGGCGCCTCAGCCCCTGAAGTACTGATTCAAGAAGTGCTACAGCAACTACAAGATTGGGGTGGTCAGTTGCCCAACGAGCTAGCAGGAATTGAGGAAAATGTTACTTTTAGTTTGCCTAAGGCCTTACGTATTCCAGTCACCGAAGTTGGAAAAATGGTGAGCGAACCTCAAAATTAACCCTCAAAAAGAAGATACAATGAAAAAATCAAAGGCAAGATTTGTATTGGCAGAGGCTAATGTTGATGAGACCAACAAGCAGCTGAAGATAAATATGTTTGTTATTGCAGTAGTTGTATTTCTGCTTGGTGTAAATACCATACATTTTATCAGAGAAAAAAGTCTTTTCTATGCTGCATTAGTCGCAATTATGATTTTTTTACTATTCTTTATTATTAAGAGTCGTAAACTTCTTAAATCAAGAAATCAAGAAATCAAGAAAACAAGAGCTTACTAATCAAACATAGAAGCAAGCCAAACCTTAAGTAGTCTATCCATCACATAACTTCCCATAAAAAAGAAGGGTGATGCCAAAAACTATGAATAAAAAAATTAAGGATAACGATGTCAGCTTATTATCAATGTATAGAACGCGAACAGCAAGCAGATGGTGTCTGTGTGGCGCATTATCAGCCTACTGAGCATGCACAAGGAGCGTGGAACGAGCACGAACAGCACATGGCTCCGGCGACTGGGGTTCTTACCTGTGAGCTGAGCCAGTTTGCACCGCAAGATAACATGCGTATTGCTCGTATTAGTCTTGATATCTTAGGACTTATACCGCTTGATGACTTTACCATCACCACACGCTGCATCCGCCCTGGGAAGACTATTGAGTTGATTGAATCGGTAATGAGCAGTCGGGGTCGCGATTGTATTATTGCACGTGCGTGGCGGCTATTAACTCAGGACACTAGCGCCATTGCAGGGCTTGAAGATAGTACAGCAGCGCATCAGCCTGAAGAGTTGCCTGTTTGGGAAGACATGAAGGGCTGGCCGGGCGGTTTTATCAAAAGTGTGCGGTTGGTCGCTGAGGCAGACCGTCGTCCTGGCAAAGGTATGGTATGGATAACCACCGACGTCGAGATGGTAGCTGGCGAGCCAACGGATGATTTAGTGCATCTTTTAGGCATGGTTGATACCGCCAATGGTGTGGTGCCAAGGCTAGGGCTAGGATTGGCAGAGGCTGGCTGGATGTTCCCTAATACGGACTTACAAATCCATATGCATCGCTCGCCACAAGGTCGCTGGTTGGGCATTGAAGCGGTACAACAGTACGGTACTGATGGTATAGGCGTGACCAGTGCCGTATTGCATGATGTGCATGGACCCTTTGGACGTAGTGAACAAATTCTTACTATCCGTCCGATGCCGCGTTAATTCTATTATTATCAATAATAAATGGCGGGTAGATAAGGTAATAATGATAAGAAAGACTACTTAAAAAACATTTAAAACACTAGGGGCGCTTGAATTTTTTTTCAGCGCCCCTATTTGTATAACCAGTGTGGCGGTATTTAACCTTAAGCGTTATGTTTATAGCAGTAGCACACTGCTATGAACGTATCTCTTTTATTTTGAACTGAATAAAAACAGATTTAGCTTAAATATTGCTACTTAATAATAAATTTTATATAAAATTTAAAGGATTTTTTATGAGTGAGTCGACCCCAGTTAATGGTATGAACCCAGAATTAAAAAAACATACATTTGAAGCGGAAGTGGCCCAACTATTACATTTGGTGACCCATTCGCTTTATTCTAATGCCGATATTTTTGTGCGTGAGTTAGTCTCAAACGCTTCGGACGCCTGTGATAAATTGCGTTTTGAAGCCACCAATGATGACACTCTGTATGAAGATGACGGCGAGTTGCGTATTCGTATTGCCGTCGATGAAGCTGCCAAAACTATTACCTTTATCGATAACGGTATTGGTATGAATGAAGCCGACGCCATTGAGAATTTAGGAACCATTGCCAAATCAGGCACCAAAGCCTTTTTGGATAAGTTATCTGAATCACAAAAACAAGACGGTCAGCTGATTGGTCAGTTTGGTGTGGGTTTTTATTCAGGCTTTATCGTCTCTGATACCATAAGCGTTGAATCACGCAAAGCGGGCGATGCAGCAGACAATGGCGTGCGTTGGGTATCTGATGGCACAGGCGTCTTTACCATTGAAACTATCAATAAAGCCACGCGCGGCACAACTATCACCTTGCATCTCAAAGAAGAATACAGAGAAGGCGAAGACAGCTACTTAGATCGCAGCAGAATTAAGAGTTTGGTTAATAAGTACTCAGACCATATCAGCTTGCCCATTCAAATGCGCAAAGAAATTTGGCAAGAAGATGTAAAAGAAAATGAAGACGATGGAGCTGATGAAAATACGCCAGCTGGTGGTGAGATGGTACTCACTGATGAGTGGGAAACCATCAATAAGGCCAGCGCCTTATGGACGCGCTCAGCTTCTGAGATTGGTGATGAAGAGTATATCGACTTTTATAAAAACATCGCTTATGACACGGATGAGCCGCTGGCTTGGACGCATAACCGGGTTGAAGGTCGCGTACAATATACTCAGATGCTGTATATTCCTAAAACAGCACCGGTCGATTTATATACCCGTGAGCAGCAGCATGGCTTAAAGCTTTATATTAAGCGTGTTTTTATCATGGACGACGCTGAGCAATTGCTGCCGATGTACCTGCGTTTTGTTAAAGGGATTATCGATTCAGCAGATTTGCCACTCAATGTCAGCCGCGAAATTTTACAAGAGTCGCGTGATGTGAAGTCGATTCGTGAAGGTAACGCCCGTCGTATCCTGACGTTACTGGCAAGCCTTGCTAACAGCGAAGACAGCGTCAAGCAAGAAAAATTCGCCCAGTTCTATGCTGAATTTGGCGATGTCATTAAAGAAGGGGTTGGCGAAGATACCGGCAATCAAGAACGTATTGCCAAGTTATTACGCTATGCAACCAGTACTCAAACTGGTCTAGAGACCAGCTTTGAAGACTATAAAGCACGGATGAAAGAGGGTCAAAAATCTATCTATTATCTGACTGCTGATAACCTTGTTGCTGCCAAAAATAGCCCACAGTTGGAGCTATTTAAGAAAAAAGGTATCGAAGTTATCTTTATGACCGGCCGTGTCGATGAATGGGCGATGAACTTCTTAACTGAGTTTGATGGAACACCGTTTCAGAACATTGCAAAGGGTGCGGTTGACTTAGGCGACTTGCAAGATGACGCTGAAAAGGCCGAAGCTGAAAAGGCGGAACAAACACTTAAACCAGTGGTTGATAAATTAAAAGCGGCATTGGGCGAACGCGCCAAAGACGTTAAAGTCTCAACGCGATTAGTAGATAGTCCTGCCTGCCTCGTGGTTGGTGAAGGTGAGTTGTCACCACAGATGATTCAGATGCTCAAGCAAATGGGTCAGGAAGTACCAGAAAGTAAGCCCACGCTTGAAATTAACCCTGAGCATCCCTTGATTCAAAAGCTTGAAAGTAGTGCCGATTTCAACGACTTAGCACAAGTAATCTTTGATCAAGCGTTATTGGCAGACGGTGGCCAGCTCGAAGACCCAGCCGCTTATCTAAAACGTGTTAATGAGCTACTGATGAGATAGTGTGTATTGAAAAAGCTATTTGAAAACGAGTAATAGAAATTCGTTTTAACAATAAAGGAGGTCTTATATTAAGGCCTCTTTTTTATGGCCGTTCATTAAGATTAATGGTTTTTTGACTTGTTTTTAGCACGTTTTGGCACATTAGAGCTAGCTTATACCAATCCCAATAATTAAAGTTGTGCCCAAGTTCGAGTAGTCAAGGAGCGAACCCTCTCTGGCTGCTCAAGCAACTTATTCCAAGCACAGCAAGCCGCATCAACAATAGACTCATAGCTCTCATAACAGCGATTAGACAACTCGTTCTGCT
>NZ_CAJHBI010000023.1 GCF_904846605.1 Psychrobacter sp. 72-O-c
TGAAGACTACGACGTTGATAGGCAGGGTGTGGAAGCACAGCGATGTGTGTAGCTAACCTGTACTAATTGCTCGTTTGGCTTGACCATACAACACCCAAGTGGTTTGTATGAAAGCTCTAATTAATCTATCTTGTATAGCTCAGGCTATAGAATATATATATTTCGATATCACCTTAAACCTTGATTCAGTTAGGTTTATGTTGACAGGCTTTAAGCTAATACTTAAGTCAATAACAACAACAGACTCATATCTAACCCCCTTTGCTGACGACAATAGCATGATGGAACCACCTGATCCCTTCCCGAACTCAGAAGTGAAACATCATCGCGCCAATGGTAGTGTGGGTTCGCCCATGTGAGAGTAGGTCATCGTCAGCTCTCTATTCCTAAAAGCCCCCCAACGTTAATTCGTTGGGGGGTTTTGTTTGGGCGTTGATTTAATCGTTACGGCTTTAATATTCTTTTAGATATTTATCTGAGTGTATTTTATAGTATCAAAATTCGAATGTACTTTATTTACCAAAGCTCCCAATTTAACCGTTGGGAGCTTTTTTTATGCTTATTCTTACTATCCCTATCTAATAATTTAGCGTTCATAACCTTGCTAAAGTTAGTTTACTCGCCATATTTAGATTGTTGGTTAGTGATATTATGCTAAATTGCTTATAGCAACTCATTTTATCTTTCTAGGTCAGAATTATGAAAATATCAAATACGTTAGATAGAAGTACTAAAATACAAAGGTATATGGATTTAAGTAAGTTTTTACATATACTTGAAAGTAAACAACTATTTATGTGTAGAATCGACAAGTTTGAAGATAAACTAGAAGGAGGATTGACAACAATAAATGATTTCTTTTATAGCGGTGCCGCAGAAGTATTAAGTAACCTTGTAAATAATAGTCTAACTTTAAGCCTTGGAAGAGATTGTAACTCTCCTGAAAGTATTGAAGAAGCTCAACAA
The DNA here is from genome assembly GCF_904846605.1 of Psychrobacter sp. 72-O-c. Taxonomy (GTDB): domain Bacteria; phylum Pseudomonadota; class Gammaproteobacteria; order Pseudomonadales; family Moraxellaceae; genus Psychrobacter. The sequence goes on from NZ_CAJHBI010000023.1 coordinate 967, forward strand.
AGGCAACAAGAATATGAAGAGAAGTCTAGAAATAAGTCGTTTACGACTGTTTTTGGAGACATTAAGCTATCAGAAAAAGTAACATATAAAGATGTTATTAAAGCACAAAAGAAATGGTTCGATGTGAGCTGTTGGCATTCCAATATACATGATACTGAAAGTATTGCTATGTGGAAGATATACGGTAATGATATAAACTCCGTATGTATTACCACCACCATTGGTCAACTATTAGACTCTATAGAAGAAGATAAAGATGTAAATCTGCTAATACAAAAGGTTGAGTATATAGATCATCGAGCAGAGTATTATAACTTAGAGGTCGATAGTAAACTCGCACCCTTCGTCCATAAGCATAAAGCATATAAATTTGAGAACGAAATAAGGTTAATAGCATATAATCACAGCAATGATCCTTTAAGTAATAGAGTTGATGCTGGCTATTTAATTAGGCTCAAATCGAATGATTTTATTAATAGTGTTAAGGTTTCTCCTGAAGCACCTGAATGGTTTTTTAACTTGATAAAAGATATTTTTAACGATAGGTATGGGCAAACTGGTGCTGTTGTTCGCTCTGATCTTGACGATTTAGTAACAACACTTAGTAGTTAGTATGTTTTATAGCTGTATTTGATATAGAAGCCATTATCTAAAATATTTGAGGATAAAGTTATGACAACTTCAAAAGTAACCTACCAAGGTGATCTACGTACTACGGCCGTTCATCTGCAATCTAACAATGAAATCATTACTGATGCACCAGTTGATAATCATGGTAAAGGTGAAGCTTTTTCACCAACCGATTTGCTAGCAACCAGTTTGGCCAGTTGTATGCTGACTATTATTGGCATAAAAGCCGCTGATATGAGCATCGATATTACAGGCACGACAGCTGAAGTCACTAAAATTATGGCTGCTGACCCTAGACGGGTTAGTGAAGTGCATATTGTCGTTACCTTCAATCAAGATCTTGATGATAAAACTCAAAAGATATTCTATAACACCGCGCTCAGTTGTCCTGTCGCAAAAAGTGTGCATCCTGATATTACTCAAAATCTGACTTTTAATTATGCAGAAGGTATTTAATATGCCAACTAAAACACTGCTTATCGTTGCCCATGCACCGTCACCGAACACCAAAAAGTTAGCGCAAGCGGCCTATAATGGTGCTAATCATCCGGACATAGATATTAATGTGGTGCTAAAGTCCCCACAGGAAACCCAGCCGGAAGATGTGCTGGCAGCTGATGCACTGCTGCTAGGTACAACTGAGAATCTGGCATATATGGCAGGGTTGACTAAAGATTTTTTTGATCGTTGTTATTATCCGGTATTGGAAAAAAAGCAGGGCATGCCCTTTGCATTATATATTCGTGCCGGACAGGATGGTACGGGTACCAACCGTGCCATGCAGACGATTACTACTGGTTTACGTTGGTCATGGATACAAGATGCGTTGATTTTACAGGGTGATTGGCAAGATGAGTTTACTGAACAGGTTGAAAAGCTAGCAATGACGCTTGCTGCTGGGGTAGAAGCTGGGATTTACTAGACAGATTCTTCAGAGGAGTCATTATTAGAGGTAGTTATGGATAAAAGTAATTTAAGCAATACTGTAGCCAATTTGCCATTTTCGCAAGCGTGCGAGAATAATAAAGATGCAATTCTAGCAGTTTTACAAAAAGAACTTAAAGATTCTACGCATGTATTCGAGATTGGATCAGGTACCGGTCAGCATAGTGTTTATTTTGCATCACAACTACCGCATTTAAAGTGGCAAACTAGCGATGTAGTAGCGAACCATGCGACTATTAACGCTTGGCACGATGCCTATCCTGCACCCAATCTATACCAACCTTTAGCTTTCGATTTGGCTCATAACTTATTGCCAGTTAACACAGTTGTCAAGATGCCATATGATGCGATATTCACTGCCAATACGCTGCATATTATTAGCTGGTCGTTGGTCGAAAAGTTATTTGAGTTAGTAAGTGAGGTTTTACCTCTCCACGGAAAACTAATCGTTTATGGCCCATTTAACGAAAACAGTCGTTATACCAGTGAGAGTAATCGTCAGTTTGATACGATGCTACGTCAAGGTAATTCTGGTAGTGGTATCCGCAATAAAGAAGACGTTATAGACTTAGCAACTCAACATGATTTGACGTTAAGCGCTACGCATAGGATGCCAGCAAATAATCAATTACTAGTTTTCAGGAAGACAGCACCTACACCATAGCTAATACATCAAAAAGTGATAGTTATTTTTCCACTGTTTTATCTATATTCAGTAGCTAAAAAATCCAAGTAACGTTTCCATGAGCGCTCATCTGCACGCGCATCATATCTATCGCTATCGAACACAGTGAAGGCGTGTTTTGCACCACTATAAGTAACCATCTCATGTGGTACGTTAGAAGCCTCTAATGTTTTACCAAGCACGGTAAAATCCTCTAACGGAACTGATTCATCAGCTGAACCGTGAAAGACAAGTATTTCTCCAACTGTCTTATCATAGTTTTGACCGACTGGAATATCGAGTCCACCATGAAAGGGTACAAAGGCTTTTTGCGGGAATCCTGATCGTGCCAACTCGAGAGCAACGGTGCCACCAAAACAATACCCCATCGTAGTACCTGCACGCACATCATTGCCTTGTTTCTGACCTACGTTCAACGCTCCTTCGAGTAATTTGCGCATCTTCACCCGATCGTCATACAACGCTGAAGTAAGACGTTTTTTGTCTTCAATTTTAGTAGGACGAACGTCAAACCCAAACATATCCGCTGCTAGAACATTGTAACCTTGGTTTGCTAACATATCGGCACGTCTTCGCTCATAGTCTGTCAACCCATCCCAATCATGAATCAATAGGATAAAAGGAGCGTTAGGTTTGTCAGCTTTTGCGTAATAGCCTTCATAAGGTTGGTTGTCTACCGTATAAGTGATGTTTTTGGTAGTGATAGCGACTGCCGTTTGGCTAAAAGTCAGTGCCATCAAGCCTAGTGAGGTGCCAACGAATAACGATCGACAGAAATTTGCAGGTAAGTAAGTAGTTTTTAGTAACATAAATAGCCTTATAACTCAAAGTGAGAAAGATAAACATAGGGCTAAAAACTTTGACCATTGCGTTTATCAGTAACATGTAGAGCCCAATAAAATAATACCTTAAAGAATATCTACATTACAAGAGTCGATTGTTAATATTAGCAAACACTAAAAAATATAGAATACTTTACTTTTAGTAGGTGCAAAATTTAACTAAATATCAACAATGTTCAGTGTATACATGCCTAGTTTTTTGGGTAATATAGCCTATCAACCTATTTATTTTTTTAGTAATTGGTAGTGTTAATCACACAGAAAACCAATCAACACATGAAATTCTAATCGTCTTAAATGACCCTCAATCTGTATGAGTACTTTTTTGATGGTTTCTTTTAAGCCCATTTTTACTCATTAGCTAGGATATTTTATGAAAAAGAATCTTGATCATACTGACCCCGCCAAAGATATGAACACGACACGTGGTAATGGTGGTGAAACCCATCAACGTGCAGATAGCGATGGTAAAGTACTAACTACCCAACAAGGTGTGGCTATTGCTGACAATCAAAATTCGCTTAAAGCAGGCCCGCGTGGCCCAACGCTTTTAGAGGACTTCGTACTACGTGAAAAGATTAATCATTTCGATCACGAGCGTATTCCTGAGCGCGTTGTTCATGCTCGCGGTAGTGCAGCTCATGGTTTCTTTGAATTAACCGAATCACTTGAAGAATATACCACGGCAAAAATCTTAACTGAGACTGGTAAGCAGACGCCGTTGTTTACGCGCTTTTCTACCGTAGCTGGTAATAAAGGCTCAAAAGATACCCCGCGTGATGTGCGTGGGTTTTCAGTAAAGGTTTATACTGAAGAGGGCAACTGGGATCTCGTTGGCAATAATATGCCAATCTTCTTTATCCAAGATGCTATTAAATTTCCAGATCTTATTCATGCGGTTAAACCGGAGCCGGATCGCGGATTTCCACAAGCAGCATCAGCTCATGATACCTTTTGGGATTTTGTCTCATTAAGTCCAGAAACGATGCACAACGTTATTTGGCTAATGAGTGATCGAGCACTGCCGCGTAGCTTTAGTATGATGGAAGGCTTCGGTATTCATAGCTTTAGACTGCTAGATAAAGAAGGTAAAAGTACCTTTGTACGTTTCCATTGGAAACCAGTACTAGGCGTGCAATCGACTACTTGGGATGAAGCGGTCAAAATATCTGGCGCGGATCCTGATTATCATCGTCGTGACATGTTCGAAGCTATCGATAACGGCATGTATCCTGAATGGGAGTTTGGCGTTCAGTTATTTACTGAAGAGCAAGCAAACGAGTTTCCGTTTGACCACTTAGATTCTACTAAGTTGATTCCAGAAGAAATGGTACCCGTCAAGATAGTAGGCAAAATGGTACTGAATCGCAATCCAGACAACTTCTTCGCCGAAACGGAACAAGTGGCCTTCTGTTTGTCACATGTTCCACCTGGTATTGATTTTAGTAATGACCCACTATTACAAGGTCGTCTGTTCAGTTATTTGGATACGCAATTGAAGCGTCTTGGATCGCCGAACTTTGCCCAAATTCCTATTAATGCGCCAAAATGTCCGTTTGCCAATAATCAGCAAGATGGTCATATGCAGATGCAAGTGCCTAAAACTCGTGTCCTTTATGAGCCCCAAAGTCTAGATCCAACCAGACCACGTGAAAGTGTTGAAAAAGGCTTCGAATCGTTCCATGAGAAAATGGATGATGGCGTTAAAGGTCGCATACGTGCCGAGAGCTTTGCGGATCATTATAGTCAACCGCGTATGTTCTATCGTAGCCAAACGGCAATTGAGCAAGCGCATATTGCTTCAGCGTATGCATTTGAGCTCGGTAAGGTAGACGCCGCGCATGTACGTACGCGTGTATTAAGTCATCTAATTAATATCGATGATGATTTGGCAAATCGGGTCGCAACAGCGCTAGGTATGGAATTACCCAAAGCTGCTGATCCTGCGGCACCAGTAAAGGACATGGCTACTTCTGAGGCAGTCCAAACTATTGGTATTACACCTAAGTCTCTAAAGGGTCGTTTGGTAGGTATTTTAGTTGCCGAAGGCTCAAAACACAGCGAAATCAAAAAGTTCGAAGACGCTGCCAAAGAGCAAGGGGCGAGCGTCAAGATAGTTTCGCCTAATAAAGAAGTAAAATTAGACGATGGTACACGCATTCAAGCGGACGAGCGTTTGGCTGGTGGTCCATCTGTGCTATTTGATGCAGTAGTCAGTATTATCATGCCTGATCAAGCTAAGAAGCTGGCTAAAGACAGCGCTGCGCTAGATTGGTTTAATGATGCTTATGCGCATTGTAAGGCTATCGCCTATTGCGGTGCGACCGATGAGTTTATCTTAAGCAAACTACCAATTGAAAAAGATGCTTTTGTGACCCCACTTGCTGACTTGGATTCCTTTATTGAGAATGCTAAATCCCGTCTATGGGAACGTGAGCCTAAGGTTCGTGACCTAGCATAAAGTGACTTGACGTAAATCATGTCAGTTAGTGCATGGTATTAATGTAGTAAGTAAAAATCTTAAACTCAGCCTATGTGCTGAGTTTTTGTATTTATAAAAAGTCATGTTTAACAACAAAGTACAGCAGTGACCCGTATCGTTATAAAAATATTCACGTAAAGTATAAAAATTATAAGCGTCATAATTGAAATATGGACACAAGCGTTCACTCAAAATAACTTATAGTGAGACTATCGACGTTATAATAGAGACAACATGATTCGACAAGTGAAGAACAATGGATTCTAACAATAATAATTAGTGATAATAGTATAAGGAAGAGTAATGAGTTTATGTGAGATTGTACGTCTAGAGGGGTACATTCAAAGTACTTACCTGGCGGTGTATCCTAACAAGATCCTACTACTGGATGGCTGTTGTCGTCCTGATGTGAAGATAGTGCTGGATTACATCCAAACGACCTTACAGCGGCCCGTTAGTGATCTAAAAGTAGTAATAGTCACACATATGCATCCCGATCATGCGGGCGGAGCAAACAGGCTTAGAAAGGCAACAGGCTGCCGTATTGTATCCGCAGATAAATCAAAACAGTGGTATAACAGTATTGGGGGTCAGGCGATGCACTTGGTCGATATTGGCTTGGCTCATTATGTGGCTAAGCGTCAAGGGCGTCCGTTCAAAAAACTATGGTATTCGGCTCATCTCCATCCTGACACTACGGTTCAAGACGGTGATCTCATTCCTGAGTTTGATGATTGGCAAGTATTAGAAACCCCAGGGCACACCGATCGAGACTTATCTCTCTTTCATCTACCAAGCCAGCAAGTTTATACTGCCGACTTGATTATTAAGCTGCGGCACAAATTCGTTGCTCCGTTTCCAATTTATGATCCTAAAACCTATATTCGTTCTCTACAAAAAATCAAAGATCTGAACCCATCAAATGTGATGATGGCGCATGGACGTAGTCTTATGATTGATGCGGCGACTTTTGATATGCTAATTGCTCAAGCTCCTAAGCATCGGCGTACGGTAAAAGATACCATTCGTCATAAATTGTTATGGCGACAAAATTTTGATTCTTATTCGAAGAGGAAATCTAAGAAGAAGTAATTTAAGTCTATAAGGCTGGCCTAATATAGTCGATTGACAGTAAAATCATTACCGTATCAACCATACTAATCTATAGCTTACCCTTGGTTTTACTGTGCCGGTATCATTATCCATTGACTGGGTGAGTAAACCTATTACAGTGTTAGATTGAACGAATGAAAGCAGTTGCTTTACTAAGCCAGCTGTCGTTATCTCTTGGCATTCCATCATCTTTATTTTATTTGACTCACGATATATTATTGACACTTTATAGGGTAAAATAATCTTTAAGAAATTTTAAGCAAAAAAAAGCTCAGTCATTATATATAATGACTGAGCTTTCTGAATATGGTGGGCCGTCCGCGATTCGAACGCGGGACCAATTGATTAAAAGTCAACTGCTCTACCAACTGAGCTAACGGCCCTTGAGAAGCGTCAAAAAATTGCACTGCAATTTTAGCTTCGCAAGTCAAAATCCTTTAAATAGGATTTTGTTAGAACTTTGCAATTAAACAGATATTTCTGTCCGAGCGCAAGAGAATTTACATTTTCGTAAATTCTGTGGAAACTAAAAAAAGCACTGCTTTTTTAGCTCTGCAAGAGAAAATTCTTTAAATAGAATTTTCTTAAAACTAGATATCTATAAGACATCAATTTTGAATTTACATTGTCGTAAATTCTGTAGAACTTAACTTATTAAGCCAAAGCCGAATAGGGCAAAATGCATAATAAGGTCTAACTGAAATATGGTGGGCCGTCCGCGATTCGAACGCGGGACCAATTGATTAAAAGTCAACTGCTCTACCAACTGAGCTAACGGCCCTTGAGAAGCGTTAAAAAATTGCATGCAATTTTAGCTTCGCAAGATAAATTTCCTTAAAGGGAAATTTATTAAAACTTTGCATTTAAATAACTTATCTACTTGAGTATAGGTCAAAATCCTTTAAATAGGATTTTGTTATTCAAGCATAACCTAATAATTGAGACATTAAGCTTGTTTCACTGTTTAGAAATTTTGTATCCCTAAACGTGAGAGCACATTATATATATTACTGTGATAATTACAACCCCGTAGCCTAAAAAAAGTGCAATTGACGCCATAAAGTAAACATTTTCACAAAATATTGCCCAGAGGTTGTCTTTTAAATTCTTTAAACCGTTATCAAGGTTTTAGTAAATATGGATTTAATCTCTAGAAAGGGCTTCTACAGGATCAAGTTTTGCCGCATTGCGGGCAGGTAAGAAACCAAAAATAATACCGATAAGCGTCGAGCAGACAAAAGCGGCAATGATAGATGTTGGGGAGTAGATAACTTTAAAGCTATCACCGCCAACACGGTTAATCAGCTCACCGATGGCAAACGCTAACCCGATACCAAGTAGACCACCCAAAATACAGACCAGTACGGCTTCAATCAAGAACTGTTGCATGATATCGCTTTGACGAGCACCAACAGCCATTCGCACACCAATCTCATTGGTGCGTTCAGTGACCGAGACTAGCATAATATTCATAACGCCAATACCGCCAACAACTAAGGAGATAATGGCAATAGATGAAATCAGCAAGGTTAGGGCAGCAGTGGTAGATTCGATGGTTTGGCGAATAGAGTCTGAATTGCGTATTCGAAAGTCATCCGTACCGTGACGACTTATCATTAGCTCAGAGATGGCAGACTCTGCGGCAGAGGATGAAATATTATCATCAATGAGTGCCACGAAGCTTTCGATATAAGCGCTACCTATAAGCCGTGACATCATAGTGGTGTAGGGCATATACAGAGTTGGAGAATCCAGACTGCCTCTACCAAAACCGCTGTCGTTGGGTGCCAATACGCCAATCACTCGCCCTGGTACGCTACCTATCAAGAGTACTTCACCGATGGGATTGGTATTATCAGGGAAAAAGGTTTGCTTGGCATTGTCATCAATAATGATATCTTGGGTACGGCGTAAGATACTCTGCTCATCGAAGCCTTGACCTTGAATCAGAGTTTCACCACTGACATTGAGATAGTCTTTACCGACCCCGCTGACACTGGTGGCCTCTTGTATATTACGATAGCGTACGTTGGTATTACTATCGAGCTGCGGGCTAACACTAACAACATACGGCTGATCAGCGACAGCTTGTGCGTCTTGCGGGGTTAGGTTGTCATCCCCATAACTGCGCCTTGGATCGCCGTACGGATAGCCGTCAGAGATGGTAATGGTATTGGTACCAAGTGAGCTGATATTGGTTAATATTTGCGCTTGTGAGCCTTTACCTAAACCAACTACGGATACGACCGAGGCAATACCAATAATAATGCCTAACATAGTTAATAGAGTACGCATTTTATGAGCGCGCATAGCCAGTAATGACATCTTGAACGCTTCAAATAAACGGTCGATAAAGCTGCTAAAGGTACTCTTGCGGTTTTTGTTTAAAATAGGTTCAGGCTGAGCTTGTGTCTGCTGATAATGTTCAGTTTTATAATCAGCGATAACATAGCCATCTTTGAGCTCAATCACTCGCTCAGCTTGAGCCGCCAGATTGGGATCATGAGTAACCATGATAATGGTGTGACCTTGAGCGTTTAAGTCTTGCAAGATTTGCATTACATCGTCACCGGACTTACTATCCAGCGCGCCAGTTGGCTCATCCGCTAAAATAATATCACCGCCATTCATTAGTGCCCGTGCAATAGAGACTCGCTGCTGCTGCCCACCAGACAGCTGACTGGGACGGTTGCCGACCTTATCTGCCAGTCCTAAGTCCGTCAGTAGCTGATCGGCACGCTGACTGCGCGCTTGGCCGTCCATACCTGCATATACTGCAGGTACTGCGACGTTGTCTCGAGCATTGATGTCGCCAAGTAGATGATAACGCTGAAAAATAAAGCCAAAGTGCTCACGGCGTAGTTTTGCCAGCTCATCAGCCTCTAAGCGACTGACTGACTGCCCAAAAATTTGATAGTCGCCAGCGCTTGCTTGGTCCAAACAGCCTAGAATATTCATCAAGGTAGACTTGCCAGAACCTGACTGTCCAATGATAGCGACCATTTCGCCTTGGTTAATAGTCAGATTGATATTATGCAGCACGCGAATAATCTGCTCACCGGCCTTAAATTCTTTAATTACCCCTTTGACTTGCATCAAGGGAATCTCCATCGCGGCGTTTGTAGTAGGGTCTTGGATGCTCATCTGCCATGCTGCCTATATCAATATTGCTTATATAAATCAATGTCAAAAGTTAGTCTTTTTCATTACATACTGAATACTGACCCTTAAAACGGTTTTCCACTTTTGCTGGATTTTTCTAATCCTTCTTCGCTCAAAATAACTTCATCGCCCACACTTAATCCACTTAAAACCTGCGCATTAACACGGTTATTTATCCCCACTTTTACCTGTTGGTCAACGACTTGACCATCGGCTTTGAGAATGCGTACTTTGGCCATTGTGGTGTTTGAATTGTTACTACTAGAGCTGCTATTGTTGGCGCTGTCGTTCTGAGCAGCAGGATTGTCGCTACTATTGATTTTTTTAAGCTTATCCGCAGGTTGCAAGGCGGCGGAAGGAATCAGTAAGGCATCTTTGGCCTGATTGATGACAATATAAACTTGCGCGGTCATATCAATACGAAAGCGGCGCTCGGTATTGGGCACTTCAATGTAGCCGACATAATAGATAGCAGAATCGGTTGAGCTAGTATCACTGATGACCTCGGGTGCCGGCTCAATGGCCTTAAGTATGGCATCATACTTTTGGTCAGGATTACCGATGATATTGAAATATACTGGCATTCCTGCCTGTACATTGATGACATCAGCTTCAGAGATTTGCGCGTTAATACGTACCGTTGATAAGTCGGCTAAAGTGACAATCGTTGGGGCAGTTTGGTTGGCGTTGACGGTCGTGCCCTGTTCAGTAGTAATAGATACTACAGTGCCTGTTATGGGGGCGCGAATGGTAGTGTAGCTGAGGTCTTCTTGCGCGGTGTTGACGTTAGTTTGAGATTTGCGTAGCGCGGCCTGTTGGCTATCAATATTGGCTTGTGTGGTGGCAATTGCGGCTTTGGCGGTATCGATAGAAGCACGGGCATTAGCAACTGCCGCTTTAGCGGTATCAATACGAGTGGCTTGAGTATCGTACTCTTGCTGCGAGATGGCGTCGATGGCGACCAAAGACTGCAAACGTGCAAAGTCAGACTGTGCTTGTTTTAACTCCGACTGACGACTGGCAAGGTCAGCATAAGCACTTTTTAGCCCTGCCTTCTTACTTAAGGTTTCGGCTCTTGCGCTTTGCAGTGCGGCTTCACTTTGCTCAAGGCTGGCTTGCTCATTACTCAGGTTATTCTTTTGCGTGACTTGGTCAATTTGTGCGATAAGGTCGCCTTGTTGTACCTCGTCACCCACTTCAACGAATAGCCGTTTGACTTCCCCAGACACTTGCGCCCCAACGTCGACGGTATTGAGTGCTTTGACTTTACCAGAAGCCATAACGTTATTTTCGATATCGCCAATCTCAGCAATCGCAGTAAGATAGTTGGGTTGGGTTTTTTTTGGTTTGAAGATATTGTAGGCTAAAGCTACTAACGCTATGATTATTAAGGCAATAACGCCCCATTTAATAGCAGGATTTTTGCTAATTTTACGCATGACGACAGTCCAATCACAATTAAATCGAGTGTAAGTATAGTAAAGGCTTGATGTGCAAAAGGGAATGGTAATTAGTTTGCGAAAGGTTAAGGGAACACCCTAACGCAGGAGTAAATCTTTGATTATAGTGGTAAAAAATGACTAATATGAAGGGTTAAAAGGACTACAGTGTTCACTTATTAAGCTGCAAACAACCGCTGTCCCGACAATTCCAACGCTGCTTGCAATAACAACTCCCATGCGGGTTGACGCACGACACCTTTAATCGCTTGGTCACAGCGATAGATTAACGTGGGCCACTCGGCCGTTTGTGCTTTTGATTGCCGGCGGGAAGCTTGTTGGTACAACCCTTGTTTGCTACGCCAAATGCCTAATGCTTGCGGGTCTTGGCCATCAAGTAAAGCCATGATGTGGCGCATGTCTTTACTGATTGCCCATAGCACTAAGGTGGTTGGCTCATCTGTGGCTTTAAGCTGAAATATAATTTTTGCGACTTGGGCACTATTACCCGCTAACATGGCATCGGATAAATCAAACACGCTAAACTGCGCATCACTGACCAATGCCGCTTGTAGATCGGTGATATCTAACGCTACATTTGCAGAAGTATTGACAGAAGTGCTGCTCTTATCATTGGCTTCAGGAGTGTTTGCGGCCAACTGCTTATTATTATCTGCCAGCTGTGGAGCAAACAGATAAGATAAACGCCATAAGGTCTGATAGGCGCTTAACAGATGATGCTCAGTATGTGACATCAAAAGCTGCCAAGCTTCTTGTGATAGTCGTAGGCCGAATTGCTGTGCTTGTATCTGTAACAGCTGCTGCCGCTGTTGCTCATTGTATAAATTGCAATCAATAACGTTACCGTATTGAGCAAAAGGAGCAAACCATTTGCTGCTTTGGGCGCGGCGATCTTGCTTGGGTGTCAGCCATAATAAGCTGTGGCTATGTGCGCCAGTTTGTGCGTCCACTGCAAAGCGTTCCAGCTCAGCGATGACAGCTTTATCTGGCTTATGATTGCCTGTCACAATCAAAGCACTGGCATCATCAAATAAGGATTGGCTACCGAGCTCCGATAACACTTCTTGCCAGCTCTTAACGGAGACCAGCTCGATACGCTTCCTGGCATAGTTTTGCGCGCGCCAATGCGGACGCAACGCATCAATAAGCCACTGATGCAATAGCGGCTCATCACCATGCGCCAGCCACAAGCCCGCTACCGCAACTGAAGGTTGCAATAGCTTGGGATAGGCTTGTATAAAGGACTCTTGCATAAGGTTTTAAGCCATCAGTTTATTGAGTGAAGGAAAGTACGATGAAGCTTAAGAGGGGGGTGCGATAATGGTCGTCGTAGAAGGCATTGCGGCTGAACCCCTACTAGATTGCGATAACTTATTAGCGCTGGCAGGAGCCACTTTTGGCAAACCAATCGCGACATATTGATCCGTAATACGGCGCGCTAAGCTGTCATAGAGCCAGTCACGAATTTGATTGCCTTGTTGGTCGCCAGTACTGACTGATGCCTCGTTATATTGATAGCTACGCTCAACTTGGATGGCATTAGTCAGAGTCACCGGTTGACCATTTTGCATGGTTTGATAATTGACATCTGCTGACAATACCAGTCGAATCTCTGTTAGGACGCCAACCAATTCATAGCGCTTAAAGCGTACATTATTGACAGTAATAGTGGCAATTTTCTCAGCATCTTTATTGTCTACGGTCTTGTTTGCAATATTGTCACTTGTGTTTTCTATCAGCGCCATACTGTCGACCACATCGACACCCAATGCCTCTAAACTCCTTGTTAACGGTAGCTTTAATGGAAATGAGGTACGATTATCTTCAAGGATAATGGCAGTCTTGGCGATATCAAAACGCATTGGTGTATCATAACCGCGTAGCTGAAAGCCGCATCCTGTAAGAGCCGTCGTCGCACCAAGCACCGCAAATATTGGCAAGGTTGTCAGTAGCACCGTGGCTATTTTTTTTGCATGACTTTTTTCTACACGATGTTTTTGCACAAATGGGGGTAACTGCGCAGTTCGGTGCTTGTACGACATAATCGCTATCCTTATTCTCAATAAAAAAGGCTCGAAAACTAAGTTTAAAAAGACCTAGCCTGCCACTACAATATTGACCAACTTATTGGGCACGACAATCTCTTTTTTAATCTCACCAGTGATGAACTTGGCCACACTATCGATAGCGCGTGCTTGTGCTTTAAGTTGCTCAGGATCAGTATTTGGCGCCACATCCATCTTGCCACGCATTTTACCATTGACCTGTACTACCATAGTGAGGGTATCTTGCACCAAGGCGCTGGCATCAACAGTAGGGTAGTTCAGGGTCTTAGTCTCAAGACCCAGCTGTTCAAGCAGATGCTCACCGACGTGCGGCGCGTATACTGATAGCATAATGAGCAAATCAATCAGCGCTTCATGTTGTACTTGAAAGTCTTGTTCGCTACTGGCATCAAAGCTACTTAACTCGTTAGCAAGCTCCATTAGACTTGATACTGGGGTGTTTAGCGCCAAGCGGTCACCAAGGTCACCATCAATTTTAGCAATCGTTTCATGGGTCTTGCGGCGTAGGTCTTTGGCCGCTTTGGTCAAGCCGTCGGTATTCAAGGCCTTACTGTTTAACGTCTCAAGGTTTAAGTTCGCTACTGTTAAGGCTTGCATATGCTCAGTGGCAACTCGCCAAACTTTTTTAACGAAGTTATAAGGACCTTTTAGCGCATCATCTGACCATTCAAGGGTTTGATCGGCAGGGGCGGTAAATAAAGTGTATAGACGAACAGTATCGGCACCATATTGATCTATGGTGGTTTGTGGATCGACACCGTTATTTTTAGACTTAGACATTTTTTCGATTTTGCCAATAGTAACCGGCTGCCCGTCTGCTTTTAATATGGCTTTAATCGGTTGTCCACGTTCGTTATAGTCAATATCGACATCTTGTGTGAAGTAATACGTGGTACTACCATCGGTATTAACACGGTAGAACGTACCCGCCAAGACCATGCCTTGGGTCATCAGATTGGCAAAAGGCTCATCGCCTGATACCAAGTTTTCATCACGCATTAGCTTATGGAAGAACCGCGCATAAAGTAAATGCATAACCGCGTGCTCAACACCGCCGACATATTGATCGACCGGTAGCCATTTATTAGCAGCAGACTTGTTTACCATACTTTGTGTATCATGCGGGCTGGCAAAACGCGAATAATACCAACTTGACTCAACAAAAGTATCAAAAGTATCAGTCTCACGCTCAGCAGGATTACCACATTTAGGACAGCTAGTATTCACAAATTCTGGGATGTTCTTAAGAGGGTTACCGCGACCATCAGGAACGACATCAGTAGGCAATACTACTGGCAAATCTTGCTCTTCAACGGGAACCGTACCGCAATGCTCACAGTTAACCATTGGGATAGGACATCCCCAATAGCGCTGGCGAGAAACGCCCCAATCACGTAAGCGGTATTGGATCTTTTTATTGGCAAGTTCTTGTGGTGCAAGTTTGACTAGCATAGCCTCGAAGGCCTGCTCAAAGTTCATACCGTCAAACTCACCCGAGTTGACTAAGGTATTACGCTCGGTGTAGGCACGGTTGCTATCAGTATCATCAGCAGCAGCGTCAGCATCTACATCGTCAAAGTAACCTTCAGGAACGTCAATAACTTGTTTAATAGGTAGGTCATATTTGGTCGCAAATTCATAATCACGCTCATCATGCGCAGGTACTGCCATGACCGCACCTGAACCATAGCTCATTAGCACATAGTTGGCGACCCAGACGGGTACTTTATCGCCTGTTAGCGGATGAGTAACTGTCAGACCAGTATCCATACCAATTTTTTCAGCTTTGGCCAGATCCGCTTCAGCAACGGAGCCTTTTTTGCATAGCGCACAAAATTCTGCAATGATTTCGCTATGTTCAGCAGCATATTGGGCCAAAGGATGCTCAGCAGCGACGGCGACATACGTGACACCCATCAACGTATCGGGACGGGTAGTAAACACGTCTAAAGTATTGTCTTGGCCCTCAAGGTTATAAGGGAAATGCACTTCCATACCGGCACTGCGACCAATCCAGTTGCGCTGCATGGTCAATACTTCAGACGGCCAATGACCCTCTAACTGATCTAAATCATCGAGCAGTTCGTCGGCATAATCGGTGATATTAAAGTAATACATCGGAATATCACGCTTTTCGACTGCAGCGCCACTACGCCAGCCTTTTCCATCAATAACTTGCTCGTTGGCCAGTACGGTATTATCGACCGGATCCCAATTGACGGTAGCCAGCTTCTTATAGACCAAACCTTTTTTGTATAACTGTAAAAATAACCACTGCTCCCACTGATAATACTCAGGGGTACAAGTGGCAAACTCGCGTGACCAATCAATTGATAAACCGAGTAGTTTAAGCTGGGCGCGCATGTTATCAATATTGGCAAAAGTCCATTCAGCAGGTGGCGTTTGGTTGGCAATTGCAGCGTTTTCAGCTGGCAGGCCAAACGCATCCCAACCCATTGGCTGCATGACTTCATAGCCTTTTAAGCGATAATAACGACTTAATACGTCAGAAATCGTATAGTTACGGACATGCCCCATGTGTAGCTTACCGCTTGGATAAGGAAACATGGACAGCATGTAGCGGCTCGGCTTATCGCTTGGCTCGTTATCGACTTCAAAGCGCTTGTCTGTCGCCCATTTGGCTTGCTGCTGCGCTTCG
Organism: Psychrobacter sp. 72-O-c; assembly: GCF_904846605.1. GTDB lineage: Bacteria > Pseudomonadota > Gammaproteobacteria > Pseudomonadales > Moraxellaceae > Psychrobacter. The sequence goes on from NZ_CAJHBI010000023.1 coordinate 17,011, forward strand.
ATAATCTGCGGCTGATAGACATTGATACTGATATCGTTTGTATTTTCTGCTTGGCTATTATTTGGGGCAGTTTGCGAGTTACTCATTGTCGGCTCTAATTGGTTAACACAGATAAAAGGGTAAGATTTTATAATGCCATAGCATAGCGTAATTTGGTGAAAATTGCGACGCTATGATAAGGCAATCGTATGCTAGGTCTATGATATTTTTGACTGGTAAAATGCTAGACTGGATGTAAACAAACGATAATTTATATTGAAAATTCAAATAAAGAAAACTTGGAGACAATATGACCATTACTATTTACGGCATTAAATCATGTAGCACTATGAAGAAAGCCTTTGTTAAGCTTGAGGAGCTGGGCGTAAATTATAACTTTCATGATTATAAGAAACAAAGTATCGGCCAAGATAGCGTACAGCGCTGGGTCGACTTGTTAGGAATAGATAAAGTACTTAATAAGCGCGGAACGACATGGCGCAAGTTAAGCGATGAGCAAAAAGCGGCAGCTGATGCAAATGAGGCAGATGCAATTGAATTGTTACTGGCCAATACCAGTATGATCAAACGTCCTATTGTAGAAGGCCAGATCGAGAGTGAAAACCAAGCTCGGTCAGTATTGTTATGTGGCTTTGATGAAGCAGAATACGAAGCAAATCTTTTATAAAAGTGCTGTTTCTTAGATGGTGATGGCTATAAAAACGAAAACTCTTTTTTCAGCCAGCACAAAGACAGTCACTATATGAAAGTATATGGCAACAGTAGCCACAGCTCGGTAGATTTTTGCGCTTATTAATAATGTCTAACGGTATTATCAATTGATTTAATTGAGCCCGATTTTAGAAAAGTCTAAGCTCGGGCTTAATTATTCCTAGTATGAAAAAAACCAGACTGGCCAGCCAAACAATCAATACATGCGAATTTGCTCTGCGTTCCAATCTAGCGCAATCCAATCAATTAAAAAGAACGACTTCCAGCCTTCTATCCATTTTGCACCGCCATAACCGATAATCCACCAGCAGTATAAGCTATGAAAGGCAAAAGTCAGACACCACACACAATGCCATCATCTATTCCTAGCTTAACATACCTAAATCACGGCTGATTAGCGTACCAACCCCTTCATTAGTGAAGATTTCCAAAAGTGTGGCATGCGGGACGCGACCATCGACAATAACCGCGCTTTTGACGCCACTACGTACCGCATTCAGCGCACATTGTATCTTTGGAATCATACCGCCTGAGATGGTCCCATCTTCAATTAAGGCGTCTACCTTTTTCGGAGTCAAGCCAGTGACCACTTGACCGTCGCGTCCTAATACACCTTTGATATTGGTCAATAGCATCAACTTTTCAGCTTGCAAAAACTCAGCAACCTTACCCGCGACTAAGTCCGCATTGATATTATAAGTATTGCCTTCACTATCGACTCCAAGTGGGGCGATAACCGGGATAAAATTAGAGGCAATAAGCATATTAATCACGTCTTTATTGACGCTGACCACATCACCGACAAACCCCAAATCTACAGGCACGGCAACACCGTCTGCTCCGATTTTTTCCATCATCAATTTTTTGGCAGTGATTAAATTAGCATCTTTACCCGTTAAACCAATGGCGCTACCACCATGCTTGTTAATCAGGCTGACGATAGATTTATTGACACTACCGCCTAGTACCATCTCCACGATATCCATGGTGCTTTTGTCGGTCACACGCATACCATCAATACGTTCAGACTGGCGACCAAGCTCTTTTAGCAGATTATCAACTTGCGGACCGCCGCCATGTACGACTACGGGATGCATGCCGACCGTTTTCAACAATACAATATCGCGGGCAAAGGAGCTTTCAAGCTCCGGATCGGTCATGGCATTACCGCCATATTTGACCACAATCAGCTTATCTACGAAGCGTTGAATATAAGGGAGCGCCGTGGTTAATACTTCAGCGGTAATTTTGGCATCATCAAAATTAAGCGACATCATAAACTCCTAAAATATGGTTTCAAAAATTACGTTCAACACACATATACACGTTGATAGTAAAAAGTTTGTGTCTGACATTATTGTTATGGAGGTATTCGTTTTAAATCAGTATCGGCTTTCCGCCATTGATTGCTTGTCATTATTGCAGTAGTCCTTTGCTATAAATGACTTTCTTTTATTTTGAATCGACTATAACCAAAGCTATTCGGGGTAAATCGCCATAATTTGCTCAGCCAAATTATTATCAAATAGGCGACATAAAGTCACAAAGCGCATTTGTACGTCTTTGAGATCAGCGACACTGTCACCGGCAAAACGCACAGTGAGATTATGGCTGGTATTTGATTGGCGCAATATCCCAAAGCCACGAGCAAAATCCAACCGCACCCCATCAATACAGGTCAATCTTGTTCCTAGCGGTAATAACTGCTTTGCCTGTGCTAACGTCATATGTTGTCTGCTAGCAGAGCAAGTGCATAGCGACGGAATACAGGACCTGGCAAGCCTATTATCAGAGGGGCTAGAAGCTATCGATAGCTCAACTAAGTGCTGTAAATAATGACAAAATGTGGCTAATTGTTGTATTACTGAGCAGTCTGTCGGTGGCGTATCTGGTAGCGGTAAATAGTGATCCGCAGTACTGACCAGCGTTGGTAATTGTCTAGTAATATCAGTTAATCTATGAGGGACTAGCGTGTCAGTTTGTTCGCCCCACAAATCGACAGCAGGCGGCAATGTATCACTAGGCGCTGCCGTATATACCAACCAATGCAGCAAACGTAGTCCAGCGTACATGGCATCATCGTAAGCCGTAAAATAACCATCGTTAAAGATAAAATGGCCGGATAATTCACCAGCAAATATAATACGGTTTTCACAGGATTGCAGCTGCTGACGCATCAGGCTACTGCCCGTTTTACTGATAATAGGAACGACACCCAGATTGCTCAATAAAGTAGGTAGATGATGTGAGCACTTGATATCAAACAGCACTTGCGGTGTCGAGGTAGTCTCAGCATCCCATGTTTTTGGACGCTCAGTGATGGCCACTTGTGCCAATAAATACAGTAGATGATCAGGCATGACGACTTTACCGCTATTATCAACAATCATGAGCCTATCACCATCACCATCGAACGCCAGACCAATATCTGCGGCATTGATAATAACCGTTTGTTGTAGCTCTGCTAATCGATTGGGCTCGGTCGGATCAGGGTTGCCCATAGGGAAACTACCATCAGGCGTATCGTTGATAACAATAACGTGCTGGCAAAATTGGCTGAATAAAGGTAGAGCGATTCTACTGGTGGCACCATGCATACAATCAATAACGATTGTTAGATCAAGCTTTTTGACAGCCCATCTGTTTGTAGCAGACAGGTTCTGAGGCGAATAAATGGTGGTAAACACCTCTGCAATAGCTCGAATATAAGGCGCTGCTACGGTGTCAGTAGGCAAGCCTATAACAGACAGTACAGGGTTCGACTGAGCATTAATATTTTGAATAGCCGCTATGGTTTTACCGTTACTATTGTTATCTCTATTTTGAGTAGACTCAGAAGGTATTGAGTCTTGGTAAAGCGCCTGAATATCTTCGGCACTAGGAGAGACATTGCCAACCAACCATTTGATACCTAAGATACTTTTCGCAGAATGACTGGCGGTCACCATTATACCGTGACCAGCATATTGCTCAGTCCAAAATGCCATCATCGGTGTGGTGATCAGTCCCAAGTTGATAACTTGTAGACCTTGCTGCTGTAATATAGTGGCCAGCGTTTGGGCGATGCTATCGCTACCGTAGCGAACATCATAGCCGATGATAACGGTAGTCGCTTTGGGTTCGGTATGAGGCGTCAGCTCATTATTAGATCTGGATTTCACACTCTGGGCGGTATGATAGCGTTGATAAAGTCGAACAAAAGCCTTGCCCAAAGCCTGCACAAAAATAGGGGTAAAGTACTGTTCGTCACCGCGAATATCATAAGCACGAAATAAGGATTGCTGGGCGGCAAAAAACGGCATCGCTTTACTCTCCTTATGGTCGTTATTTGTGGAAATGAATGTTTGGGCACTATTAGACATACAAACTAGCGATGGCTATTGGCGACCTGAATGACCAAAACCGCCTGCACCGCGTGCGCTTTCATCGCTAAAGTCAGTCACGACTTCGAACTCAGGACGCGCGACTGGTACGACAACATACTGCGCCATACGCTCTGCTGGATTGAGGATAAAATCTTCACTACTGCGGTTCCAAATACTAACCATTAGCTCACCTTGATAGTCCGCATCAATCAGTCCGACCAAATTACCCAGTACAATGCCATGCTTGTGACCGAGTCCTGAGCGCGGCAAAATCATACCAGCATAATTAGGATTTTGGATGTAAACGGCCAGACCGGTACCGATTAAATGCGTTGAGCCTGCCTTAACCGTCAAAGGCTCATCAATACAAGCACGTAAGTCGATACCTGCCGATCCATCAGTGGCGCGGGTAGGTAGAGAAAATGCTTTATCTTGAGTGATTTTAGGGTTTAGGACTTTGACTTGTACAGCTTGCATAACACACTCACTTAACGGTTGGACAGTTTGGATAGATAGTTTTTTAATACATACGTTTTAATAAATAACGACAACCACAAGGCTACGATTTATAAATTTAATACTGAAATTTAGACCTAAAGTAATAACACACTCGCCAGTCCTAGGAACGACATAAAGCCGACGATATCGGTTACTGTGGTCAAAATAACTGAAGCTGATAATGCCGGGTCAATATCCATATTCTTTAATACTATGGGAATAGTAATCCCCGATACATTCGCTGCTGTCATGTTAATGGCAATCGCACAGCCAATCACAGCGCTAATTCTAACATCCTGAAACCACATTTGCGCAATAATCGCCATGATTATCGCCCAAATGATACCGTTTATTGCGCCAACCCACAGCTCTTTATTAAACAACCACCAGCGGTTGGAACCACCAATTTGACCCATTGCCATACCACGAATAACTATGGTAAGTGTCTGGGAGCCGGCAATACCGCCCATACTTGCGACTACTGGCATCAGTATCGCTAGCGCCACTACTTTTGCGAGTACCGCCTCGAACTGACCAATGACCGCTGCTGCTAGTAATGCGGTACATAAATTAATACCCAGCCAAATACTACGGCTTTTGGCACTGGTGAGAATAGGCGCAAACAGTTCTTCATCTTGACTGACACCAGCCAGGTTTCTCATGGTGCTGTCGACATCGTCTTGGATGATTTCCATGATGTCTTCACCATTTAGCTGTCCAACCAGCTCACCATGACTATTAATCACCGGCGCAAAACGAATATCTTCTGAACGAAAAATAGCTGCCGCATCTTGGATATCTAAGCGATCATTGATAGTGACAGCGGTATCAATGAAGCTGGAAACCAATGAGCTTTGCTCGTGCTTGATCAAATCGACGAGACTGAGTAGCCCAAGCAGTTGCTGGCTTTGATCGACTATCAATAGCTCTTGGCTTTGGTCATCCAGTAGATCTTCATTATCGCGTAGCCATTGCTGTACTTGTGCCAGAGAGATATCATCTTGTACTTGAATGATATCAGGATCCATATAGCTACCCACTTCCCAATCGGCATAAGTGTCGAGCTTATTGACCTGAATCCGTATATCTTCATCCAAAGTCGCCATCACTGAGGTACGGACAGTATCGGTGACAGTCTCCAAAATCTCTGAGATATCCTGCGCATCAAGATCTTGGGTAAATAACGAGATTTCTTTTGAGGAGATATTCTCCATCAACGGCTGACGCGTATCAAACTCTAGCTCAGCGAGTACTTCCCCTTTGAGCTGCTCAGGAACTTGTGCCCAAATCAGCAGCCTATCTTGGGTTGGAAACGACTCGAGTAGGTTGGCGATTTCATATTCAGACTGCTTTGCCAAAAACTCAGTGATGGCTGTATAGGCCTCATCCGCAACTAAATCCTGTAAATACAGCAGCTTATATTCAGCGCTATACTCTAACGGATTATAGTTTCCCTGTAGCTTGGACGGGCGTTCAGGGCTAGGCGTAGCGGCGGACATAAGCGTTCCAAAAGTGTTGAAAAAGTATAAAACGAGCTAAAGCTGAAAAATAAATATTAATTTGATGCTATTCATTGAGACTTTAGTATAAATACTAGCGATTACCTAATAATGCTCGAATATTGGCTAAGTATTCATCAGCAACGGCTTCTGGATCTTTGGTAGCTTTTTTCTTTTTAGCTTTGGCTGGCCAGTCGATATGGTCTTCGGGTAGCTCCTCTAAGAATCTGGACTCTGAGGTGACACGCATCTGTCCCCCTGCACGGCGCTGCGTGGCTAAGGTTAAGGTCAGCTCACGACGGGCGCGGGTGATGCCAACATACATTAAGCGGCGTTCTTCTTCTACCGTTTCACTGATAATAGAGTTACGGTGCGGCAGCATCTCTTCTTCTAAACCCATAATATAAACGTAATTAAACTCCAAGCCTTTTGCTGCATGCAAGGTCATTAGATTGACCTTATTGGTGTTTTCATCTTCTTGCTGCTGCTCCAACATATCGAGCAATACTAGCTTGCGGATGATAGTATCAATAGTGCGATCTTCATCGTTTTCTGCACGGTTGATAAGCGATTGAATACTGGTATATAACACTTCAATATTGTCTAGACGGTTTTTTTCTTGCTGCGGGGTTTTCGCTTCCGAGCGCACCACATCGACGTAACCGGTTTCATCAATCATCTGACGTACGATTGGGACGGGGTCAGGATGCTGATCTAAATCGCGAGTGTAATGTTCAATAAAGTCACCAAATTCTTTTAGGGTACTATAGGCTTTGGTCGGTAACACATGACTGAGGCCAGCATGGGTACAAGAGGCCAGTAACGAGATACTATGCTCTTGCGCAAATAGACCCAGCTTCTCTAATGTCGCAGGTCCCATACCACGCTTGGGTGTATTAATAATGCGTAAAAAAGCACTGTCATCTTCTGGATTTAGAATTAGGCGTAGGTAGCCCATGATATCTTTGATTTCACTACGCGCAAAAAATGACTGACCACCGGATATCTTATAAGGGACTTGTAATTGACGTAGCTGGGCTTCTAACATTCGCGCTTGAAAGTTACTGCGATACAGTACGGCATAATCTTCCCACTCATTACCAAAACGTAGCTTATGGGTGACTATCTCTTTGGCAACGCGCTCCGATTCGTCGTCATCATTACGGCAATTGATAATGCGGATTTTTTCACCATGACCTTTATCTGACCAAAGTTTCTTTTCAAATAAATGCTCGTTATTGGTAATAACCGCATTGGCCGCAGTCAAAATACGACTGGTTGAGCGATAGTTCTGTTCAAGCATAACGATTTTTAATTTGGGAAAATCTTCTTTTAGCAGGGCCATGTTTTCAGGCTTTGCCCCACGCCACGCATAGATAGATTGGTCATCGTCACCCACGACGGTAAAGCGTCCTTGTGGTCCTACTAGATACTTAATCATCTCATACTGAGCAGTATTGGTATCTTGATATTCATCGACCAATAGGTAGCGAATACGGTTCTGCCATTTATCCCGCAGCAGGGTATTGTCACGGAGTATTTTAGTCGGTAATACAATCAAGTCATCAAAATCAACCGCATTATAAGCGCGTAAATTACGCTCATATAACGCATATAAAGTCGCAAAGATCATATCTTCCGGATCTTCTAAGGTCTCCATCGCTTTATCTGGATCAATCAGATCGTTTTTCCAGTCAGAGATAAACTTCATCGCTTTACCAACTAGCTCGCGACTTTCAGCGCCACTTAAGTTGTCGCGCATCATTAACTCCATCAATAAGCGCTTGCTGTCCTCGCCATCCATAATGGAGAAGTTGCCTTTTAGCGGAGTATGGATTAATTCATAACGCAAAAACTGTAAGCCAAATTGGTGAAAGGTTGATACCGTTAGACCGCGGGTCTTATCACTGGGCATTAATTTGCTGACCCGGGCTTTCATCTCGCGTGCGGCTTTATTGGTAAAAGTCACCGCCGTAATACGTTCCGCTGGCATGTTGCACTCTTGTATAAGATAGGCAATCTTACGGGTGATGACCGAGGTTTTGCCAGAGCCTGCGCCTGCCAATACCAGTAGCGGACCGGATACGTAGAGCATGGCTTCTTGTTGTTTGGGATTAAGTTGACTCATAGCAAGACCTTTGGGACAAATGGTTCAAAAGCAAAAAAGAGGGTAGTCGCGGAATTAACTAATTAAAGCCCCAGAAAAATGGTTGGCAGGCGACAGAATAAAGGCAGTAAAATGTGGAGGTTGCCGTAAACACACGTTTAAAATTAGGTAGGTTATTATAAAGCAAAAACTGTACGTTTTGGCAGGAGATGGCGGATGGTTAGTGTTGTCAAGAAAGAACTAAGAATAAAAAGAAGAGAAAAATAAAATCGCGCCAGCTGATCTGAATCAATTGGCGCGAAAACAAGCGTTGTAGCTAATTATTTTAACTAAGTATTTTAATTCAGCAGATCAGCTCTAAGCATTATTTAACTGACGTGCTGCCTCTAGCGCAAAGTAGGTCAAGATGCCATCGGCACCGGCGCGGCGGAAGCCAATCAGCGATTCTAAAATAACCTCATCACTTAACCAACCATTCTGAATCGCTGCCATATGCATGGCATATTCGCCAGAAACTTGATAGGCAAAGGTCGGTACACCAAAAGTATTTTTAACTTCACGAATCAGATCTAAATAAGGCTGACCCGGTTTGATCATCACCATATCAGCGCCTTCATTGATATCCATTGCCACTTCATGTAAAGCTTCTGCGCGATTACCAAAGTCCATCTGGTATTGCTTCTTATGCCCACCTTTTAGATTACCTGCGCTACCGACCGCATCACGGAAAGGACCATAATAAGCAGAAGCGTATTTAGCCGAGTAGGCCATGATAGCGGTATTGAAAAAACCTTCTGCTTCCAAAGCGTCACGCATGGCTTTGATACGCCCGTCCATCATATCACTAGGAGAGATAATGTCAGCACCAGCGCGGGCATGTACGAGTACTTGCTTGACTAGTACCTCAACCGTCTCGTCGTTAACCACATAACCTTCGTCATCAAGCAAGCCATCTTGACCATGTGAAGTATAAGGGTCTAACGCAACGTCCGTCATCACCACCATTTCTGGTACGGCATCTTTGACGGCTTTTACCGCACGAGCACTCAGACCATTTTCATCATAAGCGGCGTGACCATCGGCCGTTTTTAAGCTGTTATCGATGACTGGGAAGATATCAATGGTGGTAACGCCTTCGGCTAATAATTCTTTCGCGTGCTTAATAAGTAAATCAATGGATAAGCGTTCAACGCCTGGCATACTGGCGACGGCTTCGCGTTGGTTATCGCCTTCCAAAACGAAAACGGGGGCAATAAGATGCTTGGGGTGCAGCTCAACTTCACGAATCATCGCCCGGACATTATCGTTATAACGCAAGCGGCGCAGGCGAGTCGCAGGGAATTGGCGGTTAAAGGTATAAGTCATAATAGGTCCTTATTATATTTTCATTGGGTTATTTGGTCGTTGTTTATAATATTATTATTTATAGGTAAGATATTTATAAAATAGCTCTTAATATTGTGATACTACTATAACTAAAAGCAACCTATGAAAGCAAAAAGCCCCACCGAAGCGGCAGGGCTGATTGTGTGATATTTATCCACTATTGACCAGTAAGCAGTTAAGGCTCAATAATCTGCGTGACTGGTACTTGTTCAACAGGAGTCTCTTCAATCAAAACACCGACTGCTGCATCAGCATCGTTATCATTATCGATATCGACAATCGCAGTTGGTTTAAAGACAGCTGTCGTTGGCGAATTTGACTGTTTAATGGCAATGGATTCTTGCACAGAAATTACCCGCGCTGAGCTGGCGGCATCGATAGCGTAAGCGGCTTTTGCTTCAGCGCTATTGCCAGGCGCTCTACCTAATTGTGCCACGTTAGTATATTGCGGTACCGGAATAATGGTTGGCACACCAAGATTAGCACCGCCACCAAGGGCTTGGTACAATTCAACTTGGCTAATAATTTTTTGTAGCTCTAAATCTAAAATGCCTTGCTGAGTTGAGAACAATGAGCGTTGAGCATCGAGTACGTCTAGGTAGTTGGATATACCCGCTTTAAAGCGAGCGTCCGCAATTTGATAGGTTTGTTCAAAGTTGTCTTGTAGACGGTACTGTGACTCAAGCTGCTCACCTAGCGTTGCCCGCGTCGCGAGCACGTCTGACACTTCACGGAAGGCCGTTTGAATGGATCTCTCGTAGCTGGCGAGCGTTTGTTCACGCTCGATTTTGGCCACATCATAATTGGCATCTAAGCGACCAGCATCAAAGATGGGTACGCTGATATTAGGACCAAAGGACCAACCGAACGCGCCACTGCTAAATAAATCGTCTAAGCTGCCACTCCGCAGACCCACATTACTGGAAAGGCTAATAGAAGGGTAATAAGAGGCGCGCGCCACTTCGATATTAGCACCCGCGGCTTTAAGGTTATATTCTGCTTGCAGGATGTCAGGGCGGTAGCGGAGTAGCGCGCTCGGTAGACCAGCGTTAAAGATTTCATGAGTGGTAATGTTACTAATTGCAGGTGCAGGTATAAGCTCACTTGGAATTGAGGCACCTACTAAAAACTGCAATGCATTACGCGACGTTAAGATACTGCTTTGCGCCCTTAATACCGCGAGTTTGGCATTCTCAAGCGCGGCACTCGATTGTAAGGAGGGTAACTTAGGATCGATACCGGCTTCGAAGCGCTTACTGGCAATAAACAAGGATTGTTCACGACTCTCAACCGTTGCTTCAGCCAGTTTGAGCTGTGCCAAACTGTAGCTTAAATTGGCATAGCTTTGAGCAATGTTACTAATTAAGCTAATCTGAGTGGCATCTTTTGCCGCAGTGGTTGCTAAGAAATTCTGCAACGCCTGATCTTTTAGACTAGAAATTTTACCCCAAAAGTCTAGCTCATAGTTGGCTAGACCCAACTGCACATTATAAGCATCACCGGTTTGACTGCCGCCTATTGGACTGTTTTGGCGACTGCGAGAGTAGCCTGCGCTACCATCAATCGTTGGCAAGTCGCGAATATCAGTGATTCGATATTGCGCCCGTGCTTTTTCAATCGCTAAGCGCGCACTTTCGAAGTCTTTGTTATTCTCAAGACCTAATGCAATAAGACCCTTCAGACGCTCATCGCTATAAAAATTCTGCCAGCGCTGACTGGCAAGACTTGGCTGATCAGCGCTACTGATAGTCTCACGGTCAAAGGCACCGTAAGCTTGTTCAATAGGAATATTAGGCTCAGCAAGCACAGGGCTCATATCCGCTTTTGGGATGGTATTACACGCTGCCATGCTCATTGCTAATGCCGTCAAACCTAATAAGCGTCCACTACTCTTGTATACTCGTGAGGGAGTGGAAGTCGCAATCATAGCAGTAGGGGTAAACCATGTGCCTGTAATAATTGGGCGCACGCTAGCAGCAGTAGCTACTGCTTTGGTGGCTGAGTTGGGGGTAAAAAAGGATATAAAACTCATTGTGTATTATCTCCAAAGCTTACAGACTGATAACTCTCAGAGGGAGTTGGGTCTTGCGTATCATCGATTGGTTGATTTGGCGTGTTGTCCGGATCATTGGGATCGCTTGGCCCATTTGGACCCTTGCCATCCTCTTTATCATTCGGATCATGCGCTTCATTACCTTTATAAGGGAAAATACTACGCACCCAAATATAGAACATAGGAATAAAGAAGACACCTAAGAAGGTAGCGGTGATTACCCCACCAACAACGCTGGTACCGATTGCGTTTTGACTACCAGACCCGGCACCTGTGGCTATGAATAATGGCACAACACCCAGACCAAAGGCAAGCGAGGTCATAATGATCGGACGCAAACGTTGCCGCGCCGCCGTCATTACCGCCTCTTTGAGGCTATAACCTTCCTCTTGATAATCCCTCGCAAACTCGATAATCAGGATGGCGTTTTTGGCTGATAGCCCGACCACCGTGAGTAGACCGACTTGTAAGTAAATATCGTTGGAGAAGCCCCGGAACCAGGTAAATAGAACCGCCCCCAATACCCCAAGTGGAATCACCAATAGTACTGAGAATGGAACTGACCAACTTTCATAAAGAGCAGCAAGACATAAGAATACCACTAAGATTGAGATGGCATATAGCATGGGCGCTTGAGCACCTGATTTTTTCTCTTCTAATGACAGGCCTGTCCATTCATAACTGATGCCTTCTGGTAGTTTTTCGACCATGGCTTCCATGGCCTCCATCGCTTCACCCGTACTTAAGCCTTCAGCAGCATTACCTTGAATGTTCATTGACGCTAAACTGTTATAGCGCGTGAGACCCGGTGAACCGGTTTCCCATTCACTACTAGAGAACGCATCAAACGAAATCATCTCGTTGCTGTTATTACGCACATACCATTTACCGAGATCATCAGGGTTGGTACGGCTACTAGGCTCACCTTGTACGAACACGCGCTTAACCCGACCACGATCGACAAAGTCATTGATATAGGTCGAACCCCATGCGGTGGAGATAACACTATTAATGCTTGCCAAAGATAAACCATAAGCTGCGGCTTGCTCTTGGTTGATATTGATTTTCAGCTGCGGCGCATCTTCTTGTCCGTTTGGCCGCACCCCGGCTACTTGATCATTTTGAGCGGCCATGCCAAGTAACATATTGCGTGCTTCAAGCAGACCTTCATGCCCGACGTTACCGGAATCTTGGAGCATCAAGTCAAAACCACTAGAGTTACCAAGCCCGCTAATCGCTGGGGGTATAATATTAAAAACAGTCGCTTCGTTAATTTGACTAAAGAAGTAACCTTGTGCACGATCAGATATGGCCTGCGCGGTATTTTCATCCCCTTCGCGATTCGCCCAATCACTTAATTTTACGAAGGCTATACCTACGTTTTGTCCTTGTCCAACAAAACTGAAGCCCGCGATCGTAAACGCTGAAGCAACATTGTCTGGTTCTTGGCTACTATAATAATCGCTAACTTTATCAAGAACATCTTGGGTTTCATCCAATGTCGAACCAGCGGGTAGCTGTACGGCGGTAAACATAATACCTTGGTCTTCTTGTGGTAAGAATGAGCCGGGGATACGTAAGAATACCACTGCCATAATACCGATAATGGCGGCATAAATAATAAAGTAGACCCATTTAAAGCGGAAACTTTTACCAACAAATTTTTCATAAGAGCGACTGGTTTTAGTGAAAGAACGGTTAAACCAACCAAAGAAGCCTTTTTGGTGTTCGCTATTGCCTTTTTCATGGCTTTTACTACGTTTTAGCAAAGTCACACAGAGGGCAGGGGTGAAAATAAGAGCAACTAGAGCCGACAGCACCATACTGGTGATAAGCGTAATGGCAAACTGACGATAAATAACACCCGTTGAGCCGCCAAAGAAAGCCATCGGTACGAATACTGCTGATAAGATAAGCGCGATACCAACAACAATTTTACTAATCTCACCCATCGACTGTATGGTGGCGTTCTTGATGGAGATATGGGGGTCTTCTTCCAAAATTCGCTCGACGTTCTCTACCACCACAATGGCATCATCGACCAATAGACCGATGGAGAGTACCATAGCAAACATAGTCAGCACGTTAATACTGAACCCTGCGACATATAGCACCGCAAAAGTACCAAGCAATACCACAGGTACGGCTAGGGTCGGAATAATAGTAGCGCGCCAGTTCTGTAAAAAAACGAACATGACGATAAATACTAATATAATCGCTTCAATTAAGGTCTTAACCACTTGCTCAATAGACAAGCGTACAAATGGGGTGGTGTCGTAAGGAACGACTGACTTTAGACCTACCGGGAAGTTTGCTTCTAGCTCGGCGACTCGATCACCGACTAATTCGCGGGTTTCAAGCGCGTTAGCACCGCTTGCTAGTGAGACGGCAAGGCCAGCTGCTGGTTGGCCATTAAACAACGAAATAGTACTATAATTTTCACTACCAATTTCAACGTCTGCAACATCGCCTAAGCGCACTTGTGCACCAGAGGTATCTGTTTTCAATAAAATATTTTTGAACTCGTCAGGCGTTTTTAGATAGCTTTGTACGGTGACCGTCGCATTAATAACTTGTTCATCGACATCAGCGGGTGCTTGACCTAGTTGACCTGCAGATACTTGTGCGTTTTGCGCTCGTACTGCATCGACCACATCAGATGGCACCAAACGATAGCTACGTAAGCGTGCTGGATCAAGCCAAATACGCATGGCGTAAGAGGCACCGAATGCTTGTACTTGACCAACCCCTTCAACACGGCTGAGCGGATCGACGACATTCGAGTTGATATAATCACCGATATCAGCACGATCCATACTGCCATCTTCGGAGACAAACCCAAACACGGCTAAAAAGCCATCAGAGGCTTTATTGACGTTGACACCCTGACGCTGTACTTGCTCAGGCAACGAGCTCATTGCGGCCTGTAATTTGTTCTGAACTTGTACTTGTGCCGTATCAGAATCCGTACCGTTCTCAAAGAAAAGCTGTACAGAAGCACTACCATTTGAAGCACTTGACGACTTTATGTACATCAAGCCATCAAGGCCCTTCATGCGCTGCTCAATAATTTGTACCACTGAGTTTTCAACGGTTTCAGCGTTAGCACCAGGGTAGCTGGCGCTGACCGAAATGGTTGGCGGCGCAATAGCTGGATACTGCTCAATCGGTAGGTTGATAACCGATATTATGCCGATGAGCATAACCAAAATAGCCATCACCCATGCAAAAATAGGGCGATTAATAAAAAAAACTGACATAGTATATCCCTAAGTCTTCCTAGCTTTGAATGGAATTAATTGGCGGCTGCTTGTGCCGGTGTTTTGGCAGTTTTGCCATCGGTAGACTTATTTACATTTTTTGCAGCTTGCTGCGGTGTTTTGGCAGCAGTGCCAGCAGAAGCACCTTGCTCAGAGGGTGTTGGGTTTGGATTTTCCAAAGGCTTAGCGACCACTTCTTGTTCAGGTTTAACTTTTGCGCCACCGATAATCACCACTTTATCGCCACTCTTTAGACCGTTAGTGACCACCCACTGTCCATTATAGGTACCATTAATAGTAACCGGGCGTACTTGGATCTTATTGTTTTCATCAACGATATAAACTTGAGTTTCACTTTTAGTCGAACGCATCACCGCACTTTGCGGGACTAAAGCGGCATTGGTAATGACACTTTGGGTCAAGCGTGCGCTGACATACATGCCTGGCAGCAAAATATTGTTATTATTAGGGAATATGGCACGCAAGGTTACCGCCCCAGTTGACTCATCGACTTTCGCCTCTGATAAAGCAAGCTTACCTTTTACCGGATAGACAGAGCCGTCCTCTAACACTAGTTCAACGGTATTCATTCCGGCTTGGGCTTTACCAGCGGAGATCTGCTGACGTAGATTAAGCAGCTCAGACGACGATTGACTGATATCCACATAGATAGGATCTAAGCGTGAAATAGTGACTAGCGGATCGGCCTGACTGGCACTAACTAGCGTACCCGCAGTGACACTTGAGCGGTCACTACGACCATCAATTGGCGCACGTACGATCGTACGATTGAGATCTAAGGTGCTAGCATCCAGACCGGATGTCGCGGTTTGAATACCGGCTTTTGCACTTTCAATACCCGCTTGTGTCTGGCCAATAGCGGCATTTGCACTTTGGACAGCCGCTTGAGCGGTACGTACTTGGGTTACCGCTTGATCATATTGCTGCTTGGAGATGGCATCAATCTCGACCAGTCCTTGCAGACGCTGTAGATCATTTTGTGCTTGCGATAATGAGGCTTGGCGACTGACCAGTTCAGCTTTCGCATTGGCATTATTAGCCAACGCGGTCTGGTAGTTGGCTTCCGCCTGTGCTACCGCAGCCTTACCACTGGTAATAGAGGTTGCGTAGTTATCCGTATTGATACGATATAAGGGCTGGCCCTTTTTGACGCTGCTGCCCTCACGGAACAGTACCTCGTCAATAATGCCATTCACTTGTGGGCGAACGTCTGCGGTCTGGTAGGCCGCAGTACGTCCAGAAAAAGTCTGTACTTGGGGCACAGCGCCAAAGGTAACGGTCTGGACGTTGACGACGGCAGGCGGCATCTGCTGCTGTGCTGCTTCACCAGCGGCGTCCTCGTTTTTGTCACAGCCAACCAGTACAGCCCCAGATAGTACAGATGCTATTACAATCGCAAGATAAGAGTGCTTCATCAATGTCCTCGGCAATAATATAATATTGATACAATATAATAAGTGTAGTGATAAATCTTAACGTGATAGATGTGATAAAGAATATGCATACAACGACGCATAAAAATCAGATAGGCAGGTTTAATTTAATCGACTATTATAAACTATAGGGTCTACCCCGCAGTCAAGCGATCAAAAAATAGTTTTGTCTCGTAAAATTATCTTTTAGTTTTTACTAAGTGTAAAAAACACCGACAACACAAGCGTTACACGAAAAACGCTTAAGAAACTTTACGACAATCTCTGAGTTAGAAGATTGTTAATTTTTGTTGTATAAATGAACTTAAAGAAAATCAAGCAACTAACAACGTATAAATTAAGTAAGATTATGAGCTGTCCAGAAAACAAAGGCTTTAGCAATACTTAAATGTGAACGCTAAAATAGCTAGGCATGAACGGTCACTTTAAATCAACCGTGTAAACGATTGATAAAGGCAGTAGCGTTATACCAGCACAGCTGTAACGTTATGACAAACGTGCGCTGGCAAGCTCAGTCAATTGATACAACCCTTGACGATAGCGATTATCGGGTAGGGTAGTAAGTGCTTGCTGAGCGAGTTTGGTTTCTTCCAAAGCACGCAGCTTACAGTAATCTAATGAGCCCGAACCACGCACCAGTTCAATCAATTGTTCCGCATTCGGCGTTTTCCCAGTCTGTACTGCAATTCGCAATTGCTCATAGCCGTTTTGATCGGTGTCTTTTAATAACTCAAGTGCCTTAATGGTTGGCAGAGTAGGCTTGCCTTCTGCCAAGTCATCACCTAAGTTCTTGCCCATTACCTCGCTGTCGCCACTATAATCAAGCACATCATCGACAATTTGAAACGCATTACCAAAGTGCTGGCCAAAATCTGCTAATGCTTGAAGGTGCTGGGTTTGATCCTGCAAGATAGCGGCTCCTTGGGTAGCCATCATAAATAACCGCGAGGTTTTGCCATCAATAATTCGTAGATAATCATCTTCAGTTGCGGCCGGGTTGTGTTGATGCTGAAGTTGTAATACTTCACCTTCTGCAATATCACAAGTGCCATCTGAGAACAATTGCAATAACGGTAAACTTTGAAAGCTAACCAATAAGTTAAACGCCCGTGCGATTAGATAGTCACCGACCAGCACCGCCGTGGCATTGTCCCATGTGGCATTGGCAGTAGGCTTACCGCGGCGCTGTCCTGATTCGTCAATCACATCATCATGTACCAAAGTTGCGGTATGCAACATTTCAGTAATGGCGGCCAAATGCATAGCCTGCTGTGATGGTGCATCATGAAACATTCGTGCACACAACAAAGTAATCAGCGGACGCATCCGTTTGCCACCAGCGTTGATCACATGTTGTGAGACGCTCATCACTAGTTGGACTTTGGAGTTAAGACTACCAAAAACCTGCTTATCCATAATCTCAAAATCATCAGCAACGATGCTTTGGATATCGGAATAGCTTGGTGTGGATAATAACAAGGAGGCGGATTCATTAAATGAGTCATTAAATGAGTCATTAGATAAAGAAGTACGGGTCATAAGAAGTAGTCATATTAATTAGAATAAAGAGAAAATTTTGATAGTAAGATATACCAATGCTATCGACCCTCTCATAATAGCATAGCTGTATGCTCAAATCGGAGACTAAAATGTGACATAAAATGAGCTCAGGCATAAAGCTTCATTATATTTATCACTCAATGCTTATCCTTCAAAATCCATTATGAACTTTACTAAAAATAGCTAAGATTACCTCTAAAAATAACCAATAGTGATCAATGATAAAGACAAATAGATAAAGCGTTGTAAGTCACTGATTATATAAGTTATAATAACCACTGCTAAATGTAGATCAGTGGTCGTTGTTCCTACTATCGATGTCTCTGTGTTGAGTGCCCTATCAAATGGCTTAGATAGCTAATGACATCAAACTTGATATGAACAAGGACTATTGGTATTACCACCTCACAAAAACAGGACGAGCGGCTTGCTTTTATTAGCGAAAAGCCGTATAATCTTGCTTTTAATTTTTCCCTGTCGTGTTCGTTGACGAAGCGTTAGTATCATACTAGCCACGGCACACGGGTTAAACGGAGTTATACAATGTACGCAGTAATCAAAAGTGGTGGTAAACAGCACCGTGTCGTCGTCGATGAATTGCTTAAAGTTGAACTACTAAAAGTAGAAGCTGGCGAAACGATCAAATTCGAAGACGTAATGATGGTTGTTGACGGCGATAACGTCAAAATCGGTCAGCCAGTCGTTGATGGTGCAAGCGTAGAAGTAGAAGTTGTTAAGCATGGTCGCGGTGACAAAATCCGTATCATCAAGCACAACCGTCGTAAGCATTATCATAAAGAGCAAGGTCACCGCCAATGGTATACCTTGTTAAAAATCAAAGCGATTAATGCTTAGTTACCAGCTTACTTATTAAAGCTTAACAGCGCACTAAAAGCTTAAGATGTATCGCACACGCGATAATCATATTAACAAGGAGATTTTCTCATGGCACATAAAAAAGCTGCCGGTTCGACCCGTAACGGTCGTGATTCAAACCCAAAAATGCTCGGCGTAAAAATATTCGGTGGTCAAACCATCGTTGCTGGTAACATCATCGTTCGTCAACGTGGTACAGAATTCCACGCTGGCGAAGGCGTTGGCATGGGTCGTGACCATACTTTATTTGCATTGAATGACGGTGTGGTAAAGTTTGCGACCAAAGGTAAATTCAACCGTCGCTATGTGATGGTTGAAGGCGCATAATTGTCGCTGAGCTATTAACTTATTGTGTTTAGATAAGTTTCTATAGCTAATAGAAAAGTCCCTATTACCAGCCGGTGATAGGGACTTTTTTATGTTTATATCTTATTCTTGTTAATTTTACTTAAAATATCAATATTGACAGAGGTATAGAAACGTTATGAACACAAGGGTGAAATAGTGTAAATTTCTTGGTTACAAGCGTGTATGGCAGGCGTAGTATTGATTGCAATTCAGGTCTAGGCGCGTAATAAAAAAGCTGCCACACTGTTTGTCGTTGATTGAATGCCATTGCTTGAATGCCTTTAATCAACAGTGCCGTGATAACTAATAATGACTGTTTTTTATTTATCCATTAAAGCTAATAACTGTTAAAGCCAATAACTAACACGCAACATATTTGACCACAATAAATACACGGCTGATTCGATAACTAGCAGATTAATTGCTAAAGACCAATAATTAAAGAACGATCTTTAAAAAATAATTGATATTTTATTTTTATTACGAGAGGAAAAACGATGACTTTATTAACCAAGCAAGTCTCTAAACCAACAACGACTGCAAAACAGAAATGGATGAGTGGTGCTCTAGCCGGAGTATTGATGACTACATTTGGCGTTGCTGCGCCTATGGTGGCATTGAGCCAATCAGCGAGCGCGGCTCCTGCAAGTAATCTAGTCGCAGCTCAGCGCTTAAACAAGCTATTGACCAATACCAAAAGCATGACTGCCAACTTTACCCAAACCACAAAAGGCGCAAGCAGCGGCACCTTTAAAGGCTCAATGAGTGTCCAACGGCCAAATAACTTCCGCTGGGAAACCAAGTCACCATCAGAACAACTGATTGTTGCCAATGGTAGCTCGATGTGGATTTACGATAAAGATTTAGAGCAGGCTACCCAGCAAGCGGTAGATAGCCAAGTAGGTAACACCCCCGCACTGCTATTATCAGGTGACCCAAGTAAAATCGATAAAAACTTTAAAATTACTCAGCCTTATGCGACTAAGAACTATTACGTACTCTACCCTAAGTTAAGTGATGCCAGTTTTAAAAACTTATCCGTGAGTTTTAGTGGTGGCAAACCAGTAATGATGGTGCTTAACGATACTTTGGGACAAACTACGTCAATTAAATTCAACGGTATTAAGCTTAACCCAAGTATTAGTAGCAGCCAGTTTAAATTCACGCCACCAAAAGGTGTGGATGTGATCAATCAGTAATCTATGGTTAAGCCTATTATGAGATAAATATAAGTAAGTCATAGAAAAAAGGATCAGCCGTTATTTCGGCTGGTCCTTTTTTTATTGAGTGATCAGGAGTAAATCGCTAAACAATCAAAGATAAGTACCTATATTTTATATTGATATTTTATATTGA
The DNA here is from genome assembly GCF_904846605.1 of Psychrobacter sp. 72-O-c. Taxonomy (GTDB): domain Bacteria; phylum Pseudomonadota; class Gammaproteobacteria; order Pseudomonadales; family Moraxellaceae; genus Psychrobacter. The sequence continues at coordinate 37,484 of NZ_CAJHBI010000023.1, forward strand.
TATTTTATATTAATATTTGTTCAAAGTAGAGTAGGGACAGGTTGCAATTAGGACTAATAGGTTTACAATATCGGCCTACTTACAACGTATGTCATCAAGCTTATTGACTTGAGCTGCTTAGTTGAATGTCTAAAATTTTGCTCCGGCACTTTTTAATTTTTAGCTGTAAGGCAGGTCATCGTTGTTACGCTTATTTGGGTAGGTTTTTAGGCTGATCTTTATGTTTGGTAAAGCAAGTATACGCCTTAGTCTATAACATAATTTTTTGCTCTAAATACATATTTAGTAGCATATAAAGTGACCACCCAATACAGTTAAAAACTGGCTTTTGAGCCTTGAGATGCGTATAGTAAGTAAACAGTCTATGGCAGTTATCACGTCATTGTTGATCACGTGTAATGAGTTATTAAATCAATTAAATACTTCGTTATTTAAATAAATATTGTTTAAATAATTAACCAAGATATTGATTTAATAAGTTTATATTACGTTGCTAAAAGATGCGTTTGACGACCAGCCCTTATCTAATCGTTATATTTAGATACTGTACGGTTGGTATCGTTCTACACCGTCATCAATAAGCTTGATAATTGGTCATTACCAGCAAAGTTACTTATAGTTATTTACGGTTGCTGAAAGAAATCACTTACAGTTACTTAAAGAAGTTTCTTAAAGAAACTACTTAACTTAATAATAAACAGTCACTTTGTGTTTTCGTCTGCGTCAGGTACGTTGTCATGTCATCATGTTGCTATTAACGATAAGTTGCAATTAGTAATGGCATGCGGTATTTATGACACTCGATTGGGTGAGGAGCACGTATTATCATGTCTGCCTTTAATTGGTCAGCAGTTGCTTTTATTCTAGCCGCTATCGGCCTAGTTGTGTTTATGCTAGTCGTTCCGCGCTTGCTTGGTGGACGTTCACACGGCCTACAAAAAGAAGAAGTATTTGAAGCGGGTGTTGTTGGATCTGGCAACGCCCGTATTCGTTTGTCTGCGAAATTCTACTTGGTCGCTATCTTCTTTGTCATTTTTGATTTAGAAGCGCTTTATTTATTCGCTTATGCTGTTTCGGTGCGTGAGGTCGGTTGGATTGGTTTTGCAGCGGCGGCGGTGTTTATTGGTGTCCTAATCGTCGGTTTGATATATGAGCTAAGCTTAGGGGCTATAAGTTGGTCACCTGCGGATAAACTTCGTAAAAAAGTACGCCTTTATGCCGCGCCTGCAGGCTTCAATCTAGCGGACATCACTAAGTTCGATGGCGTTGATGAGCTGATGGTAGATCCTACTGGCAAGATTCCAGCACAATCCTCAGGACAGATCAACGTTTCAAATAATATTGAAGCCAATCGTCGCCACCTCCAAAATATCGATCATATCAATACCACAGGTAATGTTACCTCTGTGGATTTTGCGGCGTCTGCTCAACATACCAATGTTGAACCTAATCGCTAATGAGCATGATATTAAGTGATTGTTCTAAGTGATTGTTTTAGTACCTAGCATTTAATAACTAACAGCTACGAACAAACAGTTTCGAACAAAGATTTATGAACAAATATTTATGTGCAAAAAGTATTCGTACGATAATCGGCAGCTATCAATAATATTGCCACGCTGCGCTTAATTTAAAGGTTGTATGTTATGAAATACACGTTAACAAAAGCCGACCCTGATGCAGATAATTATCCTGCAGAGACTCGTCAAACTGTCAATGATCCTATTGAAGATGAAGTCAATAAGAACGTCTTTATGGGTCGTCTAGAAGACCTAGTACATACGACGGCAAACTGGGGACGGAAAAACTCATTATGGCCCTTTAACTTCGGTACTTCTTGTTGCTACGTGGAATATGCCACTACTCTGACCGCGGTTCACGATTTGTCGCGCTTTGGGGCAGAAGTCATTCGTGCCTCGCCGCGCCAGGCGGATGTAATGATCGTGGCAGGGACGTGCTTTATTAAGATGGCCCCCGTTATTCAGCGCCTTTATGAGCAAATGCTAGAGCCTAAATGGGTTATCTCTATGGGTGCTTGTGCCAACTCTGGCGGTATGTATGACATCTATTCTGTGGTACAAGGCGTGGATAAAATTATTCCGGTTGATGTCTATGTGCCTGGCTGCCCGCCACGTCCAGAAGCTCTGATTCAGGGATTAATGCTACTCCAAGAGTCCATCGCCAAAGAGCGCCGTCCGCTAGGTATTCATGTCGAAAATCAAGGCGTTTATCAGCCGCAAATGACTCCTGAGCGTGACCGTAAACAAGCGGATCGTATTGCAGTGAAAAACTTGCGCAGTCCGGACAGTATTTAGTTACTGGTTTTTGTTTGACGATTTTCGTTTAATGGTTTTCTCTTAATGATTAGTAGTCGTTAGTAGTCGGCAAGCTCACAAGTTAATCGTTAACATTTATGCGCTCATCACAATCTAGTTATAAACAGTTTAGTTATAATTAGTTATGATTAATGAAGGAAGACATCATTCATGGTCACGGTAGTTGAAAATACAGATCCTAAGATTAAACCTGTACCAGCGGTCATCAAAGAGTTGGAACATGAATATGCCGGCAAGTTTGTCGTGCAGCAGACCGTTGATGAGATTCCAACGGTTTGGGTGGCGCGCGCTGATGTATTAGACATATTAATGTACTTGCGCAAGCTGCCTAAGCCTTATGTTATGTTATTTGATTTATCGGCGATGGATGAGCGTCTGCGTCAACATCGTCAAGGACTGCCTGCTAGTGATTTTACGGTGTTTTATCATTTGATGTCGCTTGAGCGTAATAGTGATGTGCGCATTAAAGTGGCGCTCAGTGAAGATGACTTAAATATACCCAGCGCTACCAAGATTTGGCCCAACGCCAATTGGTACGAGCGTGAAGTATGGGATATGTTCGGGATTGTGGTTACTGGCCACCCGCATTTAACCCGTATTTTATTGCCTAAATACTGGGAAGGTCATCCACTGCGTAAAGAGTACCATGCTCGTGCGACTGAATTTACGCCGTACTTCCTTAATGCTGCCAAACAACAGTATGAGCAAGAAAACTTGCGCTTTGTTCCCGAAGAGTGGGGCATGAAACGCTCAGGGCGTGACGAAGACTTTATGTTTTTGAACATTGGTCCTAACCATCCCTCAGCTCATGGAGCATTCAGATTGGTGCTACAGTTAGATGGCGAAGAAGTCGTCGACTGTATTCCAGACATTGGTTATCACCATCGCGGCGCAGAAAAAATGGCCGAGCGCCAGACTTGGCATTCTTATATTCCTTATACCGACCGGATTGATTATCTCGGCGGTGTGATGAATGAGCTGCCCTATATTATGTCGGTTGAAAAGCTAGCTGGTATTACTATTCCCGCTCGCGCTGAGACCATTCGCGTGATGATGAGTGAGTTTTTCCGAATCACCAATAACCTGCTATTCGTTGGTACTTTTATTCAAGATGCTGGTGGTATGACGCCAGTCTTCTATGCCTTTACCGATCGTCAAAAAGCGTATGACGTGATCGAAGCGGTTACCGGTTATCGGATGCATCCAGCATGGTTCCGTATTGGCGGTACGGCACACGATTTACCGCGTGGCTGGCAGCGTCTGGTGCGTGAGTTCTTGGACTGGATGCCTAAGCGTTTAGATGAATATGTCAAAGCGGCGATGATGAATAGTGTTCTAAAAGGCCGTACTCAAGGCGTTGCCCAGTATGATGCCAAGCAAGCATTGGCTTGGGGTGTCACTGGAGCAGGTCTGCGTGCCACTGGTGTGGATTTTGATTTGCGTAAAGCGCGTCCCTATATGGGCTATGAAAACTTCGACTTCGAAGTACCGCTTGGCTATAACGGTGACGCTTATGATCGCTGTATGATTAAAATCGAAGAAATACGCCAATCAATGCGTATCATTAAACAGTGTATGGATAATATGCCTCAAGGCCCTTATAAAGCCGATCATCCATTGGCAGTGCCACCGCCGAAAGACCGTACTTTGAATGATATTGAGACTTTGATTAACCATTTTCTCTCAGTCTCTTGGGGTCCTGTGATGCCAGCCGGTGAGTGCTCGACGATGGTCGAAGCCACCAAAGGTCTTAATAGCTATTACATTACCTCCGATCACGCCACTATGAGCTATCGTACGCGTATTCGCACACCGACATTTGCGCATTTACAGCAGATGCCATCGGTGATTAATGGCTCATTAGTATCTGACGCTATTATGTATCTGGCCTCCATTGATATTGTAATGGCGGATTGTGACCGATAACGGTTACTAAATTAAAAATACAATGCTTAGAAGTTAGTGCTCAAAAATAAGTACTCAAAAGTTAATTGCTGTAGCTGTAATAAATAATTTAATCAATATGTTATCGCCAATAGGCACACCAAAACGTTGTAGCATTTCAATGTGGCGACAGTCGCAACCTGATACAGTGTGATGAGTGAGGATAAAGACAAGATATGAAAATTGTTTCCGATAAAGCGCCAACAGTGAATGTGGCAAGTATTTTAACCGCTCAAGAAATTGAAGCCATTCATGAGTTTATGCACCACTATCCGCAAGCGCGTTCCGCTTCGCTAGATGCGCTAAAAATTGTGCAAAAGCGTAACGGCTGGGTTGACGATGCACAGGTCAATGCCATTGCCAATATATTAGATATTCCAGTGACAGATATCGATGGGGTCGCAACCTTCTTTAATCGCATCTATCGCCAGCCGGTTGGTCGTCATGTAATCTTAATTTGCGATTCAGTAGCGTGCTTTTTGACGGGCTATGAAGCGCTGTCCACTGAGTTAAGGTCTCAGCTGGGTATCGAGTATGGTCAGACCACTAGCGATGGCCGCTTTACAATATTACCGATTTGCTGTTTGGGCAACTGCGATAAAGGCCCTGCGGTGTTGATTGATGAAGATACTTATGGCCCTGTTCAGCCTGATGAAGTCGCCCAGTTATTGGAGCTATACGCATGAGATTAACCGTTTCAGAGCAGATTGCTCTTCGCAGCCAAGGTAAAGCGCCAAGCCAACTTAATGATCAGCGCATCGCTGTCTATGGTGATAAAGCGACTGCTACTAGTGAAACCAAACCGCTGACATGGCGTTTGGCGCATCACGATGCGGTATTAGACCTTGCTACTTACGAATCACTCCAGGGGTTTGAAGCGCTTAAAATGGCTTTGAATCAATCGCCAGATGCCACCCTAAATACGATTAAAGAAGCAGTGGTCAAAGGTCGCGGCGGTGCAGGTTTCCCGGCGGGTATTAAATGGTCGCTAATGGCGCCACCCGATGGCGGGCCACGCTACTTAGTTTGTAATGCTGATGAGATGGAACCGGGTACTTTTAAAGATCGCTTGTTAATGGAGCGTTTACCGTTACAGCTTATCGAAGGCATGATTATATCTGCTTATGCCCTTCGCGCAACGGCTGGTTATATCTTTATTCGCGGCGAATACATTCTGGCTGCTGAGCGTTTAACGGCTGCTATTGAAGAGTTAAGGGCCAACAATATCCTTGGCGACGATATCTTAGGCTCGGGTTTCAACTTTGATTTACACGTGCATACTGGAGTAGGTCGATATATCTGCGGTGAAGAGACGGCGCTACTCAGTAGTTTAGAAGGTCGCCGTGCCATTCCACGTACCAAGCCACCATTTCCACAAGTGTCAGGGGCATGGGGTCGGCCAACGGTAGTTAATAACGTTGAAACCCTTCATAATGTTCCCGCCATTATTTTGCATGGCAGCGCATGGTATCAAGATTTGCCAAAGGCTAAAGGCGTGGTAGAAACCCCAGGCACTAAGCTGTTTGGTTGTTCCGGACTGGTTAATGATCCAGGTCTTTGGGAATTGCCTTTTGGTTATACCGCGCGGGAAATTATTGAAGACTTCGCTGGCGGTATGCAAGAGGGACGCACGCTTAAAGCTTGGTTACCGGGTGGTGCGTCAACCGACTTTTTGACTGCTGATCATTTAGATGTAGTGGTAGATTTCGATACCATCCAAAAAGCTGGTAGCCGAATGGGTACAGGGCTAATTATGGTAGTCGATGAGCAACAAGATATGGTGCCATTGCTACGTAACCTTGAGCTTTTCTTTCAGCGTGAATCATGCGGTTGGTGTACACCGTGCCGTGATGGCTTGCCATGGGGTGTTAAATTGCTCACTGCTATTAATGAGGGCGAAGGGCAAATAGGCGATGTAGAGAAGCTTGAAGGCCTAACCCGTGACTTGTGGCTTGGGAAAACGTTCTGCGCGCATGCCCCCGGTGCGATGGAACCCCTTATGAGTGCGATTAAATATTTCCGTCCTGAGTTTGATCAAAAAATTGCGCAGGCGGTTGGTGTAGATGTCATTGAGGCTGCAGCCAGTCAACAGCCAGTAGTGAAATAAGGAGAGCGGCATGGCAGTCATACATATTGATGGAACCACTGTCGAAGTAGATAGCGCAGACAACTTGCTTCAAGCATGCTTGTCACTCGGCATTGATGTGCCGTATTTTTGTTATCATCCTGCTTTAGGCTCAGTAGGTTCGTGCCGTCAGTGCGCGGTTAAGCAGTATAAAGACAAAGAAGACTTAGAAGCTGGACGCGGTAAATTAGTAATGTCATGTATGGTCGCGCCCACTGAAGATATGTACATCTCAGTCGATGACGAAGAAGCCAAAGCCTTTCGGCAGTCGATCGTTGAGTTCTTAATGACCAACCATCCCCATGACTGTCCAACCTGTGAAGAGGGTGGTCACTGTCATCTTCAAGACATGACTTATATGTCTGGTCATCATCGCCGCCGTTATCGCTTTACCAAACGCACCCATCATAATCAAGAACTTGGGCCATTTATTGCTCATGAAATGAACCGCTGTATCGCCTGCTATCGCTGTGTACGCTTTTATAAAGACTATGCTGGCGGCGAAGATTTGGGTGTTTTTTCCTCGAGCAACCGGGTTTATTTTGGCCGTGAGGATGATGGTCAATTTGAAAGTGAGTTTTCGGGCAACTTGACCGAAGTCTGTCCAACGGGTGTGTTTACGGACAAAACCCACTCTGAGCGCTATAACCGTAAATGGGACATGCAATATGCCCCTAGCATTTGTCATGGTTGTTCGGCGGGCTGTAATATCTCAGCCGGTGAACGTTATGGTGAATTGCGCCGTATTGAAAATCGCTATAATGGGGAAGTGAACCGTTACTTCTTATGCGACCGTGGCCGCTTTGGCTATGGTTACGTCAATCGTGACGATCGCCCCACCCAAGCGCTTGAACGTATCAATGATAAACATGTCAAAATCAATATTGACTATGCTCTCGATGAAACCATCAAGCGTCTTAAAGACAAAAAAGTGATTGGTATTGGCTCACCGCGCGCCAGTTTAGAGACTAACTTTGCGCTAAAGAATCTAGTAGGTTTTGATAACTTCTCAACTGGTCTTAACCATCAGCAGCAAGCATTGGTGAATAAATGCATCGAAGTACTAAGTACTGAAGGTATTTATAACCCAGGTATGACTGACATTGAAAGCCATGATGCAGTGCTCATTTTGGGTGAAGACATCACTCAGACTTCAGCTCGGGTGGCATTATCAGTACGGCAAGCCGCAAAAAACGAAGCTGTCAAAATGGCTGCCGCTGCCAAAACGCAAGAATGGTTAGCAGAACCGGTAGAACGTATCGCTCAAGGTGCGCTCAGTCCGGTTTATATTATCGACGTTACCCAAACCAAACTTGATGATATTAGCAAAGTCAGCGTGGTAGCGACTCCTGAAGATATTACTAAGCTGGGCTTTAAAGTTGCTGACGAGATTAACCTACTAGCAGATGACTTATCACAAATAACAGATCCCCAAGCGTCTGAATCTTCGCGCGATCAAGTATCAGAGCAAGCAGATCAAAATCAAGGTGAAGAGTCTGATCCTATGCAAGCGCTGGCGCAGCAAATTGCTTATGACTTAGTGCGAGCAGATCAGCCGCTGGTTATCTCAGGTACTGGTTTGTCCTCTGTTGCGTTGATTGAAGCTGCGGCGCAAATTACTCAGGCGCTCAGCCAAAAGCGTGCGGCTATCAAAGCGACCGAACATGAGCAGGTTGAAACCCATAATGCCAAGGTTGAAGCAGCTGAAGAAATTGCTGAAACCGATCAGCCTACTGAGGATAAGGAGCTGGCTGCTAAACCTGCCAAGCCTGAAACCGGTACCAATAAAGAAGCGCAAGATGACATTGAGCGTGAGCCGGCTACTAAGCTTGAGCTTAGAGAAAAAAATACTAGCTATCGTGCGCAAGCAGGTATTTATCTGACTGTTATTGATGCTAATAGCATGGGCGTATGTCTGCTTGGTGGACGGTCAGTAGAAGAGCTATTGGCGACTGACTTTGATGTGGTCGTGGTCGCTGAAAATCAGCTAACCGATGCGATTGATGCACAGAAACTCACGCAGCTATTAGCCGATAAAACCGTGATTGCACTTGATCATCAGCTATTAGATTGGCATAAAGATGTGGATATTGTACTACCAGCGGCAAGCTTTGCCGAAGCAGACGGTACGTTAGTATCTGCTGAAGGCCGTGCTCAGCGCTTCTTCCAAGTTTATGATAACAACTATTATCATCCACTTAGTAGTATTAAAGAAGGCTGGCGCTGGTTGCACGCTGTGCATAGCAGTCTGATAGGTAAGCCTGTTGATTGGACCCAGCTTGATGATGTGATTAATGCCTTAATAGCGACCCATCCGAAGCTTGCTGGTATTAAATACGCGGCTCCGGATGCTGATTATCGCATTACCGGTCTAAAGATTGCCCGTGAGCCGCGCCGCTATTCAGGTCGTACCTCGATGCGTGCGCAAATGTCAGTACATGAGCCTATGCAGCCCAAAGATTTGGATACTGGTTTGACCTTTTCGATGGAAGGCTATAGCGGTACTCAAACGCCAAGCTCGATGATTCCTTTCGCTAATTCGCCTGGCTGGAACTCACCACAAGCGTGGAATAAATATCAAGATAAAGTCGGTGGCAGTTTAAAGAACGGTGATCCTGGTGTGCGCTTATTTGATCAGCTAGAGCGTTTGGCGATCCGTCAATATATTGCGCCGCAAGCAACGTCTCTGACCACCACGAATATTCAGCAGGGGCAAGCCAAGCTAGTGCCTGTTTATAATATTTATGCCAGCTCGATGATGGCATCACGTAGCCCAATCGTCGCTGGACAGTTACCGATTGCCGCTTGGCGTATTGGTATTGACGATGCTCAAGATTGGGAAATTGCGGATGGTGATTATTTAGCCATCGAAATTGACAATCAGCAAGTCACTTTGCCTGTGCAACTGGTACATTATTTAGCCGAAGGGTGTATTGGTTATCCGGTCGGGCAGGTAGATATTATTCATCCTTCCATGCCAGCTTCGGTCCGTAAAGTTGATGAGCCTGCAAATGTTGTTACTATGATAGGTGACATGGCAAACGATAATGCTAATGTTAATACTGCTGATGCTAATTCTAATGTTGATCGCGCGACGCATATAACAGCAGCGCCGACCACGACTCAGGAAGTGTAATATGCAAGTGACCCGTATTATTCCTGATGTGCCGAGCTTTTTGGCCGGTAGTATGACTTTAGATACTTGGTTAATCTTGTTTATGGTCGCGCAATCGATTGTCATCTTTTTGGTGGTAGTCCTAGTGGCTGCCATGATGATTATTTATGAGCGCCGCATGCTTGCGCTTTGGCAAGACCGTTATGGCCCTAACCGTGTAGGGCCTTTTGGCTCTCTACAATTAGTCGCCGATATGCTCAAAATCTTCTTTAAAGAAGATTGGACGCCAAAATTCACAGATAAGTTTATTTTTACCTTGGCGCCGGCAGTGGCAATGTTTACCGCGCTGGCTTCTTTTATCATTATTCCGGTATCGCCAACGCTTGGCGTGGCTGATTGGGATATTGGTATTTTATTCTTTTTTGCCATGGCTGGTATTGCCGTTTATGCCGTAATGTTTGGCGGCTGGGCATCAGCGAATAAGTTCTCGCTACTTGGTGGACTCCGTTCTGCGGCGCAAACCATCAGTTACGAGGTATTTTTAGGATTATCATTAATGGGTGTGGTCGCACTGACTGGCTCATTTAACTTGCGTGCCATTGTCGAAGCACAAATTGATGGTTGGTATATCATTCCGCAGTTTTTTGGGTTTTTAACCTTTGTAGTGGCAGGAGTGGCAGTTACCCACAGACATCCTTTTGATCAGCCAGAAGCAGAACAAGAACTAGCAGAAGGTTACCATGTTGAATATTCTGGCATGAAGTTTGGTATGTTCTTTATTGGTGAATACGTCAACGTAGTGCTGATATCTGCCTTGATGACTTGTCTATTCTTTGGCGGCTGGCTTGCGCCCTTTAACTTAGATATTCCGTTTGTTCCACCTGCTTTTTGGTTCATGATTAAGACCCTGTTCTTTATGACATTATTTGTTTTGGCTCGGGGCTCACTCATGCGTCCGCGCTATGATCAGGTGATGAACTTTGGCTGGAAAATCTGCTTACCGGTGACCTTGATTAATCTGCTGGTTACCGCTGCGGTCATTTTGATTTTCTCTCCAACGCTGTAACCATTTTTAAGCATTGTTGATGAATTAGAGTAAAGCTGATAAGGATAATAATCCCATGTTTACTACGATAAAAAAGACTGTCATTGGTATGTTTACCATTGTGCGCAGCATGTGGATGGTCAATAGCCACGCGATACGGCCACGCGATACGATATTGTATCCTGAAGAGCCGGTACCGGTTCCGCCGCGGTTCCGCGGGCGTATTATATTATCTCGTGATCCTGATGGCGATGAGCGCTGCGTTGCTTGTAACTTATGTGCTGTGGCCTGTCCAGTTGGCTGTATTTCTCTGCAAAAGGCCGAGCGCGAAGATGGGCGCTGGTACCCAGAGTTTTTCCGTATTAATTTTTCACGCTGTATTTTTTGCGGGCTATGCGAAGAAGCTTGTCCAACCACAGCCATTCAAATGACCCCTGATTTTGAAATGGGTGAATATGTACGTCAAGATTTAGTCTATGAAAAAGAGCATTTGCTCATCTCAGGGCCGGGTAAGTATCCTGATTACAACTATTATCGCGTATCCGGTATGGCGTTGGCAGATAAACCAAAAGGCGCAGCGCAAAACGAAGCGGCACCTATTGATCTAAGGAGCTTGCTGCCATGATGGATTTTTTAAATCAACCTGATTTGGTAGGGTTTTATGCGCTAGCGGCGGTGGCTATATTTGCCAGTCTGCGAGTCGTCATTCATGCCAATCCAGTGCATGCTATCTTATCAATGATTGTGTCACTGTTGGCTGTTGCTGGCATCATATTCATTTTGGGTGCACCATTCGCTGGTGCGCTTGAAGTTATAGTCTATGCCGGTGCGATTTTGATATTGTTTGTCTTTGTGATTATGATGCTCAATTTAGGCATGGAGAATGAGGCGCGAGAAGAGCGCTGGCTTGATGCGAGAACATGGGCAGTACCAACGGGACTGACACTTATTATCGCAATTGTGCTGTATGCGATGATTGGGCTCAATCATGACGAAGCTGCTGTTATCGGTGGGGTCAGTGTTCCCGCTAAAGCGGTCGGTACCGCATTATTTAGTAAATACATTATGCTGGTCGAAGTGGCAGCACTATTGCTACTTGCAGCCTTGGTTGCGGCTTATCATTTAGGTAAAGAGTCTATAGATGACGAGATTATCGGTAATGACAGCCAAGCCTTTAGCCCGAGTGTCGGTAGCATTAAAGAATACGATAATAATGATGGCTATAACCATAATAGTCATGATGCGGTTGAGATGGCTAAGCCCTATGTATATGAAGAAGTAGATCCACATGACTACGTAGGTAGTCAGGTGAGTATGAATAAAGTCACGCGCAAGGAGTCAGACTGATGGTACAAGCAGTGAGCGTGGCACAAGAGGTGTCAAACGTGCCGTTTGCCCACGAAGTAGCAGGCTTAGTACAGCCGGTTGCTGAGGCGCAGAATGTATGGGGTGTGATACCCATGAGTCATGGACTGATATTAGCAGGGATTTTATTTGCTATTGGTCTATGCGGTGTGATGGTACGACGCAACTTCTTATTTATGCTGATGAGTCTTGAGATCATGATGAATGCTGCCGCATTGGCATTTATAGTGGCGGGCAGTCGCTGGGTCGATCCAGATGGACAAGTTATGTTTATCTTTATTTTGACTTTAGCAGCTGCTGAAGCAGCAATTGGTCTGGCAATATTATTGCAGTTTTATCATAAGCGTGGGCATCTCGATGTCGACAGCGCCAATGAGATGAAAGGATGATGTCATGAGTTTATTACTATTAACCTTTATACTCCCGCTCATTGGCTTTTTGATCTTAGCCTTTATGCGCGATCGGTTAACTGAGCAGGCTGCCGCATTTGTTGGTGTGGGTAGCCTATTGCTATCAGCACTCTGTACTCTGGTGGCTAGCTTTATCTTTTTAACCACGTATCCGGCGGGTACTGTAATAGAAATACCGCTATGGACGTGGTTTCAAGTGGGCGACTTTGCCCCAAGCTTTGGCTTAAGCTTTGACGGCTTAGCACTGACCATGATGGGTGTGATTACTGGCGTTGGCTTTTTGATTCACCTATTTGCCGCTTGGTATATGAAAGGTGATACCGGCTTTGCGCGCTTCTTTAGCTATATGAATTTGTTCGTCGCCAGTATGATATTACTGGTATTGGGCGATAATTTATTATTGCTATATCTCGGCTGGGAAGGCGTTGGTATTTGTTCTTACTTGCTAATTGGTTTTTATTTCCAAGACCGTGCTAATGGTCGCGCTGCCATGAAGGCTTTTACCGTCACCCGTATTGGTGATGTGTTTTTAGCATTCGGGCTGTTTTTATTATTCCGCGAATTTGGCACGCTCAATATTCAAGAGATTATTACTCGCGCCCCTGAGGTGTTCGATGTTAATAATCCAACTATGATTTTGACCACTATGATGTTGGTTGGTGGAGCAATGGGCAAGTCAGCACAACTGCCGCTGCATACTTGGTTAGCGGATGCGATGGCAGGCCCAACGCCAGTATCGGCACTGATTCATGCTGCAACTATGGTAACGGCTGGGGTTTATTTAATCGCCCGTATGCATCCGTTGTTTTTACTGACCCCTGGCGTATTGCTGTATTGGGTCGGCGGCGTGGGAGCGTTGACTTTAGTAGTTGCCGGATTATGTGCCCTGGCACAGACTGATATAAAACGAATTCTAGCCTATTCGACCATGAGCCAAATTGGTTATATGTTCTTAGCGCTAGGTGTTGGCGCATGGCAAGGGGCTATCTTTCATTTGATGACCCATGCTTTCTTTAAAGCCTTGTTGTTCTTATCGTCAGGTGCGGTCATTCTTGCAGTTCATCATGAGCAAAACATCTTTAAGATGGGCGGATTGCGCCGTAAGATACCTTTGGTATTTTGGTGTTATATCGTCGGTGGCGGTGCGCTAGCCGCGATACCTTGGGTAACGGTTGGTTTTTATTCAAAAGAAGCGATTCTTTGGGAAACCTATGCTACGGGTCATCAAGTTCTATTTTATATGGGCGTGTTCGGTGCCTTCTTAACCGCGCTTTATACCTTCCGTATGATTTGGATTGTGTTTTTCGGCGAAGAGAAGACCAAAGCGCACAAGCTGTCCGGCGTATCTTATTGGTTGCCCCTTAGTGTGCTATTGGTATTATCAACCGCCGTTGGTGCGTTAATTACCCCGCCATTACAAGGAGTACTGCCAGAGAGCGTTGGGCATTTATTAGAAGTGGCCAATCAAGCCGAAGGTAAGCATACCGCTGAATACATCGCCATGGGTGCGATGCTAGCAGGTCTAATATTAGCCGCATTGTTATATGTAGTGGATAAAGGCCGTATGCTAGCGAGATTCAAACAATCACGCATTGGCGGAGCGCTATATTATTGGTGCTATCACGGCATGGGCTTCGATGCGCTATACGATATAATTTTTGTAAAACCTTTTTTATTCATCGGCCGCTTATTCAAAGCCGATCCTATTGATAAGACCTGGCTGGTGTTACCAAAGCTAGCGTCAGTGGGCAATAAAATGTTGTCCGCGACCCAAACTGGGTCACTTCGAGGCTATGCTGCAAGCTTTGGCTTGGGCATGGCTGTGCTGTTGGTGCTGGTAATGATGACGGTGGTATAAGATGATAGAGTTACAACAAACGTGGATGCTACCAGCATTAATTGCAATACCCTTTATTGCCGGGTTGCTATGCTGGCTGGTTGAACGGTTTAATAGACGTCTGCCGCGCTGGATTGCGTTAATTGGTATGACCTTGACCTTTGTACTGTCGTTAGTGTTATGGCAGTACGGTGACTTTGGTGGCATGAGTAAGCAAGTGATTGCGCCAGATTCTGCAGTGCCGTGGGTTGCTGAGTTTAGTGTTCCCTGGATACCCAGCTTTGGTATTAGCTTTCACTTAGCCTTGGATGGCTTGTCGCTAATGATGGTGGCCTTGACTGGCCTACTGGGTGTCGCCGCTGTTGCCTGTTCGTGGAATGAGATTCAACGCCGTGTTGGGTTTTTTCATCTGAACTTATTGTGGAGCTTAGGCGGCGTCATTGGGGTCTTTTTAGCCATTGATATGTTCTTATTCTTCTTCTTTTGGGAGATGATGCTGGTTCCTATCTACTTCTTGATCGCTATTTGGGGTCACGATGTGGTCGGGGGTAAGACCAAAGAATACGCAGCTACTAAGTTCTTTATCTATACCCAAGCGTCTGGGCTTATCATGCTCATCGGTATCTTGATGCTGGTCATTATTAGCTACGCTTCTAGCGGTGTAGTCAGCTTTAATTATAATGACCTACTCGGTACGCCACTCGGCGGCTGGGAATATCCCATCATGCTGTGCTTCTTTATTGGCTTTGCGGTTAAGCTGCCGATTGTTCCTTTCCATGGTTGGTTGCCGGACGCGCATGCGCAAGCGCCAACGGCTGGTTCGGTGGATTTGGCAGGGGTACTGATTAAGACGGCGGCTTATGGTTTGATTCGCTTTGTGTTGCCATTATTTCCCGCTGCATCCCAAGAGTTTGCGCCGATTGCTATGACTTTAGGTACCATTGGTATCTTCTACGGTGCATGGTTGGCCTTTATGCAGACCGATATGAAGCGTTTGCTTGCTTATACCAGTATCTCGCACATGGGCTTTGTGGTATTGGCTATTTATGCCGGTACTTTATTAAGCTTACAAGGTTTGATGATTCAGATGCTGGCGCACGGTTTAAGCTCAGCGGCGCTGTTTATCATGGCAGGACAGTTGTATGAGCGTTTACATACTCGTGATTTAACCTTGATGGGCGGTATGTGGGGACAATTTCGCTACTATGCCCCGATACTTATGTTCTTCAGTGCAGCGCTGCTCGGTATTCCGGGTACGGGTAACTTCATTGGCGAATTTATGATTTTGCTGGGTTCATTTGCACAGTATCCGGTGTTTGTGGTGTTCGCAACCTTTAGCTTAGTATTGGCGGGTCTATACTCACTAATCTTGATTCATCGTGCGTTATTTGGTGCTAATAACACTAAAGAGCTGGCCATGCACGAGACTAAATCACATGGTTTGCCTGAGCGTCCATTAAAGGACTTGGGCAAGCGTGAGTTGTCCTTATTGCTCATGTTAGCTGTTGGTTTGGTATGGCTAGGACTGTATCCTCAGCCGTTCCTTGATACCTCAAGTCATGCCATGCAGTGGATTAATAATGCATATATTTACAGTCAAGTGACACAAGTAGATGCGTCGCAGTTACTTGATGCAATGGAGGCACGTTAAGTCATGAATGAATTTACGATGAATGATTTGATGGGGCTGATGCCTTATGCGCCAATCATTGCAGTAGTAGTTACGGCACTGGTTGTGATGATCGCTATCACTATTAAACGCTCCCATGTCGTCACAGGTACCCTTACGGTAGCCGGTCTTAACATTGCGCTGTTTACCTTACTTGGACAAATGGCGGGATTGATTAATAGCGGCTCTTCGCTACCAAATGCTGAGCAGCTGTTTGTAGTAGATAATTTTGCCCAGTTCAACATGGTGGTGATTCTTATCTGCGCGCTGGCGTGTTGTACGCTATCGTATGCTTATTTGGCCAATCTAAAAGACAATAAAGATGAGCTGTATTTGCTCATGCTATTATCGACTGTTGGCGCGCTGCTGATGGTCTGTGCTCAGCATATGGCATCGTTTTTTATGAGCTTAGAGCTGCTGTCAGTACCCTTATATGGTCTACTGTCTTATACCTTTATGCGTAACAAGTCGCTTGAGTCGGGGCTTAAATATTTAGTGCTGTCGGCTACCGCGTCTGCGACCTTATTAATGGGCATGGCGTTTATTTATGCAGAAGTAGGCTCTTTAGCCTTTAAGCCTATTAGTCTCATGTTAGGTGATTTCTTTGAATCGCCCTTATTGATACTAGGCGCGGCGATGATGTTGTTCGGTATCGGTTTTAAGCTGTCTGCCGCTCCTTTTCATACTTGGACGCCAGATGTTTATGAAGGCGCGCCCGCACCTATCGCCACTTATCTAGCCTCAGTTACTAAAGTGGCGATGATGGCGCTTGCCGTCCGTTTCTTAATCGATACTGCATTACTGGCACTGCCATCCGTGCAAATGCTGCTTATGGTCATGGCGACCTTATCGATACTTGTAGGTAACTTATTAGCCGTACGTCAGACCAACCTCAAACGTCTATTAGGTTATTCATCTATTGCCCATATGGGTTATGTGCTGATCGTTATTGTTAGTATTGGGTCAGCCGCTGATAGTATCTCTAGCATGTATATGGCGGTTTATGCCTTTACTTCTATCGGTGCCTTTGGGGTTGTAACCTTGATGTCGAGTCCTTATCGTTTAGCGGGTGAAGCAGGCGAACTGATCCATTATCAGGGTCTGTTTTGGCGACGTCCGGTACTGACAGCAGTAATGACTATTATGATGCTGTCGTTAGCCGGTATTCCGTTGACGGCAGGCTTTATTACTAAGCTATTTGCTATTCTCGCTGCTGTACAAGGGACAAATTGGTTCTTAGCGGCGATGATTGTCTTGGGTAGCTCGATCGGCTTGTTCTATTATCTGCGTGTGATGCTAACGTTATTTAAACGTCCAAAAGAGTTTATTGAATTTGACGTTGCGGGGCAGTGGGGTATTCGGATGGGCGGTATTATGGTGATTGCTGTGACGGCTATTATTGTCTTCTTTGGGATATTACCCAATAGCCTTATTGAATGGTCAAGTCTGGCGCGTATTTGGTAGCGTAAACTTTATATAATCGATTCAATTTAGAAACTCTACAGTATTACTGGGATGCTACTGTAAAAAACGTTTTGCAGCCTCTGTCCCGCTTGCGAACAGCACGCAAGAAAAATTTATACCAGTAGTACGTTGCTATATACGACTCTCTTTTGTTGTGAATTGACTATAACAACATGACGAGTCGCTGTGAGACTGTTCTTTTAGTTATTGCCTATTACTTATCGGTAGTTACTGTTAGGAAACCAAGAGGCGCCACGTTTATGCTAAGCTTGGCGCCTCTTTTTTATTGCTTGTTTTAGCAATATTTTAAAATTTCTAATAAAAAATACAGACTGACGACTAAATACAGAATAATGATATAAGTGAATAATCTCTATGAGTGACAATATCCAAACCGTGAAAGTGCTTAGTAAAACCACCTGGACACCCAGTTTATTTAGTTTTACCGTTGCCCGCCCCGATAGCTTTAAATTTACTGCTGGACAATTTGTGCGTTTGGGCGTTAACCCTAGTCATCTGCAACATTATCAGCAACAAAGTACGGAACAGCAGCAAGGCTTAGGACAAACCCAAGAGGACACCGCAGAGCAGGCATCTGATGTGGCACTAAATGATGACATCTTTCGCGCTTATTCCATCGTTTCCTCACCATTTGATGAAGTATTGGAATTTTTCTCTATTGTTATCCCTGACGGCGCATTTACCTCACAGTTGCAATATCTAGAAGTAGGCGATGAGTTATTGCTTGATACCACTCCGTTTGGGTTCTTGACCTTAGCGCGTTATCAAAAGCCACACCCAAAAGACTTATGGTTACTGGCTACCGGAACTGGGCTAGCGCCGTTCTTATCGATGCTACAAGATCTGCAAACCTGGCAGGATTACGAGCACATTGTGCTGGTATATAGTGCGCGTACGTCCGAGGAGCTAGCGTATGTCGAGAAGATTGAAAGCTTGCAAGAAGACATTGGCTCGCTGGTCGATAATCCGGCTGAATTAATCTTTATTCCGATTGTGACCCGCGAGCATGTTGAAGGCGCGCTAACCGAGCGACTACCAAAGCTACTATTAGAAGGCACGCTGCAGGAGCAAGCAGGAGTTGCGTTAGATATTGATAGTACGCACGTGATGCTGTGCGGTAATCCAGATATGGTATACGATACTAAAGAAGCCCTTAAAACCTTGGGACTGGTGATGAATCGCCGCGGTGAAGGCAATATTGCGGTCGAGAACTACTGGTAGAGAGCTGGTTGTTAGAGGGCCGTTTTTAAAGAACTACTTAGAATGGTAAGTTTATAGATTGATTGACATAAAAACGCCGCAATCTTAATACCTTAAGGTCGCGGTGTTTGTTTTGAAGTTACACTAAATAAGCGCTATTAAGGCTTTAGTAACTATTCTTGGCTTGGATCAGTGGCATCACCCAATGGATTAATAGGACCTTGCATCAGCTCAGGTTCATCGTCATCGCTAATGATGTCTTCACCGCTGCTTGAGCCCAATAGATCACGATAATTAATTTGAGTTTTTAAAATAAGCTGTTCTTCTTCCACCTCACCATAATTCACTTGCACCTTGTGTAGAGTGCTCATAATTTTTTTGTTCTTTTTGAGCCAACGATTAATATCAAGATAAATGATATTTTCTTTAGCGCGAGCAATATTGATATAAGCCAAGATGACGCCTAAAGGATCTTTTTTGAGGATACTATGATAAAACCAGATAGCAAGTTTAATACCTTGGCGCTTCACAAAGGATTCACAGCGGAAGTTAAGTACATCGGTATAGGTCTGCTGTCCAAAGACGAAGCGCTGAACATTGCGATCAAGCTGGACGTGAACCAATCTAAAGTTACTGGCAACCTCAGCATAGATACCGGCGGCATTGACTGTGCAGTAAAGGCGGAACCAGTCGTCATGTAGCTCTACACGCAGCTCTAAGATAGCTTTTACATTATCAGTCACGAACTTTTGCAGCGCATCATTGACATATTGTTGCGCAACCGGCAGCGCTATCTCGTCATCAAGCTTGTCAGTGGTTTTGTTATATAGTTTTCTGATAGCTTGGGTTAGGCTGTCCCAACCATCGCTAAATGACTCGTCAAAACCGTAGCCAATATTGTCAGAAAAATCATCTAAATTGTCAGTATGATCAAAATCATCAAATTTACTCAAACTTATTATCCTTATGACTGATTCTGGTATGGTTATTTATTGGACGCTAAATAGGAAGACAAATAGCAAAGTAAGTAAAAAATAGTATATAGCAAAATAGCATAGTGCAAAACTGAAGGCACTACATTGTAGCAAATAATCTAAAGAACGTAACGAATAGTGCTAAACTGCCCCAGTCCTTATTTTCTGTATGTTTATCAAAAAGTGCCGTAAAACCACGTCGTTCTAGGGCGTGGATGTAAGGCATTTCTAGTTAGGTACTTGCTGTTGGTCGATATATTGTCTAATAACTTCAATTGAAGCCCCGCCACAGCTTGAAG
>NZ_CAJHBI010000024.1 GCF_904846605.1 Psychrobacter sp. 72-O-c
ATATTAAAGTCTTGGGCAACGCGGCGTACCGTTTGCCCTGCTGCAATCTTGCTTAATACGAGTTGTCGAAAATCATTTGAGTAGGTCATTTAGGTATTGTAGTTCTTTTTTGGTTTATTGACTATACCAATTGAGATATTACTTAGATTGCTACTTGGTTTGCACAAAAAAATACGGCCCCGATCAAAAGATCAGGGCCGTATTGGTATAGAGTCAAGAACGTAAGCGCTATCTAATCTAAAAACAGATAGCGCTCAGTCTAAACTACATTGCTTGCTGCTGTTGTTGCTGGGCAGCAAGAAGGTCTTGATAGCTGACTTCTTTGTCAGTTACTTTACCTTGCTCAATCAGATAATCAACCACTTGGTCTTCTAGCACTACAGACTCAATGTTAGCGCGCTGCTGCTTATCATTAGTGTAGTACTCGATGACTTCTGCCGGATCTTCGTAGTTTTCTGAAGATTCTTTGATGAAAGTCTCAACACGCGCTTGGTCAACTTCTATACCTTTAGTGTCGATAACGCGAGCAACGATGATACCAAGACGGGCGGCACGCAATGCTTGCTCTTCAAATAGCTCATTTGGCAACATGTCTTTGTCAAAGCTATCAGCGCTTGAACCGAACTGTTGAGCAAAACGTTGCATCATCATGCTACGTTGACGCTCAATTTCTTGCTCTAGCATGGCGTTTGGCACGTCAAACTCGTTCTTTTCTAACAAGGCATCAAAAGTAGCTTGCTTAACTTGGCTACGGGCAGCATTTTTGATTTCGCGTTCCATGTTCTTACGAACGTCGTCTTTTAGTTTCTCAACGCCGCCCTCGGTCACGCCGAACAGCTCAAGGAACTCTTCATTGATTTCAGGAAGTTTAGATTTTTCAACTTTCTTAACGCTAATTTTGAATTGGGCTTCTTTACCAGCAAGATCTTCCGCTTGATAGTCTTCTGGGAAAGTTACGTCGATGGTTTTTTCTTCATCGGCTTTCATGCCTTTGATACCCGCTTCAAAACCTGGAATCATCTGGTTGCTACCGATAACCAATTTGAAGTCTTCAGATGAGCCGCCTTCAAATTTCTCGCCGTCGATTGTGCCTTCAAAGTCAAATATAACCTGATTACCGCTAGCTGCTTTGCCTTTTTTCTCTACAAACTCTTCACGTTGCTTTTGTAGATTTTCGATCATAGTGTCAACATCTTCTTCTTTAACAGTGGCGGTATGACGTTCAACTTCAATGTCGTTAATACCTTGCACGTCAACTTCTGGGAAGATTTCAACCGTTGCTTGATACACTAAGAAATCGTCTTCAAGTTTTACATCATCGATGTTAGGCATGCCGACAGCGCGGATATCTTCAGCTTTAATCGCTTCAAATACAGTATCGCGGATTACATCGTTAATAACTTCTTGTTGAATACCAGCACCATATTGGCTGCGGATATGCGACATAGGAACGTTGCCTTTACGGAAACCGTCAATTTTGGCGGTTTTCGCAACTTGACGAATACGGCCTTCAACTTTGTTTTGAATTTTTTCGACAGGTACTTTAACCGTCAGCTGGGTTTCTTTTTCAGACAGCTTGTTGGTTGTGATCTGTAAATCTGTAGCCATGTTGATTACACCTTTAGGATTAAAATAACAGGCAATCGCGCCTCAAAATGGGGACTCGTTATGCCGATTGCTGTTGGAATGAAAAGAATAGGGGATATCGACATCCAGATAGTACGACTGGCAATCACCAGTGACACTATCGATATAAACAATATAGAATGCCCAATATCAATAATAATCCACTAATACGCTTTAATAGTAATGCTTTTTAATGAATTAAAGCGATAAATAGCGGCTTTCGATAAAATTTTAAAAGTAGAACAGTATAATCTATCTGTTAATTAAAGTAAAAGTTATCTGTTTTGTCTGCTATAGGCGTTTACAAACTCTCATGACCTTAGTAGTCATGATGAAGTCACAGCAGAAAAAGCCAGCTGTAATGATAGACTATTTTATAGCTGTTGCAATAACTGCTGGATAGCTTGCCCGCGATGACTGACCTGATTTTTATCAGTAGCGTTTAAGCTGGCAGCCGTTGCTTGCATATCAGGTAACCAAAATAGCGGATCATAACCAAAACCGCCCTCGCCATGCGGCTGGTCTAAAATCTCACCTTTCCACAATCCCTGCGCGATAATCGGTAGCGAGTCATCGGCATGGCGAACCATTGCCAGCACACAGACAAACATACCCTTAATAGGCCGATCGGATTGCTTATCGCGGATAGGCTGCAAGTCGGCGACGAGTTTGGCATTATTATTCGCATCATTACCGTGTTCGCCAGCGTAACGGGCTGAATATATTCCAGGCGCATTACCAAGTACCGGCACGCATAGTCCTGAATCGTCAGCAATAGCTGGCTTGCCACTAATACGGCTGGCATGACGTGCTTTGATGATGGCGTTCTCAATGAAGCTAAGACCATCCTCGACAGCATCTTCAATATCCAGCTCGCCTTGCGGAATGATAGTAACGTCTAGATTGGCTTCGGCAAACAGTCTTTTGAATTCAGCAAGTTTGCCTTTATTATTACTGGCAAGCACCCAAGTGGTCTGATTCTTCTGGGTGGTCTGTAATTGGGTTTCTGCATCGCTCATAGGACAAGTCCGTGATTTAAGTATTTATTATTTGATTGTTCGATTATTGGCTATCAAATTATTATGGTTTATTGTTAATTGGGACGATTATTTGATGCTTCAAGTAGGTAGTTTGCTAACCCATACCCTCTATAAACTACTTAAAATAGTCGAATTAAGGCGACTATAACATTCGGTAACGGATATTGTCCGCAATCGTTGCTATAATGACCAGTAAGCTACAGTGAATTATAGCTTATGAGTTGTAAATTTAAAATTAACAATAGATTAATGCATCAACTGGCTAGTATTAATTAACTAACAGTTATGTGCTTAACCTCTAAATTTATAACGATGTGCAATAGCACATTGAGTAATAATTCTAATTAACAATAAACTCAGCCAATTTAGCTCGATATTTTATGGTTATAAGTTTAAACAATACCTTAAAATATCGCAGTAACGATTGTGTTGTCTGTGAAGTTTGAGGTAGGTGTGTTAAAGCAAATATTTTTATGACAGACGCGCAATTGGAACATAAGATTAATGGCTAAACCAGCAAGGATAAAATAACTATGTCAAAGATTACTTTACCAAATTTGCCCTATGCAAAAGACGCACTCGAGCCACATGTCAGCGCTGAGACTCTAGAGTTTCATCATGACAAGCATCACGCCGCTTATGTGAATAAGCTAAATGATTTGCTACCAGGTTCTGGTCTAGAAGACAAAACACTGCCAGAAATCATCAAAGCAACGGTTGAAGATGACAGCAAAAAAGTTATGTTTAACCAAGCAGCCCAAGTATGGAACCATACCTTCTATTGGAACTGCATGACGCCTGAGAATGGCGGCGGCGAACCTACTGGTGACTTAAAAGGCAAAATCGAAGAAGACTTCGGTAGCTATGATAAGTTCCGTGAAGAGTTCAAAAACGCAGCAACTTCACAGTTTGGTTCAGGTTGGGCATGGCTCGTTACAGATAAAGTCGGCGGCAAACTATCAATCGCCAAAACTGGTAACGCTGATAACCCATTAGCCCATGGTCAAGTAGCCGTATTGACTTGTGATGTATGGGAACATGCGTACTATATCGATTATCGTAACCGTCGTCCTGATTACGTTGATACCTTCCTAGATAAGCTAGTGAACTGGGACTACGCGAATGCGAAATATAAAGGTCAAGATGCTGGTGTTGAAGAGTAAGTAACTTTTATAAGTACATCTTCTATAAGTACATCTTCAAAAATCAGATTGTCTTAGCTTTATAAGTAAGAAAAAAAGGACGCCGCGAGGTGTCCTTTTTTTGTCGCTAAATTTACTCAAAGCGTCATATAACTACTTGTTCGTCATCTTTACTTCTATGTAATATATATAAGTTAATCGTCAGGGTCTTCACCTCGATAAATTTTATCTTCTCGTATGTCATCAATGTCGTCTTCAGATAACTCCCTATTCGCTAGAGGAATAATTATATTTGCTTGGTCTAGAATTTCTTCTAATTCATCTTCAAATTCTGGTTTAGTAGCTTCGCTTAATAGTAAGTTGAGAAACTCACTTGGCAGACCATCTTTTAGACCGAGATGATCATCATGGCTTACAAAAACCTGATCTATATCTCCAGTAGCGACTAGTGCATCTACAAGCTCTTCAACAGTTTCAATATCAGTATCTACACCTGAAAAGTCACCTTCCTCTAAAGCTTGAGCTACACTTTCTAAGCTATTAAAATCCTTCATAAATCTTCACTTCCTATATCATATAATTGCACGCTATTATCATATGAAGGCTTAATAGCTAGTTTTCAAGAGAGTAATAAGACGCTAAATATTTAATAGCTAAATATAATATATGAAGAAATAGTCCATTATAAATTTTGTGTCTAAGTAGTTTGTTATTTCAAATATTAGTTAGATTATTACAAGAAATCGATGTTCTATAGAGGTCGATGTTCTATAGAGATAGGGGGAGGTATATTATAATCAATGTGATTTAACTTACTTAGTGAGCCTTTCTTTTGTCACAATCCCTGCCCATCAAAAATAGTTCATCCACAAGTATTACTCCATATTCCTTATCTTCATCAGAACTCGTTTATCGCCTCAGATTTGCTTAAGCCCATTAATACTACAACACTTCAAACCCAAACTTAACCAACGCCTCACGTAACATCGCAATATTATAAAAAGCATGCGCATTAACCGTATTTTGAAAGAAGATATATAAGGTATCAAAATGCTGACGCTGATTGGCAATCGCTTGCGCCCAATCCTGCATTTCTGCTTCGCTGTAACGATAGTCATGACGGTCGCTGGCACTCATCGCATCCCACCAATTTAGATTATTACCATGCATGCGCAGATAGCCCGTACGCTGGGTAAATATCAGTCGTGATGGCGGTAGACCTTTCACTTTGGGATAGTCAACGCTGCACCAGATAAGACTTTGCTCGCCAAAGCTATCGACGACTTGTGGCGTGTGCCAACTGTTATGACGAAACTCAACCGCTAAGGGATAGTCTTTAAACCAGCTGACTAGATTGGCTAGATAGAGCCTATTGTCGCGAGTGCGATCAAAGCCATGCGGGAACTGTAATAACAATGGCGCTAGGCAATTTGCTTCGATAAGAGGGGTTAGGGCAGTAAGAAAGGCTTGTGCATGTTCGGGACTGCCTTTACGGGCATGAGTGAAATCTTGATGAAGCTTGACGGCGAATTGCAATTCACTTTCGGCTTGGACATAGGCTTTATTAACCATACCCGCAAAGGCTTTTTGACCAATAGGTGCGTAAAAAGTGCTATTAATCTCTACCGCCCCGTATTGTTTGGCATACTCACGTAAGAAGTCCGTTTTCTTAGTACCGGTTGGATAAAGCGTGCCTAATAAGTCGGTATCGCTATAGCCGCCAGTGCCTAGATAAATACGTTGGGTATTGATATTAGTCATAGCCGCCCTCTACATTTAAGTCCTTTTTTATGGGTCTGTTGTTGTCCATTTATATTTATGAGCTTATTTTCCTAGACTATTTTTTACACGTCTATTTCTTACGTGTCTATTTTTTACGAGACCAGAGCCATTCAATAAGCTCAAGTAGCGCATCACTTTCTGTATTGTTGCCAAGCTCACGAGTAATTGCCGCCCGTCCGTCATTAAATAGTGACTGCGAATAATCTTTGGCGGCGTCAACACCCATCAATTTAACATAGGTAGATTTGTCTAACTTTTCATCGCTGCCAGCGGGTTTGCCTAAGGTATCGGTACTGGTAGTGACGTCTAAAATGTCATCTTGTACTTGAAAAGCCAGCCCAATATGCTGCGCACAATCTTGCAATGCGATACGTTGTGGGGCAGTTGCTTGCGCACAGATTCCACCCATCAATACTGCTGCCTCAATCAAGGCACCTGTTTTGTCACGGTGAATAGCTTCTAAATCGTCTTGGGTGATATTGCTGCTGGCTTCAGCGTTGATATCAAGCATTTGTCCTGCCACCATACGCCGTGCTCGCGGTGCAAATAGAGCTGATAGCTGGCTGGCTATTTGCGAATCAAAAGGTATAAAGGTCGGGATTTCTGCGGTCAATACCTCAAAAGCTAGGGTCTGTAACACATCACCAGCCAGCAGAGCAGTCGCCTCATCAAATACTATATGAGCAGTCGGCTGACCACGGCGTAGCTCATCGTCATCCATACATGGCAAGTCATCGTGCACTAATGAGTAGGTGTGCAGTAACTCTACCGCCAATGCGGCACGGCGGCACATATCGTAGTGCGCTTGGCCATGTAAAAGCTTATCCAAATTGTCTAAGCTATCTAAATTGTCTGTTTCATTTTCATCGGTAGTATTTGCTAGTTCAGTTACAGAGGAATTATTGGTGGCACTTATGCTAGCTGCTTTTATACTAACAAAGGCACTTGCTACTAATAATGGCCGAACCAGTTTCCCTTGACCGGTCATTACATAACGGCAGGCGTCTATTAATGGGCTGGGCAATTGAGCATAGGCAAATAGGGTATCAATATCTTGCGCTAATTGTGCGCGTAGCCTGTTGTGAAACGACTCGAAATTATTAAAAGGGACAAAGCGTGGCGCAGAAGAAACAGTCATAATCTAACCAATGATAAGGTGAACAATAGAAATACAGTTAGTGTAGCATGATAGATGCTGAGGCTTGTATGGACGCTTTAAGCGTTATTTATTTTGGTTACGTATTGATGATTTAACTTGCCGTCTTAATGTGTTCTGATAAAGCGGTGAGTGACTGTAGTACCCTTGAAAATTTTAACCGTATTACTGACAACCTAAACAGCACTATTGATAATGTTAGCAACATTATGACCCTAAAAACCAGTACACACTCATGCATGTAAAGTACGTAATTACAGAGGTAAATGCTTGATAGTGACTTACGAGTCCGGTATTAGCTTGTGACAGTTGGGGGCATAATCCCCTA
This sequence comes from Psychrobacter sp. 72-O-c, assembly GCF_904846605.1. Lineage (GTDB taxonomy): Bacteria > Pseudomonadota > Gammaproteobacteria > Pseudomonadales > Moraxellaceae > Psychrobacter. The sequence continues at coordinate 7,075 of NZ_CAJHBI010000024.1, forward strand.
CACTAATTGATGTTAAGACGGCTTAATGATTTAAATGCTGAGTATATAAACAGGTTATCTGACCGATAAAGCCAACTATTGAGCCAAATATAAGCAAAAAAAGTATAAAAATGAAGCGCCATAGCAATGCATGCTAGATAAAGCAATGAGCGCTGGATAATAAAGACATCATCGCGGTTAATCTGTCAGATTGACTGTGTTATTACCTGTTTTATTAACAATAACTGGCTATTTACTTTAACTTTAAAACGTAGCTTTTATTATATAGCAAGGAGTTCCACATGGTATACCAAGGAAATCGCATCACGGTGACAATGCTAGAGGATGGCATCGTCAACATGCAATACAACGCCGAAAACGAGAGCGTGAACAAGTTCGATGCTGAAACTAATAAGCAATTTGGCGAAGTCGTAACTGCACTTGAGAAAGCCGATGACGTTAAAGGTTTGATCGTAACGTCAAGCAAAGGCGTCTTTATCGCTGGTGCTGATATTACAGAATTCGTCGCCTCTTTTAGGAAGTCTGAAAGCGAGATTAGAGACTGGGGCGTCAAAGTCAACGACGCCTTTAACCGCTTTGAAGACTTGCCATTCCCTAAAGTTGCGGCCATTAATGGTGCGGCGCTTGGCGGTGGTTGTGAGATGACTCTGGTTTGTGAATATCGCGTCATGAGTGACAAGGCGATTATTGGTTTGCCTGAAACTCAACTGGGTATTTTCCCAGGCTTTGGTGGTACCGTACGTAGTACACGTATCATCGGTATCGACAATGCACTTGAACTTATCGCAACCGGCACGCCTAAAAAAGCGCTTGATGCGCTAAAACTGGGCTTGGTTGATGCGACCGTTCCTGCTGATGACTTGCAAGATGCTGCCATTGATTTGGTCAAAAAATGTATTTCAGGTGAACTTGACTGGGAAGCCAAACGCGAAGAGAAGTTAAACCCCGTTAAGCTGAACCAGCTTGAGCAAACAATGGCGTTCAATAGCGCAAAAGCTATGATCTTTGCCAAAGCCAATCCTAAGCAATATCCTGCGCCAGCACTGGCTATTGCAGCTATCGAAGAGCACGTTAATCTACCTCGTGATCAAGCGATTGAAGTGGAAGCAGCAGGCTTTGCTAAAGCCGCCAAAACCCCACAAGCAGAGAGCTTGGTTGGTCTGTTCTTAAGCGATCAGTTGGTCAAAAAACTGGCCAAGCAACACAGCAAGCAAGCGCATGAAATCAATGAAGCTGCGGTACTAGGCGCAGGCATCATGGGCGGCGGTATCGCTTATCAGGCAGCCAGCAAAGGCTTGCCAATTATCATGAAAGATATCAAGTCTGAGCAATTAGACCTTGGTATGGGTGAAGCCAGCAAGTTGCTTGGTAAAATGGTTGATCGCGGCAAGATGACTGCCACCAAAATGGGTGAAACCTTAAGTCGTATTCGTCCTACATTGAACTATGGTGACTTTAGCGATACTGACATTGTTATTGAAGCGGTTGTTGAGAATCCAAAAGTTAAGCGTTCGGTACTTAAAGAAGTGGAAGGCTTGGTTAAAGACGATTGTATTTTAGCTTCAAATACTTCAACTATCTCTATTACTTATCTAGCTGAAGCACTTGAGCGTCCAGAAAACTTCGTCGGTATGCATTTCTTCAACCCTGTGCATCGCATGCCGTTGGTTGAGGTTATTCGCGGTGAGAAGTCTTCAGAAGAAGCCATTGCCACGACGGTCGCTCTAGCAACCAAAATGGGCAAAGTACCTGTTGTGGTCAATGATTGCCCAGGTTTCTTAGTCAACCGTGTGCTATTCCCATACTTTGGTGCTTTTGACTTGTTACTTAAGCAAGGCGCAGATTTTGTCCATGTCGATAAAGTCATGGAAAAATTCGGCTGGCCAATGGGCCCTGCTTATCTGATCGACGTCGTTGGTCTAGATACTGGTGTTCATGGCGCAGAAGTGATGGCAGAAGGCTATCCTGACCGTATGAAACCTGACTATAAAGGCGCAATTCAGCATCTTTATGACAATAATCGTCTGGGTCAGAAAAACGGCGTTGGTTTCTATAAGTATGAAATGGACAAACGCGGCAAGCCGAAAAAAGTTGCTGATGATGCCACTTATGCGTTGCTCAAAGACACGACCGACAGCACTAAGCAAGAGTTCGACGATCAAACTATCATCGATCGCACTATGCTGGCTTTTTGTAATGAAACCGTACGCTGCTTAGAAGACAATATCGTATCGACGCCATCTGAAGCTGATATGGCCATGATTATGGGCGTTGGTTTCCCACCATTCCGTGGTGGCCCATGCCGTTATGTCGACCAAATGGGTCTTGATAACTATCTGGCGCTGTGCGAAAAATATGCGCACCTTGGCAAAGCTTATGAAGCCCCGCAAAAGATTCGCGATATGGCAGCAGCAGGCGATACCTTTTACGCAACGGCGTAACGGGCAGTCATTACTAGGATGAAGCGCAGTACGCATGCTCGGTAGCGGTTGATGATAATTTGTTATTGATTCAACCCCTTATAATTGGTTAAACGATGCGAGTATAGTAGTACTGCCACTGACAATAAAAAATTGAAAGGAATGCATATGACAACTTTAAGTCCAAAAGATGTGGTCATCGTAGATGGCGTACGCTCGGCGATGGGTAAAACCAAGAACGGCATGTTCCGCCATGTGCGCGCTGATAGCTTATCTGCTGAATTGGTTCGCGCTTTAGTAGAGCGTAACGACTTTGATCCACGTGACGTCGAAGATATTATCTGGGGTTGTGTCAACCAGACTCTAGAGCAAGGTCTAAACATCGGCCGTAACATCGGTTTACTAGCTGATATCCCTAAGACCGCTGGCGGTCAAACCGTTAACCGTCTGTGTGGCTCTTCCATGCAGGCGCTACACACGGCCGCTGCGCAAATCATGACCAACCAAGGTGATACTTTCATCATTGGTGGTGTTGAGCATATGGGTCACGTCGGTATGATGCATGGCGTCGATCTAAACCCAGCAGCGTCTAAGCACTATGCCAAAGCCTCAAATATGATGGGCTTGACCGCTGAAATGCTTGGCCGTATGAACAATATCAGCCGCGAAGAGCAAGATGCGTTTGGTCTTGAATCTCATCGCCGTGCATGGGAAGCGACGACTGAAGGTCGTTTTGACAATGAAATCATCGGTATCGAAGGTCATGATGCTGCTGGTCGTTTGCAACTGTGTACGGTTGATGAAGTGATTCGTCCTGATGCCACTATGGAACAAATGCAAGCGCTACGCCCAGCCTTCGACCCTAAAGGCGGTACGGTAACCGCAGCGACTTCATCAGCCTTGTCTGATGGTGCGTCAGCAATGCTAGTGATGAGCGCGCAAAAAGCGAAAGACTTAGGTCTTAAGCCGCGTGCTCGTATTCGCAGTATGGCAATTGCCGGTTGTGACGCTGCTATTATGGGTTACGGCCCTGTACCAGCAACGCAAAAAGCGCTAAAACGCGCTGGCATGAGCATCGATGACATGCAAACTATCGAGCTTAACGAAGCCTTCGCGGCTCAAGGTCTGTCAGTGCTTAAAGCTCTGAACTTGACTGACAAGCAAGACATTATTAACGTCAATGGTGGTGCAATTGCCCTAGGTCACCCACTGGGTTGTTCAGGCGCACGTATTACTGTGACTTTGCTTAACGCAATGGAACAGATGGATACTGAAGTCGGTCTGGCTACGATGTGTATCGGTCTTGGTCAAGGTATCTCTACGATCATTGAGCGTGTATAAGCAGTTGATGTTTCAATAATTTCACAGTAATTAAGCGTTTTAACAAAAACCCTCAGTCATCATGACTGGGGGTTTTTGCATTAATGGCAGACATGAAAGATATGGAATGAAAAAACCATAAGTTGTTACTATAGGTTATCCTCATTGACGTACCAGATAAACTATGACTAAATAAGAGTATAATTAATAACTATAATTTCATGCTAAATCTGAAGTTAAAACAACCTATACATATAGGTTTTAGCCGTACAAGGAGTGTACTATGCCCACTATGATTACCGACCGCACCTACCGCATTGCCCGCGAAAATACGCAAGCGATGATTATTGATGTCCAAGAACGTCTGACCCCGCACATCTACGACCATGAAAATATCGTCAAGAAAATAACCACTTTAGTCAAAGGTCTACAAGCACTTGACATTCCGATCATGCTGAATGAGCAATACAAAAAAGGCTTAGGCGATACGTTGCCTGAGATTCGTGAGCTATTAGAAGGCGCTAATGCCAAAGGTTTTGAGAAAGTCACATTCAGTGCCTGTGATAATGATGACTCATGGAACCATCTTGCTCAGCAAAATCGTAGTATTGTTTTACTATTCGGCGTTGAAACTCATGTCTGTGTCTTACAAACGGCGCTTGATTTGCTCGATAATGGTATGCAGCCGGTCATCATTGGTGATGCGGTAGGCTCGCGTTTTCCTTACGATAAAAAGCAAGCTATTCGTCGTATTCGCCGTGCTGGCGGGGTGATTACTACTGTAGAAACTATCTTGTTTGAGCTATGCCGTAGTAGTAAAGATCCTGCATTCAAAACTATTAGTAATCTGATTAAGTAGGGTTTTGATTGAAGTGCTTAAATTAAAGAGCTACTTACTTATGACATCAAAAAAGGGTTTGTCAGTGATGACAAACCCTTGGTTTTATAGATCTTAGATTAAAAAATGATGGTTTATGTTTCTTTATCGTCATTCGCAGCGCTAGTATTTTTCTCATCAATGTTGGCAGTATTAGCATTAACCTTCATATGGGACTTACCTAATAACTGTCCCATTTGCACACTAGCATTAGCGGTCATATTGTCTTGCCAGTCCGCTATTGCAGCTTTTGGCAATACTACAATAGCTGTTGAGCCCAAATAAAAGCATCCGAGCTCGTCGCCTTTTGCCAAGCTCATGTTATGACTCGTCTCTTGAATATCATCCGTACGAGTGATTTTGCCAGTAGCGACTGTCTCGATACCAGCGACAATCATCGCACCGACCATTACTACTGCGGCCTTGCCGTACTGAGTATCAAACATACATACCAAGCGCTCGTTACGAGCAAATAAGTCAGGAATATTAACGGCAGTGGTAGTATTAACCGAAAATAATGTGCCGGGAACGTAACGGGTTTTGGTTAAGGTGCCATCAAATGGCATATGGACGCGGTGATAGTTGCTGGGCGCGAGATAGACCGTGGCAAAGCTACCATCTGCGAAATAACTGCCATCTTCACTATCAGCAAGCAGCTGACCCACATCGTAATGCCGACCTTTGGCTTGTAGCAGCTTATGATCCTGTATCTGACCCAACTGTGATATCACGCCATCGGCGGGGCTGACGATACCATTGGTAGTGCTATCAATGGTGCGCGCATCGTCTTTAAGCTCACGGGTAAAAAAGTCGTTAAAGCTCTCATAAGCTTTGAAGCTCTGACGCTCATAGTCATCCAAATGAACGTTATAAGCTTTGGCAAAGCTGCGAATAAAGACGCGTTTGACGACAGGGTGACGGCTAGCGGCCAAGCGTCCAGCAACTTTGCTCAGCTGCTGCTGCGGGACAAACTGCTGTAGAGTAGTAAATAAATTCATGACAAGGTTACCGGAATAGGGTTTAAAATAAGAATAGAAAATAAGTAAATCAATAGCCGTATTTTAACATGAACCGCGTATTAGGGTATGATCATAATCTGCTAAGGAATTAATAAATGAAAGCACTTATTCAACGGGTGAGCCGTGCCAGCGTCACGGTTGATGACAGTTGTATTGGCAGAATTGAGTACGGAATATTAGCTTATATTGGGCTGGGGCATGACGATAGGTTTGATAATGCGCAGCGGTTAGTGGATAAAATTCTAACTTACCGCATTTTTGAGAATACTACTGATCCTTCCAAAGTTGGCAAGCTTGATCAAAACGTACAGCAAGTTGGTGGCGGACTGTTACTGATTTCACAGTTTACTTTAATGGCCAACACCAATAATGGTCGTCGGCCAGATTTTGGCGCAGCTATGAAGCCCGATGCCGCGCAAGCCTTATTCGCTGAGCTGATAGTTTATGCAGAAACTCAGCATTCTATAGTTGCCAGCGGTCAGTTTGGGACTAATATGCAAGTTGAGAGTATTAATGATGGGCCGCTAAACTTTTTATTGGAAGTTTAAGCTATTTGTTAATTTAATAAGCTGTCAGATAATTTAAATTGTCATCAAGCCGTCATAATAAAGTTGTTTAATAAGGGGAAGATGGCGAGCGTTTACTATTATGTTTGCATATTCCTTCAACTCACCATTTACTACTTATCATTTAAAAGCTGTCATTAAAAAAAGGCTATCGTATGCAGAATGAGCAAATTTTGATTGTCGAAGATGAGCCGGCAATCCGTGAAATGATTGTCATGACATTAGAGATGGCCGGATTTGACTGTTTGCAAGCCGTCGATATAGCGGAGGCGCACCAACAAGTGGTTGACCATCGTCCCGCACTCATTTTACTAGATTGGATGCTACCGGGTGATAAAAGTGGCGTTGATTTTTGCCGGATGCTCAAAAAAGACGAGCTGCTCTCCGAGATTCCGGTCATTATGCTCACGGCCAAAGGCGAAGAAGACAATAAAGTGCAAGGGCTGGATGCGGGGGCGGATGATTATATTACTAAGCCGTTCTCAACACGTGAGCTGGTCTCGCGAATTAAGGCGGTGCTGCGTCGAAGCAGTGCACTGAGTGCCGATAAGCCCATTGAAGTAGCAGGATTGAGCCTTGACCCCAAAAGTCAGCGGGTCAGTGCCGATGGCAAGGTGATTGATATTGGGCCAACTGAATATAGATTATTGGCGTTCTTTATGAGTCATCCGGAGCGAGCTTATACCCGTACTCAATTGCTTGACCAAGTATGGGGTGGCAATGTATATATAGAAGACCGTACGATTGATGTGCATATTCGCCGTCTACGCAAACTCTTGCAACCTTATGACTGTGCCAGCTTAATCCAAACCGTACGCGGCACTGGTTATCGGTTTTCTAGCTTGGTTGAACAAGAATAGTTAAGTAAGAATAGGGTAGCAAAAGTAGGGGAGTAATGATAACTACGTTCAACAAAAATGGCATGGTTTAACAAAAACGGCATGGCGACAGCGATGCAGTTGCCTGTGGTGAGGATAGTATATTCATATGATGAAGCCAGCGGATAACAAACGACGCCCAACTAACCGTTATGCGTTGCTGTGGGCGGATATAAGCTGGTTGCTGTTTTGGTTAAGCGGTGGGGTGGCATTAGGTTTCTATACCTCATACTTACTAGAAAGTATCATCGCGGCGCTGCTATCCTATAGCTTGTGGCGGATGTATACCTTGCAGCGGTTCAATACTTGGATCAATAAGCCGGTGAATACGCCGTCTCCTGATATGTTGGGTGGTCTCAGCGTAGTGGCGTCGCAACTGTATCAAAACCGTAAACAAGAAAGGCTCACTCAACAGAAACTAATGGGTTTGGTTAAAAAAATTAGAAGTTCTTTATTAGCCTTACAAGATGCGGTTATTTTGCTCAACGATACTGATGATTTGGAATGGTGGAATCAGGCAGCAGAAGACTTGCTGGCGCTACAATCCAGCGACCAAGGTAATAGCATCTTCAACTTAATTACTGTGCCAGAATTTCGGCAGTATTATCAGACGACAGTTTCTCCAAATAACGGCATTCATATGGTGTCATGGCTAAATCCAGGACGCTATCTAAAATGTGAGGTCACGCACTTTGGCGGCGAAAAGATGTTGATAATTTATGATGTAACCCGTTTGCAACATTTAGAACAAATGCGTCAAGACTTTGTGGCCAACGTCTCGCACGAGCTGCGCACGCCGTTGACTGTGCTAATGGGCTATCTTGAGACCTTCTCTGACCAGCCAGATATTGCGCCGCAGTGGCAACGCGGTTTTAAACTTATGACCCAACAAACCTCGCGGATGAACAGTATTGTCAACGATTTGTTATTATTATCTCGGTTAGAGAACGAAGAGAAACCAGCGCTTAGCCTCATAGATATGACGCGATTGCTCACCCAGCTGTTGGACGATGCCAATGTTTATAATAAAGAGTATGGGCATCAAATTAGCTTGCAGGTGAATACTGACAGTAATCTATACGGCGCGGAACTGTATATAAATAGTGCCTTGCTAAATTTGGTGGTCAATGCCATCAAATATACCCCAAAAGGCGGCAATATCGTTATCAGTTGGACAGCGACCGAGAAAGGTTGCGTGTTTGCGGTCATCGATGATGGCATCGGTATCGCACCGCAGCATATTTCCCGATTAACCGAGCGTTTTTATCGGGTAGATAGTGGCCGTAGCCGCGCTACCGGGGGAACAGGTCTAGGGTTAGCAATAGTGAAGCATGCCCTGTATCAGCATCAAGCCAGCTTAAATATTGAGTCGGAGGAAGGACAAGGCTCGACCTTTAGCATTTTATTTCCTCCTGCCAGTATTTGCGTACCTAAAACTGCTTTGACTACTACAAATAAAAAGCTTTCAGACAGCAATAAACTAAAAAACCCAGAAAAACACTAAAGTTGTTAGTTATCTTTGGATAGCAGCGGATAGGGATTTACCGCGCGGCCATTGATATAAATGCCATAATGCACATGCGGCGGTGTGCCTTTAGCGTTACCACTGTTACCCACATAACCTATAATATCGCCAGCATTGACCCAATCATTGGTGCTGATGTCAGCGTAGTCTTCCATATGGGCGTAATAATGCCCAGCGCCGCCAGGACCCACAATGACCACAACGCGTCCGCCTAAGTTGTTTTGCCCAACCTTGCTGACAACCCCTGCTGTTGTCGATTTGATTGGCGTACCACGTGGGGCAAAAATATCAATGCCTTCATGGGAGCGACCTTCGCTACGAGCGCCGCCCCATGTATCTGTTAGATGCTGTTCTGGTAATGGACTTGGTAAGCTGTTTTCTGTGGGCAATTCCTGTTGTAATAGATTAATCTGCTGCCATTTTGACACCACGAAGGATTGGGTTTGTTGGCTAATACTGGGTAGCAATTTATCCAGCACAAACAATAGCGCTAATAAGAAAATAGACTTTAACAGTACACTTATCAAACGGCTTAACAACGCTGGTTGTTGTTGCCGATTTTTTTCAGTTGGTAGCATCGACGTTCCTTATATGCGCTTGTAGCCGCTTGAATAGTATTGTTTCAAAATTGATGCCGCTATAGGGCTGTTGTTTATAGCATTTTTACATAAGTTTTTGATAATATCTAATATAACGCTTCTTTTAGATTACGATGGTTTTTTATATGATCAACCTTGCCACTGCGCTTGTTATCGACACTGAAACCGACCAAGGTCGCGATCCACGACCTATTCAGGTAGCGACTATTAATGTTGCTACTGGTTTTGAGTGGATGAAATACTTTAACAGTGGTCGTTCTATATCGCCAATCGTTATCAGAATTCATGGGATTACCGATCAGGATGTGGCTGGTCTTGAGCGTTTTGAGTTGGATGAATTTGAGTTGCCGGAGTATTTGATTGGTCATAATGTACGCTTCGATTGGCGAGTAATCGGTCGGCCATCGGCTAAGCTCATTTGTACCGTTAGACTGGCCCGCGTAGCCTTCCCAGAGTGGAGCGCCTATAGTCAATCTAAATGTATTGAGCAATTATTGGGAAAAAGTGCGGCAATTAAAATGACTATTGTCGCACATGATGCATTAGGCGATGCACGTATGTGCCACTTACTGTATCAGGCCTGCTGTGAACGGCTAGAGATTGAGCCGACCGATTTTGACGCGGCCCATAAAATCTCAAACACTGCCAATCCCGTAGGTAAGATGCCGTTTGGTAAGTACAAAGGACAAGCGATTAAAGAGGTACCCATCGGCTACATTAAATGGATGCTAGGCAACATCCAAAACATGCAACCGTCGTTATATTCTGCGTTAACCAACCGTTTAAAGTTAGATGAAGCCGAGGACGCAAAAAAGTAAAGACATCAATATTTATGAGCCCTAAACGTTTATTAAGACCGATAAATTCATTGACCGTTAAGTCCAATTAAGAGTCTATGGCTGCTCGCTTAACCAATTACTAGCCATCTGCCATAGCTGAGGTGCTTTTGCATGTGTCCTGCTACTAAAATAACGCATGTGACCGATACTGCTAAGTCCAAAATCTCTTGGGTCTAAAAAGCGCTTTTGTACTGGCATCTGGCTATAGACTCGTATCATGTCATCCATGTTTTTGTTATTGGCAATATCATCATCACTGAACCCCAACCACAATGCTGGCATAGTAATGTCGTCATAAAAGTGCGTGTGTATACTTTTGCCAAAGGCCGTCTTGATGTAGCCTGATCCATTGCACCACTCGCGCCATTGCCGAGCCACGCCTTTAGGTAAAGGTTCGCCCATGCCTATCTTATCTGAAGGGGTATAACCTAACGTTAGATTGGTTATGGGGATAAAAAAGTCCATAAAGCCCATTGCTTTGATTTTATAAGGCATGTCCATATTTTTAATACATCCTGATGAGCAGGCGACGTTAAATACAGAGGCAATAGACTCGTAATTTGGCATCAAGCCAATCAGTTGACCACCAGCACTATGACCAACTAGATGATAAGAGGCATCAGCAAATTCATCTTGCAAAGCGTCAAGCACTGCTGGCATATCATGACGCCCCCAACTTATCAGTGACGCATCACACTTAGCGAGAGCAGTTGTGAGTGACTCACCAATGCCTTCATTGTCAAAGGTAAGCACGCCAAAGCCCTGTTCCGCTAAATAATGCGCAAAATTATGATAAAACTGGCGCTTGATGCCTGTCGCAGGCGTAATTATTACCGCTTTTTTTACAGAAGCTTTAGGATGATAAACGGTGGCTGTCAACGCTTGATTACGCTCGGTCATTATAGTTAGTGAGTAAACATCGATATTAGCGTTGTCCTGTTTATCTAAAGAAGATTGCGTGTGCTTATTGTGCATTGTTTTATCCTAGTTAGTTTTGTCGTTTCTATTGCTTGGTGGCACTTTATTAGTAACAATCCATCAGCGTTAATTGCCGTCGATTTAGTTGCGAGAGTTTACAACAATGTAGTCATTGCGTAGTGATAAATAGGTGCTACCGCGTGATAATACGACTTATGGTAATATAAATGCTGGCAATAGCGTTTAATCTCATTTATGTTTATTATGCGCAATTTGTATATCGTTAACAACTATTGTAGAAGGGTATCGATTATCAGCTTACTCGCTACTATCTGGGATGATTGGACCGCGCTATTATTGAAGTAAAGATTACAGTTTTAGAAAAGTGCTGACGCCGTGCCAAGACAAAATTCTCAGCATCATTCATCCGTATTCAACTTGAAACGAAGCTGTAAAAGCTATGGTGCGCAAGTGGAAGCAGGTTCATTCGTCCCAGCATGTGCTGGCAAGGGTGAAAAAAACACATCGTTAGCGTCACTCGAGACCTTTATAGCGTCAGCATCAGTCACCTTATTGCGACAACGCCTATTAGATTTCAATAAAAAAGGAATTTTTATGTCCTCGATTGTAGCCAGTCCGCCCAACAAAAAGACCCGCAAGCAAATTCCGCTAGTGGAAGTTCTGGAGGCCCGTGCGGCCGACAGTTGGACTCATACCCGCAACGACGAACCGCGTGGTTATATTGATGCAAACAAGTTACAGGAATTATGGATTCACACTGGCACCGCCTGCAATCTGGCCTGTCCATTCTGCTTGGAAGGCAGTCACCCTGGTGATGGACGTATTCCTGGAATGAAACTGAGCGATGTAAAACCTTTTATTCACGAAGCTTTGAGTATGGACGTAGAGCAATTTTCCTTCACCGGCGGCGAGCCTTTTGTCATTCGTGATTTTGTGAATATCCTCAACTATGCCAGTCAACATCGACCCTGCTTTGTGCTCACTAACGCTACCGAGCCGCTGCTGAAGCGGCGGCACCAAGTGTTACCCCTACTGAATAACCTTTATCCCATTCATTTCCGCGTCAGTCTCGATTTCCCCGACCGCGCCCGCCACGACAAAGACCGGGGTGAGGGCAGCTTTAATCAAGCGTTAGAAGGCATACGCTGGCTAGTAGATCAGGGCTTCAAGGTATCCATAGCGCGTCAGACCGACGCTGACGAAGTACCTTCCATAGTGGATGCTAAGTTCCGCGAGATATTCGAGGAGTGGGGTATTCCGCAGAATCTGGCGTTCACGGTATTTCCAGATCTAGGTATACCGGGCTCGGAGGACGGCAGTCCGGAAATTACTGAAAACTGTATGCAAAAATACCCCAGTGTTGAGAGTCGGGCACATTTTATGTGCACGTATACGCGGATGTTGGTGAAAAAAGGGGATTCAGTAAAGGTGTATGCTTGCACGCTGGTGGATGACGATCCTCAATACGATTTAGGTGAGTCACTGGCTGAGAGCATGAATGAGCGAGTTATGCTGCGTCATCATCGATGTTTCTCTTGTTATCGCTATGGCGCTAGCTGTTCGGCACCTGCTTAGTTTGGTTTTTGGTGGTTTGGCCTAGGGCTTTTTTGCACCGCTATTGGTGGCCCGTTGGCGACGCAGACCGACAGTGGTATCGCACTCCTGATGGTAGGTTTTTGTACTGATCCCGATCTAGGCTTCCAAGCCTTAGATGGCAAAGTGTTTGGTAGTCTAAGCAGTAGCATAAAAAATGTAGTAATTGCGTAGTGTTAAATCGCTGTCGCCGCGAGATCGCGTGGCCTATGGTAAGATAAATGCTAGCAATATAGTCAATATCTAATAAAATAGATGCGCTAGTAGACACCTATAGCTGGTAAATATTTTCCTACTTGCTTTGTGGCTAGGCCACTCCAGTGGCTATTTCTCCTAGCTACTCCATCCGTTTAAAAACAAATCAACTATAGGGCTTAATCGTGTGTGTTTATTATGTGTGATTGGTATATTGCTGATAACCATGCTAGAACGCTCTAAAAATAATTTGAAAACAGCGTTAAAAATGTTAATTTAAGTAAAAATCAAGGAAACTATATGCAGATGAAAATTAACAACGACACTTATGAAGTAATAACCAGTCAAGATATTACTAATATTGAAAAAGCCGTGGATAAATCAACGCTGGCTATGCCTTTGGTCGCGGTTTATTGTGGCTCACGTTTGGGTAATAGCGATATTTATGAACAAGCTGCCCGTGAGCTGGGTCAAGCTTTAGCCGAAAATGGTATGGGTCTGGTCTACGGTGGTGCTAGTATTGGCCTTATGGGTGCGGTGGCAGATGATGTTATTAAAGGAGGCGCACAAGCCGTCGGTGTGATTCCAACTTTTATGCTCAAACATGAAATTGCGCATGAAGGACTGACACGTCTACACTTGACCGATACCATGCATACACGTAAAACGGTGATGGCAGAATATGCGGATGCCTTTATCACCTTACCCGGTGGTCTAGGTACGCTAGAAGAAATCATGGAAATCGCGACATGGCGACAGTTATATCAACACGAAAAACCGATGATTATTCTGAATATCAATGGTTTTTATGATTGTTTGATTGAGCATTTGAAATACACGGCTGACCAAGGCTTCATGAAGCAGCAAGACCTTGAGCGCTTAGTGGTTTGTAATACGATTGACGAGGCCATTGAACTGTTGCAAGTGATCGTTAAGATTGATGACAAAGTTGATACAGATACTATGGCGGGTAATTAAGGCAGGTAACTAAAGTGGGCAAATAAGGCGGGCAACTAATAATAACTAACCACCAACCCAAATAAAATAAAAAACCGGAACAGAAGGCTAGTGATTAGTCTTTGACTCCGGTTTTTTATGCTTGATATTTAGCGTATATTTAAGCTGGCACTAAACTATCTAACGCCGCTTCACGGATACTACGATTGACAGTGGCCATAGCAGGGGGAAACCCGCGTTCTCTAGCCAATACTTGTGCCACAGCATCAACCGTCGCGCTATCGTTATGAACTAAATACTGCCATTCATGAGTGTAGCGGCTGCGATTGGCTGGCAAGTCATTGTCTAGTATGCCAAGTTCAGTCAGCTGGTTAACGATTTCATCCGCAGCAATCAAGGTTGATGAGGCTTTAACATTCTCAGCACGCGCATAGTGTAGATTGGAATATAAGCTGACATCCGCCACCCGTAAGGTATCATCCTTACCAGGAATTTGTTGACCGCCATATAAGGCGTTACCAACGGTGCGTGCGCTATTAAATGTGGGTACAAATTCTGCCACATATTCGATGGATTGCTGACTGCGCGCTTGTAGCGGTGCTTTATCCCAGCCGTCTTCAATATAATGCACATATTGCTCAGGTAGTTTGGGTTGAGCACTATCCTTATTAGAAGCAACTAAGCCATCATCAAATAAAGTAACGAAATTACTCATACCATGTATTTGGAAGTAACCACCCGGATAAGGAGTAAGTTGTGCCATGCCTTCTGGCGTACCGCGTTGGCCATAAATAATAATTTCTGGTATCTGTCCGCCAGCCTCACCCCAATGGGTAATATAAGAGGATTTAAACTCAACCATACGGGTTACTTCAATGCCGACCATATCGTCAATAATACCGGTACGAAAACCACAAGCATTGACTAAATAATCGACTTCGATAGCGTCATCGGTCAACTTACCATTCTGCTGATAATCGATACGCCACTTGGTAACGTGGTGATCGGCGTTTGAGCAATCCGTACAATCAACGGCTACCACCTTTTTAACTTGAGTATCGGTAAAGACGTGAGCATGCTCATAGCCTTCTAAGGCTAATTGTGCGGAGGCCGCCAAGCGAAAGATATTCCAGCCATACTCTTGTACCACAATCAGTGGAAACTTAACTTTATTTAAATCTAAATGTTTGGCAACCGGTATCATCCATTCATCGACGCATTCAGGTACCGCCACTTGTTTACGCTCCGAGAGCTCAATTAACTGCTCATGACTATAGAGCTGATAATAATCTTCAGGTTCGCCTAGGACCTTATTATTAATGTCTTGTGCAATAAGCTCTTGATAGGCATCGGTCAAAATATCCAGACGCGGGAGCAAATCTTCGGGTAGCCCTTCATCTCGAGTCGGTACTGCAAACACGGTTGGGCGTACATCCATGGTATAAGGATAAAGGCGCAAAATATCGATACATTGTTTGAGGAGTGCCACGCAGTCCTCATCAGGGATTTCGCGGTATAGATTACCACCAGCATGCAAATGGCACATTGGTGGGCCATCAACAAGTGAGGTTTTCTTTTCAAACAAATAAGTCTCAAGCCCCAATGCCGCCAAGCGAATGGCAATGGTAGCCCCTGCTGTACCACCACCTAGAATGCCAACTCGCTTTGCTGATTTATAGTTGGCTACTCCGTAGGTAGCAGCATCGTGCTTGATGGACGGGGATTTAGTATTTGTAAAAGATTGAGTCATTGTCGTGGTCATATCCTTAATATCGTAAGCAAGATGAGGAATAAATACTGTGTAAGGTCTAGACTTTATAATTTATACATCTAGAATTTATGACAGATAGAGAGTTATGAGAGATGCAATCTGATGTTTTTGTGTTAATAACACTAATATGCATGCTGTTATGTCTAACTTCAATAGGCTGGCAGATTTGGTATGTTGAATAAAGGTGTAGTTTAGCTAATTTTATGTTTCAAATTGTGTAGATGTACTTATCATATTTAAGCCCAGTGTACGAGATTTCATAACAAATAACCCAGTAAATACGTAAGTAAATGCATAGGTTTTGTCATCAGGTAGATATGAGAGGTATTAAAAAAAAGAAGCTTACGTAGAAGGGTAGAGTAGAGCTAAATCTCTGTTTGGGTAATGGCTATTTCAGCAGTAATTACTTGAGCAGCCATGGTTATTTGAGTAATAGTTGTTTCAGTAGTTCTTGTTCGATTAATGTCAAAGCTTATCTACTATAAATTTTAAGTTAAGACTATGGATTTAGCTTATAGGATCTGTAACTCTTAAACGCTTTTGTAAGTTTTTCTAACGATAAAATTGGCTGTTTCAAAGTATGTGCTATATTAAAAATGTTCAAAGCTATATTCGAAAACAGTTTAAATTTAGATCTGAAAATAAAAGATCTAAGAATAGAAGATTTAAAAATAGAAAGTCCCGATGAGAATTTAAAATAATCCAATGTACTTCTTGATTATAAGGAAATTACCATGAAAAGTATTATGATGTTATCTGCATTAACAGGCGTTTTAGCACTGACAGGCTGTACAACTCTAAAGAGCGTAGTTGGCAACGACATGTCAGGCACGCATGATGTTCAAGCAACCAGCAATAATACGGCGCCAGTCGCCAGTAAGAACGGTATGTTGGTTGACTCGAAGAACCATATGACGTTGTACACGTTTGACAAAGACTCAATGAACAAATCAGAGTGTGGCGCAGCTTGCCAGGTAGTGTGGCCTACCTTTATGGCGCCTAGTAATGCTAAAGCTTCTGGTCAATTCGCTGCCTTCCAACGTGAAGATGGTAAATATCAATGGGCCATGAACGGTAAGCCTTTATATTTCTACGCCAATGATACAAAAGTCGGTGACAAAGATGGCGATAATAAACTTGATGTGTGGCACATTGTTCCAACCAAATAGCATGTCATAACCTCATATTAAGAACAAAAAAGCAGCCATTATAATGGCTGCTTTTTTGTTAGGTCGGCTGTCAGAAATAATTGTCAGCAATGATGACCTAACCGGATTAGTCGTAATAGCTTAAATTTACTTGGCCTTTTTTTCTATTAGCTCGCCATCGATTTGAATGGGCACATTAGTAGTGATGCCATCAGCAAAGGTGGTCATGCCATAAGCGGCGCGATCAATATTGCCAGTCGCACGGAAGCCAATAACTGGTTCTTTGGTCACTGGACTAGTGGCAATTTTCTTTAACGTCACATCTAAAGTGAGCGGCATAGTCTTGCCCAATAAGGTGAAATCACCCATTACTTTGGCTTGTTGCGGATTAATAAAGTTTACGTTGGTAGACTCAAAGGTCATAGTCGGATATTTTTCGACATCAAAAAAGTCATCAGTCCTTAAATGCTTATCGCGAGCATCCCAAGCAGTATTAATACTGTCGGTCTCAATAGTAAATTGCATTTGAGTCTTATCCGGCGCTTTAATATTATAATTGAGCGACCCGTCAACCCTATCAAAACGACCCATAGTAGTCGAAAAGCCTAAATGCTCAACTTCAAAGCCGACACGAGTGTGAGAATCGTCTAACTGCCATTGGGTAGGTAGCGCCGCGCTAGCGAGGGTAGTTGCCGCAAGAGCTGAGGTAATAAGTAAGGTCTTCGCTGTTCCTGCTAATAAAGAGGTTGCCATTATATATTGTCCTTTATAGAGTTTTCTTATAAGTGTCTATCATTGGATAGTGTCTGTATTCTAGATAGTGCATTGTAAATAGTACTGGTCGTTTATAACGCATTCATCATTAAAAGTCAGTAGCTTTATTAATAGTATCTTAACAACGTTGGTCTATTACAAGTGATTAGGCAATAAATTGGTAAGCTAAAATAGTGTTTCTGTTTGCATTCTAATTTATTTTATCAGGTTCTCACCAGCGTATTAACCCCAACAGGCTTGCATCAACGAGCAAAAACCTTTAAAATCGTCGTTTAATTTTCCCGCTGGGGAAAGGCTAAGTGAGCAGAAGTGTGGTGTTGGGTGCTGGAATAAGCCAGTGACGTAGCTGCCAGACTAGTAGATGTCCTTAGTGCCTCAGTTACGTATGTTATAGTCGGACAACTAGTCCATAGGCCTGACATACATCGGACATAGAGAGTTTATTATGCGTAAAGATATCCATCCTGCTGATTACCAAGACGTTTTGTTCCATGACACTAACGCTGACGTGTTCTTTTTGACCCGTTCAACCGTTAAAACCAAAGCGACTCGTGAACACGAAGGTACAGAATACCCATACTTCCCACTTGATATTTCAAGTGCGTCGCATCCTTTTTATACTGGCGAGCAGCGTAAAACTTCTACTGAAGGCCGTGTTGCTAGCTTCAACAAACGCTTTGGTGCATTTGGTGGCCGTAATAAAAAAGCTGCTGCTGATACTGATACTGATACTGATACTGATACTGCTGAATAAGACCCACGTATTGCGTGATCTTATTTTGTCCATGCGCTACCATAGACATGTCTTAGCCTAGAATTGAGATTAAAAAAGACCGCTGATGATTCAGCGGTCTTTTCTTGCGTCATTTTTGGTGAAGAGATTTTTGAAAGTTAAATCTATCAATAATTTTTACATGTTGGATTTAATAGCTGAGTAATTAACGCTGCCAATTGCTGCGCCCAATAGCCATAAGTTATGCTACTAGGGTGAAAGCCATCACTGGCAAACATCACCGCGATATCGATTGGCGTTCCATTCGAATGCTCTTCTATCATCCGTGCAAAGTCAGTAGCCATATAGTTGACTCCATCATGATCCGTACAGACTTGCTGTAATATTTGATCAAGACTTGACGCTTTAGCACCAACAAAGTTATTCAGCGGGGCAGGTATCGCAGGCATCTGCGCCATTGGCGGTAGGCTTAAAAAGATCAATTCTCTTACGCCAAACTTACGTTGAGCAATAGCAATAATATCTTCAATTTGCTGCTGCCATTTATTCGTAGAGACGTTAGCGGTAGTGTCATTAACACCGACACTCAGTACCATGACATCGACGGGTTGGCTAGGCGCAGGCAGGACATAAAGCCTGCGCAAAATATCGAAGCTGGTATGTCCAGTGGTAGCCTGCAACGACCAATTCAGCGCGTTAAACTGTGTACTAATAGCAGGCTGTTGCTGCAATGCGGGTATTAACTTACCTACTAACGCCTCTTGCTGGGTCTGACTACCAACGCCGGCAGCTGCTGAATCGCCAACGACCATAAGACTTAACGTTTGCGAGGTTGAATCTGATAGGGTTGTGACTGCTGAAGTTGCGGCTATATAGCCATCTACTGAGTGCAGCTCAACATGACCAAATCGTTCGCCGTCTGGCTCAGGGAGACGTACTGTATCGCGTTTGATCTTGCGCCCTTGATATAGATAAATAGGGGCAAACAACATATTTTTAGCAATGTTTACCATCCAGCGCGCTCCCTAATCGTAGTCAGACTGTCTTCAACTAATAACTTACCATCGACATAAACATCACGCAACATATTGTCAGTATGAGCGTTGAGATCTTCTGCTTTGATGGTCTGCAGCTGTCCACTACTGCCCTTTATCAACGCCAATCGACCTTTTTTAGAGCGTTTAGAGTGACTGGTGACTGGATCTTTATAAATATCTTTCCAGGTGCCGTTGATAGATATAGCGCTGGCTTTCATCGCCCAGCTCATAGTGTCGCGATTGACTTGTTGCAGCAAACCGCCGCCCATACCAAAGGTGATATTGTCCGCGCTAAATCCCGCGTCCATGACCACATTAATAATTTTACTTAAGCTTTGTGGTCCGATGCCATCCCCTTGGATAATACGCACGTAATCGGGCAGGACTTGATAGCCTTTACTATTAAGCGTCGTACCAAACTTCACTGCCAAGCGCTCTAAGGCTTCACGGACAACCTTAGTCGGCTCACCACTATCAGGCCGGATAACTAAGGTGCCACCCATATTTTTGACCTCGTCTTTTAAAGTGTCGCCCCAGATATTATCAATGGCATTCCACAAGTCATAACTGTCGGACACTACCGAAAAGGTTTTACCTTCACCGCCGAACTGCTCAATCATATTAGCGAATGCTGCGGTTTCGCCATCGCGACCCCATGCGGTCATGGTACTGTGCTCAGCGGCAGGGATTGAAAACGCTGACATATCATTACTCATTTGATACCAGCGACTGGCAGCAACTAAGGCAGTCATAGAATCCGTACCGGCAAAGTTAACTAAATGTGCCAAGCTACCAATCGCCACCGACTCATGACTGGAGGCCCCGCGTGAACCGAAATCATGCAGGCGGAAAATCAGGGATTCTGTATTGTCCGCCGACTTTTCTAACGCACGGCGAATGATGCTTTTGCAATAACGCGAGACACTGGCCACGGTAGAAGGATACCAAATCGCCCGTAGTAGGGCAGTTTCAATATAGCTTGGTAGCCAATAAAATTCGGGATCGGTATTTACTATCTGGCAGACCACATTGGATACTGGCGCAATAGTGCCTTCAGGAATAGCTTCAATGCGTAGCGGCAAATAACCGCCATGCTTATCAACCAGACGTTCCCAATCTACACGGTTAAAGGTTAAACCGTGCGCATGAATAACAATTTCGGCTTCATCAATATCTTGATGGGTGATCGGTGTGCTGAGATACTCTTTAATAAAAGCTTGCAGTCCAAAAAACACCACATCGTAGTCGCCGCTGCGTGCTTCAATATAGCTAGATAGGTATTCACTGCCGGGCGGATATTGTACCCAATGTGAAGTCTTATAACTGTCGCTATTAAGAATTAGATTATTAAGATTGCTGGTGTACATCACAGAACTCCTCTGCTATTAACGGCCCCTATCGTCTATCGATTTGGACGTTGAAATAAAACAGTGTTAAAAAATAAAATGGTTATAAAAGCGCTGGTAAGAACAGGCTATTAAGCTTTTTTTGGATGACAGCTTAGCAAAAAATCATCGCAAAAAACTAATTTACAAGCCGACCATCTTCATAATAATGGCATAGTGATCTTCAAACATCATCTTGGCATCAAGTTCAGCCAGTGGTAACCAAAAAGCTTGAGCAGCATCGTCGCCACCTTTTACCTTTGGCAGACCTTTTGGGTCGTTCTTGAGCTGAAAGTAAAAAGCTTGAGTAATAGTACGACCACGTGCGGAGCGATATGGGTCATCAAAGGTATGTTGGCTATGGCGTGAGCCGCGCAATACCGGCTCAGGGACTTTAAGGCGGGTCTCCTCACGTAGCTCACGAATACAGGCATCAAACAGCGTTTCTTTTGGATTAAGAAAACCACCTGGTAACGCCCACAAGCCGCGTCCCGGCATACTACGCCGCTCTACCAAAAGAATATGCCCAGACTGTACCACTAACGCATCAGCAGTCATAAACGTTGGTGGATAAGGAGCGGATTCCCACTGTTTTTTATATTTATCAATAAAGCCAGCTTCTTCGTGCAGCTGCTGATAGTCTGTGGTCTTTTTAAAGTCGTTTAATATTCTACGAGTCGATTCAGGGGTGCGCTCAGAGGTCGGCGTTGCGCCCATCAGGTAACTGTCACGAATAGGGGTAGCCGATAAATTATGATAACTAGGAACAGAAATTGATGCCCAGTGGGGGAACAGAGCTAGGTAATAGGAGGAGTTGTCTTTAGAATGCCCAATCAAACCGATGTTGGTCTGTAAGTCACCGGTAACGGATCTTACCGCAGCCTGTACATATTTCAGCCAGCGCGTGTCATTATATAGCGCATCATCCAGCGCCACACAATGAATACGCGCCGCCTCTTCAGCTGAGTAGGCCCCTTTAATCATTGCTGTGCGTTCAGCCACGGTAAATGGGTTGCGTAAGCTACGCGGTA
This sequence comes from Psychrobacter sp. 72-O-c, assembly GCF_904846605.1. Classification (GTDB taxonomy): domain Bacteria; phylum Pseudomonadota; class Gammaproteobacteria; order Pseudomonadales; family Moraxellaceae; genus Psychrobacter. The sequence goes on from NZ_CAJHBI010000024.1 coordinate 28,681, forward strand.
AATTGGCTGAACCAATCAGGATAATGACATCATTAGTGCGCTTTAATGCCTCGTCAATCACTGCCTTATGACCACGATGAAAGGGCTGAAAACGGCCGATAAATATCAGATAACGATAGTGTTTAATATCTTCTTGTTCTTTTAAACCAACTGAGCTTTCTATTGTGGTTTCTGCTGGATTTGCCATTAGGTCTTGTTCCGATAATACGCTCATAAATGCCAACTCCGTGAAATACACTTAACAATTACTATAAATTATTTATTTATTTATGATTTTTTAATGGCGCTAATACTGACACAGCACATAACTTACTGACAAGTGCAAAGATGTTTCGCGAGGTGTAATTGCTATGTCCCATGTTTCTCAATCCATGCCGCAACCGTTGGCCAAATCTCTTTCGATGCGTTACGACTCATTATTATTCGGCTATGGGAGTAATCTTCCAAATCGCCATTACTTATTGAGAATTCACAAAAGTCGTTTGCAGGGTTGTTAAAGTCATTTAAAAATAGCTGACAACCACTGAATGGGGCAATAAAGTCATCCCCTTTGGCACTGATAGCATAAATGGGTATAGTAACCTTGGGCATGTGCTGGCGATAATCAAAGTTTTCATTATAATCAGTGTTTTGATAGTTGACATCTTGCTTAGCCAAACTACTTTTAAAGTTTTTGTTTAGATTCCAGTCATACCATTGGCTCATGGTATGATAATTTTCATTAATGGTACCTAATTTGAGCCTTTTTGCGGGTAAGTAGCCCAGTAGCCGAGTGATTGATTTAATCAGCAAGATTCTAGCGTAGCTTTTAGGATTTATTACCGCGCCATAAGCTTGGCAGGCAAACATGGTAATGCTATTTATTTTATTAATGTATTGTGTGTTTTGGGCTAATATTTCTTGGATTAAAAACATAGTCAAGCAAATACCGCCGCCACTGTGGGTGATACAATGCAAATTATCCAGTTTTAAGCCATCAAATAAGTAGTGAAACGTAGCCTCAAGATCATAAATAGCGACAGTTTCAAAATTGAATTTGTCTTTTGGTATAGAGCTATCACCATGTCCGCGCCATTCCACGATATAGCAAGTATGACCAAGCTTCGCCAGATATTTTGCAACTCCTAAACACACTCTTTTGTCCGAAAATGTGCCGTGAGTCAACAATACATTCTGCTTTTTAGACGCGTGACTATCAACCAAAGTACTGTCTTTGATGCTATCAAATACTTTCCAAACGGCGACCTGTTCACCATCTTTAGTGGTCACTAGATTTAGGGTTTCTTTAATCATAATACGGAATCAGTCATAAAGGTGATCTCATGCAAGTTAAATCGTTTGTTTAGGGCGTTTGTTATATTAATCTTGGATTATTAGCAAGGTGTACTTATTATAAAAAAGTAAACAAACATCACTAAAGTATGCTGATCATACGTTAAAAACAGGAACTGAATTTATGCTGTGTCTAATTTATATCCTATAAGCGTTAGAGCTTGATAATCAATAAAACAGCCTTAATATAGACAATAACAGACGCAGTGTCCAAGATAGAATGTTTATACAAAGTGCGCTTATATTTTAAACGTGCTCATAAGAAAAACCAATAATGACCATTTGCAACGGTCGCCGTTAAATCACAGTAGCGCGGTCGGAATTAACCTCTAAGTGCGGTATAATAAACGATATAATTTGATAGCCATCGCGGTTAGACCGATTCAATGATAAGCTGCGATAATCGATATTATTCACATTTCCCTAAATTGACGACACAGTAGCCTTAATAGATATGGCGTTAATACCATAATGTCATAACGCCTACAAATGAATGAGGAATGATTATGAGTGAGCATAACCCAACAGATACCGCGCCTGCGGACTATGAATCAGCATTAGATACTGAGCAGACTGAGACCAAGAGTAACATTACCATCACTGAGGCGGCACAAGGCTATTTAGCTGACCTGCTCTCTAAGCAAGATACTGTTGGTATCGGTGTACGTATCTTTGTCGAGCATCCTGGTACACCGCGCGCTGAATGTTGCATGGCATATAATCAGCCAGGTGAAGAAGACATCGCTGATTTGCAATTCAGCTATGAGGACTTTTCTGCCTTTATTGACGCTGCTTCAGTACCCTATTTAGAAGATGCGGTGATTGACTATAATAAAGACCGCTTCGGTGGCCAGTTGACCTTCCGTGCTCCGAATTCTAAAGTGCCAAAAGTGGGTTCGGATGCCAGTGTTGAAGAACGTATTAACTATGTATTGCAGTCTGAGATTAATCCGAGCTTAGCCGCGCATGGTGGTGACGTACAATTGCTTGAGCTGATTGAAGAAGAAGGTATTGGCCTCACAGCCGTATTAAAATTCGGTGGCGGTTGCCAAGGGTGTTCTGCAGTCGATATGACTTTGCGTCAAGGTGTAGAAGTGCAACTGAAGCAGCAAATACCAGAATTAACGCAAGTGGTTGATGAGACTGATCATACTAGTACTGAAAATGCCTATTACAAATAACTGCTAAATAAAAGTTAAATAACAGCAGTTAACAATATGGGTATCTGCTGGCTTGTGAATATTAGTCACTAAGCGATTAAAAATTTGCTATTCTTTTCATAAAGAAGCTGGGTTACTATTAACTCAGCTTTTTTTATAGCTAACGTTCAGGCAATAGCTTTTTTAGAGATGATTATTGAATCAATAAAGCGTTTAATCAACGCCAAGGAGCACATTATGAGTGACGAACAAGCAAGTAACCAATCAGAGCAAAAACAGCGTCTTGAAACCCTAGCTATTCATGCCGGCTACACTGTTGAGCCAACGACCAAAGCAGTTGCTGTACCTATTTATCACACCAGCTCGTATGCGTTTGATGACACCCAGCATGGTGCTGATTTATTTGACCTAAAAGTCGCGGGCAATATTTATACGCGCATCATGAACCCGACCAATGCGGTATTAGAAGAACGTGTTGCTGCACTTGAAGGCGGAATAGGCGGATTAGCAGTGGCTTCAGGAATGGCAGCCATCACCTATGCCATACAGACTATTTGTGAAATGGGCGACAATATTGTCACTACCTCAACGTTATATGGTGGTACTTATAATTTATTTGCCCATGCCTTACCGCGCCAAGGTATCGAAGTACGCTTTTTTGATCATACCAATCCTGAATCTATCCACGATTTAATCGACGATAAGACCAAGATGATTTTTGCAGAAAGTATCGGTAATCCACTTGGTAACATTGTCGATATTCAAGCGTTGAGTGATATTGCCCATGAATATGGCGTTCCCGTAGTTATTGATAATACGGTTGCCACGCCAGCACTCTGCCGTCCGTTTGAATTTGGTGCCGATATCGTAGTGCATTCATTGACTAAATATATGAGTGGCACTGGGACCTCTATCGGCGGTGCAATTGTCGATAGTGGTACCTTCCCTTGGGGTGATTATCCTGAGCGCTTCCCGCTACTTAATACTCCTGATGCCAGCTATCATGGCGTAAACTTCGTCAAAGACGTGGGCGCTGCTGCCTTTATCGCTCGTGCACGTGTGGCTCCGCTACGTAATACTGGGGCAGCATTAAGTCCGCTAAATGCCTTTAGCATCATGCAAGGCATGGAGACATTGAGCTTACGCATGGAGCGTCATGTACAGAACGCGCAAGCCGTTGCTGAATACCTGCGCGACCATGACAAAGTGGCTTGGGTGAAATATGCAGGTTTACCTGATCATCCTGATCATGAGCTTGCTAAGCGCTATATGAAAGGCACACCATCGGCCATTCTTACCTTTGGCGTAAAAGGTGGGCTCGAAGCAGGGTCGCGCTTTATTGATGCCTTACAGCTGATTACACGCTTGGTGAATATCGGCGATGCCAAATCATTAGCCTGTCATCCGGCAACTACTACTCATCGTCAGCTGAATGGGCAAGAGCTGGAACAAGCAGGCGTCACCAAAGATATGGTAAGACTTTCTATTGGTATTGAACATATTGAAGATATTAAAGCGGACTTAGAACAAGCCTTAGCTTCTGCTTAGTTTGCCAATTTTTCTTGGTTAAAGGCAAAATGGTTTATAAAATAAAAAAAGCCCATATCGGTCTGATATGGGCTTTTTTGATGTTTGACTGATCGTTTGCTTACTTACTTGTTTAGCAACTCAAAGGATAAGTTAAATCCTTAAGCAGACAACACACGGCGAGCAATATCTCGGTAATCTTGCGACTCTAAGCGAGGACCGAACTGTTGAATCACTTGTCCAGATATTTCGCTGGCAAGACGACCACATTCTGGCAAGCTATAGTGCTGTGATAGCGCATATAAAAACGCACCGGCATAGTTATCACCCGCGCCATTGGTATCGATGACATTGGTAACGGTTGGTGCCGCAACATCATGAATAGCGATATCATCGCTGTCATTTTCAGGCTTTTGCGCAATAACCGCACCCTTTGCACCATCAGTGACCACAGCAATTTGGCAATGCTCAAGTAATGCACGGGCAGCAGCTTTGATTTGTTTTTTATCCGTGAAAAGCTTGGCCTCTTCGCTATTACAGAATATCACTGCCACCTTATTGCCGAGCATATTGAGAAGACCGTCTTTAGCAAATTTCACTACTGCTGGATCAGCAAAGCTCACCGCGATTTTAGCGCCATGAATACCTGCTTGTTGGCGCAGTTGGGTCATGGCAGGCTGAATGCTTTCAGACATCGCCAAGTAGCCTTCTAAATACAGCCAATCTGCTTGCGTCAGCGCGTCAAAGTCGACGTTGTCAGCGGTGATGTCGCTTGAAGTGCCAAGATAGGTTTGCATGGTACGCTCGCCGTCTTCGGTTACCGCGACCACACATGAACCCGTCACGCCACCAGCATGTATTGACTGCTTTGAGGTCGCAACACCCGCTTTATGCAAGTCGTTTAAATAAAACTGCCCTTGCTTATCATCACCCACGCGGCAAGCATAAAAAGGCTTACCGCCTAAGCTGGCAAAGGCAAACATAGTATTGGCCGCTGAACCACCACCGGCTTGTTTTGATGGCGCAATCTCGGCGAGCTGGAAATACGCCAATAGTTGCTGCTGCTCTTCAATTCCTGCTAGGGTCATATTGCCTTTGGTCAGCTCAGTCTCTTCTAATGCAACATCGCTCAGCACATATTCATGATCAACCAACGCATTACCTATCGCCATCACATCGTACATTACTTATTTCTCCAAACTTTTTATTAAAATGAAATTAACGATAAAATAGTCGTTTTATTATTTAGATTGTAATTCAAGCAAGCGCTGATATAACGCGTTCTTTTTTACGCCAGTAATATCTGCAGCCAAGGCGGCCGCTTTTTTGACTGACAAATCTTCCAAAAGACGCTGTAATAGCTCATCGTGGATACTGATATCGTCGTCGTCTTGCGCAGCATTATCACCTGCGACTACCACCACCATCTCACCACGCTGCTGATTGTCATCGGCTTTGACGAACTCAATCAACTCGCCAAGTGTGCTTTTATGAACGGTTTCAAAGGTCTTGGTTAACTCACGGCAAAAAGTGACTCCGCGTTCTGATCCAAATACTTCTGCCATATCTGCTAAGCTTTTTATAATACGGTGCGGCGCTTCATAAAAAATTAGCGTTTCGGGGCGCGATTTTAAATCAGTTAATTGTTTTTGACGTCCATGAGTCTTTGCTGGCAAAAAGCCAATGAAGCTAAAACGATCTGAAGGCAGACCCGCTACTGATAGCGCGGCAATCGCTGCCGATGCACCAACGATAGGGGAGACGGCCACGCCAGCAGCATGAGCGGCTTGTACCAACTGATAACCGGGGTCACTAACCAGTGGCGTTCCCGCATCACTAATCAATGCGACCGAATGACCTTGTTGAATCATCTCGATAATTTTGGGCGTTTGAATCGCGCTATTATGCTCATGATACGCCCACAGCTTGTTATGACCTTTGGCTTTATCGTCCGTAGTGCTACCATCTGTAGAGCTACTATTTTTAGTATCAGGTTTATTTTTATCATTAGAACTGTTGTTATCATTAGATCTATCACTATCACTGCTATCGCCTTTAGTATGAATGCCAAAATGCGACAATAACCTGCCTGAGGTACGCGTGTCTTCACAAGCAATGATAGCGACTTGCTTTAAGGTATCGATAGCGCGCGGTGTCATGTCGCTTAAGTTACCAATTGGGGTCGCAACAATATACAAACAAGCCGGCATGGTGGTAGGGGTAGACATGAAAACCTCGAAGACGTTAAAAATAAGATATGAAAAAATAAATAATGCTGAGCCATTACCGATAGAATGCCGCTGATAAAAGCAGCGATTAACAGGTAGTAAGGGTCAGCGAGTAGTAATAGGTAATAAAAACGCGAAAGTGGTTAGTTTAGCATGTTGTGCTATGATAATTATGAATTGTTAATTAGGCAAAGTCAGAACTCTATGGCTAATCACAATGTTAAGAGCAGTCCTAACAAAAGCAACTCGCATCGCCCGCTGGCTCTAACCTCACCGAAGCAGCGCCAAGGCAGCTATTTTGAGCAGCAGGCGTGTGCGTTTCTACAAGCGCAAGGCTTGGTACTGATTGCTCAAAATTGGCAGAAACCCAAAGTTGGTGAGCTAGATTTAATCATGTTGGAGACAGGGAAAGCGTGGTCGACTCTGGTGTTTATTGAAGTGCGTCAGCGGCGACGTTCAAGTTTCGGTGATGCGGCGCTTAGCGTCACCAAAGCCAAACAACGTAAGATTATCAAGACCGCCAAATACTTTTTAAATCAGCATCCTACATATGCCCATTATGACTGTCGATTTGATGTGATTGCCTACGATATTGCGCAACTTGTTAATAGTATTAATGATGATAAAGGTGATAGTGGTAAAGATAACCAACCAGAATGGCTGATAGGGGCGTTTATAGCCACGGCATGGTAGCGCGAATAGTGATAGCGGCACGCTTAAATGGTAAACAAGACAACGCAACAAGCTGTCGTTACCAAAAACCTAACCGCTAATGAGAAAAATTAAGTAAAGTAGCTGCAATAAATCAGCTGAAACAACAATGTTCAAACTAATGCTCTATGAGGTAAATAATGACAAGGATGCATTTGCTCAACGCTACTTTTGGAATGCCACGCCGTACTGCGATTGGCCTTATGCTAATGACCAGCATCTTAAGTACTGGCTGTACTACCAATTATCTGACCAATAGTACTGAAGGCACGTATGGGGTTCCCATGACCGAACGAACCATTCCGCAGCGTCTACTGGACCGTAGTATTGAACACACTGTCAAGGTTAACATTTATGGTCTACAAGAGAATTTACAACAGAACAGCCGTATAGGTATTGATAGTTTTAATAGTGAAGTGCTGCTCAGTGGCGAAGTACCCACTGAGGCGCTCAAAGTTCAAATTGAAAAAGTAGTCAGCTCTATGCCAGATGTACGCCAAGTCTATAATGAGCTGAATGTTAGTGTGGCTAAAGGTTATAGTTCAACCGTGCATGATGGCTATATCACATCAAAGTTGCTGGCGAAAGTCGTGGCCAACGACGGCGTCAAAGCTTCACAGATAAAAGTCGTGACCAATGATGGTGTGGTTTATATTATGGGACGAATGACACCGACTCAGCAAAGTCATGTGATCGATATTGCCAATAGTACCGTTGGTATCACCGAGTTGGTACTGCTCACCACCGTCGTTAATGATAGAGGCGTGCCGATCAGTGATGAGGACATCATGTCTGAGAGTAATTTAGCTGATGCTGCCACTTCGTCACCAGCCGCTGCAACACCTATCGTCAGAGACGCTACGTCAACAAGCGCACCGACTACCGTCACAGAAGAAAATGAGAATGCTGAGCAAGGGTCATCAAGCCCTTATATTGATCTGTATAAAAATCAGTAAATATAAGAACCGATACATTGCCTGTATAGCAGTCAAATAAGTAGATATAAGGTTTGTTTTTTTAGTGATGCCAACCACCCCGATTATTCGCAGCTTTATATTGGTGACAGTCACAATAACCCTAAACAGTCGTAACAGGAAAAACACGTTAAATACTCAGACAGCCAGTAAAATAACAGAAATTAAAAGACGCAGATAAAATAAAGCGACAATGCAGTCATTATATTGTTGGCTGTCGACTAGACTATAATAGGGACACTGGCTATGAAGGGTTCACCTTTAGACAAAGTACATCAAGAACAGGCACATCAAACAACAGATACTAGTGATATCACTACTCAGAATACTGCTGGCAAACCCTCGCGTAAATCTCGCGCGCTAAAGCTTGCCGGAGCAAGTGTAGTGGCAGTAAGTGCCATTACCTTAGCCACCCAGCAAGCACAAGCATTATCAGCGCTTAGTATTGTGAACGGCATTACCTCGAATGGTGGTGTTGGGGTCAGTAAAAACATTTTATATGGCAACGAGCCACTACAAGACTTGGATATGTATTATCCTAAACCACTGGCACAGGCGATGAAGACGCAGAAGAGCATTAGTGACAGCTATCCTATGGTGGTATTCGTGCATGGTGGCTCATGGGAAAGTGGTAACAAAGAAGAGTACGCCTTTGTTGGTCAAAGTTTGGCTCAAGCTGGCTATATCACCGCAGTGATTAATTATCGCAAAGCGCCTGAACACGTTTATCCCGATTATGTAAAAGATACCGCGAAAGCGATTGCCTGGAGCTATAACAATGCAGCGAGCTTTCATGCCGACCCTCAGCGTTTAGCAGTGGTTGGGCATTCTTCAGGAGCATTTAATGCCGTAGCCGCCATCTCCAACGAAGATTTTTTGGCACCTTATGGCATCAGTCCAAAAGATATCCGCGCTGTGGTTGGTATTGCTGGTCCTTACAGCTACGATTTTCGAAAATTTAGTAGCGCTACTGCCTTTGCTGCTGATGCTACCCCAGATCAGGTAATGCCAGACAGACATATTAAAGGCCCACAGCCACCGTATTTATTACTGACTGCTGAGAACGATAAGATTGTCTACGAGCAGAACACTATTAAGATGACTCAAGCCCTAAAAAATTATGGCGCGGTGGTCGAAAATGGGGAAATCGAAGGTGCCAGTCATGCGACCAGTATCGGGGCGATGGCGCCGCCACTGCGCTGGGTCAACGATGTGCGCGCGCAAGTATTACAGTATTTGAATAAAAAGCTCAATTGATGCTTTGCCCCTCTGGTCATTTAGTGTTACTTGCTAGCAGTTTCTTTAACTCGCCAGAGCTCAAGGGTATTTAGCAGACAGTACTGTAAGACCATCAATCTCTTGTTATAATGACGCCACATTAAACCCAAACGCTATTTCAAATACAAAACAGGATATTCTATGAGCATGAACGCTGACGATTTAATTGCATTTTTACAGCAGCATTTCCCAGAAGCTTTTATTGAAGCAGCCAATCAAGGTACTAAGTTTGATGTGCGGGTGGTTGATGCTAGCTTTGAAGGCAAACGCTCAGTTCAGCGCCAGCAAGCGGTTTATGCGCTCGTAAATGATAAAATTGCCAGTGGTGATATTCATGCGTTAAACATTCAAGCATTAACACCTGCTGAGTGGGACGTTCAATCAAAAGGCTAAATATTTTTATACGTAACTAGGTTATATAGGGCTAGCGCTTCGCGGTGCCGCTCCTTGTAGGTCTGGTTTTTCATATTTTCTTTATACTTATAGCTAGGTTGTGACTTTTATGGATCAGTTTTTAATCACCGGCAGTAGTCGTATCGCAGGGGAAGTTACTATCTCTGGCGCCAAAAATGCAGCCTTGCCGTTACTGGCGGCGATGATATTGGCCGAGACTCCAACGACATTACATAATGTGCCCTCGCTGCAAGATGTGAGAACGTTGATTCAGCTGATCTCTGGCATGGGAATTAATATTCAAAAGCAAGACGATACCGTCACTTGTGATACTAAGAATATTGATAATTTCTATGCGCCGTACGACTTGGTTAAGACCATGCGTGCTTCAATTCTAGTGCTAGGTCCGTTGCTAGCGCGTTTTGGTGAGGCAGAAGTTTCGCTACCTGGCGGCTGTGCCATTGGTTCACGCCCAGTCGATCAGCATCTCAAAGCCTTTGAGGCAATGGGTGCTAGTATTACTGTAGAAAACGGCTACGTTAAAGCGCAAGCCCCAAAAGGCGGCAAGCTACTCGGCTGTAATTTCTCCTTTGATATGATTACGGTTGGTGGTACTGAAAACGTCATCATGGCGGCAGCATTAGCGAAAGGCACGACTATTCTAGGCAACTGTGCGCTTGAGCCAGAAGTGGTTGACTTGGCCAATATGCTGGTCGAAATGGGTGCTAAAATCAGTGGTATCGGCACTGCAACGATGACTATCGAGGGCGTTGAGCGCTTGCATGGCTGCGAGTATTCAGTGGTACCCGATCGTATCGAAACCGGCTCGTATTTGGCAGGCGCGTTGATGACTCGCGGTGATGTATTGACTAAAAATACCTCTGCGCTATTATTGACGCCAGTGCTAGAGAAGTTTGAAGATATGGGTGCGATTATCACTAGCGGTGATGATTGGATTCGCGCGCAAATGAAAGGTCGCCCGTTGCCTGTTGATATTCGTACCCAACCGCACCCTGGTTTCCCAACTGATATGCAAGCGCAGGTAATGGCTATTGCTTGCCTGGCTGATGGTACTAGTACTTTCATCGAAAACATCTTTGAAAATCGTTATATGCATGTCCCTGAGCTTAATCGTTTGGGCGCTTCCATCCAAGTAGATGGTCATACTGCTGTGGTTAAAGGGGTTGATTGCTTTACTGCGGCTCCGGTGATGGCGACTGATTTGCGTGCTTCAATGTCATTAGTTATGGCTGCTGCTGCCGCTGAAGGTGAGAGCTTGATAGATCGTATTTATCATATTGATCGCGGCTATGAGGACGTGGAAAACAAGCTGCGTGCATTGGGCGTTAATATTGATCGTATCAATACCAATGACTAATAATATTGATACAAATATCGTGCCGTATTAACATTTATGATTATATTTTTTATCAATAAAAATGAACAATCTCTCTTGTAGATAGAGAGACCTTAACCGCACATGGACATGACGCCATTATGACTGAAAAAAATCAGACTGAGCAAAACGACCAAGCAACTGATAGCTTATTAAATGAAGTGAATGATGAATTTACTGGCTTAACACTGGCCTTATCTAAAGGGCGTATTTTAGAAGAGACTATGCCGTTGCTACAGGCAGCAGGCGTTGAGCTGTTAGAGGACCCTGAAGCTTCACGTAAGTTAATTTTCCCCACTTCCAACCCGAATGTCCGCGTTTTGATTCTACGTGCCAGTGATGTGCCGACTTATGTAGAGCACGGCGCCGCTGATTTTGGTGTGGCTGGCAAAGACGTCTTGCTTGAGCATGGGGCCAATCATGTTTACGAATTGCTAGATCTACAGATTGCTCAGTGTAAGCTCATGACCGCTGGGGTTAAAGGTGCTCCATTACCCAATCGTCGCCTGCGTATCGCGACTAAATATGTCAATGTCGCGCGTGCTTACTTTGCCAGTCAAGGTCAGCAAGTAGATGTCATTAAGCTGTATGGTTCGATGGAGCTTGCGCCATTAGTAGGCTTAGGGGACTTGATTGTCGATGTAGTCGATACGGGTAATACGCTGCGGGCTAACGGCCTTGAGGCACTCGATCATATTTGTGATGTGTCCTCGCGCCTTATTGTCAATCAAGTCAGCTATAAACGTAAATTTGCGCTCCTTGAGCCGATTTTAGATAGCTTTAAAGCCAGTATTGCTACCGCTTCGTAATCGTAAATTGGTAATCTTTAAAGTTTAAGACCGCAAAAAAATTACCTCTGTCTATAAGATATGATAGTCATTGATAATATAAAGGTTGGTTATACGTATTTTTAAACCAGTTTAGCGCTGCAAGACAGATAAGGCGTGCTAAACTGGTTTTATCATATCTGTTTGCCAGAATATAAAAACGCAGTCTTATATTTATAAAATTGTATTCATAAAAGCTCAGTACTATTTCAATAGTATAGCAACTCAGTAATATATCAGCTCAATCATAGGATAAAGTTATGCGCCAGTTAAGTACCCAAGATATCGATTTTGAACAAAAGTTAACAGCCTTGCTTGCCTTTGAGACCGTCAATGATGTTACCTTATTAAAAACGGTCGATGATATTATTGCTCAAGTACGCTCTGGCGGTGACGGCGTAGTACTGGCACTAACTCAACAGTTTGATCAGCATCCAGCAACGAGTATAAATGAGTTAGAGTTGTCTAAAGACGCGCTTGCTGAGGCATTCGCTACTCTTGATGATAAGGTAAAAACTGCATTAACAACCGCTGCCTCGCGAGTACAAACATTCCACGAACGGCAAGTGCAAGAAACTTGGCAGTATGAGGATGAGTTAGGCAACCGTTTAGGTCAAAAAATCACACCACTTGATCGTGTGGGTATCTATGTGCCGGGCGGCTTAGCGTCTTATCCGTCCTCGGTGCTGATGAATGCGATTCCTGCTAAAGTTGCTGGGGTTGCTGAGATTATCATGGTCGTGCCAGCCCCAAAAGGCGTACTCAATCCACTGGTATTGGCAGCAGCACATTTGGCTCAAGTTGATCGTGTTTTTACCATTGGTGGCGCACAGGCGGTAGCCGCATTGGCCTATGGTACTGAGACTATCCCAGCAGTGGACAAAATAACCGGTCCGGGTAATAAGTATGTTGCAGCGGCAAAAAGGGCGGTATTCGGGCAAGTGGGTATTGATATGATTGCAGGGCCCTCTGAAGTGTTGGTTTATGCGGAAGGCGAGGCAGATGATCGCGCCGATTGGCTGGCGATGGATTTGTTATCGCAAGCTGAGCATGACCGTATTGCCCAAGCAATCTTTGTGACCACCAGCGCTGAGCAGCTGGCAGCGGTGGCAGCGGAGATTGAGAAGGCCTTAGCAGAGTTGCCAAAAGCAGATATCGCCCGTGATTCTTTACAAAATCGTGGCGCGCTTATTTTGGTCAAAGACCGAGAGGAAGGCATGGCAGTCATCAATCGCGTGGCACCTGAACATCTAGAGCTGTCCGTTGATGATCCCGATGCGCTACTTGATAGTATTCGTCATGCTGGTGCTATATTTATGGGACGCCATACGCCAGAGGCAATTGGTGATTACTGTGCCGGACCCAATCATGTATTGCCGACTTCAGGTACCGCGCGTTTTTCTTCGCCACTTGGCGTTTATGACTTTCAAAAGAAATCATCTATTATTTATTGTAGTGAAAGTGGTAGTAAACCACTCGCTGAGACCGCAGACATTTTAGCGCAGCGCGAAGATTTAGAAGCGCATGCACGCTCAGCTCGCTATCGTTATCAGTAATACATTTTAGCTTTTTAAGCTGTTGTTAAACCTATTTCATGAACATCTATATAGCTATTAGTAGGATAACTTATGAGTGAACCAAAGATAGACACCAGATTGTGGTCAGCCAAAGCGCGCAACCTATCACCTTATGTGCCCGGTGAGCAGCCTCAGCATGACAACTTATGCAAACTAAATACCAATGAAAATCCATTTCCACCTTCACCAAAAGTAGGGGAGGCCATCACTGCTGTTTTAGCGCAGCAAGCTGATGAATTACGTCTCTATCCTGCACCTGAATCGGATGATTTGCGAGCAGCATTAGCCCAGTTATATGACTTAAATATCAATCAGGTATTTGTCGGTAACGGCTCAGACGAAGTATTGGCACTAATATTCGCTAGCTTCTTCCTTAAAGAGCGACCAGTCTTAGCGCCAGATATCAGCTATAGTTTTTATCCTGTTTATGCACAGACCTTTGGCATCGAGCTGGTACAGATTGCCCTTGAAGCAGATTTTAGTGTTGATCCTGATGCTTATCGTCAGCCTTGTAGCGGTATCATCATCGCCAATCCGAACGCCCCAACGGGTCTACTATTATCGCTAAGCGATATTCGTAAGCTAGCTAGTGAGCATTCTAATTCCGTGATTGTTATTGATGAGGCTTATATTGATTTTGCGCATCTAGACTCGGACAGTTCAGACACTGCGGTTTCAGCAGTGAGTTTAATTAATGAGTTTGATAATCTTCTAGTGACTCAAACCTTTTCAAAATCACGTTCGCTTGCTGGTTTACGAGTAGGAATGGCATTCGGCAACGTGTCGTTAATCGCAGCGCTGACTCGTATGAAGAATAGCTTCAACAGCTATCCATTAGATAAGTTGGCACAAGCAGGGGCAAGAGCTAGCGTATTAGATACCGTATATTTTGAGCAAACCTGCCAGCAGGTTATCGAATTACGTGAGTCATTGACTGCCCAGCTGACAGAATTGGGTTATAAAGTATTGCCGTCACATGCAAACTTTATCTTTGTGCGTCCTAAAGATGGTAACGCTAGTGACGTGGCCAACACACTACGTGAGCAAGGCATTATCGTGCGCCATTTTGATAAACCACGCATTCAAGAATATTTACGTATTACTATTGGTACGGCAGCACAACATGAGCGTCTCATCAATACGGTAAGAGGCATGCAAACCCCTGACGATACGGATTTAATCAGCAGTTAAAAATGTCTATTAAGGTAAAAGAAACCATCTTAGTCAGTGCTTGTCTGCTAGGTCAGCGTGTTCGCTACGATGGCAATCATGCGCAGCTGGCAGATAGTGATTTATTAACGCAACTTAGCGGTAAACTCAGGATTGTGCCCATCTGTCCTGAAATGCTGGGTGGACTACCGACCCCACTGACCTAGCGACTTAATCTTTCTATCAACTAACGACGTTTTATAATTTAATGTCTGACTATTTAGCGACAGCTTCTTGCTTTAATACATTAAGTAAATTGCCGACTTTATCGAGACATTCTTGATATTCAGCGTCACAATCTGAGGCGATAGTGATACCGCCACCCGCCCATAAACTGACTTGTCCTGTATTACTTGCTGAGGTGTCGGCTTGCAGGGTACGAATCAGGACATTCCACTGACCGCTACCATCAAAATTCATATAGCCCAGGGTACCGCAATAGCCACCGCGCGGCGCTGCTTCTAATTCAGAGATAATCTCAACCGCGCGCCTTTTGGGCGTACCGGTAATTGACCCTGCTGGTAAGCTGCCAAATAATACCGCCAAAGGATGACTGTCTTCTTTTAGCTCAGCGGTAATGGTGCTGACCATATGATGGACGTTGCTGAAGCTTTCAATCGTGAATAGTTGCGGTACTTTTACGCTACCGATCTTGGCATATTTACCCAAATCATTGCGTAATAAATCCACAATCATGACATTCTCAGCGCGGTCTTTGTTACT
The DNA here is from genome assembly GCF_904846605.1 of Psychrobacter sp. 72-O-c. Taxonomy (GTDB): domain Bacteria; phylum Pseudomonadota; class Gammaproteobacteria; order Pseudomonadales; family Moraxellaceae; genus Psychrobacter. The sequence goes on from NZ_CAJHBI010000024.1 coordinate 44,016, forward strand.
ATCAGTCAGTTGCTGCTTTAGTGCCAAGTCTTGCTCAGTGTTAATACCGCGCGGTATTGTGCCCTTAATAGGTTTGGTACGAATATGATGCTTGCCAGTCTTAGCGTCTTTAATGAAGGTAAAAAATAACTCCGGTGAACAACTTAATAGCTCAAAGCTTAATGTCGGTTGGTCTGAACGATCAATCCCTAAATACCCTGCAAATGGCGCTTGGGTGTTGCGGTGTAGGGCAGGCAAATAATCAAGAAGTATCGTTGTTGTTTCAACATCGCCGCGCGAGTTATCAAACTGACCTCGCCACGCTTGCGTAAGATTGATCTGATAACAATCACCCAGCTTTAAATAATTTTGGGTCTGCTCAAATGCCTGCCGATAGTCGAGCTTACTCCACTGCGCAGTTAATATTAACGGTGCAAGTTTGGATTCTGTTTCAGGCATTTGCTTATTGGAACGGTTACTATTAGACAGAGTTTTATCCAACGTATTTAAATAGGATATAAGCGCTGTTACAAGCGGGTTTTCTGCTTCATTGTCAGGGTCCGTATTGCTGGTTCTAACGTTTAAATCCCAACCGGTTCCACTACTATTAGTAGCATCCGTCGGCGTCAGATAAATATCATAATGTCCTATAACCGCACAAGGTTGTGATGTTTGTGGAATGTCAGCGGCTGGACTTAGCTCATGGGCAGCAATATCATAACCAATAAAGCCAATAAGACCGTGATAGTAGCTGGGCTTCTCACCTTCTTCATGTATTGAAGTCGGAGCACTACTATTGCCAGCTTCAAAAGCTTTGCTATAAGTAATTAACTCATCCTGCCAGTCTGCATAACTCATATAGGTTGTCGTTACAGAATTATTATCACGACAATTTTTGATCACTTTATAAGTAAATGATTGCGTATCGGTAGAAGTGGGATCAGATGAATTGCGATTGCGATTGCGATTGCGATTGGTATCAGTATTATTAAAATAAACACACCACGCCACTTTAGGCAGCAAGCCAATCACTGGTCGTCCATCATTATTTAACCATACCAGTTGCCATTGCGCATCAGTATCCTGAGCAGTTAAATGCTGTTGCAATACCGGCAGCAATTCTGAAGCTGGCAGGTCACCAAAACGCCAGCTAATTTTCATAGCTGGCGTTGATGATTGAGTTTGTTGAATGTTATCAGTTACGATCATATATTAGACGTTGAATTTTTTGATAATTAAGGTCGCATTGGTACCGCCAAAGCCAAAGCTATTGCTCATTAGAGTTTCAAGTTTATGATCACGCTTTTCGGTGACAATATCAAAGCCCTCGGCAGCTGAATCCAAATTTTCAATATTAATACTTGGGGCAATAAAGTCTTCTTGTAGCATCAGTAGGCAATAGATTAATTCTTGTGCTCCAACTGCGCCTAAGCTATGACCGGTCATTGATTTGGTTGAGCTGATAGGCGGAACAGATGCTTTAGAATTAGAAGCACCCTCAGTACTAGCATCAGCACCAAACACTTCCGCAATGGCCTTAAGTTCAGTAATGTCTCCTAATGGCGTACTGGTACCATGACTATTGATATAATCAACGCTTTTTAAACCAGCTTGATCTAATGCTTGCTGCATACAACGTATGGCACCTTCACCACTCGGGGCGACCATTTCCGCACCATCCGAGCTAGCGCCATAACCAACGATTTCAGCCAAGATATTGGCACCGCGAGCTTGCGCATGCTCTAAGCTTTCAACCACCACCATCGCACCACCACCGGCAATTACAAAACCGTCGCGATCTCTATCATAAGCACGCGAGGATTGTTTGGGCACGTCATTATATTGCGTACTCATCGCACCCATAGCATCAAACATACAAGACTGTGTCCAGTCCTCAGCTTCACTACCACCCGCTAACACAACGTCTGCTTTGCCCAGCTGGATTAACTCAGCGGCATGACCGATACAATGAGTTGAAGTTGCGCAAGCAGAAGAGATAGAGTAGGAGACGCCTTGTATTTTAAGGCCAGTCGCTAGCGCTGCGGATACTGAGCTGCTCATGGTTTTTGGTACCGCCATCGCTCCAACACCGCGCAGACCTTTTTCGCGCATGGCGTCTACTGCGGTGACCACACCTTCTGTTGATGCGCCGCCCGAGCCTGCAACCACACCCACGCGCGGGTTATTATTGATGGTCTCAAGTGTTAAGCCAGATTGCTTAATAGCGGCTAGTGCGCTTACATAAGCATAAAGACTGGCGTCACTAAAAAAACGCTTGAGTTTACGGTCAATACCAGAAGTATCAAGGGCGGCTTTATCAATGCTGCCACTAACTTGCGATTTAAATCCATGCTCAGCATAAGATTCATTGAAGGTAATACCAGATTGCCCTTGTTTTAGGGCAGTAGTAACGGCGTCTAAATCATGTCCGATACAAGAGACAATCCCTGCTCCAGTGATAACAACTCGGCGCATATTCTATTCCTTATAATAACGATTTGCTAATGATTGCTTCTACTGCTTGTCTATAAATAGTTTTTAACTATAAGTACTTTTTTGAATGACTTAATCGGGTAGTAACAAGACTAGAAATTATCTAAATAATAAATCAATCATACCTTAATTCACGTTATGATAACGTATCAAGGGTTCAAAATCCTTGCTCAAGTACAAAATAATGGTAAAAATACCGCTAAATTTTTTAGGCAATTTGAATAGGTTTCTTTAATTGCTTTCGAGAAACAGACTATCAGCTATAATCAGACTTAAAAAAACAGCAGGAACATTAGAGGTAAATGAGACGAAGAGGATAGGCGTGGCGTTTATAATTATAAATAAGTCATACTTTTAGATACAAATTTCACGATAGTAATAACATTGTTCGCACTGACATTACAGTGAAAAAACAGCTAGAGTAATAACCTTATTCTAAGCCAAACTAATTTTGCGTTTATTAAAACCTTAAAGGCTGCTCGGATTTAAGTTTTTTAATCGTATTACTTTTCAACCAAAACACTTTAACGATAACAATCATTATACTAAGGATATAACAATGGCAAAGCGTAGCACTCTTTTTCAAGGTATTAGCGCAGTTGGTCACTTTACCCGTAGTAATCTCGAGCGTGTCGGTTCATTAATCGATAACGTCAATGCCAAAACGGGCAAGCCACGTCAATATAAAGCAGTAGATTTAGGGGATGAGGATTATCAGCAAGACTTATTCCGTGAGCAAACGCTAAAAACGACTCAGCAATTAATTGGTACACGCTTTGCAACTTATGGTAAGTATGCCAAAAAAGTAGTCCCTGATAGTTTGTTTCAATCGGTGATTGATGGCGCCTTTGTACAAGTAGCAAAATTGGCCGCTAATTGGAGCCAGCTAGATTTGCCAGCGGAGCATCGGTTCGCTGATATTGCCACATTAGACGACGAGCAACGTTATGCGTTAGCGACCGATATTGCCAATCAAAATCGAGCCCTAGCAACTCTAGGTGGCTTGACCGGTTTAGCGGGTCTGCCAGGTCTATTGGCGGATACTTTATGGTTACTATTGGTATCTTTACGTACCGTCTATCAGTTGGCGGCGGTTTATAATAAACCACTGACCGGTAAACAAGGTATAAAAATGGCTTATGAGCTACTCTCTAATGCTGATTTGAGTAAAATGCAAGAAAAACAAGCACTGTTAGCGGGTATTGGAATGGGTAAGGGCTTACTTGATAATGCGCAAAGCCGTGGCCTACACAGTGAGCTTAGAAACTTGGGACTTAAAAATAAGAACGTCAACTTCTATGCTGAACAAGTAGATAACATTGCGGGACAAGTAGGTATCGATTTGGATCAAATTGATTTAACTTGGATACGCCGCCTGTTACCGGTAACTGCCGTTGCAGTAGGCATGCGTTATAACAGTGGCTTAATTGATGAAGTCATTGGGGTCGCACAAGCTACCTTTGCACCAGAACCCAAGCTTGCCAATCGGGCAATTACTGACGATAGTAGTAGCGAAGCAGAAGTTAGTAAAACCACAGACGCTGAGCAAAAAGACTCAGACAGCAAGACTGATAAACAGTCAGAAAAAAACTCAGATAAAGCAGCCGACAAGCAATCAAATAAAACTAATGAATCTGGTGATAACAAAAAATCAGATAGCAAAAAAACTGCTGATAATGAGCAAAAGGTAGCTGCAAAGAAATAGCCATCAAAAATCAATAAACAATGTTGATAATAGGTGGTGTTGTCTTAAGAAAAGACTTGTTGGAGAAGATAGTTTCTAATAATCCTCAATAATATCTTGAAAAATAAGACAATATCACCATTTAACGCATAACGATTGACAAATTTATAGAAGTTATAGGTTTATATCGTTAGCTGCTTATTGTAACTGCTCAGGCTTAGCTGTATTGCTAGTCAATATTAGCGTATACTTAATGCATATATATTGAACGTTGTAAAGTAAAAATGCCTATAAGTGGTTGAAATTGCAACAACATATCTTTATAATACACTGTCCTAAAAATGGGTACCCCAAAAATCTACGTATAACGTTAGATGGCTGGTGGATTAGCCCATTTTTTTGTTTTATACCAAACGGGAGAAGCATGCCTTATGGCAACAACTAACCAATTGATTCGTAAGGGTCGCAAAACAATCAAGGAAAAGTCAAAAGTTCCTGCGTTGCAAGCGTGCCCACAACGTCGCGGTGTATGTACTCGTGTATATACTACCACGCCCAAAAAACCTAACTCTGCCATGCGTAAAGTATGTCGTGTACGTTTGACTTCAGGCTATGAAGTATCAAGCTACATCGGCGGCGAAGGTCATAACTTACAAGAGCACAGTGTTGTTCTTATCCGCGGTGGTCGTGTAAAAGATCTACCAGGTGTACGTTATCACACTGTTCGCGGTGCACTAGATTGCGCTGGCGTAAAAGACCGTAAGCAAGGTCGCTCTAAATATGGTGCGAAGAAACCTAAAGTTTAATATTAGCAATAATATTAACTTAGTGTCTATTTGTACTACCTATTAACTGTGCATGGGTTTGATGTTAGCGGTTTGAGCATTTTATTTAATTAAACTGCCGCCATAACACACCACCATGCAGTAAGGCTGACTGATAACTTTTACTCGCTCATAATATATTGATGCCAGTATGAGATTATGAATGTCAGACTCTCCTGAAGATAAGGAAATTTATTATGCCAAGACGTCGCGTCGTAGCTACCCGTGAGATCCTACCGGATCCTAAGTTTGGTAGCCAAGTCATCGCCAAATTCATTAACCACATAATGAGTGATGGTAAAAAATCTACTGCTGAGCGTATCGTTTACGGTGCTCTTGAGACCGTAAGCCAAAAGCGTAACATCGAAGATCCAGTAACTTTTTTCGAAGAAGTGCTCGAAAATGTTCGCCCAATGGTAGAAGTAAAAGCTCGCCGCGTCGGTGGTGCTACCTATCAAGTACCAATGGAAGTACGCCCCTCCCGTCGTACTGCATTGGCTATGCGTTGGTTGGCTGAAGCCGCTGCTAAGCGTTCTGAGAAATCAATGGCTCTACGTCTTGCAGGCGAATTGAGTGATGCATCAGAAGGCAAAGGTAATGCTATGAAAAAGCGTGATGAAGTTCACCGCATGGCAGATGCTAACAAAGCATTCTCACATTACCGCTTCTAAGGTCGCTTAAGACTTTAAGCCTTGGTCAATCAGACACAATTAGTTGTGGATTTGGTTGACCGGCGCCCATTTGAAATTTATAACTATATTGTTTATTTATTCTATTGGTTGCCGCCATCGTTAATTTAGCTACTGAGTGACTTATGTCATCAACCAGCTGAGATGGCGGACATCTATCATGATGATTTTGTCTTAAATCCAATGCCACTATATTCTTAGTATTTACTCTTTTTTGTCCGTATTAGGTTCATTAATCAGTAAGATGCCAAAGCCGATTGCTTTTGCAGGATATAATGTAGAGACCCCAAAAACATTAATACATAAACGACTTTCCTTAGGAAAACACTATGGCTCGTATAACCCCCCTAAAGCGCTATCGCAATATTGGTATCTCCGCGCACATTGATGCTGGTAAGACGACTACTACTGAGCGTGTTTTGTTCTATACCGGTGTCAGTCACAAAATTGGCGAAGTACATGATGGCGCAGCCACCATGGACTGGATGGAGCAAGAACAAGAGCGCGGTATTACCATTACGTCAGCGGCAACTACCTGCTTTTGGTCAGGTATGGCTAAGCAGTTTGATGAACATCGTATCAATATCATTGACACCCCAGGTCACGTTGACTTCACGATTGAAGTTGAACGCTCTATGCGGGTACTTGATGGTGCGTGCATGGTTTACTGTGCAGTAGGTGGTGTACAGCCACAGTCTGAGACCGTATGGCGTCAGGCAAACAAATATAAAGTACCGCGTCTTGCCTTCGTGAACAAAATGGATCGCGTTGGTGCTGATTTTTATCGCGTTATTGAACAAATCAAAACCCGTCTAGGCGGCAAGCCAGTACCTTTGGTTATCCCAATTGGTAAAGAAGATGATTTCGAAGGCGTGGTTGATTTAGTCACTATGAAAGCTCTTTATTGGGACGAAGCGTCTCAAGGTATGGAATACGAAGAGCGTGAAATTCCAGCTGAACTTCAAGAAAAAGCGGAAGAGTATCGCGAATATCTCGTAGAAAATGCTGCGGAAGCATCAGAAGAGCTTATGAACTTGTACTTAGACAATGGTGAGTTGTCTATAGAGCAAATTAATGGCGCTATTCGTCAGTTGACTATTGCTAACGAAATCATTCCGCTACTTTGTGGTACTGCCTTCAAAAACAAAGGCGTACAGAAGATGTTGGATGCGGTTATTCAATATCTACCAGCGCCAATAGACGTACCTGCTATTAAAGGTATTCTTAACGATAAAGAAGAAAGCGAAGGCTTCCGTGAAGCTTCAGATGACACACCTTTCTCAGCACTTGCTTTTAAAATTATGAATGATAAGTTCGTCGGTAACTTAACCTTCGTTCGTGTTTATTCAGGTGTTCTAAAGCAAGGCAGCAGCGTTTATAATCCCGTTAAAATGAAACGTGAGCGCGTTGGTCGTATCGTTCAGATGATGGCGAACACTCAAGAAGAGCTTTCAGAAATTCGTACCGGTGATATCGCCGCTTTAGTCGGCATGAAAGATGTGACGACTGGTGACACACTATGCGACGAAAGCAACGTAATCACCCTTGAGCGTATGGAATTCCCAGATCCAGTTATTAGTCTAGCGGTTGAACCTAAGACCAAAGCTGACCAAGAAAGAATGTCAATTGCTTTAGGTCGTTTAGCGAAAGAAGATCCATCGTTCCGTGTGCATACTGACGAAGAATCTGGCCAGACTATCATCAGTGGTATGGGTGAGCTGCATTTAGAAATTCTTGTTGACCGTATGAAGCGTGAATTTGGTGTTGAAGCCAACATTGGTGCCCCACAGGTTGCTTATCGCGAAACGATTCGTGAGACTGTCCAACAAGAAGGCAAATTCGTACGTCAAACCGGTGGTCGTGGTAAATTCGGTCATGTTTGGCTACGTCTTGAACCTATGGATCCAGCAGGCGAAGTGTTATATGAATTCGCTGAAGAAGTGGTTGGTGGTACGGTACCAAAAGAATTCCATAGTGCGGTTGATAAAGGAATTCAAGAGCGCATGAAAAACGGCGTCCTAGCTGGCTATCCAATCGTTGGCGTAAAAGCCACCTTATATGATGGTTCTTATCATGACGTTGACTCGGATGAGTTGTCATTTAAGATGGCTGGTTCTATCGCTTTCAGAAAAGGCTTCTTAGCTGCTAATCCAGCACTACTTGAGCCAGTCATGAAAGTTGAAGTTGAAACCCCTGAAGATTACATGGGCGATATCATGGGCGATCTAAACCGCCGTCGTGGTATGGTTCAAGGTATGGAAGATCTGCCTGGTGGTACTAAGCATATCCGCGCTGAAGTACCATTAGCAGAAATGTTTGGCTATGCTACTCAGATGCGCTCAATGTCACAAGGCCGTGCAACCTACTCAATGGAATTCCAAAAGTACGCTGAAATTCCAAAATCAGTTGCTGCTGAAATCATCTCTAAGTTCAACACTAAAGATGGCGACGAATAATTAAAAGCCAATTAATTATGGCAATATAGAGTATATCTTTGTATTGTCATTTGAGAATACGGCAATAACTTGTTAAAAGACTTGTTATTGGCCGTAATTTTCTTATAATATCTGCACACTGCATGTGCACCCTTTTAACAACTGTCTTAATGTGGTCAGTATTGGCTTAATATTTGTATAAATACTAAAAGTATTAACGCTGATTAAGCGCTGAACCCCAAATAAAGAGGAATAACTCATGGCAAAGGCCAAGTTTGAACGCAACAAGCCACACGTCAACGTCGGTACTATTGGACACGTTGACCATGGTAAAACCACCCTTACTGCTGCTATCGCAACAGTAGCCGCTAAAACCTCAGGTGGC
>NZ_CAJHBI010000025.1 GCF_904846605.1 Psychrobacter sp. 72-O-c
TGAGAGCTATGAGTCTATTGTTGATGCGGCTTGCTGTGCTTGGAATAAGTTGCTTGAGCAGCCAGAGAGGGTTCGCTCCTTGACTACTCGAACTTGGGCACAACTTTAATTATTGGGATTGGTATAACACCCCCTCCTTAATGTAAATATAGATTGTTTCTCGACTTATTAGTATATCAAACAGTCTGTTTGATTTTATGAATGTCAGACCTTTGATATTGAAGTCAACTGTAGGTTAGGACTATCAAGAGTGACTGTCTTATACCTCATTAGCCTATATAAAGTGAGACGGTACTAAATATACAAAACTGAATTAAAAAAGCTCTCCAGTTCTGTATAGAGATACTGGAAAGCTTTTTTTAAATCTAAATCTTGAAAATTGATCCATTCTCATAAAATAACATTATGCAAAAGCAGGCTCTTTAACCTTGACCGAGTTAGCGTGTTCATCCTTCGTCGGGCGAGCAATAGCCGCATGCTCAGCCTTAATCTGGTCAGCCATTTTTTCGGCAATAGCGATGGTTGGGCCATTGGTATTGGCACTGATTAGCGTGGGCATAATCGAAGCATCAACCACACGTAGTCCGTCAACGCCTCTGACTTTGAGGTCTATATCCACAACCGACTGGCTGTCCGAACCCATGCGACACGTCCCTATTGGATGATAAATAGTATCCGATTTGTTCCGTATATAGCCTAACAAACCGTCCTTTTCAATATAAGGCGCCGCGTAGTCTTCGGTGACGTATTTTGCCATCGGTGCCTCCGTCATAATCTCACGGGTGCGCTCGGCACCTGCCATCATATACTCAACATCTTTTGGATGAGACAAATAGTTGGGATCGATTAGTGGTGCCGCGCTGGGGTCTGTAGAGGCCAGTTTGACTGTACCCCGACTTTCAGGTCGCAAGTAACAGCTATGGATAGAGACGGCATAACCCCACTTCAGTGAACGTCCGTGATCAATCACTCGAGAAATAACAAAATGTAGCTGGGTATCTGGCCAACCCTCTGGTGTCTCATCTTTAGCATTAAAAAAAGCACCTGACTCAGCAAAGTTGGTTGACAACAGCCCAGTACCGTCTTTCCTCCAATGACTCGAGGCCTTTAACAATTTACCCACTGCACCAAAGCCAAGTCCAAACACATCCTTAGTATTCACCTCATAATCAAAGACCACGTCGAGATGATCTTGCAAGTTTTCACCGACATTGGGCGAGTCATAGACCACCTTAATGCCGTGTTCTTGCAAATGATCTTTAGGGCCAATACCTGATAGCATCAATATCTTTGGTGAGCCAAACGTTCCTGCACACAAGATAACTTCTGAACGGGCTTTGATGGTGTATTCTTCGCCGCTCTTATGATAGACCATGCCTGTTGCCCGCTGATCTTCTATTAGGACATGTGATGCCATTGCGCCCGTAACAATAGTAAGATTCGGGCGATCCTCAAAGGGATGCAGATAGGCAGCAGCAGCTGAGCAACGCTCCCCTTGCTTGTCCCCATGAAAGTGGGTGACTTGATACAGACCGGCACCGTCTTGCTTGGCCCCATTAAAGTCAGTATTGTGGTCAATTCCATTGGCGACGCACGCATCAACAAAGGCGCTAGAGATAGGGCGAGGACTGAGTAGTTCAGTGACATGCAGAGGTCCGCTATCGCCGTGATGCTCATCTGCGCCGTGAACGTTGTTTTCTGATTTTTTAAAATAAGGGAGTAACTGATCATACCCCCAACCGTCACAACCCAAGTCAGCCCAGCGGTCATAATCCTTGTGGCTACCTCGGGTGTAGATCATTGCATTAATAGCTGATGAGCCACCCAGACATTGCCCACGCGGCTGATAGCCAAGACGGTTATTAAGGTGAGTTTGCGGCACCGTACTAAAGCACCAGTTGTTTATTTTCACCGGCTTGTCACGCATCATCATAATAACGGCTGCAGGAACACGCACTGCAAGGTCTTTGCCGTCACCGCCAAATTCTAATAGACAGACATTGATACTGGGATCTTCTGACAAGCGGCCTGCCAAGACACATCCTGCTGATCCGCCGCCAACGATAATATAATCAAATTCCATAAATAAAAGCTCCTTGCTTATAGATAGTATCAGTTCAATGACACGCTACTATCATCCTTGATAGTGATATTCTTGATAGTAATGGCTTAGCTAAATTAACTCAACTCTTAGTTAACTATAGCAGACATTATCAACTATATTTGCTTAATTAAAAAAATATAATAGACATTGTCCCTCTCAGTACAGTACAGGTCGCTGCCCATTCATTAATAACTCTTTATTCATTCACTTAGGATCTACTATGAAATCAAAACGTACCGTTGGTATTCTATTATTTAATGAAGTAGAAGTGCTTGCTTTTGCAGGGCCATTCGAAGTGTTTTCACTAGTGGAGAATGCGGAATTAGGGGGAAAAATTTTTAAGGTCGTTACTATTGCTCAATATCAAACACCCATAAGCGCTAGAAACGGACTAAAAGTAATTCCCGATTATACTTTTGACACTCATCCAACTTTAGATGTACTGATCATACCTGGCGGCTATGGAGCTGAAACCATAGAAATAAAGAATCCTGTTGTTATTAACTGGATAGCTGCCCAATCAAACAATGTTGAGCTCACGCTTTCAGTATGCACAGGAGTATTCTTATTGGCTGAGGCTGGATTGCTTTCGGGCAAAAAAGCGACAACGCATTGGATGGATTTAGATCATTTAAATACGGCCTATCCTGATATCAAAGTCATCGCTAACAAACGCTATGTAGATGCAAGTGATGAAAAATCTAGTTTGGTGACTTCAGGAGGTATTAGTTCGGGTATTCATGCAAGTTTATACTGCGTAGAAAAGTTAGTTGATGCACAGACAGCTTACGCTACTGCTGATCGAATGGAATTTGATTGGGACCAAAAGTTAGAGTCTATAGCGTGGGTACAGTCATAGCGCAACCCACTATGTATGTGAAAGAGTTTGAAACATGACAAGCATGAAAAGTAATACGACGTTTCTGCTAGAACCAATATAAAAACTGCAAACCGTGTCACTTCCCGCCTAGCTAAGTAGATAATAGCGGATGGCGAGATTGGCTCCCCTATCCTATTTTAAAAACTTATACCTTAAGGAAAATCCATAAAAAACCCATCTGACTTCTATATTAAGTCAGACAGGCTTTTTTTATACCGATTAGCTAGTTACTTATAGCTAGTTACTTAAATATCAAACGCCAGCGCTCTATCACCATCCACATCTTGAATACGAGTCGGCAAGCCAATCTCATTTAATAGATTAATAAACGGTTTGGCATCAAGCTCTTCAACGTTGACCATTTTGCCCGCATCCCACTCACCAGTAGCGACAAGTATGGCAGCGGCAACCGGTGGCAAGCCAGCAGTATAAGAGATGCCTTGACTGCCCATTGCCTCAAAAGCCTCTTTATGATCTGAGATATTATAGATAAATACCTCAGTATCAACTCCGTCTTTCTTACCTTTAACCTTGTCACCAATACAGGTTTTGCCCGTATAGTTTGGCGCCAGTGAGCTTGGATCAGGTAGGACTGCTTTGACGACTTTTAGTGGGATGACTTCTAAGCCTTCAGCGGTCGTTACGGGCTGTTCGGACAATAAACCTAAGCTTTGAAGGACAGTGAAAACATTAATATAATGCTCACCAAAGCCCATCCAAAAGCGAATGTTTGGCACATCTAAATTGGCTGATAATGAATGAATCTCGTCATGACCGCTTAGATAGCTATTTTGCACGCCAACGACGGGGAAATCATCCGTACGTTTAACTTCAAACATCTTGTTGGATTGCCACTTACTGTCTTGCCATGAGTAAACCGTACCCGTGAATTCACGGAAATTAATCTCAGGGTCGAAGTTAGTCGCGAAGTATTTTCCGTGGTCGCCGGCATTAATGTCGATGATATCAATGTCAGTGACCGAGCCTGCATCCATCATGTCGTAGCCGAGTCTGGCATAAGCGTTAACCATGCCGGGATCAAATCCTGCGCCTAAGATGGCGGTGATATTATTATCCGCACAGCGCTGTTTACGCTGCCATTCATAGTTGTCATACCATGGCGGGGTCTCACAAATTTTGCGCGGATCTTCATGGATAGCAGTATCGATATAAGCGACGCCAGTCTCTATACAGGCTTCTAGTACGCTCATATTAATAAAAGGCGAACCAACATTAATCACGATTTGAATACCCGTATCTTGAATCAGCTGTGTCAGCGCTGGAATATCCATGGCATCGATTTGGTGTGTATGTAAGGTAGCGGATTGCTTAAAGCTATTTTTATCCCGTACACTTTTGGCGATAGCATCGCATTTGGCTTGCGTGCGTGAGGCGATATGAATCGCACCAAGTACGTCGTTATTCATCGCACATTTATGTGCGACCACTTGTGCGACGCCGCCAGCACCGATAATGAGTACGTCTTTTTTAGCTTGATTGGTATTCTTGGTATGTTGAGTTGATTTCAATACAACAATCCTCCTTTGTGTCCCTGTCACCACCATGGTCTTGGCTATTCAAAACAGAAACGAGTGAATGATATGCGTGAATTAAAAAGGAAGACCGAGGAAAACCCACGCACCCGACGAGCAACTTCACCTGCTTTTGCCCGTAGCAATTATAACAATTTTTACCCATCTTTCGGCAATAATTAGCAAATCAGTGAAACCTTGCTATTTGCGAAAGTCACAAAGCTGATAATTTTAAAAAAACCTTAAGCTAAGAAAATCTTAAGACAAGCTGGCCTTGTAATCTTGATAATTAAACTCACGCTGAACCTTAATACTGCCATCAAGGCGACGAATCACAATCGCGGGCATATTGACGCCATTAAACCAATTCTTCTTAACCATCGTATAGCCAGCAGCATTACCAAAGGAAATTTTATCGCCAATTTGTAAGGATTTTTGCAATGCATATTCGCCAAAGATATCACCTGCCAAGCAAGAGCGACCACAGATAATTGTACTATCAGCTGACTTAGCTTGATCAGTTGTTGGTATATTATTAGTATGAGCACTATTATTATGGTCAATGTCAATAGGCGCGATACTAATTGGCTTACCGTTAATAGCCCCTATCGGTGCGGACTCGCGATAAATCAGCAAATCGAGCATGTGCGCTTCAATAGAAGAATCCACTACTGCTATATTTTTTTCATTATGCAAAACGTCTAAAACCGTCGTGACCAACGTGCCAGCGCCATGAATACTGGCTTCACCTGGCTCTAGATAGACTTGCACGCTATACTTTTCGCTAAAGGTTTTCAAACGCTGTGCTAAGTGTTCAAGTGGATAATCAGGGGCGATAAAGTGAATACCGCCGCCTAAGCTGACCCAGTCCAACTGCTGTAAAATGTCGCCAAACTTAGCTTCGATATCAGCCAAGCTGTCACTAAAGGATTCAAAACTGTCGTTCTCGCAGTTGTTATGAATCATAACTCCAGTGATGTCTTTCAGCACCGCTGCGATACTGTCTTTGTTATGCTCACCAAGACGGCTAAAAGGACGCGCAGGATCAGCAATGATAAATGATGAATTACTGGTTTTAGGATTCAACCGCAACCCTACTGGAACATTTTTCGCCTTCGCTTGGTCTTTAAAAGCATTTAATTGTGAAATAGAATTAAAAATAATCTTATCAGCATAGCTGAGCACTTCAGGGATTTCATCCTCGCTATAAGCCACGCTGTAGGCATGAGTTTCTTTTTTATCCTCACTGTCACTACCTGTGTCTTTGCCTTTGCTAAAAGTCTCATATCCTAGGCGCACTTCATTAAGGGACGATGAAGTCGTACCATGTAAATACGGTTGCATCACGTCAAAAACGCCCCACGTAGCAAAGCATTTTAGCGCCAATAACGCCTTCGCACCGGATAGCTCACATAGACGAGCAATAATCTGCATATTAGCCACAATTGCGGCCTCATCAAGCAAATAATAAGGGGTTGGTACGTTTATCCGTTTTACAGTAGATGATGAATTCATAATGAATAACCTAATAGCTTTTTATATTGATGAGAGGCATAACTGTCGTAGTAGTGATGATAAAGACAAGCGAAAACTCACGAAGTATACACAATAATTGGCGGCGTTATGACGCGACTAGATAATTGCGCTATAGTAGTACAAATTCATCGTCATTAGAATAGTTTATGTCTCTATCAACCGATTACTCTACCTCGATAAAACAGCCTGATTCAACCCAGCTTGATTCAACTGATCTCAACTTAGACTACCTTCATTCTGATGCTCGCGCTGTATTAGACTTTTGGTTCGATAAAGATAATGAGCCCTATTGGTTTTTAAAAGACGATAAGTTTGATCAGAAAATCGCTGATAAGTTTGGCGAGATATGGCAGGCAGCATCTCAGGGCGAATGCGTACATTGGCGGCGTACTGAGGGGCAGTTAGAAATCGAAGCTTATACCAATACTGATGATTTGACTACTGACTTAGCCGGACGCTTAGCGGAGATTATTGTGTTAGATCAGTTTTCGCGTAATCTATGTCGGGGGCAAGCATCGGCCTTTGGGCAAGATAAGATGGCATTAGTACTAGCGCAAGAAGCCATTCATCAGACTGCCTTTAACGACCTACCATGGAAATGGCGTCAGTTTATGATTATGCCATTTATGCATTCAGAATCAGCAGCGATTCAGGAACGCTATTTATCTCTATTTGAGCAGCTAGATGATACCGTTTCAATGGACTTTGCTCATGCTCACCAAGCAATTATTGAGCAGTTTGGACGTTATCCGCACCGTAATGCGGCACTTAATCGAACCTCGACTGCTGCAGAAAAGGAGTTTCTAGAGCAGCCGGATTCATCTTTTTAAACACTTCTAATAGCTAATGCGCCGTTATTTAATAATTAACATTGCCAGTCTTAAAGGTAAATGATTTATTAATCGAATCCTTATTATCTACTAGGACATCGAAGCTGACTCTATATTCACTATTGCCATAAAGCCCGCATTGCTGGCTTTGATCTGTAGTGCGTTTGATTTCACAGCTTTCGAGCGCATCGGTAAGCGGTAGAATAAATGCTTCGTTTTTTGGTAGCTCAGAGGTAGTGCCTTTATGTGGGTCTTGGCGATAATCAAGCAAGTTCGTTGGCACATCTACATTACGCTGAACATCGTGAAACTTAATATTGCTCACACGGATCGTTTTGGCTGCTGGCATTCTGATATAGACAGGCTGTCCGATAGGATCTGTTCGTAAGTTGCGTCCTGTTCCTTTGACGGGGCTTGGTGATTCATTATATAGCGCAGTATTAGTGTCGGTTACATTAGCACAAGGATAAGTGAATAAATTATTGGCAGCATTATTTTCGCTGCTTTCGGTCGCGGCTGAAGCGTTGACAAAAACATAGCCTTGGTACTTATCTGCAGCCTTATTGTGAGGAGTATACGCCACCATACCTGACCCTGTTTGGCTGAGATTAGGGGTCATAAGTATGCGCAGATGATAAGGCGCGGCCAATAGTGATTTTGTCATTGCATGTGAGGCATACTCAGGTGATATCACCCTACCGGCAGAACTTTCGGACCTAGTGTGTGCAATGTTTTCAGTGACACCATAAGCTAGATTGGGATAACTGGCTTTGAGCAAGCGCTCTTCAAAACTGACACCGCTAAAGAACGGGTTGTTCGTTCCAGTCGAGTTCTTGATGTCGGCAATCTCATTTTCGGAATGCGCATCAAATATGGTCGGTGTCGAGTTGGAAAACACATACTGTATATACTGAGCATGTTGAGTCGCAATTTTGGTCAGCTCCTCGTTATACTCGACCCCACCAAGCCCGCAGCTCTGCCTTTGTCGGCTAATTAAATTTGAACCTACTAGCGCCGCTTGATCGTAGTTTTTACTATCAACGCTACTGATATTTACCTCAGGATCTCTTACTGGCAAAACAACATCCGGCTTCAGCAGGTTAGGTTGAACTACGGGCTCATTAGATTCTGGCGGAGTAGAGACATCACTTGAGCCACTGTCTGAACCTCCACCGCATGCACTCAATAGCATGGTTGAAAAAATTAGAGTGGCAAGGATTTTTCTTGATGAAAGTGACCTCATGGACTATTCTCTTAGTTTTTGTTTGGCCTCTATTAGCAGACTGCTATAACACTGACCATGATGATATGAGTTAGCGTCATACCGTGATGTAATGAGCTACATTAAGGAATATGGGACAGACTATCATCTATTAAACTTTCATACTTTCATACTTTCATACTTTCATACTTTCATACTTTCATACTTTCATACTTTCATACTTTCATACGGATAATAAAATTTTTCTTATCCATTTTCAATAAAAAATTGCCTATAAACAATAATATGTTTAAGCATTATATTAAAGTTAATTATCTTTAAACTATTAAAATATGCTTAGGCTATCTATCTTAATCCGTGTTCTATTTACATTTTATTATTTATTTGGTGCACTTTATTTATTCTCTAGCGCTCTTCTGACTGGACCAAAGCTACGACGGTGCTCAGGTAAGACGCCATAATCATCGATAGCTTGCACATGCGCTTTTGTTGGATAGCCTTTATGCTTAGCAATACCATATTGTGGATGTTGAGAGTCCAGCTCATACATAGTCTGATCACGGCTGACTTTTGCTAAGATACTGGCGGCAGCGATACTGGTATGACGCGCATCTCCTTTTACCCAGGCTTGGCAGTCAATAGCGGATTTTTCAATGCCTAATGTAGCTAGCTTGGAATAATCCAGCTCCGGACAGCGATTACCATCGTACAGTACTTGCGCTTGCATCTGGCTAGACGCATCTGCCGCATCATTGATAACACTAGCTAACTGTAACTGACTGGCCATCGCCTCTAATAACGCTTCAGTACATAAACGCATGCCCAGCATAGTTGCTTGTAGGATATTCACCTGATCAATCACCGCCGCTGGAATCTCAGCAACGACATAGCCTATCGCATGCTGCTGCACTAACGGATAAAGGATATCGCGCTTTTTTTCACTCAGCTGTTTAGAATCTGTGAGAATAGCAAGCGGTGTGTCTTGTAGCGGCTGTGCTTCAATCAGTCCTGACCAAGCACTAGGTAATATCGCTGCGGCAACATTTACGCTGCCTAGCAAAGGTCCGCGCCCTGCCTCATCGACACCAATTTGTAGCGCTAGTCTATCTAAACTTGGATCTGTGTTTATTTGATGTTCAGATAGCAGCTCAGAGACGTTTAGTTGACCAATCAGATCAATAGGTGCTGCTAAATTAATATACTGCCCTTTAATATCAAGGTGTTCAATAACATTATTAATGGAAATAATACGATTTTCTAGACAGGTCTCAATACTCATAACTTTATAATTTCTTGTTTATTAATTTAATTAACGACTGTTCTGAATAAACCATTGCTCGATCACGCTGTTAGCAGGATCGTGGTTACTTTGCTGCTGTAGTGTTTGTTTGGTGCTAGCGAGGGTTTTTAATTGCTCCATATAAGCGCGCGGCTGCAACAGCTGCATAACCGTCCGGCAGATATTTTCGCCACTCGCCTGCTCTTGGATAAGCTCAGGAACAATCGCCTTACCCGCTAGAATATTAGGTAGCGCCACGTAGGGCACTTTTACCAAGCGTTTGGCGATTTGATAGGTCAGCTGATTTAGCTGATAAATAACTACCATCGGACGTTCAAGGAGCATGGCCTCAAGTGTGGCGGTACCCGAGGCAAGCATAACCATATCTGATGCTGCCATCGCTTGTTGGCTAAAGGCAGGCTGACTGTCATCATAGACCACGACAATAGCCGCTCGCAATTTTTCTGAGCGCTTATCTATCACATCTTGGACGATATATTGGTGATTTTGATCAACGGTTGGAATGATAAAACACAGTTTAGGATCTAGTAATATCAGCTTTTGGATACCATCGAGCATCAGTGGCAAGATAGCTGTGATTTCACCGCGCCGTGACCCCGGCATAACACAAATCAGCTGGCTAACTTCATCGAAACGCTCAATAAAAAATTGCTGCAGACCATCGTTGTGCCAGACCAGCTCACTACGCAGCTGATTGGTTGGTGTGTCTATTAATTGTTGATCAATAGTTCTTAGTAGCGGATGCCCAACACATATCGCCGGATGGTCATAACGCTCGTATACCGATAGCTCGAATGGAAATAGACACAGCACTAAATTGGTCGCTTCCTTAATACCGTGTATGCGTGACTCGCGCCAAGCCCATATTGACGGGCTGACATACTGTACACAGAACACGCCTTGGGGCTTGAGTTTTTTGGCGACTCGTAGATTAAAATCAGGCGCATCAATACCGACAAACCAATCGATATGAGCGGTCTTAAAAGCTTTTAACAACTCACGGCGGGCTTTAAGCAAGTCAGGTAATTGCGCCAATACTTCCACTAAGCCCATCACTGCTAAGCGTGATAACGGGAAAATGCTTTGTAGACCTTGTGCCTGCATTTTCGTACCACCAACGCCTACCCAAACGATATCATCGCGCAAATTATTCATTTGCTGCATAAAGTCTGCACCCAAGCTATCGCCTGACACTTCACCTGCGACAATTCCAATCACTAGCGGCGTGACGGTTACCTGCTGCAGGTCATCATGAGCATGGGTTTGGTAGGTTAAATCAGTAGGTTTGTGAGGGGTAGTAGAATCTGTCATGACAAGCTCTCAATAGTAACAAAGCATAATGGACAACATAAAATATAGCACAAGCAGTTTGTTGTTAGGCGATAACGAATATTACCCTAAGCATGACTGCTTATTTTAGCGTCATGCTGTTTATATCGCCATCATACGTGACGACGATACAAATAGCCAAATTGCAGGGTTATGGGCAACCGATGACCGCTTAAAAAGCCCCTCAATAGATAATGGACAGTCAACGAATCAAGCAGAAAATAACAGTCGAAAATTTGACTAAACGTTCCAATAACTAACAAGCATAACGAAAATTTAGTTTCCTCATTCCAGTTATCAGTTAATTAACTGGCCGACTACCCTTGTCAACTGGCCTTTTTCACCGCATAATGAATATTCCTATAAATTAGCTAAACGACGTATAATCATGACCACACCAGCTACTCATAACGCAGATATTGATGACGTGAATATTGAACAATTCATCCCTTTGATTACTCCCGCTGAGCTAAAAACTGAGCTGCCCCTGACAGAACCTGCCTATAATACTGTCTTAAAAGGCCGTAATACCATTCAAGATATCTTGGATGGTAAAGATAAGCGGCTGTTTGTGGTGATTGGCCCTTGCTCTATTCATGACATTAAGGCAGCACACGAATATGCTGACCGCTTGGCCATATTGGCAAAAGAGGTTGAAGACACTATTTTTGTAGTGATGCGCGTCTACTTCGAAAAGCCGCGCACCACGGTCGGCTGGAAAGGCATGATCAATGACCCTGATATGAACGACAGCTTTGATATCGAAAAAGGTCTGCGTACCGCTCGTAAGCTACTGATTGATTTGAATGAAAAAGGCTTGCCTTGCGCGACCGAAGCACTGGATCCCAATACCCCGCAGTACATGCAAGACTTGATCAGCTGGTCAGCCATTGGTGCACGTACTACTGAAAGCCAAACTCATCGTGAAATGAGTTCAGGCTTATCTTGTCCCGTAGGCTTTAAGAATGGTACGGATGGTGGCATGACCGTCGCTGTCAATGCTATGCAAGCGGTAAAAGCTGGCCATAGCTTCTTGGGTCTGTCATCAGACGGTAAGGTTTGTATCATCAAATCCAAAGGCAACCCTTACGCCCACGTAGTATTGCGCGGTGGTAATGGCAAACCTAACTACGATGAAACGGCTGTTGAAGAAGTAGAAAACGCACTAGCTAAAGGCAAAACCAGTGGCAAGATTATGATCGACTCAAGTCATGCTAATTCTGGTAAAGACCCCTACCTGCAGCCAATGGTCATTAACAACGTTGCTGAGCAAATTCAGAACGGTAATAAATCTATCATCGGTATGATGATTGAGAGCCATCTTAAAGGCGGTAGCCAAAAATTAACCGCTGATTTGGATGCCTTAGAATACGGTATGTCTATCACCGATGGTTGCCTCGACTGGGATAGTACTGTTACTGCGATACATAACCTACGTGATATGGTAAAAGATGTATTGCCCAATCGTTAGTTAGCTAATCATCCGTTATAAGTTTTATGAAAAACCCAAAGCCCGTCTATGCATAGATGGGCTTTTTGTGGTCTATTCTTCTAACTTTTTCTCTTTTTTAACCTTTTTGTCTTTCTTACGTTCTTCTTCAAGTTGTTTTAACAGCTGTAAGCCTTTTTTTCTGTGCGCATGAATTAAGGCGAGTTCGTTAGATATTTTTTCTTTATTGCCATTACCTTCTGCAAACTTTACCTCTAACTCTTTTTCACGTTTGCTTAATTTCTTAAGGACTTGCTTTAAGTACTTAATCTTTGCTTTACACTTCTTGTTCTCTACTCCCAGATATTCTTCTGCTATTTTTATCAATTCATTGGCTTTCATATCAGATACTCCCTTGTTCTTTGATTTTACGAGTGGCAATAGCATCCGCTATTTCTTGATCATCCAACATTAAGCTTTGCTCGACTTCATGTATATTGGCATCAGCACTCTTAAATAGAATCGCGGCAATTTCTAATAGCTGATTGGCTATGTTATTGGTGTAGCTATTGTCGTTCATCAAAGACGTCGCCATAGCACCCGTGACTTTTTTATCTCGAATGAGCTGATCGATATCGACTATAAATTGCTGGTCTGCTTGGGTGACACCAACTCTCAGCGCTTCAATGGTCGAAATCATCGTTCTCAGCTCATCTGGGTCATCCTGCATTTCAGCAAGACTTCTAAGGATAACGCCTAAGCGATAGCGAATTTTATTGTACTCAACGCGCACATAGGGATTAGGGCCATTTAAATATTTGGATAAGTTCTTGTGTAGATGTTTGGTATTTTTGATGCCAGTTAGCATACTTCTGCCAGCAGAGCGCAGCTCAAACATCTCATTATTTTGCTCTTGAGACATATTCTCGTGAGCAGTTCGCCCGATAAAGTTGACTATCTCTGTATAGAGTCCTTTGATTTTATTAGTATATTCCTCATTAAGATTTACGGGAATAGGTTTTTCAAAAGAGTCTACAACTTCTCTAATAGGTGTATTTGAATAGATGTCTTCAACTTTAAAACTCAAGCCATGACAGAGGATGCCAAAGAAGTAATTATATAGATTAAGAGTTTCATTAAGTATCGCCTCTACGGCAAGTTCAGGTAGGTTTAAAGCGGAGTCTTTTAGATATATAGGTTCTGCAATGTCATAGTCTTTATCGGGTAATAGTTTGGTGATGACGTCCCCTAGCTTCTTGATGAAAGGCAGCATCAAGACAACGCCCAGTAAATTAAATAAGGTGTGAAAAACAGCCAATTTAAGGGTGTAGTTGTCAGCAGTTATGTTTAGGCGCTCAGACAACCAATCAACTGCAATCATTAATTGTGAGATTAAGGCGATAGCCACCAATCCGGTAATCACATTAAAAACCAGATGCGCGGCCGCCAGCCGTTTGCCGTTGACACCCACACTCATCGCGCCAATTATCGCGGTGATAGTCGTCCCTACATTACTGCCAATTGCCAGTGCTAAAGCATTGTCGTAAGTTATTTGCTGACTTGCTAGGGCGGTAATAATCAATACCAATGTGGCGTGGCTAGATTGCATGATTACCGTTGCCACAATACCAATTAGGGTATATATCAGCAATCCTTTGAGACCGGTCATAGCGTAAGCGGTTAAATCAATATGCTCACGAAACAGCTCAAAGCCTTCTTTCATATAATGGATACCTAGGAATAAAAATCCTAAACCGGTCAATATATAGCCAATGCCTTTTAATTCTTTAGATTTTTGCAGTATTAAAATGACCCCAAACACCAACATCGGCATCGCATAGGCCGAAATATCAACTTTAAGGCCAAAACCTGCGACCAGCCAAGCGCCTGTCGTCGTTCCTAAATTTGCACCAAAGATAATACCGATACCTGACGCCAAAGTAATCAAGCCTGCAGACAAAAAAGAGATAGCAATGATAGAAACTAAAGAGCTCGATTGCATCAAAGTGGTCGTTACCATCCCAAAGCTCATGCTTTTCCATAAGTTATTGGTGGTTTTTTTTAGAATTTTTTCTAGGAGTCCACCAGTGAAAGCTTTGAAACCTTCTTCCAGCGCTAACATTCCCAGCAGAAACATCGCCACACCCGCAGCGATCTGCTTTAGGTTTGGACTGACCCAAAAGCCATAAGATAGGATAATAAAAACAGTTAACAGTATTATTTTTCTATACATTCGATTGATTATCCATTTTAGTGATAAAACAATTATGTTCAGAAAATGATACTAACAACAGGCACACCAGCCATTAGAATCCCAGCCGCTTTAAATGCACTTATACCCAGAGATTTAAGTCAAAATCATCACGGCTCAGTGTTGAAATACTCACGATCAGTAATAAACTGCGCCCAAGCAATTGGACCAACATCGTACATTGCTAATATGCCAAAGGCGACCACTGCAAAGGCAGTTAGCGCTGGTGGTAGCAGTAATTGCCAAGGCGTTACTGGCCAAGGATTCTTGGCGGTAACTTTGCTCGGCCACTGAGCCGGTGCTGGTAGCAACCAAAGGCGCCATAAGATAGGTAGGAAGTATATGGCATTCAGCGCCGTTGAAATCCATAGTACCCAAACCACCCAGTCCATTTGCGCAGCTATAGCACCATTTTTTAACCAGTATTTGGTGACAGCACCTGCTGTCAAGGGCGCACCCATCATCCCTAAAGCGGCGATGCTAAAGGATATGCTAGTTAGCGGCATGCGCCGGCCAGCTCCATTCATATCACGAATTTTATAAACACCAAGCGTTTCAGCGTAATTACCCGCACTAAAAAATAGCGTTATTTTCATAACACCTTGATGTACTAGATGCACCAGTCCACCAATGGTTCCAACAGGACCGAACAAGGCAGTACCTAAGGCAATGTATGACACTTGACTCACGGTAGAATACGCTAGTCGTTTTTTTAAGTCTTCTTGGAAAACAGCGAGCAAACTACCCCATACGATAGTTATAGACGCCCAAATAGCTAATGGCAATAACAGCTTTAGCTGCTGAGCGAATTCTATCCCGAACACCTCGTAAACCACACGGACGATACCAAAGGCGCCGGCTTTTACTACCGCTACGGCATGCAGCAAAGCACTAACGGGTGCAGGTGCCACCATGGCTTTTGGTAGCCAACCGTGCAGTGGCACCAACGCTGCTTTTACACCCAATCCAATCATTAGTAGAATAAAAATAATAACCAGCGAGGTATGATGCTCCGCGCCTAAGCCACTCAAAAAACCACCTTCGGTAAATTCCAAATTGCCGGTCAGGGTATAGAGCCATACCGTTCCCAGCAACATCAGACTACCGCCGCCGAGGGTATAGATCAGATAAGTTTGCCCAGCTTTGCGCGCCGCCTCAGTACCGCGATGTACCACCAACGGATACGTCGTTAGGGTCAGTAGCTCATAGAAAATTAAAAATGTTAGCAGATTACCAGCCATGGCCACGCCAATTGCGGCGGTAACGCACAAACTAAAAAAGCCAAAGAAGCGACTACGGTGGGGCTCATTTTCCAAATAACCTATAGCGTAAATTGTCGTAAGTAGCCACAGGCAAGCGGATAAGGTGACAAAAAACAGTGCCAGTGGATCAGCTCGCAATACCAGCTCGATACCTGGTAGTAGCACCCATCGCGCTTCATAGCTATAACCTTGGGTAACCCCCCATAGCATCCAACCTACGAGCACAAGCTTTAAGGTAGCACCGGCCAAGTTAAGCACGGTACGAATACGCACGCTTTTTTCAGGTAGCTTAAAAATGATAATTGCCGGTAACAGTGAGCCCAACACCACCAAACACGGCAAAAGAGCGCTTAAGTTCATGACCCACTCCCACTAAAAGGTGCGCCAATCTGCAATAGTGACAAAAAGGGTACCGCCAAAAAGCCCAGCGTAATAGCACCGAGCGCCAATAGTAATGCTGCCCATTCCATACGTGCAGGTATCCTTGATGGTTCGTGGGTCACTTCAGCCTGTGTAAAGCAGCGCCCCAATACTTTGAATATATAAAGTGCGGCAAGCAGCCCACCAATAAGCATTACCGCCACCAAGTCCCAACGCCCCTGCACCAATGCAGCCTCTAGCATTAACCACTTACCAATAAATCCGCCGCTGGGCGGTAAACCCATAATACTAACCCCAGCTAAAGCGAACGCAAAAGCGCTTAGTGGCAGGCGCTGCACCACACGATCAAGATCTTTGATGCGATCATGCCTGCCAAAGTGCAGAAGGTTACCGGCTGCTAAAAACATAGCCGCTTTTGCCAGAGCATGAGAAAGTGCCAGTATTGCAGCCGCATGCCACGCACCCGCTGCAGCTGCTAGCGGAAACACTAAGAATAAATAGCCTATCTGTGCCACCGTGGAGTAGGCTACCAGCAGCTTTAAGCGAGTCTGACGCAAGGCCTGAACAGAACCCCATAAAATAGCCACCGAACCCATTACGCCAAGAAGCACTGCCACAATGTCGCCAGAGATAGGCCCGAACAGCGATACCCATAAACGTACCAAAATGTAGAATGAGGCCTTCACCACCAGCGCTGAGAGCACCGCACTTACAGGGGATGGGGCACTGGCGTGAGCAGGTGGCAACCAAAAATGCAACGGAAATAGCGCGGTTTTTAGTGCTAATCCAACTATCATCAGAACCAAGGCGGCCCATGCTGCTGGCTCTGGTGTTATGCGCTCTGCCAGGATAGAGATATCTACGCTGCCAAAGGTGTGATACAGCAATACAACGCCCAACAGATAGGCAATAGACCCAGCCAGCGTTGATAACAGATAACGCATGGCACCAGCAAGGGCGTCACGGCTGCCAGACAATGCTGTTAAGGCTACAGCTGCCAATCCCATTAATTCTAGCGTGACGTACAGATTGAATAAATCCGCCGAAAGAAATAAAGCGTTTAACGCCGCTAGCAACAATAACCAAATAGGCCAGAACCGATGCGCTTGCTCGGCATTGAAATACGCCGAAGCGTAGATACTACAGCCGGCTCCAACCAAAGCGGTCGCCATCAGCATCACTAGGCTTAAGCCATCGGCATACAACTCAATACCTAGGGGCGCATCCCAGCCGCCCAACGAATGCTGAAACACACCCTGCTGCCAAATCTGTAAGCCTAGACCAGCCACTGCGATTATCATCACTAAGCTATAGGTTAATACCAGTGTCTGCGCTGTACGTGGCCACACAAATACCATCATCGCCGTGATAAGCGGCAAAATAATTAGCATCATCGCCCATGGAATACTCAATAAAATATCGATCATTCTGAGTTTGCTTCCTTGTTTGGTAGCACTGGCTGACCGGTAATTGCTGTCAGTTTCAGCATAAGTACCAGCGCCAGCGCGGTGGCTGCAACTGCCACTACAATACCAGTGATGATCATGGCATGGGGCACCGGATCTGGTATGGCAGTGCCTGTGCGCGTGGCTAATGCTGCTAGCAACAAAAACACCCCACTACCCATTATGTTCAGCGCCAGAATTTTACGCAGCAGATGACGATAGCGTAATAATCCATGTAAGCCAATTGCAAAAAGCCCCACACCTGCCAGCCCATATATTAACGCCGCGCTCATCACCATTTCTCCTTACTCGGGCGCGTGCCCATAAACAACGCAATAAGCGCGGCTGCAATAGAAAGTGTAGCCGCCGTTTCGATGACTAATATAAGCACTCCAGCCCACTCGATTGGCAACTGTAAAAATCGGCCTTCTAGGAGCCCAGTAATAATGCCCAGCAGCAAAAATGTTGCCGGTCCTAATACCAGCAGCAAGCGTAGAGGCCAACCGACCCATGCATCAGGTAACCGCGAGCCTGACAACAGCATCAGCACCCCTGCAGCTGCCAGCACAGCGCCGGCTTGAAAGGCGCCGCCGGGACCATAAGCGCCCACCCAAAGTAAATACGCCGCCACCATAATTAGTAAGGGCACTAACAGTCGTGATAGCGTATCCAGAACCAATCCTGGTGCTGTCTCTTGTCGTGGTAGTGGCAAACCTAATGACCACACGCCAAGCAGCGCTAGCAACAGTACAAATAACTCAAGCAAAGTGTCATAACCACGAAAATTCAGTAGTACGGCTGTCACCGGATTAGTGACCCCACTATTACCTAAATCGGCAGCAACACTGATACTGAGTCCAGCAGCCTCCGGTGGTAACATCCAAACGGCATATCCCAGTCCTGTCGCGACAAGCACCGCAATCGCTAAACTTGCGAGCGTACGGACACTGCTAAAACGGTTGCCAAGCTCTATGCTTTCCAAATTGGTAACTGATGTACTGGCATGCAAATTTTTGTAAGCCGTTAGTAATAATGCTCCGGTTAAACCGGCACCAATAGCCGCTTCAGCCAAAGCCACATCTGGCGCATTTAAGCGTACCCAAGCCAACGCCATCATCAGTCCGAAGGCAATAAACAGCACAATAGCCTTAAACAGTTTGGCACTGCTAAGTGCCCCCCAAGCCAACCCTAGCGCTATCAGTCCAATCACGATGTCAATGGCAGAACCAATCAGCGTCTCCATGGTCGAATACCCCGTTGCAACGCCCCGTGCGCAACCAAATAAGATACGCTCGCGCCAGCAAGCAGCACTAGTAGCCAAACCAGTACTAATTTTGCCACTACAGGCCAAGATTCTGCTTGTACTGCCAACCCTATCACTATAAAGCCCAGCCCTAAATTATCGGCCTTAGTAAGGGCATGAAGCCGGGTAAAAACATCTGGGAAACGCAATAAACCTAGCGTGCCCGCTAAAAAGAACACGCCGCCCATGAGCAGCATGAATGCAGAAAAATAGTCACTTACTGTCATTATCATTCTCCAAAAATACCCAAGCACGGCGTACAAAAGCGACCGCTGTGACCGTCGCCAGCAGCGCAAATACCAATGCCACATCACGTAATGCTGCACTGCTTGAGGCCTCAGCAAGTAACAATAGAATAGCCACAGCGGTAGTACCAAATAGTTGCGCTGCCAACATGCGATCAGCGGCGGTAGGTCCGCGCAACACTCGCCACATTCCAACGCCCAAATTCAGCAGCAGGAACAAGGCTAGTACTAGGCATAAGTTCTGTATAGTCAAGAATCCTCCCGTCCAGTCTGCTCAGACAAGCTTGGAAATATCTGCCCCAAACGTTGCTCCAAGCGTTGCAACTCAGCTAAATAATTACTTTGGCTATCAAGTATATGCACTTTTAATATATTTCCCTCGATCTCAGAGCTCAGCGTGCCAGGTAGCAAGCTTGTTATATTGATCATAGCCACTTGCGCCAAACCTGAGGACAGCCGCAACGGATATTCAATAAGCTCCGGCGCTAAGGACATGCTCGGTTGAAACGCCAGTTGCGCGACTTCTATACCACCCTTTAATGATTGCCAAAGGAAAATAGGTATAAACGCTACCAATCGCCACCACACAACCCTCACTGGTGGCAACAACGCAATGCTGACCGCCACCGCGCAGAGAACTGCAGGCGCACCAATCACCCATGAACTAGCCTCACCGCCGGAGAGCACCCACCACATAATTGAAAATAGCAGAAGCCGCGATACAACCGCTGAACCATCAATTTCTTGACCCTTTATTCTCATGCAATCTATTCCCAATTTAGGATGATTCATTCAAAAATATCGCCACTGTATTAACACTGGTCGTGTAACGTGACCTACCATACAGCGCGTATAGTCGATTCAGTTTGAAAAGGATACAGTGTTGCTGGAATGAATTTTTTGCAGCCTCTGTCTAGAAGCACGCAGCACGCCAGAAAAATTTATACCAGTAGCACGTTGCTATATACGACTCCTTTTTATTGTGAACCACCTATAGTATAAAAGATTCAAAATAATACCAAACCCAAAATATACAGTATAATTTAAACATGGCTATACAAACATACACCCTAAAAGATTATGGCTTTGGCAAACTCTCGAAGACCGAGAGTAATCCCAGAGCTCGTTAACGTCTACTCATTCTATATCAATATAGCATGGGCAAAGCCACTAACGACATTGCCAAATAACACTATAGCGTTCGCCATACCGTTAACGGTATTTACGAGATGTTAAAACGTATCGGTATGAGCGGGATAAGTGCCCGTAGCCAGTACCCAAAAGCAGATGAAAAGGTACAAAAAGCTTTTAAAAAAACTTCATAGCATAGGTTAAAGACGCTCTACCTTACAAAGAATGCGAAAAAATGATAAATAAATCGAATACTATCTATATAATTACTGAGAAAAATGTCCAGTCTATGATGAAAACGCTGTCACGCAAGTTAAAGATACGCTGGCTAAAACCCAAAAAGCCCATCTTCGTAGATGGGCTTTTTTATGTTTATTAATTATACAACGTTAGCAGCTTATGCTAGTTACCTACTGCACCCAACACACTATCTAAGCTTTCAAGAACATGCTTAGAAGTGGCATTCTGCTGCAAATCTAACAGATGATCATGCGCCATTTGACGACGGGGCTCAACTAAGGTGTACCAACGTGCCAACACTTGTAAAAGCCGTGAAGCGACGACTGGATTAGCCTCATCCAACTTTTTGATCACACTGATGTAGATGTCCAAACCCTCTGGCGTCCATAGTACTGCTGGCTGCGCGGTAAAGGCACTAATCACTGAACGTATGCGGTTGGGCGTATTCCAGTCAAAGTCAGCATGAGCAAGTAAGTATTCAATAGTATCCGTGCTAACGTGGTCTGCCGAAGCTTGCACACTGAACCATAAATCAATGACCAAATCATCGGCTTGAAAGCGGTTATAAAAATCTGCTAAGTATTCGTTCGCACCTGCAACTTGATGATTGACCATGGTTTTTAGGGCACCAAAACGTTCAGTCATACAGCTTGCGGCGTCATACTGCTGTTGCGCCCATTTAGGTGCGGCCGCTACTTTCGCGGTTAGTGCCATATCTAACACTACGTTGCGCAGGGCGCGGGTACCACGAGCTTCAGAGCTGTCTTCATAGGACTGTAGCGGTAGCTGCTCATATAATACGGTCCACTGATCTTTTAGCGAATCAGCAACTTTTTTATACAAGCCTTCTCGTTGTTGCTTAATCAGCACAGGATCATAATTTTGATGAATGGCCGATGCTAGCTCTTGTGGTGATGGAATGTCAAGCAAGCGCGCTGCCAGCATAGCATCATCAGCAGCCAGTTTTGGCAAGGTCTCAGCCAAAGCTTGCAGATATACCTCAGGGCTGCTTTTGGAACCATGGCTTGGTAACAAAATACGATTGACCAGCATTTGGGTCACTTGCCAGCGGTTAAATCCACTGGTTTCATGAGTCAATAAAAATGCCAAATCTTCATCTTGATAATCATAATTCAGCTGTACCGGCGCACTAAAATCGCGTAGCAGTGATACCACAGGTTCGCTTGCGACATTATCAAAGCTAAAGGTTTGCTCAGCTTGATCTAACATCAACAACCGTTCAGTGATAATATTGCCCGTCCCTTTATCAAACAGCGCAGTCGCCACTGGAATCGGTAGCGGCTTTGGTGCATCAAACCCAGCAACATGGCGGGTCTGCTGACTTAGAGTAATGGTTAAAGTTTGGGTTTCATTATCATAGTTTTGATGACCAGATACCATTGGCGTTCCCGGCTGACGATACCAATCGATAAAGTCTTCAATCTTACTGTCGGTAATGCTTAGCGCCGATAAGAAGTCCTCAACGGTTACCGCTTGTCCATCATAACGACGAAAGTACTCATCTGTGCCTTTACGGAAATTGTCTGGCCCTAGAGTATTGGCCAGCATACGCACAATTTCTGCACCCTTCTCATACACGGTAGTGGTATAAAAATTATTAATCTCAACAAAGCTCTCAGGACGTACCGGATGTGCCAGCGGCCCAGCGTCTTCTGCAAACTGATGCGCGCGCAAAGTGGCCACATCATCGATGCGCTGTACCGCACTGGATTGCTGGTCCGCTGAAAAGGACTGATCACGGAAAACGGTAAAGCCTTCTTTTAAGCATAATTGAAACCAATCGCGGCAGGTAATACGGTTACCCGTCCAGTTATGGAAATACTCGTGGGCAATCACTGCTTTCACATTAAAGCTGCGCGCATCGGTGGTGGTCTCTGGACTCGATAATACACAAGCGGTATTAAAGATATTAAGGCCTTTATTTTCCATGGCACCCATATTAAATTGACTGACCGCCACGATCATATAACGATCTAAGTCATACGCACGGCCATAATTAACTTCGTCCCAGACCATCGCATCTTTTAATGCTTGCATACCGACCTGACATTTATCAATATCGGTTGATTTAGCATACAGCTCTAGAGTGACTTCACGACCCTCGCTAGTAGTATGAGAATCAGTCAGCACATCTAAATCGGCAACCACACAGGCAAACAAATAGCTCGGCTTATTAGTGGGGTCATGCCAAATCGCATAATGGCGGTCTGAGGTACCTGGCACATCGCCCTGCTCGACTAAATTACCATTGCCCAAAAGCGTTGGATAGCGTTTATCGGCTTCAATACGAGTGGTAAATATCGCTAACACATCAGGACGATCCGGATAAAAGGTAATCTTGCGAAAGCCTTCTGGCTCACACTGAGTGACAAACATGGTGTCGCTACCACTGCCTGCCATATAGAGACCTTCTAGTGCGGTATTGGTTTGCGGGCAGATTCTTACTTGCAGCTGTAAGGTCAAGCTATCAGGCGCATCAGTAATCGTCAGCTTGCCTGCTTCTTGATGATAACGCTCAGGCGCAAGCGGCGCACCATCCAGCATAATCGTCAGCAACTCCATCTCTTCATCACCATGAAGTACCAGATCACCAGTTGTCTGTCGCACCATTTTCAGGGTACTGTCTATCTGCGCATAGTCGTCAAACAGTTTGATATCTAAATCAACCGTATCTACATCAAAGCTGGGGGGTTTATAGTCTTGTAGATTAATTTTACTATTCATTTCGCTAGGAGCATGTAGCGGTGCATCAGGCATTTCAGGATTGATAATTTGGGCGTCGTTTTCAGCGATAGACATGGTTATTCCTATTATTGTGTACTAGCAAAGAATTGTTTTGTATTAAGAAAAAAGGGCTGTTAGCGTATGAAAGTTATATGAACTTGGCTTATAAGCTAAGTTTAATTATAGTTAGCCTTATCGCTACCTTGACCTAAGTTGCGAGATTTTCAAGAGCAAACATCAACAAAATCGAACTTATTGGCTATTATACCGCTGACAACTCAAGTTTCGATACGTTCCAGGTGTCGATACGTTGAACCCCACAAACAACTGCAGTGGCTTAGTATAGATAGTAGCTAATAAAATGGGTGTGTTAATTTGTCCCAGCCACACTGTCTCTGTTTTAAAGCAAATCAACTACATCGAGACGATAACCATAAAGTATGAGGATAATATTAGTGTGTGTTATTCATTGGTTTATAAAGCTTAAAGTGATTTAATAGACTTACTGGTGACCCACCTTGAATAAACGGCCTATTTTATGATGAACCACCCTACTAACTGTCCCAATATTACTTTGCCATTACTGATAGCCTACGTTGAGGTACTACTGCCATCAATCACCAAAATACCAATAGATACTGGCGACCATACAGACACGATTAATAATAAGCATGATAACGCTGCAGAGCTGTTGTGGGTCGTACAAGACAAAGCTGAGGTGTTAGCGCGGCGCGCGCAGCTGATTCAAAACACAGATGATAAAAATGACAGTGAGGCGAGTAGCTCGCATCTATCCACCTTGCCAGCCCTTGCTCAACAACCTGTGCTTGAACGTTATGAGCTTGCCTGTTTTTGGTTGCCCACGCTATCAGAGGAGCTACTACAGCAGTATATTCCGCTACTGATGGGCTATCGTGATCTGTATGCTACGCATCTGCTTATCGCCCTCGACAGTACAATAGACTTACGGGCTTATGGTCTTACTCCGTTTGATATCTTAAGCGAGCAACCTGCAATGTT
Organism: Psychrobacter sp. 72-O-c; assembly: GCF_904846605.1. GTDB lineage: Bacteria > Pseudomonadota > Gammaproteobacteria > Pseudomonadales > Moraxellaceae > Psychrobacter. Next base: position 24,186 of record NZ_CAJHBI010000025.1, read on the forward strand.
AAATAATGCCACTAACCCCATGGAATCGTCGAAATCATTGACGCTTTGGCAGTTTAATTTATACGATTATAAAAAACTGCCAAATTGGCTTAATGCTGATTATTGGGCCAATCCTGAAAACTGGGACAAACGTCGCTGGTAGTCGTTTTTATTGATGACCCCTAATTGATGATCCCTGCTAGTAAACCTTGTTTTTTCTCTTTATTCTCGTTAGATTGATAGTCTAACAAAGCAAAACCTTCTTTGAATGATAAGCGCTGGACAGCGTTATAATTAGAAGGGTAATCAGACCTAATATAGATTACTAACTGTATAGGGTAATAATAGACAAAATTTGACATCATTTACAGTAATGCTATTTACATAACGTAACATTAGTTCTACTATGAGTAGGAATTGCCCAAGTTTTACTATATTCTATATTCAGTTTAAAAATAACAAATTTGCTTAAAAATTTAGGAGCTCGTCATGTCTATTCAAGTCGTTTTATCTAACCCTGTGTCAAAGAATCGTTTCGCTAAAATTGCTGCACTTGCCGTATTATCAAGTGCTGTGGCGCTAACTACGGGTTGTGCTACCAAGCGTGCAACCTCTGAGGTTGTCATTGCGCCTTTAGGTATTCCAAGTGGTCAAGTAGGATATACGGGCGCTGTTATTGTGGATAATCCAAATGCCATTATTACTGCCGCTGATAATTTACAAGCTGTGGTATATTTTGGTTTTGATAGCAGCGAGATTACCTCACAATCAGCAAGCATACTGAATCAACACGCCAGTCTGTTAAACTCAAACGCAAATGCTGGCGTGCTTATCGCTGGTCATACCGATGAGCGCGGTAGCCGTGAATACAATATGGCATTGGGAGAGCGCCGTGCACAGTCTGTCAGTGGTTACCTTGCTGCCCAAGGCGTATCTGCTAGTAATATTCGTGTGATTAGCTACGGTGAAGAACGTCCTGTTGCTACCGGTAATACTGAAGAAGCCTATGCACAAAACCGCCGTGCTGAGCTGTCTTACTAATAGCTATTAAGCACAGGTAATGCATATTGATCAAAAAAGCCCAGCAATATAAGTATTGCTGGGCTTTTTAAGTTAAGCACTTTTAATGAGTTATTATTTTTAACAACTGGCTCTTACTCGGCCTCATTCAAAATATTTAAAAGCTCTGATGATTGCTTACCAAACATAATAAAATGATGAAGCTACCAACAACCTTTTCTCAACAATCCTTATAGTTACTCATATAAACAACTTATGCAAAATTTGACCTTACGTCATATCCACTATACCCAGCTTGACCCTACAACGTGGTGCGCAACTGCGAAAGTTAGCTCACAGTTACCGCTGAGACTAGGGTCTAAACCACAGCAGCCATTAGCACCAAATATATTATACTCCTACCCTATCAAGCTCCATTCTTTCTATTGGCGACACTGCCCTTTTCAAACCCCATTATCAGCGATAAAAGATGCCGCCAATAAGCGACAACAACAACGTAATGGTGTTCGCCTGCTGCTGCAAAACCTACTCTCTAAGCTCGCTATCATTGACACGTTGGATGACTCCCAATTCCCTTACCGACTCAAAAATAGCAGATATTATGTGTGCTTCAGTCATTCAGTGAACAGTCGGCTAAATGACAAAGTCGCTGTCGTTATTAGTCACCGACGCCCGGTTGGCATCGATATCGAAACCCAAGATGTTGCATGGCAGGTAGCTCAGCGCTTTTATCATCCATCTGAAATTGCTATTTTAGCTGAGTTATCTATAGAACAACGAATTATCATCTCTAAATATTTATGGCAAATCAAAGAGAGCTTTATTAAGGTATATCACTATAAATTGGCGCAAGGCTTAGGAATGGACTATACGTGTCTTATTCCTGCGCTGATAAATAGCTTTACTCAAGAGAGCCGTTCACCCATCATAATTAACGCTAGCAAAACAGGTTATCAAATCGCCATTTTACCTTTTCAACAAACGGTGATTGTTTTTTAAAGGCCTTTTATTAGCCTAGTATTTTTATTGTTAATCGACACTTTATTTTGCACATAAAAAAAACGACCCGAAGGGGCCGTTCTTTTTTAGCTTACTGAACTGTTTACAGAATTTAATGACTTCTGTAAATTAGAAGCGGTAAGTTGCGCCTAGTTTAACAATTGGTAACCACTCTAAGTAGTCTTCATTTTCTAATTCTTTGTTAGCAGCAGCGGCGGCGGCGGCGGCGCCATTAGGACCAGCACCATTTCCACTAGCTGTTACCTTAGCGTTAACGTCACCTAAGTATGCAGCACCAACTTCACCAAACACACCGAAGTTATTGGTAATGTTAGGGCGGAAGCCTACAGTTAAGTAAGGTGCTAGCTCATTGCGATGCTTAATGCTACCTTTCAATGTGCCGACATTCTGATACTCTTGGTCGTTAATTTTAAAATTGCCGTTATCGCCATTCGATTCAATGTCAATCTCGTTGTCAGGTACAATAACACCAGCACCCACAGTGAACCAATTTGCTGCAGGACGTAACTGAACACCCAAGTACGGGTTGCTGAAGTCAGAATCAACATCATATTCAACGTCTTCTACATCAAAGTTACCACCGAATAAATCAGCAACATCACCACCTGCCCAACCAGCTTGTAGTTCGACTTTGTCGTTAAGTGAATAACCTACGCTAGCACCATAACCTAGAGAACCTACTTCAGCACTAACCGATGCTGGATTGATCGCTGTATTGAATAGAGTCTTAGTACCACCAAAAATAGCACCAGTAGTATTACGGATAATACCAGCGTCGCTGTTATATTGGCTAGCAGGAGCCGTTTCGTATGACATTGCATTATCATTGTCAACAACAACGATAGGATCAGCAGCCAAAGCAGCAGTTGACGCTAGAACAGCGGCAGATAGTACAGTTAATTTGATAAGTTTCATGCTTACTCTCCTAAAATATGTGAAATAACTTGCCCATAAAAATGATAATTTAGATTTTTTAGAACCATCATTTTGATGAGAAGATTAAAACAACTTTGGCTCAAAAAGTCACCCCTATGGACGCGTTTTTTGTTTGCCATTATGTAAAGATTGCGTAGGTATTGTAATAATTGCTACACCAATCTGTATAAAACTGTCTTTCAGTTACATAATACTCTCAAAGTAACTAAACAGCATAAACATGAACATCAAAAAGCTTAATGTTCATGTAAGGATATTACAAAATATGTCATCATAATGACGTAACCCTCAAAATTACTCAATGACAGTTATATGGCTTATTATTACAGTTTGTTGTGGTTTGTGAGTTGATGTATCATTAGTTGCTGATAGAAACAAAATTCGCCAATCGAAGCAATAGCACTATAATCACCCAATACACACTACAGTTTAGTTATACTGGATAGGATGCTGAAGTTCACATTATGCTAAACTAACTATTAGCATTTTATTCTTATAGTGCCTGTTCAATAGTGCTTATTTTTCAACACTGGTTCCTAGTAGCCATTAATTCATTGTTTATTGCTTGTCACTGTTTTCCGCGTCTCTCTTTTTATTCTTATTGAGCTGTTTATATGCCTAAAGTATCATCAATTACCCGTGTGTTAGAGATTATAGAAGCGGTGACCTATGCCTCAAAACCCATCTCACCGCTTGAGCTATCACAAACACTTGAGATTCCGAAGCCAACCATCCACCGGTTAATTCAAAACTTAGTCGATGAAGGGTTTGTAGCGGTTGAGATTGGTGGCGGTATCATTCCGGGTAAGCGGGTGCGCAATCTAAGCGTCGAGCTTTGGCAGCAGCGGCTATTCTTTAATGAGCGACAAATGATTTTGCAAAAGCTGGTTGATGAAACTAAGGAGACTTGTGGTATTGGCATTCCTTACCATATGGATATGATCTATACCAACCGCGCGCAAACGACCTTACCACTACAGATTTATTTACCCGTTGGGGCAAAATCGCCTATGTGGTGTACAGCCACTGGTAAGCTTTATCTTAGCCAATTGCCCGTATCCAATCGCCGTAAAATGCTACAGAGCTTACCGCTAAGTAAATTTACCAAAAATACGATTGTTGATATTGATACTTTAAATGCTGAGCTTGACCATATTGCCGAAACCGGTATAGGTATTGATAATGAAGAGTTCATCTCTGAGATGGTGGCAGTAGCAGTGCCTATATTAGATAAAAAGTCACGCTATTTGGCATCGCTGTATTTGCATGCCCCGACGATACGAGTGTCTTTAGATGAGCTACTAACACATGTGCCGCGCTTACGTACCGCCGCGCAAGACATTCAAACATTGGTTTATGAATTACAGAATTAAATGTTAAGTGATAGGCTAAAATAATAAACCGATCCTAATTATAAAAAGTCCGCCTGCGCTATAGCCTTAATAAGGTCAATAGAGCAGGCGGACTTTTTTAGGGCCATTATCTTAGGGTTAAATCTCAAGGCTGAAGTTTTTAAAGCTCATTTACTTTAATGCTAACGTTGATTAAAGAAAACCACTCTATTACGTAGGTAATACTGAACGGTCATGACGCGCCATGATGCTCGAAAAATCTTTATCACCATGCTCGATAGCATGCTCTTCATACAGCTCAGCGGCTTTAGCACCCATCGGCGTATCGACCTCAGTATCTTGTGCGTTTTTCATCGCAAGATTGAGATCTTTTTGCATCAGTTTACTCATAAATCCGCCTTGGTAACCGTTGCTTGATGGCACATTATCCATCACTTGCGGATAAGGGTTATAAACCTCTAGCGTCCAGTTACGTCCTGAGCTTTGTAGCATAATATCTGACAACACTTTGGGGTCTAGGCCATTCTTGACACCCAAGTTGATTGCCTCTGCAGTTCCAGCCATCAAAATACCGAGTAGCATGTTATTACATATCTTCGCTACTTGTCCGGCACCATGATCACCAGCATGAAAGACATTCTTACCCATTGTCGCTAATATCGGCTCAGCTTTCGCAAATGCCTCAGCACTACCGCCAACGATAAAGGTTAAGCTGCCCGCAATAGCGCCGCCTGTACCACCAGAAACCGGGGCATCCAAGAAATTGACGCCCAACTTAGTAGCAGCGTCCGCGACCACAAGAGCGTCCTCTGCGGCAATGGTGCTGCTATCGATGACTAGTGTGCCTTTTGGCAAGTCCGATAACAAACCACTGGCTGCGGTACCATCTGCCGCATCTGAACCATCATTCCCTAGATAAACAGAATGTACGTGCTTGCCAGCGGGCAACATACTGATAACCACTTGAGCATCGGCAGCTGCGGCCTTGGGGCTGTCGGCAACGCGTGCGCCTGCTTGTTGTAAACGCTGCGTCGCTGCATCAGATAAGTCAAACACACTTAGCGTATAACCCGCCTTGAGTAAGTTCTCTGCCATCGGCGCACCCATATTACCAAGACCGATAAAGGCAATATTAGGCTTAGTGCCTTCGTTAGCTGTGGCACTGCTATTATCGTTGTTTTTTGCCGTTTCCGTTGCGCTCATCTCATCACTCCTTGATGATTATGTGGTCAGCACTGCTTATCTGTACTGAGTAGTAAAAACTATTAGAGGGTGTTTATAATTTTGGGTATGCTACTTTATTTTATTAGATTTATAACGCTATCATCGATATCTAGCATACATATTGATATCTAACGCACATATTGAACAGCCAACGACTCAGCGCCTAACCAGTCAGAGAGCGGATGTTCACCTTCAGAATAAGGGTTGTCAAAATGCTGCTCAATATACTTACGCCCTTCTACGCTCAAGCAATCTACTAATGAGCGCGACCACTGCGGATTTTTATCTTTGTCCATAAGTAAGGCACGAACGCCTTCCCTAAAATCAGGGTTCGCGGCGCAATGTACAGCAACATTAGTCTCCAGATATAAGACTTGCTCTATTGAAAGATCAGCTACTTTATGGAATAGCGCATAGGTCAAAGCTACAGTCACTGGACAGCCATGACGATAGGTAGCCACCGCCCGTTGCGTCCAGCTATCCTGAGCAAAGTCAGCATCGAGCTGCGTCAGTGCATCATCATCGCGCATCATGGCATCAATATCTGCCAAGCCGCCGCTAGTCATCAACTTCTGAATAGGCTGCCAATATAGCGCCAACTTACTATCGGGAAGGTCCGCTCTTGGTTGGGATGCCAACGCATGGCTGGTAATGCTATACGCGGTATCAGCTTGATTGGTATCAACCGCCGCTTGCCAATTGCTCTGGATTAAGCGTTGTATGATGGCATCGTAGTCGCTGCTGGCTACTGCATATTCGGCAAGATTGGCCAGTAAAGCATCATTACCATTACACTGCGCGCCAGTCAGGCCTAAAAACAGACCCATCTTGGCCGGTATACGTTGCAAGAACCAGCTGCCGGAGGCATCAGGGAACAAGCCAATAGTGACCTCAGGCATCGCAAAACGCGTGCGCTCAGTAACCAGACGATGGCTACAACCTGACATCAAACCCATGCCCCCGCCCATAATAATGCCATCACCCCATAATATTAAGGGCTTAGTATAAAAGTGCATTTGGCGGTATAAACGGTACTCATGACTAAAGAACTCGGTTGCATAAGGGTTCGGTAGCGGCGCGGTTTCTGACATACTGTCGTAAAGCTTACGGATATCACCGCCCGCACAAAATGCCTTATCACCTGCCCCTTTTAATAATATCGCCACCACTTGCTCATCGCTTTGCCACTGCTCAAGCTGATGCGATAACAATTGACACATCTCAACACTCAAAGCATTCAAAGACTTAGGCGTATTTAAGGTCATGATCCCAATGAGATGTCCGCAATCAGTTGCTTCCGTATTAAAGAGAACTGGCGCTTCTGGCGCGGTGGATGGTTGTTGCGTGGTTTGCTTGGTATTGTCGGCTGCTGTCATAGTAGTGACCTATCAATAATGAACAATCAAAAAGTATTGCTGTGTTAAGTATTTACAAACGGATGCTACTTATTTTGCCAATTGGGCGCGCGTTTGTCTAAAAAGGCCTGAACCCCTTCTCGTTGATCCATAGTATCGAATAACTTAACAAACGCTTCGCGCTCTTTAATGAGGTTTTGCGCTGGCGGCGTATACCTAGCGGCTTGAATCAATTCCTTAGAATGACTGACAGCAACTGGTGACTGCTTAGCCGCTTTTTGAGCCAAAGCTTGTGCCGCTTCCAAACCTTTACCTTTATCAACCACTTCTTCAACCAAACCAATACGCAGCGCCGTCGCTGAGTCTATCCGTTCACCGCACAGTATCATGCGTTTTGCCCAACCTTCACCGACCAGCCATGCTAAGTTTTGGGTGCCGCCAGCGCAAGGCAATAAACCAACGCCCGTCTCTGGTAATGCCATTTGTGCATGATCTTCAGCAATACGGATATCACAAGCTAGCGCACATTCGAGCCCGCCGCCCATGGCATAGCCATTAATGACTGCGATACTGACCCCGCGATAAGCCGACAAGGCTTCAAATGCCTCACCAAAAGCAATCGCCATACTGACTGCGCGACCTTTATCACCATCAGAAAAGTTATTGAGATCTGCACCAGCTGAAAAGAACTTCTCGCCATCGCCATGAATGATTAACGCATAAACTTCATCATTAGCATTGAGGTCACTCATCAACTGCTTAAGCGCTTGAAGACTGTCCATTGTCCAAGTATGTGCAGGCGGGTTATTCAGTGTCAAAGTGGCGACGTGCCCATCAATGGATAAATTTAAATTAGTATAATCCGTCATAAATAATCCTTTATTTTTTCTTTATTCTTACTATGGCTTATTGTATTAAGGCGGTCGCTGGCCTTAGAGAAAATAGCACTAGCGCAAATTGCTGAGTCCATCGTCTTGTAACAGCTGGCGCGAGATAATCACTCGCATAATTTCATTGGTGCCTTCTAGTATTTGATGGACACGCAAATCGCGAACATGACGCTCAAGTGGGTATTCATTCAGATAACCATAGCCACCATGCAGTTGTAAGGCTTGGTTTGCGACATCAAAGCTAAGATCGGTTGATAAACGCTTGGCCATGGCACAATAGGCCGAGGCTTGCGGATCGTTCTGATCAACTTTGCTAGACGCTAGATATAGCATTTGCCGTGCGGTAATCGTTTGAGTGAGCATATCAGCAAGCTTAAATTGTACCGACTGTAGCTCGGCAATCGGGCTGCCAAATTGGCTGCGTTCTTTGACATAATCGGTTGCGGTTTCTAGCGCTGCTTGTGCCGTACCCACCGCACAAATACCAATATTAATACGCCCGCCATCAAGGCCTTTCATGGCGATACGAAAGCCTTGGCCTTCTTCGCCTATCAGGTTGGACGCGGGTACTTTGACGTTTTTAAAACTAATAGTGCGCGTTGGCTGTGCTTTCCAGCCCATTTTATGTTCGTTTTTACCGTATTCGATGCCTTCGCTATGCGCATCGACGACGAATGCTGAGACGCCTTTTGGTCCACTATCACCCGTACGTGCCATGATTACCAATACATCGGTCTCGCCAGCGCCTGAGATAAATGCTTTTTCACCGTTTAGTACATAATGATCGCCTTGCTTATCTGCTTTGGTACGCAAAGAGGCAGCATCAGAACCGGCGCCAGCTTCGGTTAGACAATAGCTGCCCAGCCACTCGCCGCTGACCATTTTAGGTATATATTGCTCGCATAATTCTGCGCTGCCGTACTCACCGATCATCCATGACACCATATTATGGATACTCATATAAGAAGCTACGGAAGTGTCACCCCATGCCAACTCCTCAAAGACAATAGCTGAATCTAAGCGCGGTAGCCCTAAGCCACCATATTCTGGATTGGTATATAGCCCTAAAAAACCAAGCTCGCCAGTTTTTTTAATCACATCGACTGGGAAGTGCGAGGTGCGATCCCACTCAGCAGCGTTGGGCTTAAGCTCTTTTAAAGCAAACTGTCGGGCGGTCTGTCTGAAGGCAACTTGATCGTCAGTTAATGAAAAATCCATGGGGTTATCCTTGTGCTATAGGCACGGTACATAAGTAGAAGGCTAAGTATAATGCATAGTGTAATAAATTTTTATTGCAATATAGAATCGGTATGACGACACCGGAGGTGACACCGTACCGAAACTATAGTGAGATAATCTTATACCATTTTTAAAAGCTAAAGACAGCTAAGGAAACTGGCGTAAGCACTACTATAAGTAGGCTTACGAAGTCTGACAACATTGGCGTTAATTAGTTTATTTTTTGGAGTTGATACTACATTGAAATAGTAGTATTTACACCACGGCTTGCCTCATCGTCAAACCAGCGCGCAGTCACGGTCTTAGTTTGGGTATAAAACTGTACCGCCTGCTTGCCATAAGGGCCGAGAGCGCCAAGCTTACTACCACGTGAGCCTGAGAAAGAGAACATCGGTAGTGGCACAGGAATCGGTAAATTAATTCCGATTTGACCAACCATGATATCTTGTTGGAATTTATGCGCAGCCGCTCCTGACTGGGTAAAGATGGCGGTGCCATTACCATTGGGGTTGGCATTGAGCAGCTCTATCGCGTCATCAAGGCTATCGGCACGCATGATACATAATACCGGGCCAAATATTTCTTGCTGATAGATTTGCATATCGCTAGTGACGTTATCAAAGATAGTTGGCCCAACGAAGTTACCTTTTTCAAAGCCTTCGACGGTAAGACCGCGGCCATCAAGCATTAAACTTGCGCCTTCCTCTACGCCAGTGGCAATCAAGTGCTCAACGCGCTCTTTGGCAGCAGGTGATATCAGTGGCCCTAAGTCTTTATCATTTTTGCCAGCGGAAACTATCAATCCTTCGGCTTTTGCCTTAATCTCATCAACCCATTCGCCAGCTGCGCCAACCAATACTACTACTGATAGGGCCATGCAACGTTGACCAGCAGCGCCAAATGCAGCTCCTGCCAATTGATTGAGGGTCTGTTCTTTATTGGCATCCGGTAAGATAACCGCATGATTTTTGGCGCCCATCATACATTGTGCGCGCTTACCTGACTGACTGGCACGCTCATAGACATGTTTGCCGACTTTGGTAGAGCCCACAAAAGATACCGCTTCGATATCGGGATGATCACAAATAGCATCGACCGTCGCTTTACCGCCATGGACCACGTTCAACACGCCTTCAGGAACACCCGCTTCTACTGCTAACTCAACCAAGCGCATAGTGACCATAGGATCTTGTTCAGAAGGTTTCAGGATAAAGGTATTACCAGTAGCAATCGCCATCGGAAACATCCATAGCGGAATCATCGCTGGGAAGTTAAACGGGGTGATACCAGCACAGACGCCAAGAGGCTGCCAAACACTATAGGTATCGACATCTGAAGCGACGTTTTCGACATAGTCACCAATCTGTAAGTTAGCAATACCAGCCGCATGCTCAACCACTTCTAAACCGCGAAACACATCACCGCGCGCATCGGCAATCGTTTTACCTTGCTCGGCGGTTAAGATTTCTGCCAGCTCATCCATATGCTCGCGAATTAGGGCTTGGTATCTTAAAAAGATACGCGCACGAGTAGTGATAGGCGTCTTACGCCACGTTTGAAAGGCTACTTTTGCGGCGGCTACCGCTTGATTAATCTCATCATCGGTCGTTTGTGGCACCTTCGCAATGACCTCTTGGGTCGCTGGATCAGTGATATCAAGCCATTCATTAGTGCTTGATTTGGTGAATTGGCCATTGATGAGTTGCTGGACGTGATGCATAAGATATCCTTATCTTGTCTGCGAGACTGCCGCTAAGCTACTTCGCTTATAGGGCAGTTTCTTTATTCATTAAAAGGTGAGTAAAACATCATTTATTAACAACTGATTTTCTTATTATCAACTATATTTAAAATGATTTAATACGTATCGTTATTGACTATAACAATAAACCAATTTTAGGGTCAAGTGCTTTGTTGAAGTTTTAGTAAAGTAGATCATTTATAAATAGCAACGTTGCTATCAATGTTGTTATCAACAGAGTGGCTAATTTATTTGAAGTGAACTACGTCAAAAAATATTAAGCTAATAAAAAAGCCCATGGTTGCCCATGAGCTTAGATGTTTACTGTTAATCGTTAGGATAAGCTTTCATGATTAATTAATAATCTTTCATAGACTGCTTCACCGCATCGATCGCTGCAGGGTTGTCGAGTGTTGACATATCTCCTGTGGTCTTGCCTTCAGCCAAAGCGCGAATAGCACGGCGTAGGATTTTACCGGAACGAGTCTTTGGTACTGATTGCGGGAAATAAACCGCTGCTGGACGTGCAATCCCCCCAAGCGACTTGACGACTGCGCCAATAATTTGCTGCTCAAGGCGAAAGCGGTTTTCGGTCGTCGTTACTTGATCATGATCTCTGAGTACACAAAACGCGATAGGTAATTCGCCTTTAAGCTCGTCATGAATACCCACAACCGCACATTCTGCCATTTCTGGATGGGTACTGATAGCCTCTTCGATTTCTTGGGTACCAATACGATGACCAGCGACATTGATGACATCATCGGTACGACCTAAAATATAAAAGTAGCCGTCCTCATCAGTTACCGCATAGTCTGAAGTAGAGTACTCATTGCCATCAGACAAGCTAAAATAGCTGTCAATAAAGCGCTCATCATTACGCCACACGGTAGTCAAGCAACCAGGAGGTAAGGGTGCAGTAATGGCCAGCAAGCCCTTTTCGCCCGCAGCGCAACGCTCACCAGTTTCCTCATTGATCACGTGCGCATCATAGCCATACATCGGATAACCGGGTGAGCCTTGTTTGTGCGGTTTATGATCGAATTTCGGCGTGTTACTCAGAATCGGCCAGCCCGATTCTGTTTGCCAATAATGGTCTAAAATTGGTACGCCCAGATGCTTCTTTAACCAATCTGCTGTGGACTGATCAAGTGGCTCGCCGGCTAAAAAGAAGGATTTGAGACTGGAGACATCATAACGTGTCATCCAAGTCTCATCTTGCTTTTTGAGCATGCGCACGCCCGTGGGTGCGGTAAATAAGATATTGACCTTATTGGCCTCAACAATGCGCCACCAGATACCCGGATTCGGACGATGCGGTAACCCTTCATACATGACGCTAGTCATGCCTGCCAACAGCGGTGCATAAATAGTATAAGAGTGACCCACTGCCCAGCCGATATCCGATATCGCCCAAAAGGTTTCGCCGGCCTTACCATCATAGATATAGTCCATAGAAGTAGTCAGCGCCACGGCATGACCCCCTGTATCACGCTGTACCCCTTTTGGCGTACCGGTCGTGCCAGAAGTGTAAAGCAAATACGACGGGGTATTGGACTCTAGCCACACTGGATCGACAATGGCATTGGCCTCGCAGCTAATACGGCGTTCAGTCGCATAATCGACATCGAGCGCTTGCGGTTTAAAGGGTAAAATACCGCGATCAACGACCAGTACATGCTCAGGCTTGACCGTCGCTTGCTCTACCCCTTGATTGACCAGATTTTTATAATTAATGACCTTACCACCGCGCAGGCCAGCATCAACGGTGATGACCATTTTTGCCTCGGCATCATCCATGCGAATGGCTAAATTGTGCGCCGCAAAGCCGCCAAATACCACTGAATGGATGGCACCAATCCGCGCACAAGCTAACATGGCATAAGCGGCCTCTAAAATCATCGGCATATAGATGATGACTCGGTCACCCTCTCCAACGCCCTGTCTTTGCAACACGTCAGCAAAGTAATTTACTTCTTTATATAGATCATTATAAGTCAGACGGCGCTTGGTATAATCGGTATAAAACTCAACGTTGTTACCTAAATCATTAAAGGCATCAACAATCGCTGGATAAGTCTCTATTAATTCTTGATTAACTTCTGATGTCAGCCAAATAAAAGCATCTTGCTCAGCACGATCAGGCAGATGGCGATCGACGCAGTTATAGCATAAATTGGTCTCACCACCGACGAACCACTGGGCAAACGGCAAGTTACTGTCATCAAGGATTTGCTCTGGCTCTTTATGCCAATAGATACGCTTTGCTTGCTCAGCCCAGAAGTGCTCGCGATCATTGATAGATGACTGATAGATATCAGCAAAGGTGGGCGTTTGCTTAGCGGTTACTGTATTTTCAGAGGTTTGATTAGAGACTTGATTGGTGGCTTGCTCGCTCATAGTGGCTATCCTTAGCGTAAACGAAATACAACGAAATGAAATATAGTGCAATACAATCTTGTTAAATGACATCGTAGCATTATTATAATGGAACTTTATTATAATGGAACTTTGGCTATCCATGCCAAAATTGGAAAAACCGATACGTTATGTATCGGTTTAAAATGTAGCAGAGCTAGCAATAAAGGTCAACTGTTAAGCCTATAGAATACTAATGACTTACACTTCCGTTTGATTGGCATACATCTCGCGCATGACTTTTTTGTCGTGTTTGCCAACCGAGGTTTTAGGCAGTTCATCGACAAACTTAAACTGACTGGGCACGCCATATTTAGGAATAATGCCTTTACTAACCGCTTGGTCAGCAATGGCCTTGATATCATCAGTGCTGGTATCTTGGCAGTTAGGCTTAAGCACTACTAGCGCTAGCGGACGCTCGCCCCATTGCTTATCACGAACCCCAATCACCGACACATCAGCTACCGCTGGATGCAAGGATAAAATGGTCTCAATCTCTAACGATGATATCCACTCGCCACCCGATTTAATCACGTCTTTGAGACGATCCGTAATTTTTATAGTGCCATCAGGTTGCATATAGGCAATATCTTGGGTGTGCATATAGCCATTTTCCCATAGCTCAATACCTGCATCGTCATTTTTGAGATAGCTTTGGGTCAACCAGGGTGCGCGCAATACCAGCTCACCAGTATGGTCTTTACCGGTAGCAACCGACTGATTGTCTTCGCCCCAAACTTGCGCATCGACCATTAGAACCGGCTTGCCAGTCATGCAACGGCGATTGATATCTTCTTCCTCGCTCATCTCAGGCTCATCGAGACTAAAGTCGGTCAAGCTAATCAGTGGCGCGGTCTCAGACATACCGTAGCCAGTATACACCTCAATCCCTTGTGCCAATGCCGATTTTGCTAAGCCTTCGGTCAGCCTTGAACCGCCAATAATCATTTTCAGCCCATTAAAGCTGGCATCACGGTCTTGCGCTTCTTTGAGCACCATCTGCAAAATCGTTGGTACGCAGTGAGTAATACTCACCTTTTCATTGATAATTAAGTCGAGCAAAGTGTCAGGCGCATAGCGGCCCGGATACACTTGCTTCAAACCAGTCATGGTTGCAGTAAACGGGAAACCCCATGCATGTACATGGAACATCGGCGTCATAGGCATATACACGTCCCCATAACTGACGCCTTGCTTATTCGGCAACATACCGAGTGACGCCGCTTCCGCCATAGTATGGAGTACCAATTGGCGATGGCTAAAGAAAACACCTTTAGGATCGCCGGTCGTACCTGAGGTATAAAAGGTAGTGGCAATGGTATTTTCATCGAAGTCAGGAAAATCAAAGGTGTCATCAGCATTGTCTAATAATGCCTCATACTCACCAACCACGCGGCTTTGGTTACCACCAAACACCCCTTCAACGGTCATGCCATTATCATCTAGCCAAATAATATGTTCAATACTAGAATTTTCAAACTGATAGTTCTTCACCAGCTCAGCAAACTCAGAGTTCAGCATTAAAACTTTAGGCTTCGCATGGTTGATGGTGTAAAGGACTTTTTCTGGCGACAGACGAATATTAACGGTCTGCAAGATATACTGTGACATCGGTACGGCAAAATACGACTCAAGGTAGCGATGGCTATCCCAGTCCATGACCGCAACCACGTCTCCTGCATCAAGATTTAGATCTGCCAATACATTGGCCAAACGATTGATACGGGTAAACAGCTCAGCATAAGTTAGGCGTTTTTTATCTGCATAAACAATTTCTTGGTCGAGCGATACCGTTTTGGCACGGTTTAATAATTGCTTAATAAGTAGTGGGAATTCATAGGCGGACGGCGCACTGGGATAAGTGTTTGACATAGGTTGGACTTCCTTGTGAATGTTATAAGAGTAACGTTATAAAAATATAGACAAGTAACTTTTGAGTCATTGTAATTGGTTTTAAGACTAACGGATTATTGTCATACAGACAAATATTTTTGATAACGTGCTTATGGATAGTAAGAAAAAACCAGTACCATGTAAAGCGTGCTTACGTAAGTGTAGTAGGCCTACCCGTTCGATATCTAGCGTTTAACTGCTCGCTTTATTGTGCTATGTCAAAGCTGCTTTAAGTTGCGCGAGTTTTTGTTTTAATCATCCCAAAGCTTGCCACCAATAATGCCAATACTTGTACGATTAATAGTAGCCAAACGGTTAATTGCCAATCTCCGCGGGCATAGGCCAATCCGCACAGCCATGCGCCCAAGGTACCGCCAGCGTAATAGCCCATGTAATATAAACCGGAGGCCAATGAGCGGCCTTTTTTGACATTGACTGCGATATAACTGATAGTCGCCGCTTGGGTAATAAATACACCTGTGGACATGATGGCAAGCCCAACAATGATACCCCATAGCGGCGTCACGAGTGTTGAGAGCACCCCTATCATCGAGACAATCACCGCCACCCGAACTGTCCGCGCAGCACCAAATCGGCGTAGCAACGTGGTCGATAGTGGCGTGATGACAACCCCAATCAGATAAACCGCAAAGATATTGGCCAGTTGGCCAGTGCTCAGCTCGTATGGCGTCTTGGCAAGATGTAGATTAATAAAGGTAAAGCAGCCTACCAAGGAGAATAATACGCAGGCGCCAAGCAAGCTGGTAGTGACCACGTAACGGTTGGTCAGATGATCGCCAAGCGTCTGTATGGCTGAGCGAAAGTTCGGATTGGCCTCAAAGCAGCGTGACGACGGCAACATCTTACCGACCCAGATAGCACCGATCAGTGTCATTGCTGCCATCACATAATAGCCCTGCCGCCAGCCAATAAACTCATGTAAATGACCCAGTAAAAACCGCCCCATAAAGCCGCCAAACACTGAGCCTGAAACATAAAATGACATCAGATCGGTAACGGCACGCCCTTCGAACTCTTCGCCGATATAAGCAATTGTCACCACGGTAATACCGGGAACAGACAATCCTTGCATGAACCGAAAAAACCCTAGCCAGCCCATACTTGGGCTTTGAGCAATCAAAGCGGTGGGTATCGCTAAGAAAAGTAACGCCCCGACGATAAAGGACTTACGCCCCACAGCATCAGAGAGCATGCCCAAAAATGGTGACATGATAGCAATCGCCATCACCGTCGCCCCAACGATCATACCCGCTTGCACTTCGGTGGCAGAAAAATCCGTCATTAGTACGGGCAACACCGCTTGGATCGAATACACCTGTAAAAATGCAAACATGCCAATTAAGCCGATAGTTATTTTTAATAACCATGAGGGCGAGTTGGACTGCAGGGATGAAGATGGTGAAGCGGAATCTTGAGTCTGGTTTATAGAGTTATTCACGAGGAGGCTGACTATTTTGGTTGTGCCACAGCAGTTAGACGCGATTTAGCTGGGCGTGGGTGATAGAAATAGAGCGATAAACGCCGACACTTATCATCATTTATATTCATGACAATAAGCTTGTTATGGTAGCACATTGAGTGGCAGACTTATGGCGCAAAGTGTGGTGTAAGTTTAATCGTTAAGAATAAAAATCCAACCTGTCACGACAGCAGTTGTCGTCGTGATAGACTCGACCCTTGTTTTTTATTGATTGGTTTCTTACACTGGTATTAGACGGTAATTTTATAGACATTAATTGGTTGTTGTTTTTGAGTCAAACATAAAAGTTTGTCAAAAAAACAAACCCATCACCTTATTATACAACATCAAGCGTATACGTTAGCGTTTGGTTATGGAGTCAACGTGGCAAAGCCTAGTAATCCTTATACCAACAATGCTTTTGACAGCTCAGACCTTAAGACAATCTTGCACTCAAAACGTGCCAATATCTACTACCTCTCCCATTGTCGCGTCATGCAAAAAGTGACTTAGAAAATGAAGCTTCTTTGCTGCCTAGCTCCTGCTCTCTTCATCACCGCTCAGGTGACTTAGAAAATGAATAGTCGAGATCCGAAGTATGCGCCATCCTTCATCACCGCTCAGGTGACTTAGAAAGAATGAGTCACTGCGGTTGGTATGTGGGCGTGCTTCATCACCGCTCAGGTGACTTAGAAATCACTACGTCTTGGCTCGATCTCACCATCACGCTTCATCACCGCTCAGGTGACTTAGAAATACAACCTCAAGTTCCCAAAATTTGCGCTCTACTTCATCACCGCTCAGGTGACTTAGAAATACGAAGGGCTGGGTAGCAGGTAAGACTAACGCTTCATCACCGCTCAGGTGACTTAGAAACACGTTAG
Organism: Psychrobacter sp. 72-O-c; assembly: GCF_904846605.1. Classification (GTDB taxonomy): domain Bacteria; phylum Pseudomonadota; class Gammaproteobacteria; order Pseudomonadales; family Moraxellaceae; genus Psychrobacter. The sequence continues at coordinate 41,617 of NZ_CAJHBI010000025.1, forward strand.
TAATAGCGTGGGCTTTTTTATGTCCTTCATCACCGCTCAGGTGACTTAGAAATGCCAATTATCACCAAACCAAAACACCAAACCCTTCATCACCGCTCAGGTGACTTAGAAAACTGATTACAAGTAGCGGTTTTTATATCAAGCCTTCATCACCGCTCAGGTGACTTAGAAACATGGAAGACAGTTATTCAGCATACAAAGAATCTTCATCACCGCTCAGGTGACTTAGAAAATTGTACTTGCGATCAAAGTTATTTTGCGTCTCTTCATCACCGCTCAGGTGACTTAGAAAAATGAGCGTTTACGGTTCTCAGGCTGTATAGTTCTTCATCACCGCTCAGGTGACTTAGAAAATGAGCGATGGCAGAACAAGCTAGAGCAATGTCTTCATCACCGCTCAGGTGACTTAGAAAGCTGCAATCCGACGATCTAAAGGCTATGCAAGCTTCATCACCGCTCAGGTGACTTAGAAAAACAAAAAATATGTGCAATCAATAATTAGAAACTTCATCACCGCTCAGGTGACTTAGAAACAAATAAACACTGCAAGGCTCATTCTTACCGCCTTCATCACCGCTCAGGTGACTTAGAAAAGCAAGTAGAAACTACCAAGATTCAGCTTGAACTTCATCACCGCTCAGGTGACTTAGAAAGTCAGTGATGAATAGTCAAACGATAGAGTTTCCTTCATCACCGCTCAGGTGACTTAGAAAAAAGAGAAAAAGAAGCTACTGAAGCGCTACGCCTTCATCACCGCTCAGGTGACTTAGAAAATCTGCTCTAAAGGCCGTAAATGAAGTTGAAGCTTCATCACCGCTCAGGTGACTTAGAAAATCAGCTACACTTGCTAATAGACTTGCTTCTGCTTCATCACCGCTCAGGTGACTTAGAAATTGAACCAACTCTTGAGCGGTGATGCCGTGGTCTTCATCACCGCTCAGGTGACTTAGAAAACTACCAGCGGAAAGCTACTCAAAGACTGTAGCTTCATCACCGCTCAGGTGACTTAGAAATAATCGAACGCGCTATCAATAGTACTACTGTTCTTCATCACCGCTCAGGTGACTTAGAAATTAAAAAATAACGCGCTTGATTTTCGATTACTCTTCATCACCGCTCAGGTGACTTAGAAAGATATTTGAAAGAACATTTATAGATCAGTCATCTTCATCACCGCTCAGGTGACTTAGAAAAGCGCGTGGTTGTAATTCTCTTTTAATGTAGTCTTCATCACCGCTCAGGTGACTTAGAAATTCTGACTTTCTTAGCATCAGTACAGCGGTGGCTTCATCACCGCTCAGGTGACTTAGAAAGCAGAAGTTAGCGCCTTTACGCGTGTTCGCAACTTCATCACCGCTCAGGTGACTTAGAAAACGATATCTCTCTTAGTGATCATAAATTACTCCTTCATCACCGCTCAGGTGACTTAGAAAACTGGCAATGCCTAAGCGGTCGAAGGAGTAAGCTTCATCACCGCTCAGGTGACTTAGAAACGTGTTGATGGCGCTATGATGACCAAGGGGCTCTTCATCACCGCTCAGGTGACTTAGAAAAAAGAGCAAGAGATGCACCAACACTTGTATTTCTTCATCACCGCTCAGGTGACTTAGAAATACCAAGTATGGCAGCAGTGAGGCTGATCCTGCTTCATCACCGCTCAGGTGACTTAGAAATAGCTAGAGATTTTAGTATTGATAACAGACGTCTTCATCACCGCTCAGGTGACTTAGAAAATATTAAGTTTTAATCGTTCTGCGCCCTTATCCTTCATCACCGCTCAGGTGACTTAGAAATCATCGAACTGACATGACCAATCCCAATTGGTCTTCATCACCGCTCAGGTGACTTAGAAACAATTAATCCCGCTTAAATCCTACACGTGTAACTTCATCACCGCTCAGGTGACTTAGAAAGGATTGGATTAACTTTGCAGCAATAGATAAGTCTTCATCACCGCTCAGGTGACTTAGAAATAATGTGTCGCCACCAGCACCAACAATCTTGGCTTCATCACCGCTCAGGTGACTTAGAAAAGCATTTGACCCGGTCGCAGCGGAAAACGTATCTTCATCACCGCTCAGGTGACTTAGAAAAGCTCAATGCTGACAGCTATAGAGGGCAAAGTCTTCATCACCGCTCAGGTGACTTAGAAACTAATTTAAAACAAGCACACAAAAAACCCCAGCTTCATCACCGCTCAGGTGACTTAGAAAACGATACGTTGACATTGATACTAGACAGTTGACTTCATCACCGCTCAGGTGACTTAGAAATGATACTGTGTGCCGGTTAATCCTAGTGTGCGCTTCATCACCGCTCAGGTGACTTAGAAAGTCACGGTCTGCACGATCAATCTGTAAACCCTCTTCATCACCGCTCAGGTGACTTAGAAATGTAGCTTGTGAAGCAATACGTGAATTAAATGCTTCATCACCGCTCAGGTGACTTAGAAAATTACGACAAGATAGCAGCGCACGTTATTAGACTTCATCACCGCTCAGGTGACTTAGAAAATTGTTGCCCGAATCAATAACATCACTTAACCCTTCATCACCGCTCAGGTGACTTAGAAAGATACAAGATGGTGACTTAGTGATCGTTGGTGCTTCATCACCGCTCAGGTGACTTAGAAATGAGCTAAGCAGCACGCAGATTAAAGACGTGCCTTCATCACCGCTCAGGTGACTTAGAAATAGAACCCCACGAACCACCAGCACCACCACCACTTCATCACCGCTCAGGTGACTTAGAAATGTAAACGTCCCAATAAATACTTTAGCAAATACTTCATCACCGCTCAGGTGACTTAGAAAATTAAGCAAAAGCTTGAAAGCCAGCTTAGAGGCTTCATCACCGCTCAGGTGACTTAGAAATTAAATGCGCGGTAAACGGTATCAGTCTTGCTCTTCATCACCGCTCAGGTGACTTAGAAACCTTTACACGTCAACCAGTGGCGTGACGGACGCTTCATCACCGCTCAGGTGACTTAGAAAGATAATTGGTATGCCATGAAGGACTCGAACCCCTTCATCACCGCTCAGGTGACTTAGAAAACCATCATCTGATAATAGAATTTCTGAAGGCTCTTCATCACCGCTCAGGTGACTTAGAAATGATGATGGGCCATTTGCACGCGCAGGTTATCCTTCATCACCGCTCAGGTGACTTAGAAATCAAATAAGTAATAATCACCGCAAACTTACCCCTTCATCACCGCTCAGGTGACTTAGAAACTGATGCTGACAGTCATACGCTTGGTGCTATGCTTCATCACCGCTCAGGTGACTTAGAAATATGTGGTTGATAGTTTTGATCGGTATGAGATCTTCATCACCGCTCAGGTGACTTAGAAAAGTGGTCGCATAAGCTATGTCAAAGCAAATAACTTCATCACCGCTCAGGTGACTTAGAAAAGTGTGCAGAACAGCACAGCATCAATGTGTATCTTCATCACCGCTCAGGTGACTTAGAAATGGTCACGAGTGGTAGCCGCTGAATAAACTTCCTTCATCACCGCTCAGGTGACTTAGAAATCCGTACCTTTCACGATTAAGCCACCGGACATCTTCATCACCGCTCAGGTGACTTAGAAAAGAGTATTTGGGTCTGCTTGTGCGTAACCAAACTTCATCACCGCTCAGGTGACTTAGAAAAATACAGCACTGGACAGGCACGATGCTGACAACTTCATCACCGCTCAGGTGACTTAGAAAATACTCATCATCAAACCAATAACGATTTCGACCTTCATCACCGCTCAGGTGACTTAGAAAATTACAGCCAGTGCAACCGAAGTATTGAGCTCCTTCATCACCGCTCAGGTGACTTAGAAATTGCAGCTCCGCCATCATGTCATCTAGTGTCTCTTCATCACCGCTCAGGTGACTTAGAAAGGCTGCTTACAGCACGCAATCAAGAAACTACTCTTCATCACCGCTCAGGTGACTTAGAAAAGCAAGGCACTACCAAGATGGAAGCTCGAAGCCTTCATCACCGCTCAGGTGACTTAGAAATGATTGACATCATTACCCGTAAAGCCATACTTCTTCATCACCGCTCAGGTGACTTAGAAATGCGGCTCTCTACTCCAAAACCAACAACTTAACTTCATCACCGCTCAGGTGACTTAGAAAGTGCATGGTTGGTATTTGAACTATGCACACGGCTTCATCACCGCTCAGGTGACTTAGAAAAATGACAAAATCACCTGCCTTGGTCACTGCGACTTCATCACCGCTCAGGTGACTTAGAAAATGACCCAATCGACACCCGCACCCAAAATCTCCTTCATCACCGCTCAGGTGACTTAGAAATTTTGCTTGTCATACGCTGTTTTATCAATAATCTTCATCACCGCTCAGGTGACTTAGAAATGGCCAAATGCAGGACGAGACTTACGATAGATCTTCATCACCGCTCAGGTGACTTAGAAAACATAACCAATAAAAGGATTATAGCGAAATGAGCTTCATCACCGCTCAGGTGGCTTATGAGCATCGTTAAAAAATTGCATGCCAATTTTAGATGCGCAAGAGTAAATCCTTTAAATAGGATTTGCTAAAGATTAGAATAGGAAAATCATAGATTTCCCCTTGCAACGAGCTGAACATTTCCCAAATGTTCAGAATACCCTCGTCTCACATCACCGCTCAGGTGACTTAGAAAATTAACTACTATCTAAAAGGCTTACAACATGTCTTCATCACCGCTCAGGTGACTTATGAGCACCGTTAAAAAATTGTATACCAATTTTAGGGGCGCAGTTCACACTCAAAGCATAGCTTTTCGCCTTGCGCTGCGGGTAAGTGTCTCCCAGACACTTACTTCTTCTTGCTCACCTTTAAATAGGATTTGCTAAAGATTAGAATAGGAAAATCATAGATTTCCCCTTGCAACGAGCTGAACATTTCCCAAATGTTCAGAATACCCTCGTCTCACATCACCGCTCAGTATTGACTGATATGATGGCCTTGCTCTGCAAGGTGAGCATGTAGTCGCTCACAGCCATAGTGCTGTTTAGTCTCATCATGAGCTACTCTGACTAGCAACTCACACTGATTGCGATGGATCTGCTGATTACTGATGCTGCGATTTATCCAGTCGTAGTAGCTTGATGGTTTGACAGCTAATACTCTGCACATGCCTATTATGGTAAAGATCTGCCGATTGGTTTTTATAAAAACGTACTTCACGAGCTGTGTTTGGCAAAGTACGCGGTGGCCTTTTTCAATATCTCTCTTTCCTCTTCGGCTACCTTAAGCTGTCGCTTGAGCTGCTTTATTTCTCCAAGAGCCGCCATAAGCTCAGGATCATATTGTTCTGTGCCTTTGAGCTTGCCTTGATTGGTTTTGTTCTGCCAATTAGATAACGTTTACATTGCTATTCCTAACTGCCGAGCAGTTGCACTCAGATTGCCGTTATTGTCTGCTATCTTCTTGACTGCTTCTGCTTTGAATTCCGTACTATAGCTCTGCTTTGAATTCCGTACTATAGCTCTGCTTTTTATTAGTCATGGTAAACTCCTGGTCGAGTCGTTAGTTTACCAGGTTTACCTCTACGGTTTCTCCAGCATAGCTCATACTGTGAGGGAGGCTAATACCGTATCAGTGTTATATGAAATTCACTATAACCCAACCAATTGATAAATGTACTAATTAGTCATGATTTTCTAGGCCAACTATATGACCCCTTTACACACCGCATTAGCTGTATTAGTTACCTTTATTTGGGGCGTGAACTTTACCTTTATTGCGTGGGGGCTTGAAAGCTTTCCGCCGCTGATGCTCACTGCCCTACGTTTTTTCTTTACAGCCGTGCCACTGGTTTTGTTTCTCAAGCCACCCAAGTTTAACCGTACGTTATTTATCTATGCCATCGGTACGTTTGTTATGCAGTATGCCTTTGTATTCACCGCCATGCATTTGGGTGCGTCGGCAGGGTTGACGGCGCTAGTGCTACAACTTCAGATTTTTATCACCGTATTGCTGGCGTATGTCATTTTGGGGGAGGCTGTGAGTCGTATACAGATTGTCGGTATGCTAGTCGGCGTGCTAGGGCTAGGCGTGATCGTGCTAAATCTTGGCGGTGACATGCCTTTGGTTGGGTTTGTCTGCATCTTAATTGCGGCAATAGGCTGGAGCTTTGGCAACATCGCATCAAAGCAGGCGTCAATGCAAGCCGCCATAAAGGCAACGCAGCAGAGATCTGGCGTGTCTATTGTCTCGCCTACCACTGGGAAGAATAAGGCATCCGCGTTGTCTTCTCTAGCACTGGTGGTATGGGGCGGCCTGATCGCTTGTGTGATTTTGACCCTATCTTCTCTGATATTTGAGACCGACGCATGGCAGTTGGCGACGTTTACGGAGGCATCGCTCAAGTCTTGGCTGGCGCTTGGATTTATCGTGTACACCTCAACCCTTATTGGCTTTGGATTGTGGGCGCATTTGCTTAGTCAAAATACTGCCTCCAAAGTTATGCCGTTTGCTCTACTGGTGCCGATATTTGGTATGGTAACGTCAGTGCTGCTCACAGGGGAAGTGGTGACATGGTGGAAGATGTTGGCGATGATCTTGATCTTGTCAGGATTATTACTGGCAAATGTGAAGATAGGTTTGGGTAGAAAGCCCTAATTAGCACGTCATTATCTGGGTAATCATGCCAATTTTAGATGAGCAGTTCACACTCAAAGCATAGCTTTTCGCCTTGCGCTGCGGGTAAGTGTCTCCCAGACACTTACTTCTCCTTGCTCACCTTTAAATAGGATTTGCTAATAGCTGGAATATTGACTTAAATTTAAACAAAAAAATAAGGCCACTATTAATATTAGCAGCCTTATGATTAACTCTTCTTTTTAACGCCATTAAAACGCTTATTCACAGCTGGCCTTACCAGTACGATGTCTAATAGCACCATTTGATGCCAGTAGCTTTTACATTTTCACATGACCACGTGTACACGCATATGAATAAGCGCCTTGGTTATAAGACCCTTTACTCTTATCGTTAGTCGTAGCAACCAAATTGGGATTAGCGCCTTTAGATAGTAAGTATTTCACAGTTTCAATTCGGTTATTACTAGCGGCAACCATAATTATAGTTTCACAATCGCTCTCTTGGGTTTGGTCATTTAAGTCTACCGGATTTTCAGCATTTAATAAATTGTATACTTTTTTGACTACATTAGAGTCTGTTGAACATTGGTGAAATAACAGTAATAAATGAGTGGCAAAAAAAATAGCGAAGCGGTAACCTTTGAGTTCTCACACAACAAAGATACCGTTCGCTATGCCTCGTACAATGCTCAAAGATGAGAACTGGACAAGACTAAAACCTATACTACTAGAACTTAACATCTATGACAAAGGAAATCCTCGACGTACCTTTGAAGGCTTACTGTACCGAATGCGTGTCGGTTGTCCTTGGCGTGATCTACCCGCTTATTTTGGCAAGCCTAACACCGTCTACAAAGCTTATTAGCGCTAGTTTCGCAGTAATAAGTCGATAAGATCAATTTAAGCGATACGGATATTTTATGTGCCGATAAAGGCTACGACTCTGACGCGCTACGAGAGCATATCAAGCAGGGAGCTGTGATAATTTTCCTAGAAAAAAGAATACAAAATCTGATAACAATCATATGGACTGGGACTTGTACAAAGCTCGCCACTTAGTTGAAAATGCGTTTGCACACTTAAAACGGTTCAGAGCAGTAGCCACCAGATACGATAGCCAGTTTGGGGGATAGGTGCCGTTTGATCTGCCTGTACCACAGGCGTTGTGCTAGTATCGCTGTTGGTACTCACGTTAGAGCAACCAGTTAATAGCATGGCAGCCATGATAGCTGACGTGCTCATTTTATAAACGAGTTTCATCATGCAACCTTTAGCAGTTAGATAAGCAGGTTATTTATAGATTTTTATGCCAGCGTAAACTGAAATGTTAGGCCAAACAGCAAAGCTTATGGTATGAGCTATGCCATGTCATAAGGTTCGATATTATCGATATCGTCTGCCACTTCTTGGCGGGTCAATTCAAGATCATAATGGCTTTGTAGATTAAGCCAAAACTGCGCAGACATACCAAAGTATTTTGCTAGACGTAGTGCTGTATCTGCTGTAATCGCCCGTCTGCCATTGATGATTTCACTCAATCGTGAGCCAGGCATATGAGTAGCACGAGCAAGCGCATATGCTGATAAACCCAGTTCATCTAGGAATTCGGTTTTGAGATATTCACCCGGTGTTAACAATGGAATGTTAGATAACGTTGTATCAGCAACATCACTAAAATCCATATTTTTAGCTTCTTGCATGGTGATGGACATGAGGGTTTCCTTAGTGGTAATCGACTATCTCGACGTTCTCAGCGTGACCATCATGCCATTCAAAGCAGATGCGCCATTGTTGGTTGATGCGAATACTATATTGACCATTACGATCACCTGTTAATTTTTCAAGGTGATTGCTCGGCGGTAGTCGCAAGTCGTCAAGATTGTCTGTGATATCTAATGCATGCAATTTTGCTCTTGCACGACTATAAATATCGGGGACAATACGTTTGGCTCTTTTACCAAAATAAACTGCTACAGTTGCCTTATTAGCAAATTAGGCAATCATAATTAGGACTTACGCAACCAACAACCCAGGCGAGCGCAGCTGCTCGCAGAGGTAGTTATCAAGTAAGCCATGTTTTAATTGATATACCGTTCTCTTTGTTTGTCTGGCAAGACGGGTTAAACAGATCCAAACCAATATAGAACAACAAATCCAA
>NZ_CAJHBI010000026.1 GCF_904846605.1 Psychrobacter sp. 72-O-c
TAGGCTTAGATGTGTATAGCTCATGGTTGCAATCTCACTTTGGTGGTGGATAGAAACTGTGATGCTAGCGCATCTAGGCCTCTTTTTCACCTGCTGTTTGAAATTGCACTTCATGTGTTAATCTAAGTAATAAAAGAAGACGAATATGTCGATTCCGAAGTTCTCGTTAGTGGTCGATCTGCGCTGGTGTCTGGATGAGTTATTGGCAGATAAGGTGATCGATCAGCGCAGTTATAATCTCGTGATAACCAGTCGCCGTGATAAAGCGCAACATCCGCTAATGACGGTTAGCGAGTTTGGTTTGCCCAATGGTCATTATTTGGGTAATAAGAATGATCATAAGCTGACGCTGGCATGGTTGAATCAATGGCTGGCCGCAAAGGCAGAGTTGTCACTCGTGCGTATCGACCCGCTAAAAGTTGATGTGCCAGCGGTAACGAAAATCATGTCATTTGAGTACGCCCGATCGCAGCATATTTTGCCGATAGAAGTTACTAATGATGAGGTGGTGATTGGTACGGATCAACCGTTTTATAGCGATTGGCACTCTAATATAGAAAAAATTATCAAATCTAAAACTTTCCGTACGGTCTATATCAATCCTGAGCAGATTAATCGTTATCGCCAAGAGTTCTATCAAGTAACCCAAGCGATTGCAGGTGCAAATTCTCTCCATAAACGCGCTGCTGCTGATGTCACGAATGTCGAAGCCTTATTACAGCTCGGTGATAATACCAATCCCGATGCCAATGATCAGCATATTGTAAAAGTCGTGGATTGGCTGCTGCAATATGCCTTTGAGCAGCGTGCCAGTGACATTCACCTTGAGCCACGCCGTGAGACTGGAAAGGTGCGCTTTCGCATTGATGGGGTGCTGCATACGGTTTATGAGATGCCGCTGGCCATTATAGTGGCGGTAACGGCCCGGATTAAAATCTTAGGGCGACTCAATGTCGCTGAAAAGCGCAAACCACAAGATGGTCGCTTAAAAACGCGGACCCCAAAAGGGACGGAAACCGAACTGCGTTTGTCTACTTTACCCACGGCTTTTGGTGAGAAATTAGTCATGCGGGTGTTTGATCCTGAAGTCTTAGTGCGTACCTTTGCCCAACTTGGCTTATCTGGTAAACAGTTAGAAACGTGGAATGAGCTAACAGCCCATCCTAATGGTATTATTCTAGTCACCGGTCCGACCGGTTCAGGTAAAACCACTACTTTATATAGCACATTAAAGCAGCTGGCGACCGAGCAGGTGAACGTTTGCACCATCGAAGATCCTATCGAGATGATTGAGCCGGCCTTTAATCAAATGCAGGTTAATGCGGGGGTTGATCTGCACTTTGCCGATGGTATTCGCTCATTAATGCGCCAAGATCCCGATATTATTATGGTAGGTGAGATTCGTGATGCTGAAACCGCAAATATGGCCGTACAAGCGTCATTAACGGGGCATTTGGTGCTATCGACCTTGCACACGAATGATGCGCCAAGCTCGATAACGCGCTTACATGACTTAGGTATCCAGCCGTTTTTGACCTCAGCTACCATATTGGGCGTGATGGCCCAGCGGCTACTGCGAACGCTATGCCCGCACTGTAAGCAAGCGCAGACAGTAACCGCTGATAGCGAGGTTGCTATTCAATGGCAGGAGTTGGTACAGCCTTGGCGCGCGCCGTTGCCTACGCAAATCTATAGTGCGCAGGGCTGTGAGCACTGTCGGCATACCGGTTATCAAGGGCGCATTGGTTTATATGAGATTATGCCATTATCCAATGAGCTAAAAAAACTGGTTGCAGCAGATTCGAATTTAGATGTTATCAAACAACAAGCGTACCGCGAAGGCTTACAGCCATTACGCTTATCTGGCGCAAAACGTATTAGCGAGGGCGTGACAACGCTTGAGGAAGTGATGCGAGTGGTACCGTTGCAATGACCGTTGCAGTAAGTGGTAATCGAAAATAAATAAACGCTGTTCAACGCGTACTAATAGTAATGCTTAAGCCCTGCCTATTGTCTTTGTCTTGAAAAACCTCACGACTAAGGCAATATCTATTCACTAAGAAGATTTTTTATTAATACATTTTTTATCGAAGAGATTATTTATGTTTACTGATAGCCATTGCCATCTTAACCGTTTAGATTTAACTCGCCACGATGGTGATTTAGCCGGCGCGATTGCCGCTATGAAAGACGCCAATGTCACGCGTGCGATGGCGATTATGTGTGACTTTGCAGAGTATGACGAGATTGCCAATATTGTTAGCACTTATGGTGATGAGACCCTGAATTTGGGCATGAGTGTGGGCATCCATCCTTGCGAAGATATCGCCGTATTGCAATCAGCGACTATAGAGCGTTTAGTGGAAACCGCCAATGCCGATCATGTATGGGCCATAGGGGAGACGGGGCTGGATTATTACTGGTCGACTGACAATAAGCACGAGCAACAAGCCAGCCTTGCGCGTCATGTTCATGCCAGCCAACAGCTAAAAAAACCAATTATCGTTCATACTCGTGAGGCAAAACACGACACGATTGATATCCTAAAAGCTGAAGGCGCTGAGCACGGCATTATTCATTGCTTTACTGAAGATTGGGAAACTGCCAAAAAGGCACTTGATTTGGGATTTTATATCTCATTCTCAGGGATTGTTAGCTTTAAAAGCGCGCAAACCATACGTGACGCCGCGCAAAAAGTTCCTAGAGATAGACTGCTGATTGAAACAGATAGCCCTTATTTAGCACCCGTACCCAAACGTGGTAGGTCCAATGAGCCTGCCTATGTGCCATACGTGGCAAGTTGTCTCGCAGATTTGTATGGCTGTAGTGCCGAAGAAGTTGGCGCGCTGACTGCAAAAAACTTCGAAAATTTACTAGCACAGTATCACTAAAATCGTTATGCTATGACCAATCAGTCATTTATTGAAATTACTTATTAAGCCGTTAACTATCCATAAGATACAGCCGAACGTAGCAACTTGTTTCAATCACTTCATGGCTACCTTGTAATTATTCTATAGTCATTGTCAGCACACAGCTGAACGTACTATATATAGTACTGTGGTCATACGCTTAATTTTGTTAGATTTTAGGAGAAAGCATGAGTCGTCAACACCAGTTCAAAGCACGAGAAGAGAATATCTTAGCGATGGCTGAGCAATTGTTACTGGAGTCAGGCGACGGTGATATCACTTTAGACAGTCTGGCAGACCAGCTTGATTTGGCCAAAGGGACGCTATATAAGCATTTCTCCAGTAAAGATGAGCTATATCTGCGTATTATTCTCCGTTATGAAGAGCAGTTGTTTGAGATCAATCGTATTGATGATTGCCCATCGGCAGGAGTCGCCCGTATGATTTTTCAGCAGCTCTATAATCCACAAAAAGCCATGCTGCTGAACCAAATCGAAGAGCGCCTTGCTGCCTCGGTTACGGGTCTCAACCGCTTGTTCGGTGAGCTGTATGATATTCGTCGCCATCGTATGAAGCGCTTAATTGACATTATTAGCGTTTATTTAAAAGATGAGCGCAGCAGTCTGAGCACCCGAGATTATTTGTCTTCTATTTGGGCAATGGGTCAGGGCGGTGCAGGATTATTGAACTCTAGTTTTTATCAGCGTTATTTAGGTCGCCGTGATACCTTACGTTATGCTTTTGTTCAGCAGATGTTAGAGTTACCCAGTCATTATCCTGCTGCTGATGAACAGGTCATGGATGAAGATATGCAAGAGTTGGTAGATCAGATTGAGACTGAGTCAGAAGAACATCGTAATGCTAACTATTAATAGCGTTTATTAGGTTATCAAGGTTTCAAAAAGCCATGTTGTAAAATATTAATGCCTAAGCGTTTAAATTAGTTCAAGCGCTTAAGTTTTTTAAAAATTTATCACATTTACTCATTGCTCTACATAATAATAGGGATAATATGCCGGTCACTGCTAAGACTAAGTTCAGCTCAGTGGCCGCTTGCCCTTTCTGTCTATTAACAAGCAAAAAAGTGCTTAGTCTAAATAATAACGCAGATATAAAAATTGGTATCTGTCATTGTTTTCCTTACTGTTATCAATTAAATCATTCTCAGTTAATTCACTCTCAATCAAATCATTCTAAGACAAATGGTTGTCAAACACCTCCTTCTAAGATACCTCCTTCTAAGATACCTCCTTCTAAGATACTTCCTTCTCAAAAATTACCTTCAATATTAATATCACCAACCGTCTCTCGTTCACAGACTGGTTTTACCCTAGTTGAAATCGTAGTGGTGGTGGTTATTATATCTATATTTGCTGGCATGATAAGCTTATCGGTCGGCAGTAGTGAGTCCCGTAAAAACCGCGCCTTTTATGAGCATCTAACCGATTCGCTCAGCTATGTCCGTCTATTATCGGCTGAGCGTATGCAACCGATGGGGCTAAGTTTACAAGCAGACACGCGAGGCCAAGTGACACCTGTTATTGTCACATTATCAAACCCGTATATCGCTTACCAAACGGTTGATAAACTAAGTAACGCGGATAGTACGCCCAAAAACGCTATGGAGCTTTCAGCAGACCTGTCCGGTATGCCTGGTTCTAATGGAGAGCAATCGCCAACCCCAAGCTGGGATTTCGAACCTGATGTTACCTTGCCCGAACTGCCTGCTGGGGTTAGTCTGAGTATTCAAAGCTTAGAAGCGGTTAATAACAGCAGTAATATGAATAGTGCAAATGGGGCAGTAGAGACGCGAGCCTTGCAGCCTTGGTTTACCACGCAAACGGTACCGCAAGTATTATGGTTCGGAACGGGACAAGCCACGCCAGCGACGATTGAGGTACGCCATCAGTCGCGCTTGGTTGGTGAGGTGATTACTATCATGCCTGATGGCAGCATGACGATAGGGCAAGGGTTATAACGAATGATGTCAAATCGTGAGAGCGGGTTTACGCTAATTGAGGTAATGGTGGCGCTAGCCATTCTGGCGGTGGTCGCGGTAGCCGCCAGCCGCGCCAGTAGTGCTTACTTAAATTCAGTCGATGTATTACGAACGAGCACGCTTGCCCATTTTGTGGCGCAAAATGCGGCTGCTGATTTGCGTATCCAAGATACCTATTTGACGGCCAATCGCACGCAAACCACCACTGCTCAAGGTCGAGATTGGCAAGTCGTCATGACAGTTGCTGATACCCTGACACCCGCTCTAAAAGAGGTGAATATCACGGTCGCACCTATCGTCGACGGTCAAGCTCGTACGACTGTTACTGATATCAATGTGGTGCTAAGCGATGCTGAGCAAGAGACTGGTAGTATGGATTTAGGAAAATTAGATCCCACCGGTGGTAAGTCATGAGGCCGCAGCATGGCTTTACGTTACTTGAATTGATGGTAGCGATGGCGATATTTGCCATGCTAGCGGTTGCCGGATGGCAAGTATTTGACAGCGTTAATCGTGCGCGTGAACGAGCTCAGTTCCATGCTGATAATTTGGCGGTATTGCAATACGCGTATCTGCAGCTACAACAAGATATGGGACAGATTATTGCTTATCAAGCGCCCAATGCGCAAAGTGTCAGTAATAACAGCAGCAACAATAGCAACTCTAATAACAATAACAACCAAACGAATCCAATCGCTGCTGAGCCCTTTATGAGCTTAGATGATGAACATATTAATTTTGTTCGATTTGCTGATCCTGATCCACGCTATCAAAGTAGTACCAGCGTGCAGCGGGTTGAATATATTTTTGCTGATCAACGTTTAATCCGCCGACAATATACCAGTATTCAAGGAGGACGTGATAGCGTCAGTCTAGACAGCGTACTGCTTGAAGGCGTGACCGCAGGGAGCTGGCAAGCCTATTTGCCGGAGATGAGTAGCAAGTTCCCTAGCACAGATGGCAGCAATAACAGCAACAACGCTAATAGAGTGCTAGGACAAACGGCTAATGTGGCCTCTAATAAGTTTGAGAGCATCCTCCTGCCTAAAGGCGTTGCGGTCAACTTCACCTATCAAGAGATGCCGATCACGTGGCAATGGGCGCTTGCACCGCAAGCCACACCACATAACAGTAATAGCAGTGTAGAAGGTGGTGTGTAAAATGCGTCAATCGACCAATAAAAAGAGTCGCTTATGTCAATGACACCGGACTCTGAGCGTGGTGTGGCGCTGTTGACCGTCTTGCTATTGGTTGTCAGCATTACTGTGGTTGCAGGATCGATGCTGGCCAGTCAAAAGATTGCCATTCGCCGTAGTGGCTTGATCTTCAACCAAGACCAGCTGCTACAAGATATTAATGCAGGTCAGCAGTTGGCAATCACTATGCTTCGTGCTGATAATCAGCTAAATGATACCGATAGCGTACAAGATATTTGGGCACAGCCGCTACCGCCCTATGCCTTAGGGACGCACGCTATTACCACTGAGCTGCGTGACGAAGCCAGCCGTTTTAATATCAATAATCTATATCATGACAGCGCGGTCGATACCGCAGCGCTTGCTACCTTTCAGCGTTTATTGACTCAGTTAAATTTGGAGCCTGATATCGCCGTTGCCGTACTTGACTGGCAAGATACGGATAGCGAGACTTATAAAGATGGCGGCGATGAGAGTGTGGTTTATGCTCAGCAGTCAGGCAATACAGCAGATAAAACCTTGCCAAATCAACCACTGGTAAGTGTCGAGCAGCTACAAGAGGTTCGCGGAGTGAGTGCTGAAGTATTAGCGACCCTAAGGCCTTATGTTACGGCTGTACCTTATTATTTACCGATTAACGTCAACACGGCAAGTCCTGTGCTACTGGCCTCTCTAATGGACGGCGCGACTGCTGAGCAGATGCAAACGCTGGTCGATCTACGCGCGCAGCAAGTAGTAGGGTCTATTGATGACTTATGGCAACTACCAGCTTTGAGTATTCTGAAAGATGAGCAGCGCAGAGCACTAGCGCCACTATTAGCGGTTGATAGCCAAGCATTTATGGCGCTTATCACTGCTACGGACAGCTCAAATGTTGGTGAGGCGAGGCAGCGCTTTGCGACAGTATTGATTAGCAAAACCAGTGCTGATAGCAGTAAGGATAATGCTAATAATGGCAATGATGCCACAAACAGCAACGACGGCGGCGGCAGTAATAATACCAATAGCGACACTAACAATAACAGCCGTAACCAAGATAACAGCCCTAAGGTTATCAAAGTCGTTGCGCAGCGCTTATGGGCATTTCGACCTAGCTTTTGAGAAAAGACTCAGCCCTAATATCTATGATGCCCATCTCATTGGGACTAAATATATTGTAAAGAGAGAAAGTTAGAGCTATCAATCAGTCAGGCGAGTCTCTTCGCTCGACTTCCAGTTATAAGCCCCATAAAACAACATTTGTGCTTGGCGGGTACAATTATGTAGCATTAATTGTTTCTTTTCTTCAATTTCTGTCAAATCAATCTCATCATCATGATCCTCAGAATAAGTCAGCTCCAGCCAATCGATAATCCAAGAAAAAAACATATTCACACCAGCTTCAGCAAGCAATCGGCGATCGTAAGTATTGATATGGGTAAACGCTGGCTGTAGTGCCAAATCTTCCCCTAAAATCTGCCCGTGCATTTTTATTAGCTCACTGATAGCCTTACGTACCGCTTCTGAGCCACCAAAGCGCTCACTAACCAAAAACTGCCAATAGTAAGGCTGTTCGCTAACCGTTTGCAAAAATAGTTGAATACTCTTGGCAATTTGCCGCTCAAAGCTACGTTTACGCCCAATATGCAGGCTATCACGTAAAATGGCTAAAGTATTACCCAACTCTTCAACCACCAATGCCTGTCCCAGCGATTCCATATCATCGAAGTGACGATAAAACGCAGTCGGCACAACGCCAACCTCGCGTGTTACCTGCCTGAGGCTAATAGAGCTAAAAGACTGACCTGTCATACATAAATCGAGCACTGCATTAAAAAATGCGTGCCGAGTTTGAAGTTTCTTCTGTTCGCGACTGCTCATAATATTTCAAAATTACCCGATAGGTGTTTATCATACTCATTTCATCGCTAGAATACGAATGAAATACTCAGTTATAGTAGGTTGTACTGTTAGCTTATTATACCATCGTACCCCAATGACCTTGTAATTCTTGCGCCAATCTATAAGCTTCATGATCGTTCATGCCTGTAATAAAGTCTAGAATATTTAAAATGTTATGGTAAATATTATCTGATAGTACGCGCCGATGCTCATCAAGATGCGGCTGTAGCAAGATTAACAAACGTTGCTGCTCAAACGATTTTGGCGTAGCAGTAAGTGCGGTCCATGCCAGTGGCATAAAAGCATCCAGCAATCGATGTAAGCATTGATTGGCCATCAGCTCCATTCGTACTTTACTAGGATGATTAAATATTTGCTCACGAGCCAGCTGCTTGGCCTGCGTGATACCATTTTGTACGTTGGTATCGCAATGAGTGAATAAGCTACCCGTGAGTGTTCCTGCTAACATAGCATCAGCATTGCTAACAAAGGCATCGGTAACGGTATTGACTAGACGCATCATTGCTCGTGCCCGTAGTGATGCCAAACTTTGCCTAACAGACATCTGTGGCGACAGAGTGATAGTGTCAGGGCGCTCACCAATCAACTCATAAAGTATACTCGCCACCTCCTTGTAACTGAGCATTCCAAGATGAATACCATCTTCTAAGTCAATTAGTGCGTAGCAAATATCATCTGCGGCCTCCAGTAAATAAGCCAATGGATGACGAGCAAAGCCATCATGTTGTTCCGAACGGGGCAATTGTAAACAAGCAGCCAGTTGCTCGAGCTGCTCAGCTTCACTGTAAAAGCAGCCAAATTTTTGTAGTTTTTTTTGTACATTAGGCGCTGGCTGTTGTCTGTTATTATTGCCGTTTTTAGTATGAAAAAGTTCTTCATTTGTAGTATCAACAGCAACCTCATTGCTGTGCACGGCCAGCCACGGGTACTTCATAAATGCGCCTAAGGTAGCACAAGTTAAGCGCATGCCGCCCATATCAGGGTGATGCTCATTGCGTACTAACAGTCTAAACCCTTGTGCATTGCCTTCATAGGCTAGAACATCTAACTGCTCATTGATACTTAGATGCTGCAATACGGCCTTGCGCTCAGGATGCATAAACCAATCGCGAATCGCATATTCTCCAGCATGACCAAAAGGCGGATTACCGATATCATGGGCGAGGCAAGCGGCTTGGACAATCACACCGACGTCTGCTGGCGTGACTCCCGCTGGCAAGCCATTTGGTAACCTATCATGTAGCTTTTCTGCGGCCATCATCCCTAATGAGCGCCCAATACAGGACACTTCCAGCGAATGGGTTAAGCGCGTATGAATACCTAATTGATTGGTCAACGGATGGACTTGGGTCTTTTGGTTAAGCTGGCGAAACGAATGTGAAAATACCAAGCGGTCGTAATCTTTATGAAAGGCGCTACGGGCGCTATCCTGAGCCGGCGCTTTCTTATCATTGCCCAAGCGCTGGGCACTAAACAATCGCGCCCAATGGTCACTAGTATTGTACGGTTTATTAAAGTTAGCGCTCATAATTCATCTCCCATTATTCCTTGTTATTATTTTAAAAGGACAGAACCCACTATACTAAAATCAGGCGCATAAAAAAGCCAGCATCAAGGCTGGCTTTTAATAATCTTATGCTAAGACCGGTAAATAAAAATCGTATCAGTAAGCTTAGTACTAAATCAAGAGTAGTATTAAGTTAATAATTCACTTATACGTTGAAGCGGAAATGCATCACATCGCCATCTTGTACGATATAAGTCTTGCCTTCTAGACGTGACTTACCAGCAGTAGCAGCGCCTTTTTCACCGTTATGTTCAATAAAGTCGTCATAGGCGATAACGTCGGCACGAATAAAGCCGCGCTCAAAGTCAGTATGAATCACACCAGCCGCTTGAGGAGCAGTTGCGCCAATAGCAACAGTCCAAGCGCGTACTTCTTTAACCCCAGCGGTAAAGTAAGTCTGCATATCGAGTAAGTCATAACCGCCACGGATGACTTGGTCAAGACCGGCCTCGAGCATACCCATATCTTCTAAAAAGTCTTTTTTATCATCTTCATCAAGCTGCGCAATTTCAGACTCGATTTGGTTGCATAGCGGAATGACAATAGACTCATCGCCAGTCGCATAGTTACGTACCGCGTCAAGGTAAGGGTTGTTCTCGAAGCCGTCTTCACTAACGTTAGCAATATACATGGTTGGCTTAAGAGTGATCAGACCGTAGCTTCTGATAAGCTTCTTCTCATCGCTATCAATATTTGCTGCGCGTGCAGGTTGACCTTCAGCAAGTAATGGCTCAATTTTTTTGAACACATCAAGCATGGCTTGGGCGTCTTTATCGCCACCTTTGGCTTTTTTGGTCAAATTGAACACGGCACGTTCAACGGCGTCTAAATCAGCCAATGCCAATTCGGTATTGATAGTTTCGATATCATCAATGGGGCTGATGCGGCCATCGACGTGTACGACATTATCATCATCAAAACAGCGTACGACATGCGCAATGGCGTCAGTTTCACGAATGTTGGCCAGGAACTGGTTGCCCATGCCTTCACCTTTTGATGCACCGGCGACTAGGCCTGCAATATCAACGAATTCCATGGTGGTTGGCAATACGCGTTCAGGCTTGACGATATCCGCCAACTTTTTTAGGCGTAGATCGGGTACTGGCACGATACCGGTATTGGGATCTTTGGTACAAAACGGAAAGTTTTCAGCAGCGATTCCCGCTTTGGTTAAAGCATTAAACAAGGTAGATTTACCCACGTTTGGTAGGCCGACGATGCCGCAGTTAAAACCCATAACAGTCTCTCAATCAATTAGTATAGTGTGGAATAAATTAATATAGTGTGGAATAAAAATTGGCGCTATTGTAGCAAATTTTAGCCTAATATGGGGAGGTTGTTGGCGAATGCTAATATAGTCCGTCCATTATAAAACCGCTAAGTTATCAGTCTTCTTAACCGTTCTAATGTTTTGCTTGCCATTGGTCTTTTTACAACGAGGTGGTTTATCAATAGTGTTGCAGATTGACTGTAGCCGACTCTTAAGGCTCACCAATCACTTAAAGTCGTTTGACCTCTTATTCTTTTACATCAATTATAGGCATATCTGATGACAGCATGTTTTTTGAAACATTAACAAATAGATTTTCAATTAAGCCTTAGCAGCTAGCTGCTGTGTATAGGCTGCTAATGACTCAAGTTTGGCCAATGCGGAACCGTTTTGAATAACCGTTTGTGCTTGATTGACCCCATTGGGGTAATTACTGGTCAATCCTGCGGTATAAATGGCTGCACCAGCATTGAGTGCAATCATATCGCGCGCTTTGAGTACCGAACGGTCATTGGTCTGCGCCCCTGATAAAGCCGCACGTATTAGCTCAAGGCTTTGTTCTGGTGAATCCACATCAAGTCCAATGAGCGTTTGTGATTCGATACCTGCATCTTCTGGCATTAGCTCATAAACGGATATCTCACCATCTTTTAGCTCAGCGACCGTAGTCGAGGTAGCAAGGCTAATCTCATCTAAGCCATCTTTTGCTCCAACGACCATCACGTGACGTGCGCCTAGGTTTTTCATGACTTTCGCTAGTGGTTCGCACAGTTGAGCGGTAAATACCCCAATAACTAGATTGGGCACGCCAGCAGGGTTGGTGAGGGGACCTAAGATATTAAAAATCGTTCGCGCTTTTAGCTCACGGCGTACAGGATTGGCATAACGCATGGCGCTGTGATGATTGGGCGCAAACAAAAAGCCAATGCCTTGATTTTCGATACAATCAAGCGCTTGCATCGGTGTTAGTGCTAGGCTGATACCTGCCTTCTCAAGCAAATCTGAGCTACCAGAATTAGTAGATACGCCGCGGTTGCCGTGCTTAGCGACCTGTGCGCCAGCGGCTGCCGCTACCAAAGCTGAAGCGGTAGACACATTAAATAAGTTAGCCCCATCGCCGCCCGTACCGACAATGTCGACCAAATAGTCACAAGCTTTCGGTACAATATTGGCTGCTAAATCACGCATGGCACTGGCAGAAGCTGTAATCTCATCAATAGACTCTCCCTTCATACGCAGACCGGTTAAGATAGCCCCCATCATGGCATTGCTACATTTGCCTTGCATGATGATTAGCATGACTTGATGCATCTCATCAAAGGTCAAATCGATATGCTGGAAAATTCTATCTAAAGCGCTAGTCAGCAGTTTATGAATTTGCTCATCGGAGAGCTGAGCGATATCTTCAGCGGTTTTTACGCTTTGCGCATCCTGAATATTAGTAGTGGTCATGATGGTCTCGCTTGTTATTATATTTTTGTCTCAAAAAAATTCTATGCTAATAAGAGTAGGCTTACCAGCGCAGATTTGATAAATGACTAGCCCACTTGTGGCAATTCGTCTGAGTCTAATACTGCCAAATTATGAATTCGCAAAAAGTTATTGAGCAGCTGATAGCCCGCTTCACTTAGGATAGACTCCGGATGGAACTGCACACCCTCAATAGCAAAGCTTTTATGACGTACGCCCATGAGTTCTTCAATACTGCCATCTGCATTTTGTGTCCACGCGGTCACCTCCAAACAATCAGGCAGGGTGGCTTTATCAACCACGAGCGAATGATAGCGTGTGACTTGTGATGGATTGGGTAAATCAGCAAAGACACCTTGGCCATTGTGATAAACAGCAGACAGGCGTCCGTGCATCACTTCGCCAGCTTTGACTACGTGTCCACCAAATGCTTGTCCAATCGCCTGATGCCCTAGGCAAATACCTAAGATAGGAATGATTCCCTTAAAAGTATCAATAACCTCTAACGAGATACCCGCGCGATCAGGATCACAAGGGCCGGGGCCAATAACAATAACATCGGGGGCGAGGGTCTTAATCTGTTCGATG
This sequence comes from Psychrobacter sp. 72-O-c, assembly GCF_904846605.1. Lineage (GTDB taxonomy): Bacteria > Pseudomonadota > Gammaproteobacteria > Pseudomonadales > Moraxellaceae > Psychrobacter. Next base: position 12,905 of record NZ_CAJHBI010000026.1, read on the forward strand.
CTGACCTGATCATTACGCCAAACGGTGATGTCCTGCTGTAATTCACCGAAGTACTGTACAATATTGTACGTAAAGCTGTCGTAATTATCGATCATCAGAATCATTATGGTTTCAACCTCTTGTTGGCGTTATACTTTATAAAGGCGCATCCATTGCGCCTTTAGCTATTCAACATATGCTATTGTCATACTTTTATTGAAGCCTGATATCTTACCATTATTTTGATAGCTATCAAATGTAGCTCCGCTACTATTCGGTGGAGGACAGAATTTTTTATTGCCTACACCAGTATTTTTGAGGGCAATATTATAATATTGCAAGGTTACAATGAATTAACACACACGGTTTTGAATCAATAAAGTGCATAAATCACTATTATGGTGCATCAACCTCAACATTAGCTGCCATTATTAGGTGCATAGTTTACAGGAGTAGCTGAGTTGACTTAATACTAAATTGCTGCACATCTGGTGTTTTTTATAGTCTTGCTGATGGTGGCCAGTTTACACGACAGCTGATATAAAAATTTGGCACAGCGTTTGCAACCTTTTATTTGAATCAGTTTATCTACATAAATTCATGTCGCAATGTTTATTAGTATAAGCTTATAGCTAGAATATGACAGTTGGGCTGACAAAACAGTCATAACAATTCAGCATTTTTAGTCAGATATTGTTAAAATAGCGTCAACGTTGACTAAGCTTATAAGAAATTTAGATGTATTTTAAGTGAATAAGTTGGCCCATAACGCTAATTAATTGCTTTAAATTATGCTGATAATAGCCATAATATTTGAATTTATGCTCAAGTAGAAAAATTCAAATATATTAACGAACAAACAAAACTTAGATCGCAATTAAATAACAACCACTAGGGGACTATTCATGTCGAATAAATTACTAGATCTTATCAAATCATCCAATGCCAAATGGGTTGACTTTCGTTTCACTGATACTCGCGGTAAAGAACAACACATCAGCTTTCCGGCTTATACCATTGACGAAGAAGTGATGGAAGATGGCAAAATGTTTGATGGTTCATCCATCGCTGGCTGGAAGGGCATTGAAGCGTCCGATATGATCTTGCGTCCTGATCCAGAGACCGCTTTTCTTGACCCCTTCTTTGATGCCATTACTGTTGTGGTAACTTGCGATATTATCGAACCATCGACCCTACAAGGCTATGAACGTGATCCACGCTCTATCGCTCGCCGTGCTGAAGAATATTTAAAATCAACCGGTATCGGTGATACTGCCTACTTCGGTCCTGAGCCTGAATTCTTCGTGTTTGACGAAGTGAAGTGGTCAATTGAGATGTCAGGTGTTAGTCATAAAATTATCGCTGAAGAAGCAGCATGGTCGACTAACGAGTCTTATGAATGGGGCAATATGGCGCATCGTCCACGCGTTAAAGGGGCTTATTTCCCAGTACCGCCGGTCGATAGCTCACAAGATATGCGCGCGGTCATGTGCGAGCGCCTAGAAGAGATTATTGGCGAAGGTTGCATTGAGGTGCATCATCATGAAGTTGCGCCTTGTCAGTCAGAAATTGGCGTTGCGTTCAACACTTTGGTACGAAAAGCTGACGAAGTACAGCAGCTAAAATATGTCGTCCATAACGTGGCGCATCAGTTCGGTAAAACAGCGACCTTTATGCCTAAGCCTATCGTTGGTGATAATGGCTCAGGTATGCATGTGCATATGTCCATCTCAAAAGATGGCCAAAACACTTTTTCTGGTGACGAATATGCGGGTCTGTCTGAGACCGCGTTATACTTCATCGGCGGTATTATCAAGCATGCACGTGCATTGAATGCGATTACTAACCCATCTACTAACAGCTACAAGCGTCTCGTACCACATTATGAAGCGCCTATTAAACTGGCATATTCTGCTTCTAACCGTTCAGCGTCTATTCGCATTCCACACGTTAGCAGCCCAAAAGCGGTTCGTATCGAAGCGCGTTTCCCTGATCCAGCAGCCAACCCATATTTAGCGTTTGCTGCATTATTGATGGCTGGCCTTGACGGTATCCAAAATAAAATGCACCCAGGCGATGCGGCTGATAAAAACTTGTATGATTTGCCACCTGAAGAAGAAGCACAAATCCCAACCGTTGCTGAAAATTTAGAAGTGGCGCTCGAAGCATTAAAAGAGGATCACGAGTTCTTGTTAAAAGGTGATGTGTTCACTAAAGACATGCTCGAGGCATTCATTGCGCTAAAAGAAGAAGAGGTACAGCGCGTTAACGTTACTGTGCATCCGGTTGAGTTTGACTTGTACTATAGCTGCTAATTAGTAGTTAATACGTTAGGTTGTTCTGAATAAAAAAACCAGTCAAGTTGATCTTGGCTGGTTTTTTATTGTGTGTGCACAGAGAAGGTTTGAGTTAGTAAGAGGTTATAGACCACGTACATTAGGCCACACAAGATAATGCTATTAATTTTTGATGGAGTTAACTCATTTATGCTTTTGTTTATCAAGTAAGCCGTGTTCACAGCTACTACTGTTATTACCCTAAAAATACTCCATAATAGTATTATAATATTTATCAATAACACGCACTTACTAGGTTGACTGACTATGCACTCACACTCACCACTTATTCAGACAGTAATGACCATACGCAGCCATGCACAAATTAAAAATAAGATATTAGCGGGCTTATTAATTAGCACAGCCAGTCTCTATGCGCCTATGCTTAATGCGGACCCTATTTATAAAGTCGTTGATGAGCAAACGGGTCAGGTTACCTTTACCGATCGTCCGCAAAGTTATGAGCAGCAAGCGGGCAAGCAGGTCAGTCAAACCGGTATCACGACTGATAGCAATGCAAGTACTAACACTAATAACCGCAGTGCGAGTAGTAACCCTAGTGGTGAGTCTGTGAATAATAGACAAGTCGCACCGAAATTGACTGCGGACATTCCAGCTCTTAAAGCGGTATCGGTAAACTATCAGTTGACTATGACTGAGCCCAGTGAAGAGCGAGCTTATCATCGTCCTGCTCAAAGTATTGTGGTAAATCTACAGCTAAACCCTGCACTGCAAGCGGGTGATAGTGTGAGTATTTACCTAGATGGTAATGAGGTGGCTCAAGGACTAAGTGCTTCGATTGCGACCGTCGACATTCTACCAGGGAAGCATAGCATCACAGCAGTGGTAAAAAATGAGACAGGTCAAATGCTTAAGCAAGTTGAACGTACGGTTTATGTGATTCAAAATACAGCGAGATTGCAAAATAATAAGAAAATCGCCCAACAGCTCTTGGCTTTTCAGCAGTTACCTTGGCATCAAAAAGTGCTGCTAAAACTGCGTCAAGACAGTACCACTAAACAGTAAGTCCAGAACAAGTGCTGCAGATACTTATACAGCTATTTAAACAGTCAATTTGAATCTCTAAGCTCAGTATTGGCTATCCTCGTATATCTTAAATGTTTAATTATTTTTAATCTCAAAAACCATAAGGCCAAGCACAGTTTAAAGTGCTTGGCCTTAGTAGTACATCACATTAGTAAAAGCGGGTTTAAACCGTATTAGCCTTATTTAGTCAGCTCAATCGTACCATTAGCCGTGACTGAGATAGTACTGTTACCAGATTCAAAGCTTTGAGAGGGCACTGACGACTCAGCCGAATCTGCTTTCATATTCATCGCACCATACATAGGGCGTGGATAGTTGCTTCCTGTGTTCAAATTGACCGTAATGACGCGATAGCCACGTGCATCCCATGCTCGAGTTAGGTTTTTAGCTTGCTGTTGAAAGGCGCGTGAGGCATCGGTCATCAGCTTTTGCTCTAAGGCGTCTTTTTTAGCCTCTGATACCCCAAAGTTTAGATTATCCATAACTAAGGTTTCTTGCAAGTCTGCAATCAGCTGGCTGGTCGCGGCAAAGTCAGTGCTTTTGAGATCTATGTTTGCTTGTCCTGTCCAGCCAACGATTTTGTCATTTTTGTCATAGCGTGGATAGGTGCGTTGTTGTCCTGTGCTGACAGTTACGCTAGGGTAGCGCTTGGCAATGGCCAAGGCTTTATTAACTGAGGTATTAAGATTGGTTGCTAGCGTTTTGGCATTAGTGGCTTGTAGCTTTTTATATAAACTGGCGCGTACCTCATCGTTTGCTACCTCCTCTTTTACTTCTGTTTGAAAGCTTAATTGATCATAACCGCTAGGCTCAGCATGTGCCGTGCCCATCATAGCCGTCAATAGACACGCGGCGCTAGTAGCAACAGCGGCTTTATTAAGTAAAGTGTTCTTCATAATATCTCCTAAGAAAAATTTGTAATAACAAGGTTAGACTAATAGTAAAAATCTGTCATATGTTAGCTGATGACGTTACGTTTTTTTAGTTGGGTAACAGACAGTATATCTAACATATTTATTTAAAATAGCAAAATATACACGATATGCTGTAAGGGTTTTGTCACTATACTCTTGTTGTCTTGAGCTTGTGATTAATAGAATTGGCTATCAGAGCAACTAAATATCCTTTATCTTACGATATGGGTTGTAATACTGAGAAATTCTTGTATAATTTGCAACTGGTGGCTCCATTGGTAGCCTCGCAATATTGTACTATGAACCCCGCCAGGACCGGAAGGTAGCAACGGTAATAGTTTCAATGTGTGCCGAGGATGTGCTTTTGGAGTCGCTTTTTTTTGTCTAAAATTTGACGGTCGTTCTAATAGAAAGCTCAAAATGCTCGCCTGATGCATTAAGCCCCCAATTTTGAAGGGCTTTTTTTTGGTCAAGATTTTATCCAATTCTTAAGTTTCACTTATTATTATAGGTTAAAATACTATGTATTAGTCGCTGTTAAATTGATCGCTTGGAAACGCTATTATGAAAATGTTCGTTTGGTTCTTTATTGTATTTACCGTGCTGGTGGTTATTGTCGGAGTGATGATATTCAATAAGCTAGTACGCGCACGTAATCAAGCGAAGAATGGCTTTGCCCAGATAGATGTGCAGCTCAAACGCCGTCATGATTTGATTCCCAATTTGGTTGAGACTGCCAAGCGTTATTTAACACATGAACAAGAGACGCTCACGCGGGTGACTGAGGCACGTAATCGTGCGCAGAGCTTGCAAGACTCTAGCCAGCATCAGCCTGAGTCGCTGGAACACATGGCGCTATTTGCGCAAGCAGAAGGTTTGCTTTCAAAAGCGTTGGGTCAGTTTTATGCCGTTGTCGAAGCCTATCCTGAATTAAAGGCAGACAGTTTAATCAAAGAGCTGATGGATGAGTTGACCAATACCGAAAACCGCATCGGTTTTGCGCGTCAACATTACAATGATAGTGTGATGTTTTATAACAATGATCGCGAAGTATTTCCGAATAATTTAGTGAGCACGACGTTTGGTTTTCGTCCGCTAAGCCCTTTAGTATTTGCAGATAAAGAGACCATTAGCCAAGCGCCCAATGTGAACTTTAATTAATTGTTAATTAGCTTTGAGGTAGATTTTGACTGGGTTCGGACAAGATAGGCGGATGGATTTTTTTGGTGAGCAGCGTACCCGTACGTGGCGCAGTTTGTTGCTATATGGTCTGTTTTTACTGATTGTACTGGCGCACATGGCGGTAGCGCTGGGTGTCATGGCGCTGTTATTGACGTTATTTATCGGCGGTATCTATTATTGGGTGTTGGTGCTGGTTATTATTTGGACGCTATTTAGCTTTATGGTGGGCAGTTACCTTGAATATCGGCGTTTAAAAGCGGGTGGACGAGCGATTGCCAAGCGCGTTGGCGCAGTCAGATTGTTTATTGATAGTAGCCAAGAAGCATTAGAGTACAGCCAAGGCGTGGCGCATCAACACACGCCTGTGTCACCAGTTCGTTATACCTCGCGTCACATTGCGGTACGTGATGAGCGTGATTTTCCGCCAGTTTATCGTCGTTATTATGAGTTTGCTCAGCAGTTAGCGATTGCTTCAGGGCTGAGTATGCCAATATTGTATGTCATGCCTAACGAGCAAGGCATTAATGGTTTTGTCGCTGGTCGGCATACACAAGACATGGTATTGGTCGTGACCCAAGGGGCGCTGGATAAGCTGCCTGATGAGGCGCTATATGGACTTATTGGCCATGAATATGGCCATATAATGCACGGTGATGCCAAGTTTAACCTGCAATTAATGGTGGTGCTGGCAGGGTTGCAAATATTATATGATTGGAGTGATCCTATCGAGAACTTAACTTCTGGGCATAGTCGGCACAGCAGCTATTTTGATAGTATGACCAGTCGACAAGCATCGGTAGCACAAAGAGAAATTGACTCGCAAGCACGCAACACCGAATTGAAGACGGCAGATTTTACTACCCATGCCGAATGGGTAAGCTATTGGCAGACCCAGACTCAATTACAGCACTCATCAGCCAAAAGTCAATCGATGTGGCTACAAAATAAATCAGCGCTTAACCGCAATGCGCCGCGTAGTGTTTGGACGTTATTATTACATGGTTTAAGCTTTTCTAGCATGGCCAGCGCACAGCTGATTAAGCACAGCTTTAACCGTGAGCGCGAGCTATTAGCTGATGCAACCAGTATCCAGTTGACACGTTCGCCAGCGATTTTGGAGACCCTAAAAGCCATTCACCAAGATTCGCTTGGGTCACGTCTATCAGGTATTGCTGATATCAACGGGCTGAGTCATTTTTTCTTCGCCAGTAGCGGAGCAGATTTGGGTGATGTTTCTTGGTTTGCTACCCATCCAAGCTTACCTGAGCGCATGAGCGCGATTAATGCCAGCGAATATCAAAATTTTGCGATAAAAATGGCAAAAGAGCAGCAATTGAATCAACAAAAAATTAAAGAAATCTACGATCAGCGTCGAAGCGGAACTTGGGGTGAGCTTAAAGGTAATAATAGCCTAAGTAAAAATTTAAACTCAAACTCTCCCTCATTATCTGACATGTATCAAGAAAAGAGTATATCTGTTGATAACGTTAGTTCTAATGGCTTTGACAGTAAAGTTGACCCCGATACAGGACTTGAATTCAGCATAAAGGAAGACACTATCGTTGATGGACGTTTGCAAGTGGTAGCTAGTGCAATTGGCACGCATAAACTATTAAAACCTTGGCAAACAGAGCTTAGCCCTGATTTGCCAACGGACACGCTAATCTCAGACACAGATATCCAAAACGTATCGCTACCGCATTATGTACTTGATCACAGTCATCATCCGTTAGGCGCGCAAGCACTGATTGAAGCAGTGCTGTTATGCCATCAAGGACACACACTATCGACGACTGCTGTTTATGATCTTGCTGATATTTGGTGTGGACCGTGTCAAGCTATTACCGCTATTGACCACAATGCGAATGACGATAGCAGTTATGTCAATCATACCAATCATCTCGAGCCTATTAGTACTAATAATCCTTCTGCTCTCAATAGTGAAAATCCTAGCAGCAAGGAAAAGGGCGTATTGCCTCATACCATAGATTATAAGCTACTCGAAACGATTGCTGGGCTTGATCGGCGACTGGATAGCACTTTGCTGGCGCTTGCAGTCAAAAGATTGAGTAAGCATGACTTATCTGTAACCACGATAGAACAGCTACACCAACGAAGTCTAAGCAGCCATACTCATACCAGTCAACAACACTATCAACAGCAGAAAAACTGCCGCACAATGCTAGTGCGCTATCAGCAAGGGCTTTTTGAGTTATTCAAGGGTCAGATGAGTGCTGATTTGACCAAAAATTTAAATGATGCTGATTCTGAAACGTTAGCACAGTATTTACCATCAAAACCTCAGCAGTCGCCGATCTTGTCCTTATGGCAAGCGCTACATTTACAGCAGCTGTTACCAGTATTGTCGCAAGTGCTGGGTGATGACGGTTCAACAGAAAATGCCCTATATCAGCAAGTATTACAAGCTGGTGTATCTGACATAATTGCCCAGCTTGATCCATCAGGGCAGACGTTTACAGGTCTTGATACCAATCAACAGGCGATGCTGGTTATATTGGCTTATCGCTTAGCAAAAGATACTGTAGTAAAAGATAAAGTAGGGCAGACAGCAGGATTTATAGACAATCAATTATTTATAGACAACCATAAATGTTACGTCATAGACTTAAGGCGGCATGCGCGTTTGATTGATATTGATTTAAAGACAGTTAGCGATGCAAATTTACAATGGTTGTTATTGACCGCGCAGCATCTCAATAGTATTCAACTATTGGCTATTATCACCTTAATTCCGACAACTGATGAAAATCAGCACAAGACGCAGCAGGACAGGGGTCAAATAGCTTATAATGGCGATAGTCATAACTGCTTTAATCATAATAATTATCGCCTATGGCTAAGCACATTGCATACCGTGATGTTACACGATACGATAGTCAGTCAAGATGAATTTGACTGCTTAACGGTGTTAGCAGAGCGCTGGCTTGGCGTGCGGCAACTGTTCGACTGATAGTTCCGCTACCCTTAAAACAGTCATCGTGAGCTTGGCTAACCAAAAGTCTCAAATATTTAACTCCTCACTAGATTATTGGCCCCTTCGCAAATAAGTAGGCCACTAAATAGGACAGTACTAATCCATGAGTGATACCCAAGACCAGCTACTCTTACAGCAGCGCCACACGCAACAGCGTCAGATTTTGGCGATGATGGGTATTGAACCATGGGTACAGACAGACTCGCCAACTATTAAAGTTGCGGATATTCCTTCGGCAACCGTAGATCAACCCGTATCTTCAAACTTATCAGGGCTATCAGGGCTATCAGGGCTATCAGGGCTATCAGGGCTAAGTAGTGAGCGCGCAAGCTTCGAACCTAAAGAATCTGTGCCAGATACAGCACCTGCTATTGTCGACTATAATGAAGTCGATGCCATTGTTCCTCATATGCCTGATGAGCAAAGCCTCATAAGAGAAAATACAGTAACAGAAAGCCCAGCAACGGCTGAATTTGATAACAATACCATTAATGCTCCTGTTGCCCCTAACGCTGAGGTTGTCACGCAAACAGACGTTAAGCCAACTGTAGAGCAGTTGGTAGCACCACTAGTAGAATCAGCCAAGACCTCTCTAAAACCAAACAGCACTGTTGAAGATAATATTGCTGAAAATAATAATGACTACAGCCTGAAGAAGATCGCGCCGTTTGATCTACAGGGTGGGCGCTATGGCAATTGGGTGCTGATGGTTGATATTCAAGCATTGAATAATGACAGTCAAAAACTATGGCACAATATGAATCAGGCCTTATCACTATCGTGTGAAACGACTTCTTTTCCGATCTGTGAGGGTATGGATACTGCCGAGCTTGCCAATGCCAGCCTTGCTGGTTATATTTTTAAGATTGGTAGAAGTGAAGAGGTATTGGTTGCGGCATTAACCGAATTGCCTGACGGACTAACGCACCCTAATCTTTCCAGCGTACCCACGCTTGATGAGATGCTAGCCGATACCCGTCTTAAACGTGATTTGTGGGAGCAGCTATCCAATCAAGCGTAAAAGTAGCCAGTATAAAGTCTGTCGTGTTGCAAGACTGCTTCAATAATGATTAAGTGCTAAAAGTAAGACTGATGTTAAGCGTTTTAAGAAAAACTGCAACGAAACCTATTATTCCATCATGTTTAGGATACTTATAATGACGACCAAACCCACTATGGCTACAGAAGCGACTCCAAAAGTTGCTCCTCACCGCTTACCTAATTTCAGTGCTGGACCTGCCACTATACCTACTGAAGTACTAATGCGTGCTCAAGAGGAGCTGCTTGATTGGCAAGGAAGTGGTATGTCTATAATGGAGATGAGTCATCGCAGTAAAGACTATGTGGCCGTCACCCAAAAGGCTGAAACTAAGCTGCGTACACTGATGGAAATTCCTGATAACTATAAGGTACTATTCTTGCAAGGCGGTGCAAGCTTGCAATTCTCAGCGATTCCCTTAAACTTATTAAATAGCGGCCGCGGCGACTATCTAACCACAGGCGCTTGGTCAAGTAAGGCAATCAAAGAAGCTCAGCGCTATTCAGCGCTCGGCCTTGGTGAAATCAATTTAGTCGCGACAGGCAAAGATAGTAACTTTACTGATGTCCCTGCGCAAAGTGATTGGAATATCAGCGACGATGCTGCCTATTTCCATTATTGCGCTAATGAAACCATTCATGGTCTACAAATATTTGAGCCACCACAAGTCAATGCGCCGCTCATTGTTGATATGTCGTCGTCTATTTTGTCGCAACCTATAGATGTGTCTAAATTCGGAATGATTTATGCTGGTGCGCAAAAGAACATTGGCCCTGCTGGTTTAGTCATTGTCATTATTCGTGACGATTTATTAGGACAAGCAAGCGAGTGGTGTCCAATGCTGCTTAACTATGAGCATCAAGCAGAGAAGGAGTCGATGTCTAATACGCCCGCGACTTACTCTTGGTATTTAGCCGGATTGGTTTTTGACTGGTTAGAGGAACAAGGCGGGATTGCTGCGATTGGTGAAATCAATCAACAAAAAGCTGCATTATTGTATGAGACGATCGACAACAGCGCATTTTATAGTAATCCGGTCGCGCATAAGCATCGCTCTATCATGAATGTGCCGTTTACCTTAGCAGACAGCAGCCTTGATAAAGTATTTTTAGAGCAATCAGAAAAAGCTGGATTACTTAATTTAAAAGGCCATCGTGATGTTGGTGGTATGCGCGCTAGTATTTACAATGCTATTCCGCTTGAATGGGTACAGCTGTTGGTAGACTTTATGAAAGACTTTGAAAAGCAGCATGGTTAAACGCCTCGATGTTTTATAAATCATCGTTTTTTGGTACTATTTAAATACTAAAAGGAGGGCGCAACTGATACTGGTTGCGCCTTTTTTAATTGGGGTAGGTGCCCCCGTGCTCTAAGAATAAGTCATTTGCCATACTCACCTTCGCAAACGATTAGGTTAAAAAAGCTAAGTTTGTTATGATAAAATTTTGTAGTTTGGTAATATAGCCAAATATATAGAATGATTGTAGTGCCTATAATGATAAAAACACTATGTTAAAAAAATCCATCCTGCCTATTTTTTTACTGGGTATAGCTATCCACTCGATGCCTGTTAGCATTGCCGCGCCCATTACTACTTCAGCGCTCGGACATAACAGCACCGCTGCGTATATTGACGCGCCTTTTATGCCTTATGCCAATCCAGATGCCCCAACTGGCGGTACGTTATCCTTGGATGCGCGCGGTACCTTTAATAGCGCCAATCAGTGGATGACCACTGGTGTGGCGATGATTGGGACCAATTATCTCTATGATACTTTGATGACCGGATCTTTAAACGAAGCCTTTACTATGTATCCGCAGCTGGCAAGTGGCGTCACCTATGACCCTGATGATAGCAGCTGGATTATTTACCATATCAATCCTGCTGCCCGTTTTTGGGATGGCACACCGGTCACAAGCGCTGATGTTAAAGCCACTTATGAAGCGTTACTAACCAAAGGGCCGATGTATATACGCAGCTATTTGGGTGACATTAAAGAAGTGCAAGCCCTTGATAAGCAGCAAGTAAAGTTTATCTTTGCTTCCGGTGATAATAAAGAGATTCTACTTACCGTCGGGCAGTTTCCTATCTTTGCCAAAACCTCTATTGATGAAAGTTTTGAAAAGATTAGCCTAACGCCATTGATGGGCAGTGGGCCTTATAAGTTAGGACGAGTGGATGCTGGGCGCTCAGTAAGCTATGTGCGTGACCCCAATTATTGGGGACGTCATTTGATGGTGAATCGCGGTCGTTATAATTTTGATATGATTAAGTTTGTTTATTATCAAAGTGATGAGATTGCCTTTGAAGGTTTTAAGTCAGGTCAATACCGCTTTCGCCCCGAAAATAAAGCCTCTAACTGGGCGACTGGTTACAATTTCCCAGCGGTAACAGCCGGAATGATTAATAAAGAAGCGATAACCAGCCAAAATCCAGTACCTATGCAAGCGCTGATTATGAATATGCGGCGGCCTATTTTTCAAGATATTCGTGTCCGCCAAGCCCTAACAGCCGCGTACGATTTTGAGTGGATGAATAAGACACTATTCCACGGTCAATATGAGCGTTTACAAAGCTTCTTTCACGGCTCAGAACTGGCAGCAACCGGCAGGCCATCAACCGCTGAAATGCAAATATTAACGCCTTTATTATCTGAGCTTGAGCCTATTCAGCGTCAAGCCGTGTTAGATGAATGGCAAATGCCGACCAGTGATGGGGGTGGTTTTAATCGTGAAGGGCTATTAAAGGCGCGTAAGCTACTGTTAAATGCTGGATTTTATTACGACGATATGATGCTATATCAGCCCGATGGCAAGCTGGCGCAGATAGAGCTATTAATGACAGGCGATACTATGGGGCGTGTGCTGCTTCCTTATATCCGTAACTTAAAGCGCTTGGGGTTTGATGCGACATTACGCCAAGTTGATGGTCCACAATATTATGAACGTATGCGTAGTTATGACTATGATATGACCGTTGATGTGTTTGCTCAGAGTCTCTCACCTGGCGCGGAGCAAGCGGCGTTTTGGGGTAGCGCTGCTGCAGATGAGGTGGGCAACCATAATACGATTGGTATTAAAAATGCCGCCATTGACAGGGTAGTAGAGGCGCTTGGTAATGCTGAGAGCCGTGAAGAGATTGTCTTATATACCCAAGTGCTCGATCGTCTGCTACGTGCTGGGCATTACTTAGTCCCCTTATATGGTAAGTCAGAGACCAACGTAGCCTACTGGAATCAATATCGGCATGCAGACAAGCTGCCAACCAATGCGGTTGGGATTGACTACTGGTGGGTTGATAAACAGGCAGAGGCACGTGTCAATAAGTATTTAGGTCAATAAGCTTGCGCGGTTAAGTTTCTTATATGAATATAAAGACAACCTTTAATAAATAAAGCCTCTAATAATATAGCTTTCAATAAAGATAATTTCTAATAAGGATTCAGTATGAGTATTCAAATTCATCCCATTAAAGCATTTAATGACAATTATATTTGGACATTGATTAACGACAGTAATAAGCAAGCCATCGTCATTGATCCCGGTCAGGCAGCGCCAGTCATCGAATATCTAGAAGCACAGGAGCTAGATTTGATAGCGATTTGGACGACTCATCATCATTACGATCATACTGGTGGCGTGGCTGAGCTACAAGAGCACTTCCCAATGACCCATCTTGTCGCACATAGTGAACACACTGTCGATGAAGACCAGACTATTAAAGACGGTAGTACTGTTAGCGCTTGGGGCTGTTCAGCACAAGTATGGGACGTTTCAGGGCATACTGCTAGCCACATGGCCTATATTTTAGATGTTGACGGGCAGAAGCATTGCTTTTGCGGTGACACGCTATTTAGTGGCGGCTGTGGTCGAGTCTTTACCGGTACTATCGAGCAGTTATATGCCAGCTTTAAGCGCTTGAATGGCCTGCCAGCTGACGCACTATATTATCCGGCGCATGAGTACACCGCTAGTAATCTGCGTTTTGGTCTGTCTATCGAGCCGAACAATGCAGCCATGCAGCACACGTTGTTGCAAGCAGAAGAAAAGACGTCGAAAGGTATCCCAACATTGCCAGTAACGGTAGAGCATGAGCGAGCAGTAAATGTGTTCCTGCGCGCGGATGAACCTACTGTAATAGCTGGGGTCGAGGCCAAGATGAAACTTGATGATGATAAACCACTAACGGTGTTTGCAGCTTTACGCGAGCTAAAAAACAACTTCTAAAGTTTGTTTTAAAGTGCAGTTCTAAAAATTAACACTGTCGTATTTACTTATCGTTGGCTTTGTTTGCTATTACTCTTGATTACTGTTGTTTCTCCTTATTTAGGAAGTCGTCACTATGGGTCGTTATATCTTAAAAAGGTTGCTGCTGATATTGCCAACGCTATTTTTGATATTGCTGGCGAACTTCGTTATTGTACAAGCCGCGCCTGGTGGTCCAGTTGAGCAGCAGTTGGCACTGATTGAACAAGGGGCTAAAGATAATGCACTCAATGGCAATATAGGAGCGGGCAGTTCAGGTGGTAACGACAGTACTTATCAAGGGACGCGCGGACTGTCAGAGGATATGGTCGCGGCAATCAATGCTCAATATGGCTTTGATAAATCAGCGCCAGAACGCTTTTGGCTAATGCTAAAGAATTATGCCCGTCTAGACTTTGGCGAGTCTTTCTTTAAAGGGCAGTCGGTTACAGAGTTGATTATAGAAAAGCTGCCAGTATCCATATCGCTTGGGCTGTGGAGTACGCTATTAATCTACTTAATAGCCATTCCGTTAGGTGTTTATAAAGCTATGCATCATGGATCAGCGATTGACAAGGCGACTGCCATGCTACTTGCAGTAGGGCATGCGATACCAGTGTTTGTGTTTGCTGTGATTTTATTGGTATTTTTTGCAGGTGGCAGCTATTGGAATCTATTCCCTTTGCAAGGACTGACCTCAGAGAATTTTGATCAGCTATCAGCGATTGGTAAGATTAAAGATTACTTTTGGCATTTGGCGTTGCCGTTACTAGCAAGTACGGTTGGCGGCTTCGCTGGCCTGACTTATCTGACTAAGTTTAGCTTTTTAGAAGAGCTGGGTAAACAATACGTGCTCACTGCGCGCGCGAAAGGCTTAGGCGAGCGGCAAGTTTTGTATGGTCATGTGTTCCGTAATGCTATGTTGATTATTATCGCCGGTATTCCCGCAGCTATTGTTGGTATTTTCTTTGCTGGAAACTTCTTAATTGAGATTATTTTTAAGCTTGATGGGTTAGGGTTGTTAGGCTTTGAAGCCATTCAGCAACGAGATTATCCAGTAGTTTTTGGTACGCTGTTTATCTTTACTTTAGTAGGGCTGCTATTACAGCTAATCAGTGATTTAAGCTACCATTTGATTGATCCCCGTATTGATTTTGAGGGGCGCTAATGTCGAATCATCAGACCCCTTCTAACGCTGAGTCTTCTATTGAGTCTTCAAACTCTATTCCTTTAAATGGTAAGCACGCTGATTCTAAACTTCCTGACTCTACACCACCCCAGACCCCAGAAACCAATCTAGCCAAACAAAAAAAACGCCACTTAAACCCTGTTTGGCAGGCGCGACTAGATCGTTTTCGTGATAATCGTCTTGGAGTGATCTCCTTAGTTGTTTTTACGGTGGTGTTCGTAATTTGTATGGCGGTCAATGTGATTGCCAATGATAAGCCGCTATTGGTACAGTATCAGGGCGATTATTATATACCGGTATTGAAGGCTTATCCTGAGACGACTTTTGGTGGCATATTTGAGACTGAGACCAATTATAAAGATCCTGCGGTACAAGAATTAATCAATGCGCAGGGTTATTATGTGATGCCGCTCATTCCATTTGCCGATCAGACGCCCAACGTTGAGCTGGGTCTTCCATATCCAGCAGCGCCAAATAGCCAGAATTGGCTGGGCACTGATGATATGGGGCGTGATGTGCTGGCGAGGATACTCTATGGTATGCGGGTGTCCTTACTATTCGGCTTGGCACTGACCATAGCTGGGGCCATTATCGGGATTATCGCCGGTGCCATTCAAGGCTATTATGGCGGCTGGATCGACTTAGCAGGTCAGCGTTTTATGGAAGTGTGGGGCGGCATGCCGCAGCTGTTTATGATCATTATTTTGGTCAGCTTGTTTAGTCCCAGTATTACTGTGTTATTTGCGTTGATGCTGTTGTTTGGCTGGATGGGATTGGTTGGCTTGGTTCGAGCAGAATTTTTACGCGCTCGTAACTTTGATTACGTCCGTGCAGCGCGTAATCTTGGCGTTTCAGACAGTCAAATCATGATGAGGCATATACTACCCAATGCCTTGGCGTCGAGCTTATCGCAATTGCCATTTATTTTGACTGCCAATATCATTGCGCTGACGGCGTTAGATTTCTTAGGGTATGGTCTACCGCCTGGTTCGCCGTCTCTTGGTGAGCTGATGGTACAAGGAAAAAACAACCTTGATGCGCCGTGGCTAGCCTTGTCAGGATTTTTTAGTTTGACCTTTATTTTATCGCTGCTTATTTTCATTGGCGAAGCGCTGCGTGATGCGTTTGATCCGAGGCGCTCTTAATATGACAACGACCGTTAAACAAAATAATGAACGACATCAAAGTAGTACCAGCGAACAAGCTTCTACAATTTTAACAGTCGATCAGCTGAGCATTGTTACTACTGCAGGCATACCGTTAGTTGATAAGCTGTCTTATCAACTTAAAAAAGGTCAAACGTTGGCTATCGTTGGTGAATCCGGATCGGGAAAATCTATTGCCAGTCTGGCACTATTAGGCTTATTACCAGAGAGTCTCATCGTTAGTGGCAACGTGCAGCTGGAAGAAGTAGGTAGATTATCAATAGCCAATGGTAGTAATAGTAGTAGCGCCCGAAATAAGGCGCTGAAGGCCATTCGTGGTCAGCGTATCGGCATGGTATTTCAAGAGCCAATGACCGCGCTAAACCCACTCCATACCGTTGCCAAGCAAATCGCTGAATCGTTACGTCTCAGCGGCGTATCTAAGAAACAATGGCGCGAACAAACTATCGCTTTGCTAAATGACGTTAATATTACTGATCCCGCTGATAAGCTTAGCCGCTATCCGCACGAGCTGTCAGGGGGTCAACGCCAGCGGGTGATGATCGCTATGGCACTAGCACAAAAGCCAGATATTCTGATTGCCGATGAGCCTACTACTGCTCTTGATATAACCTTGCAGCATGAGATTTTAGCGCTGTTAGATAGCCTCAAGCGTGTGCATAATATGGCGATGGTTTTAATCAGCCATGACCTTAATATTGTCCGCCGTTATAGCGATGAGATTATCGTTATGCGCCAAGGACAGACCATTGAGGAAGGTAATACCTCAGCAATTTTTCACCAGCCTAAGGCCGACTACACCCGCACGCTGATGCAACAGAACTTTGGCGCAGCGCTAGATTTAGCTGATATTGTGGTTAAAGATAATCATGTGCCAGTGCTAGAAGTGAAAAACCTGCAAGTGCAATTTTCTATAGAAAAAAGCTTATTTGGCGGCACGAAGCGCTGGTTCGATGCTGTAAAAGACGTGAGCATGGCCTTACAGACAGGACAAGCGCTCGGTATCGTGGGCGAGTCTGGCTCAGGTAAAACCACTATAGCGCTGGCGTTAAGTCAGCTGCTTGGTACTCAAGCGCGTGTTAGTGGGCAGATAGTTGTCAATGGGCAAGATATAAAGGCCTTGCCTAAAAATGAGCTGCGCAAGTTTCGCTCGCAGATTCAGATGGTATTTCAAGACCCATTTGCCAGTATAAATCCGCGCATGACGGTGTTACAGATTGTTGAAGAAGGGCTACTCGTACAAGGATTCGGTAAGGTGGCGCGTCAGCAAGCCGTCGTGGATAGTCTGACAACTGTACATTTACCTTTGGAGTTTGCTCATCGTTATCCGCATGAGCTATCGGGCGGTCAGCGTCAACGGGTAGCATTGGCGCGAGCATTGGTCATGCAACCGCGTTTACTGATATTAGATGAACCCACATCCGCGCTCGACAGTACCACACAGGTAACAGTGGTTAATCTGCTACGTGAAATTCAAGAAAAGTTGCAGATAAGCTACGTGTTCATCAGTCATGATTTAAAGGTAGTGCGCGCGTTGTGCCAGCATATCATGGTTCTAAAAGATGGTGAGTGTGTTGAATCAGGACGTACCGAAAACATCTTTAATCACCCGCAGCACCCTTATGCCAAGCGTTTGTTGCAAGCAAGTACCATGGCCTAAATAAGAGAAAACTTAACCAATCTATCTCTTATGAAAGATAAAATAACTAAGCTGAGCTTCGCTTATTAAGTATTCAATATTTATCGCAACGACCCTATATTGTCTTTTCAGTCTACTTGATCACCGTTCGTAGTTTTATAAGTTAAACTTAAATGATATAACGCATTGTAAACATATATAACAATATAGGAATGTTTCGGTGATACCGAGAGGTTATGATATATGGATAATATTATTTTTAGGAAATTTTTATGAATTTCAAATTACAAGCTAGAGTCGTTGGTACGGTCATAGTGGCGAGCAGTGCTCTTTACGTAGGCTGTGCTGCCTCTACTACTGAAATTAGTCCTACTGTGAAAGGCCCTACGGTTGACAACCCTTATGCGCCCACCGACCCAAATTTGGCTGTGGCTACAGTGGCTGGTGGCTGTTTTTGGTGTGTGGAAGCTGGTTATGAGAAAATACCTGGCGTAGTAGAAGTGGTCTCGGGCTATGCTGGTGGTCAGACCGAAAACCCAACATATAACTCGGTATCGGCAGGCGGCACTGGTCATACTGAAGCTGCGCAAGTATATTATGATCCGACGCAGATCAGCTATAAGGGTATAGTGCAAGCCTTGTGGCGCATCGCAGATCCGACCGATGATAAAGGTCAATTTGTAGATCGTGGTACTCAGTATCGCCCGGCTATTTTTTATAACAACCAGCAAGAAAAGCAGACCGCTGAAGCCGCCAAGCAATCTCTGCAAGAGTCTGGGGTATATGACAAGAAGGTGGTAATTGAGATTGTTCCTGCTAGCACCTTCTACCCAGCGGAAGAGTATCATCAGGATTACTATAAGAAGAATCCACTACGCTACAAATATTACACCTTTAATTCTGGTCGCTACCAGTTTATCGAAAGCGTATATGGTAAAAACTATGAGCTGGATTTTAGCCAGTTTAAACCTACCGCTGGCAGCGTAAAGCAGGAAGTCTCAGGTAATGCTCTAAGCACTAAAGTAAGTACTAAAGCAGGTGCAGGCTTCAATCCAGATACGTTTGTAAAGCCGGGACAAGCTGAGCTTAAAAAGTCACTCAGTGACATACAGTATAAAGTTACTCAGGAAGATGGTACCGAGCGCGCTTTCAAAAATGCCTATTGGGATAACAAAGAGCCTGGGCTGTATGTAGACGTGATATCGGGTGAGCCGCTATATTCTTCTCGCGATCAATTCAAGTCTGGAACTGGCTGGCCGAGTTTCACTCGCCCGTTAGGCGCTGATATGGTAGTTGAAAAGGCAGATCGGGGCTTCTTTTCAACCCGTACTGAAATTCGCAGCCGCTACGCTGACTCGCACGTGGGTCACGTATTTGATGACGGTCCAGCACCCACAGGTAAGCGCTATTGCATGAACTCAGCAGCAATGCGCTTCATTCCGCTAGCGCAGATGGAAAAGGAAGGTTACGGCAACTGGATTGACGAAGTAAAATCTGCCAGTTAAACTTTATTTGATTGTAATCAGAGATCGCTCACCGGTGTCTAATCACCAACATGGTGAGCGATTTTTTTTGTCAGCGCTCTGCGGTGGCGGTGGTGCCGACCAGAATGGAGTAACTTAGTGCGTCCTCAGCACTCTTTATCAATATCCCGCTAAGCACGAATTTTCGACCGCTCAACCCTTTCTCAATTTGTTTCTACAGGCAACTGGCGTACTCTATACTTCTATAGTGGCCCTATTCGATTATATAGACCCTATAAATTAATGATTGCCTCCGTTTTACGGATAACGACATTTAATGTCACATTGTCAATATCAGTGACGATGTGGCATGACACAAATGCCTATTCACTAAACAAATTGGAGAAAAAATATGATAAAGACTGGAGATGAACTCCTGTGCACGGACGGTAATGATTGTTACGTAGCAGGAACGACCTACATTGTAGGCAAGTTTGTAAGCGGAGAATACTTTGAATTGTTGACAGGGTGCAATGATGATCGTTGGTATGTCACAATGGATGATGAAGGTATACGCGTATGCTTCAACTCCATTAGAAATGACTATTGCGACGCTTGGTTTACTAAAGTAGAGAAGCCTAATTACGCCTAAAAACAGATTTAGCGACAGTAATAAAGCCAGTCTATTTTTTTAAAAAGCTCTAAGATTTATTTCTGAGACCAGTAATATTCTTATTAGAGTTAAAGTTTTTGATAATGACCAATGACTTTTAAACAGTTTGTAAGAGAGTCAAGAACAGTCAAATAGACTTAAAAATTAACCAAAAAAAAGGACGCTCACGCATCCTTGAATTTATTTTTTGTTTTATTTTTTTAACAATTAAAATGCCGGTTGCCGTCTAGGTATCGCGCTCAAAAATTCCATACGTGCTTGATTATCATGAACAAATTCACCTAGCATAGCGGTCGTACGTGTGGTTGTATGCTGCTTACTGACACCGCGCATCATCATGCACATGTGAGACGCATCCATCACTACCGCCACGCCGCGACAGCCGGTCACATCCATAATGGTCTGTGCAACTTGCTCGCTTAAGTTTTCTTGAACCTGTAAGCGACGAGCAAACATATCTACGATACGAGCAAATTTTGATAAGCCTAATACTTGCCCGTTTGGTAAGTAGCCCACATGTGCGATACCATGAAAGGGCAGCATATGGTGCTCACATAACGAATAAAATTCAATGTTTTGTACCAGTACCAGCTCACGATTGGTCGATGGGAACAACGCGTCGTTGACAACCTTATCCAAGCTTTGATGATAGCCTTTGGTCAAGTGAGCAAAAGCTTTTGCCGCGCGCATGGGAGTATCTCCAAGACCTGGGCGCTCTAAGTCTTCGCCAGTTGAAGTAATCAGTTGACGATAGGACTCAATGCTCTCTTGGTAATCTGATGTTATGGTTGGGGTATTACTCATAAGTTTGGCAGCCATCCAAAATGTGGGTGTAGCTTAACGCTAAATCCTTGTTTATAAACAACGGTTATAAAGGATTCTTATAAAAATTGTGCAAGCTGGGAAGGGCTGTGATTATACGTGAACTTTGCCCAACTTCATACCGTTATGGACAAGGCTAAGTGCTTTAATCAGCGATTGTTCATAATTACCTATAATAGTTTACGACTGTTTACTTAATTTGATTCGTGTATAATGAGACATCTTTTTATCGCTTTATTTTTCTGCAATTTAGCAGTGTTTATTTATCATATCGAATATAAATTGCATATATTCGATCGATCCACAAGGAACTATTATGCTACTCCAAGGACAACGCTTTGTCGTCACCGGCATCGCCAGCAAACTCTCTATTGCATGGGCTATCGCTGAAGCGCTGCATCGTGAAGGAGCATCTTTAATCCTAACTTATCCTAACGATAAAATTAAAAAGCGTGTGGATATGGCCGCCGAAAAATTCGAGGCCGATCTGGTACTTGAGTGTGATGTGGCCTCTGATGATTCTATTGCTGCCTGTTTTGAGCAAGTAACGGCGCATTGGGGTGACGGTATTGATGGCGTGGTACATGCGATTGGCTTTGCTCCGATGGATCAGCTCAATGGTGACTTTACCAGTGCTACTACTCGCGAAGGCAGCCAAATTGCCCATGATATTTCAAGCTATAGCTTTGTGGCGTTGGCCAAAGAAGCCCGCGAGCTGCTAGCAATGCGTCACGGTTCTATGCTAACTCTGACTTATGAAGGCAGCATTTCAGTCTTGCCAAACTATAATGTCATGGGTATGGCAAAAGCCAGTCTAGAGGCCAGTGTAAGATATTTAGCGACATCAATGGGTGGTGAAGGTATTCGCGTTAATGCCATCTCAGCAGGGCCTATCCGTACCCTTGCGGCTAGCGGTATTAAGTCATTCCGTAAAATGCTCGATATCAGTGAAAAAATCGCACCATTACAGCGTAATATTAGCCAAATGGAAGTGGGTAATGCCGCACTCTTCCTGCTATCGCCATGGGCGTCTGGTATCACTGGGGAAATTATGTTCGTTGATGCCGGCTTTAATACTGTGGCCATCAGTGAGCAATTAATGATGCTAGATGAACAAGATAAATAGATTGAGTGGTTGGCAGCTGGTAATTAATTACTAATACTTAACCGCCCACTGTTATATGTTTTTGTATATATAAATAAGGAGAAAGGCAGCCAATCGGCTGTCTTTTTTCGTTATAACCTTTTTCAGTTATACTGTAGGCTTTTTCGGATGATGAGCTATTAGGCGGCGGATATGATAACCAAACTACCGAAATGGATACTGTGGGGTGGCGCGGTATTGGCTTTTAGTGCCGGCTGCGTTAATACTGCTGCGTTAATGGGCTTTACCAACCTGTCCGTATCGCATGTCACTGGTAATGTCAGTTTGTTTTCAGCTGCCATCGCGCATTTTGATGCTCGCAGTATTTTATATATTGGCGCGTCGTTATTGTCATTTTTGGCAGGGGCGATATTAAGTGGGTTTGTCATTGGGAAAACCTCTTTAAAGCTGGGAAAAAGCTATGGTCGCGCGCTGTATATTGAGGCAGCATTGCTATTGATCAGCTACTTTTTATATCAGCAGCATGATTATCTAGGACAGTTAGCAGCGGCAATGGCCTGTGGATTACAAAACGCTATGGTTGCCACGTATAGCGGCGCGGTCATACGTACGACCCATTTGACGGGTTTGACATCCGACATGGGCGCAGCGATTGGTAACTGGCTGGCAGGTCGCCGCATCAGTAAACCTACCCTTGGCTTTCAGGCTATCATTTGGTATTGCTTTTGCGGTGGCGGGGCAGTGGGTGCATTTTTGTATGCCAAAGTTGGCTATGGCGCGTTATTTTTACCCATCATTATTGTGTTAATGTCTGCTGTTATATACAACTATGCGTCAGATAATTTACCTGAGAAGCGACAACCAAGACGAAAAAAGCACTCATCAAATTGATAAGCGCTTTTTTTATACTTTATAAATTCGTGTTGTGGCTTTCTTAAATAGGCTAAGTCATTAGATAGACTATTTTTCGTCTTCTTTATGATCTTCGTGTTCGTGTAGACCTTGCATCATATCGAGCGCTGAATCGTCGGTACGCTGCTGGTCTTCTTTAGCAAGGCCGTCTTGATTAATATCTCTTGGTGCCATTTTGGTGGTAGCGTCAGTTTTGTTGTCGTTTGACATGAGTTACTCCTGTTTGTTTTTATTAACTTTCCAATGGTAATATTATTAATTAAAGTCTATAAGCGTTAGTTGACTAATGCCTTTAGGTTACCCCATTGAGTATGTGATATCGATCACTAGTTGTACAGGGACGATGTGCGATTGTTTAGTGACGGTATGTAACAATATACCATCCTGATTTGACCAGTTGAGGTAAGTTATTACAGTCAGGTAATGATAAAGACATATTGATAATAAGGTTTTTTGAGAACACTGTAAAAAGCATTCGAGCGGAGAATATTCCTGCTATGATGACGACGTATTTTGGTGGGGCCGTTATAAAGCTATTGCTAATGGCTAAAATTTATCTTTACCCCCTATAATTTTTATCACTGTTCTTGGACACAAGAAGGATATTTTATGTCAGAGCAGAAATTAGACAGCCATCTTCCTGATGATGGCAACGAATATTTATTTACCGATACCTTCCCAAAGGGCACTGGTAAAGGGCTAATAGTAGTGGCAATAGCTGCGATTATCAGTATGATTATTTACAACGTCCTACCGTACGATATCAGTGCCAATAAAGGCCTCACCCTGCTATTCTTTATTGGCGTGTTGTGGTTGACTGAAGCGGTGCATGTGACTATTACCGCGATATTGGTCGTCGTAATAGGGGCACTTATTGGTATACCAGACTTCGATGCCGAAATCGGTTTACAAAGTTTTGCCAACCCGATTATTTATTTGTTCTTTGGTGGTTTTGCGTTAGCGGCAGCGTTGCATGTGCAGAAATTGGATAGAAAAATTGCGCTCAAGATTTTATCAATGTCAGGTGGCAATCTTGGAACCGCAGTATTTTTGATATTTGGGGTGACTGCATTTTTATCGATGTGGATATCGAATACGGCCACTGCGGCGATGATGTTGCCATTGGCGTTGGGTATTTTAACGCAGGTTGACCGTGAAAAAGACCGTGGCACTTTCGTGTTTGTGCTATTAGGTATCGCCTATTCTGCTAATCTTGGGGGTTTGGGTACGATTGTTGGTTCACCGCCTAATGCGATTGCTGCCAAAGCGCTTGATATTGCTTTTGTTGATTGGATGAAGTTTGGTATTCCCATGATGTTGGTGCTGTTGCCACTATTATTGGGCGCAATGTATCTTTTCCTTAAACCCAATCTCAATCGTCAGGTCACGCTCAACGAAGATGAGCCTATTGCATGGAATAAACCCCGTGTACTGACGATTATCGTATTTATTATAACCGCGTTGAGCTGGATACTCTCTAAAAAAATCGGTGCAGCGCTTAATGTCGATGATGTCGATTCCATTGTCGCATTGTTAGCAGCATCAGCAGTGGTCAGCTTAGGTTTGGTGTCATGGAAACAGGTCTCTGACAACACTGACTGGGGCGTACTTATGTTGTTCGGTGGTGGTATTGCGCTATCAACGGTTCTAAAAGTCTCAGGAGCCTCCTTGGTTCTTGGGCAAGCAGTCGCCAATGGGCTGTCATCTGCACCGCTTATCTTAGTGGTGCTTTCAGTAGCGGCATTCATTATCTTCTTAACGGAGTTTGCCTCTAATACCGCTTCTGCTGCTCTATTAGTACCCGTTTTTGCGGCTATTGCTGAGCAAATGGGTCTACCGCCTGCCGTATTGGTAATGATTATTGGTATTGGTGCCTCGTGTGCCTTTATGCTACCGGTTGCCACTCCGCCAAATGCGATTGTCTTTGGTACAGGGCTTATCAAGCAGTCAGAGATGATACGTACTGGTGTGATACTTAATATCATTGCCACCTTTGTGGTCGGATTATGGGCGTATTTCTTTTTACTCTAATGACTGATTAATCCAGTATTGCAATAATTAATGTAAAAACCCGATGTCTGCGCTATAGCTGGACATCGGGTTTTTTGCATAGGTTTGATTGTTTTGTACTTGTCAGTTAACAACGCTTGGGGCTGTTCATTTTTTTGCTGCTATTATAAGCGTTGTTATGACTGCTGTATCAATAATATTTAGCTATGCAAATTAATCAAATATAATTAAATGGATTTAATTAAAATGATGCCAGGTCTAGTAAAAGTTGCTTTCTATATTTGCATAAGTATATTTGCCATAGTAGTCGCTACACTGGCATTTTTTTGGGCGCCTGATCGCAGTGTTGCTGAGTTAAAACAATGGCAACTGCCTAATAGTGAGTTTATAGATGTACAAGGCATGCAAGTTCACGTAGTGCAGTCAGCACAATGTGAGGTTTATCGTAGTAGACCGATGATCGATAATGCGGTTAAATCTGGTAAAAAACTACCAGAAATTATGGTTTTATTACATGGTACTTCAGCAAGCGTGCATACTTGGGAAGGTTGGACAGCGCAGCTCAGCGATGAGTATTGTGTGGTGAGTATGGATCTGCCTGGCTTTGGTTTGACCGGGCCATATATTGATAAGACGACAGAGTACACTAGCGCTAACTACGCCGCTTTTGTTGTAGAGCTACTAGATACGTTGCGTTTAGATCGAGTCATTTTGGCAGGCAACTCACTAGGGGGGGGGAATTGCTTGGCGTACAGCCGTCTTATATCCTGAGTACGTGGAAAAACTGATATTGATCGACTCAGTTGGCTATCCGGCCACGCCAAAAAGCGTACCCATTGGTTTTAAGCTCGCAAAATATCCTGTGTTAACGCCTATCTTAAATCGTGTATTGCCCCGAGATGTCGTTAAAAAGAGCGTTCTGAGCGTTTATGCAAATGATAGCAAAGTCGATGAGGCTTTGGTTGATCGCTACTATGATTTGACATTGCGCCAAGGCAATCGCCAAGCGCTTAGTCGGCGCTTGCAAGAGACTGATAGCGCGGCCAATCCAGAGCAAATCAAGCAGTTGGTCATACCAACCTTGATCTTATGGGGTGCACAGGATGACCTTATTCCAGTCGAAAACGCTGCTCTTTTTCATCGAGATATCAGTAACAGTCAGCTCAAAATATTCGACGGCTTAGGACACGTGCCACATGAAGAAGATCCCATTACGACAGTCGCGGTAGTCAAACAATTTTTGGCTGGAAAACCAGTCAGTGAATAGCAGCACTTGCGAAACTTCTGACGTCAAAAGTATATTACTCGAAAGTGTGACCATCCAGCCGCACTTTTTTAATGGCACTATCAAAAGTATATTAGTAAAAGTATATTAGAATGGTAGTATGCAACACTTCAAGGCTTGAGACTTAAGGTTTGAAATTCGACTGTATCTTGAATCGCAGCCAAATTATCCCCATAATCTAACCACTCTTCATATAAAAAAATAGCCTAAGCAAATATGACTAATACTTCAAAGAACACCGAAAATACGAACAAGAATGACCTAAACGATAATATTGATATAAAGAATCACGTAGAGGATAAAACAAATTCTCAGCCGCAAATTGCAGGCAATGTACCTGTACTTGCTAAAGATGAATTCTATTTAAGCAAACTTGAACGTGAGCTTACGCGTGGTTCTTCGTCTAGAAAATCATCTAATAAAAAACCTAGTACAGATGGCAAACACGACGCTAAAAATAGCGATGATTTAGAGAAAAAGCAGGCACAGTTTGAAAAGCTAAAAACCCGCTCACAGCAAGCGGTGCAAGCGCGCATGGATAGCATCCCAGAAAATCTACCTGCAAGGCTAAATCTCGATTTACCCGTCAGCCAACGAAGCGATGATTTGGTGCAAGCGATTATCGATAATCAAGTCATTATAGTGGCGGGCGAGACGGGCTCTGGTAAGACTACTCAGCTGCCAAAATTGGCGATGCTGGCAGGTCGCGGCATAAGAGGGCAGATTGGACATACTCAGCCGCGCAGGCTGGCGGCGCGCAGTGTGGCAAACCGCATCGCTGAAGAGTTAGGTGAACAGTTAGGAGGTACGGTCAGCTTTAAGATTCGCTTTAACGAGCAAGGTACCGCGCAGTCAGTAATTAAGCTGATGACCGATGGTATCTTACTTGCTGAATTAGGTCACGATCGCTTTTTAAGTAAATACGATACGATCATTATCGATGAGGCCCATGAGCGAAGCTTAAATATTGACTTTATTATGGGTTATCTAAAGCAATTACTGCCCAGACGGCCTGATTTGAAAGTCATTATTACTTCAGCAACCCTAGATACCCAGCGTTTTAGTGATTACTTTAGCCGCTATGATGCCAAGTTAAAACGTCAGATACCTGCGCCTATTTTTAATGTAGAAGGCCGCAACTTTCCGGTCGAGGTACGTTATCGTCCGCTCACCGATGAGCCGGTGACCAGCTCAGATGACGATAGTTACGATGATTTTGAAGAGAATCTACCGCGTGCTGTGGTTGCCGCCGTAGAAGAATGCTTTAGTGATGCGCAAAGCAAGGGTCATGCGGATCAAGCCGATATTTTGATATTTGCCGCCACCGAAGCTGAAATTCGTGAAACGCAAGAAGTGCTTGAACGTCATGGGCCAAAGCACACAGAAATATTACCATTATTTGCGCGGCAGACCTATGAGGAACAGCAGCGTATCTTCCAGCCGTCAGGTAGGGGTCGACGTATTGTCATCGCTACCAACGTCGCTGAGACCGCTTTGACCGTACCTGGTATTCGTTATGTGATTGACTTGGGCTTTGCACGTATCTCACGCTACTCCTACCGCTCGCGTGTGCAGCGCTTACCGATTGAAGCCATTGCCCAAGCAGCAGCCAATCAGCGTAAAGGTCGCTGTGGTCGGGTCGCGCCAGGGGTTTGTATTCGCTTGTATAGCGAAGAGGATTTCAGTGGCCGTCCTGAGTTTACTGAGCCGGAGATTTTACGAACCAATTTGGCGTCAGTAATCTTACAGATGGCTAACTTGCGCTTAGGCAGTGTTGATGACTTTGATTTTATTGAGCCGCCTGACAGCCGTTTGGTTACTGATGGTCATAAATTGCTTGATGAGTTGGGCGCGATTACACCCAAAAATGAGCCAGCAACTGACAGGGAAACCAGCCAGACAAACAATAAGCCAAAACGCAAAGGTTTAGATCATCTGCGTCTTACGTCTACCGGACAAAAAATGGCACGGATGCCAATAGACCCAAGGCTGGCACGCATGTTAGTCGCGGGTAGTGACTTTGACTGTATTCGTGAAATGCTGATTGTGGTAGCAGCGCTTGCGGTTCAAGACCCACGTGAGCGTCCTGCTAATAAGCGCACGCAAGCAGATCAAAAGCACGCAGTATTCCGCCAAGATGACTCGGATTTTTTATTCTATTTGAGTCTTTGGAAAACGCTGTTTGAAAAAGATGAGGATGGCAATAAATTATCCGGCAATCAGCGTAGGCAGTTTGCCAAAAACAACTATTTGAGCTTTCCACGTGTCCGTGAATGGCATCAAACCCATCGTCAGCTGGTACAAATGGTTACCGAGCTTAAGCTCAAAGATGTCAGTAGTTCAAAAGCCAGTAATAAAAACGGTGCTAAAAATGGCTCTAAAAACAACCTTGATGAGCTCGATATTAATAGTGATCCGACAGGCATTGATGATGAGGAACTAAAAGCGGTTAAATATGCCAATTTACATCGTGCATTATTGACTGGATTGCTGTCAATTATCGCCCATAAAACCGAAAATCGTGGTGAATATCTAGCCGCACGCCAGCAAAAGGCCAAGATATTCCCAGCCAGTACCGTATTTAAGCAAATACCACCGTGGGTGATGGCGTTTGAGATGGTAGAGACCTCACAAGTCTTTATGCGTACGGTTGCCAAGATTGAACCAGAATGGATTATCTCAGCGGCTGGTAACTTATTAAAGTATCACTACTTTGAGCCACACTGGTCGAAGAAGACTGGACGGGTAAAAGCCTACGCGCAGATCAGCTTGTTTGGCTTGATTATTATTGGTAAGCAGCTGACTAACTATGAACAAGTTAATCTAATTGAAGCACGCGAGATATTTATCCGTGATGGTCTAGTAACCGGTAACTTCGGCCGGCAAGCGCCATTTTTACAGCATAATATGGATAAAGTGGCTGATATTGAACGCATCGAAGACAAGCTGCGTCGTCGTGATTTACTGGTTGATGAAGAGACGCTCTATCAGTTTTATGATCAGAAAACACCTGAGCACATTGCCAGCCGTAAAGCCTTTGAAGATTGGCGTGCGGACATTGAAAAAACCGATAACAAATATCTATTCTTTACTGATGAAGATGTACTAAACAGCCAAGCACCAACCACTGGTGATTTCCCAGAAGTTTGGCAATTGGGTGATTTAAAGCTACCGCTACGCTATATCTTCGATCCGTCAAGCGACGAAGATGGGGTGACTATTCGTGTGCCATTAGCGGCTTTACCGCAATTGGATGCGATTGAATTGTTATGGGGCGTACCCGGTTGGCGATTTGAGCTGGTGTTACAGCTATTGAAATCGTTGCCGAAAGACATTCGCCGACAGATAGTACCGATTCCTGATACGGCCGACAGTTTATTCGATGAGCTACAACCTGCGCAATCGCAAGGGTTGTTAAAGCAACTGTGCCAAGCGCTAAATCGCCGCGGAATTATGTCGGTAACACCCGACAACTTCAACCCATCTACCATTGACCGTTATTTACAGCCGCAAATCTGTGTGGTCGATGATAAGAATCGCATTATCGAAAAAGGTCGTGACCTGCAAACCTTGCAAGTCCGTCATGCTAGCGAGACCAGTCAAGCCGTCACTGAACAGCAAGGCGCGCATACTAGCTTTCCTGAGCATTTTAAGTTTAGCAAAAACCATCATAGCGCTGGCGTAGTCATGAAGCAGTTTGCCGCCTTGGTTACTGATGAGGCTGGCGAGGCGGTATCGATTCATCAATATACTGACGTGACCGCCGCTTTGCAAGCGCACCGCATTGGCGTTCTGACGCTAATGAAAGGGCAGCTGGGTGCGAAGAAAAAGCAGCTGACCAGTCAGATAGATAAGATATTTAAACTGGCCTTTGCGCCACTCGGTGATATGGAAAAGCTAAAAACCATCGTCATTGATGCCGCACTAGATGCTGCTCTTGAAGAGCACTATATCTTATTTGATCATAGTGAAGACTTGCCTGAGAGCGCTGGTGATATTGCTATCGGCTTAGCTGAAGAGCTACCCTTCACGTTAGAAGAATATCAGCAAACCTCAGACGTGGTGATTAGTAACTTCCTACTAACCGGACAGACGGTGATCAAGACACTTAAAAATGTCTATACCCGGTGGCAGCGTATTCGCCAAGGATTATTAATGCTCGATCGGGAAATATTTGGTGAGTCTATCGACGATATGGAAGACCAATTAGAAGATTTACATTTGGCTAATTTTGTCTACCGTATGGATTATAGCCATTGGCAGCAGTATCCGCGTTATCTCGAAGCGCTGGAGATTCGCCTTGAAAGACTTGAGCACAATATTGAAGCGGATCTCGATGGCGTCTATGCGCTAGATTTACATATGGAGCGGTTATCAGGGCGCGCCAATGCTGAGTCTATCAGCGAATATCGCTGGCTAGTCGAGGAATATCGCATTCAACTCTTCGCCCAACCGATGAAAACTCGCATGGCAGTATCACCGAAGCGTCTTAGTAAAATGTGGGATAAGGTGAGTTAGGGTGGGATTTTTTGTAGGGTGGGTTAGCGAATGTGTAACCCGCCTATTTTAAAGTTGTCATAGAAATCATCGAGGCGGTTTAAATTTTGTCGGCTGTGCTTTCAAGACTTTACCAAAACTACTTAACCTTACGGCTACTACCTTCACTGTTAGTTAATACTTTCTGGACACTAATTCTAGTGTTTTTGATGAATTATGAAAGTGCTCAGAAAATACTTAGCTAATGGATACTTGCCTTAAGCTATCAGGCTATGGGGCCACCACTAAAAGGCAAGCTTTTTATCTAGCTACACAGAAACATCCGTCACACGTTTCTTAGTCAATACGAAGTGTGCAATCATACCGATACAAATCCCCCAGAATACTGAACTAAGCCCCAAAAAATGCATGCCGGAAGCCGTGGCTAAAAAGGTAATCAACGCCGATTCTCTTTGGTTATCATCTTTCATGGCAACGGTAATATTGGCAGAGATGGCACCGATTAATGCGAGACCTGCTAAGGCTGCGATGAGCTCTTTGGGTAGCAAGCTAAATACGGTCACGATACTACCAGAAAATAAGCCCCCTAATAAGTAAAAAATACCATTGGCTATTCCTGCGATGTAGCGCTTTTCTTTGAGCTCGTGCGCGTCTTTTCCCGTACATAATGCGGCGGTAATAGCCCCTAATATAACCGTGATGCCGCCAACACAAGCGACGGCTAAAGAGGCAATACTGGAGACTGTAATAATAGGTTTAGCAGGAATGTCGTAACCACTCAACCTCAAAATAGCCATACCGGGTAAGAGCTGTCCGGTTAAGCTCACTAAGATAAGCGGAAGGGCTAGGTTCAAAGTTGAATTCCATGACCATTCTGGCCAGATGAGTGTGGGTATGGTTATCGAAAAGTTGATATCGACAGGGTTCATCTTGCCGAATACCACACTTAAGATAACGCCGCAAAGCAATACCCAGATCATCGTATAGCGCGGTGACCAGCGCTTCGCTAGTAAATAACAAGCCAGCATACTGAAGACGATAAACGGCATGGTGTCAGTGGCGACAAATAATTCCAAGCCAAACTGAAACAGGATACCGGCCATCATCCCAGCCGCAATACCAGGAGGGATCAACTTTAGAATTTTATCAAGATAGCCTGTGGCGCCAATGATAAAGATAACCAAGGCTGAGATAATATAAGCAGCAACCGCCTCATTAATACTCATCTGTGGAAATAGCGTTATTAATAAGGCCGTCCCTGGGGCAGACCAACCCATGACCACAGGAGTCTTATATTTGATGGATAGATAAATACTAGGTATAGCTGCCCCTATAGAAATCCCCCAAATCCAAGACGCCATCATGGCATCTGAAACTTGCGCGGCTTGTGCTGCTTGAAAGAAAATAATCAGCGGGCCAGAATAAGCGATGAGTACCGCTAAAAAACCGGCAATAGACGCTGAAATTGACCAATCTTCTCTAAGAGTTTGTATTAAAGTTGCCATATTATCTTCTTGTAAACATCACTATACATTACATCAGGAGCTAACATTATTGGGACAGAAGCTAACGGGGGTTATGCTTTCGCTTCATCCACGCTACGATACTAACTTGCATAGAACACACGTTTTACCATCAGCGCAGACAATGCTATTGATTAGATAGTAGAATAAGACTGAATATCAAGCAACAGAAGGAAGGTAAAATGTGGGATCAGCGCTATAATGAGGCAGGTTTTGCCTATGGCACAGAAGCTAACGACTTTTTAAAAGAGGAGTTTTACAAAATACCAGCAGGCGGGCGTGTGCTGTGCTTAGCTGAAGGAGAGGGAAGGAATGCGGTATTCTTAGCTCAAAATGGCTATCAAGTCACTGCTATGGATCTGTCCAAAGTTGGTTTAAACAAAGCGCTAAAACTAGCCAGTGATAAAGGTGTGGAAATCTCGACTCAGGTTGCAGATTTGGCCGATTATAAATTAGGTGCTGCGCAATGGGATGGCATTGTTTCTATTTGGGCACACATGCCTGAACCAATACAGCGACGCGTCCATGCACAGGTTGCACCGGCATTGAAGCCGGGCGGTGTGTTTATTCTCGAAGCTTATACTTATCAGCAGACTACCATGGAAGGAGTCGGTGGGCCGCCTGCCACGCAAAAAGACAGATTCGTCTCATTAGAAGATTTGCAGAGTGAGCTTGCAGAGCTTGAGGAAGTTATAGGTATTGCAAAACACCGCACTATTTCAGAAGGAACGCGCCATCAAGGTCTCAGCGCAGTTGTGCAATTTGTCGGTTATAAAAAGTAAGAGTAGGGTAGATTAGCGATAGCATAACCCGTCACTTTTAAAGTTAACGAGGTTATTTTTAAAGCTAGCAAAGTCATAAAGGCAGGTTCGTTTTGCCCACTGGCTTTTCGAAACTTTGCCTAAACTAGCCGACCCTACGGCTACTGACAAGAGTTTCGGTAGGCAGCCTTAAAACAGGTAATAGCAGTCTATTCATCACTCGTAGTCACCGCTATCACCTGTTATGACACTCATTAAACAGCTGTCTTAGTACGCCTTTTACAAACTGTAAGTAAGCTCATAGCTGTGGCTGTATATCTCAACAATATTACCGAACGGGTCTTCCATATAAATCATACGGTAAGGTTTTTCGCCAGGATAGTAATAACGTGGTTTTTCCATCCGTTTTTTACCGCCTGCTGCGATGATACTATCAACGAGCTCTTCAAGGTTTGGATCTTGGACACAAAAGTGAAAGATGCCTGTTTTCCAGTATTCAAAGTTATCTTCAGGATTCTCTTGATTCTTAAACTGGAATAGCTCAACACCCACACGATCAGCCGTAGACAGGTGTGAGATATGCAAATGACCCCAACCCTTACCAAATATCTCAGTGCACATCTGACCAACAGGACTGTCATCCTCGACAATCTTAGTGGGCTCTACGATGGTATACCAACCCATCACTTCAGTGTAGAACTTGACGGCCTTGTCTAAATCAGGGACTGACAGACCAATGTGCGAAAAACTTCTAGGATAAACATTCTTCATTACGTGTACTCCGGTTTGATAGGTTTTTATTTAACGTGCTCTTGTTGACGTGAAATAAGTATACAAACCTATAGTCATTACGTAAAATTATCATTTATTATAAAAATAAGTATGAAATTTAATGATAAATACCACATGGTTACGTACCTTTTGCACACTTGTCGAAGTCGGTCACTTTACTCGTACGGCTGAACGCCTATATATGACGCAGTCTGGTGTGAGTCAGCACATCAATAAGCTAGAGGCGCAATTGGATATTGCATTGCTTATTCGGCAAGGTAAGCAGTTCTCTCTGACGGATGCAGGCGCGCGATTATATGCTGAAGCACAAGGTATACTTTTGAGCTTATCGAATTTGGAGCAGCGTATTGGCGAGGATCCCGCTTATGAAGGGGTAGTACGTCTAATGTCGCCGGGAAGCGTTGGACTCAAGCTGTATCCGCATCTACTGGCTCTGCAACAGCAGTATCCTAAGCTGGTGATTGATTATCGGTTTGCTCCAAATGCTGATGTCGAACGCGCCTTGACCTATCATGAGGTTGATATCGGCTTTATGACTGATACCTCAGCGATAGAGACGATAAGTGGTACGGCTATTGCCAACGAGGCATTGTTATTAGTGACGCCTGTCTCTGTCAATGAACCAAGCTGGGGGGCGCTAATGGAGTTGGGATTTATCGATCATCCTGATGGTGCTCATCATGCTGGTATGCTGCTTAGTGCCAATTATCCTGAGTTTCAGCACAGTAATGATTTTGAAAAAAGAGGCTTTTCAAATCAGATTGGTTTAATCCTAGAGCCGGTAAGTAGGGGATTAGGCTTTACGGTATTGCCAGAACATGCCGTTGAAGCCTTTCAGAAACCTCACCTTATTAAAAGCCATCGTTTGACCACTCCGGTCAGTAAAACCTTGTATCTTGCTACAAGGCGGGACTACGCGCTACCCAATAGAATGCAGACGGTTGTTAACGAAATGCAAAAATGGCTGTAAGTCGTAACAATAACCAGACAGGATAAATAAGCATTAATGGCAAAAATAAAAACTAAAAGAAAGTAAGCGATAAGAACAACGGCCATTTACTTTTCTATGTATACTCGCTCAAGGTTGGCCTCTATAGCTAAGCCGCTGTAAAACAGATACAGGATAGCTGAAAGAAGTTTTCGAAGCCTCTAGAGTGACGCAGTCACACAGCAAGCTAGAAAATTTTTTGCCAGTTATCTAAAACCATGTGTGTACCCGTTTTATTTAGTTCTGACTATAGAAGCTGATATCGCATTCAAACAGTATTTTTTTTGACTTCGCTGGCATGAAATTACGTAGGCGACAATTTTAGATCAAATCATAGTAAGCCAGAAATTTTTACCAGCCGCACACAAATATCAGCGTATCTATTTTATGCTGTATTAACAATCGTAGAAAAAGGAAATGAGTAATGGTCAATACCAAAATATATAAGTCAGTCTATATCTTAGCTGAAGAGCTATTAGAGGCTAATAATAGACATAATCAAGAGGCCTTCGATGCGCTTTATATAGATCTGCAAACTATATGCACCGATAACGAAAATACCGATAAAGATCATCCCGTACAATGGGAGACTCTGGCTGATTTTACAGAGGAATTAGACGAGGCTTTAGTTATCTACCAAAAAGCTTTAGAAAAAGCGATTAAAATTAATTCAAAAGACTTTATGTCATCGATAGCCTTTTCTATGGCGGTATTGCAAGTTGAATTAGGCCAAATTGAAGCTGCTGTCGTTAACCTGCAAAACGCAAAAATCAGTGCCAATAAAATCGAAGATAAAGAACTTAAGAACGAAATACATGACCTACTTGTTGAGCTAACAGCCGAGTAAAAAGTATTTATGTACGAATTTAAGTATACCAAAACCTATTAGCAAGCCAAAAGAATAAGGCGTTGACTCTCAAGAACCAGCGCCTTAAATATATGCATATATTGAGTAGTTGATTATTACTCAGTTGGTTTAGCCTTGTCTGATTTATCAAATAAAGCTTCAATCGGTTTACTGTGAATCTTAGAGCTATTGAACATCGATTTATTACCAGTATCGCCTTCAGTCCAGAAGTTAATATTGAATTGGGCGTCATCAGTTAATTCGACCCGATGCCAATATTCAGGTGGACTGACGGCAAATTGTCCTGCTGCAATTACTATGGTTTGCTCAGGTTCGGTGGCAGCTTCATTGGCAAACCCGTAGAAGGTGACAGTGCCTTGCATGACGCAAATTTGGCCGTAAACGCCTTCAGCGGTGTTGTGATGGTTTAATAAAGCGTCAGGGACTTTATCCTTCTTAGATTAACACATGAAGTGCAATTTCAAACAGCAGGTGAAAAAGAGGCCTAGATGCGCTAGCATCACAGTTTCTATCCACCACCAAAGTGAGATTGCAACCATGAGCTATACACATCTAAGCC
>NZ_CAJHBI010000027.1 GCF_904846605.1 Psychrobacter sp. 72-O-c
TAAACCCTATCGAGCAGACATGGGCATGGATTAAACAAAAGCGTAAAGAGTGGCGTTTAGATTGTATTGATACGTTGTTCTTCTTATGGTTCTTTATCTGTGATAGTTGTTAGGTTCTTTGACTATACATCGTGAATTACTTGGTTTAATAAATTCTTATCGACACAGTAACTTTCAATCTCAGTCAAAAAATGCTTGGCGGCGGCTGTGACTTGTTCAATAATTTCTTTGGCAGTCTCTTGTTTAATATCTGCCTGTGTGGCAAGTTTAATCAGATGCGTTAAGGTTGGATGTGTGACTTCACCGCCAACATCCATCTGATGACAGCCATCAAATCCTGTATTGTAAGACAAGTCATAAGCCGGTGATAAAGACCACTCCCATTGCTTATTCATCATAAATGAGAAGTTTTTACTATGGTCATCTTTATTATTAAAAACCACGTTAAAAACGGCTTGTCTATAAGCCAGTTCAACTTGCTGTTGCGATTGAGTCAACATGCGCACGCAGCGTAAATACTGCAAATAATTTAAAGAAAAAGGGAGGCGAAAATCAAGGTCTAACAACCCTGCTAGCGTGTGAATATGTACCCGCTGATTGCCCGCTCTATCAAAACGCTCAACCCCAAATGCACTGTGGTTTTCGTCAATATCAAAATAATAATGACAAGGCATATTTAAACCCGATAGCTTGGCCATATCTGCATAAATAGCCTCTAATAAGCACACACTTTTATGCTCATTTTGCGCTGGAAATTTAATGAGCCAAGGCGTGGCTGATGGATGAAGGGTATTGAAATCTGTGGTGATAAACTTAGAGTCTTTATCAAATAATACGAGTGCTTTTGGCCTTGCTCCTTGTGGTGAGCCACCCACTGCAATCAGCTCTGCCAGTATGTCACTCTCTTGCCCTGCAAGAAGCTTTTGATTGGCATGTGCAAGCTTAGCAAGGCTGACTTCAACAGCGTCAGGGATGAGCGGTTGCTCAGGCACAAAGGTTAATGCACCCATCGCCGACTCACCAACATAGGCAAAACGCTCTAATACCGTCATGTTTCGAGAAGACTCATCAGATATCTGCCGAAAAAACCGATCCATCAATAGGATACCCCAACCGTCAGGTAAACTATCGGCTAATAATCCGCACAAATAATAAGCATTTTTGTTAAGCCCACGATAAGGCGTGGAGCGCAGCGGCATCTCTATTGGCGACAACTCAAATCCATCTGAAACCCATGAATCATCGTAACCAAAAACGGGGCGATGCCCCTCTATAGTCAAATAGCCCACTAATCGATGCTCACCGAACCCTTGGTAAAACACCTTAATTGATGGTATAGGTGTATACATAAATGAGCCCCTTATGGCGTTTTGGTAGAGGCACGTTGGCGCAGGGTTTTTTGCTCCATGACTTCTTTAATATTTATAGGGGCAATATCAAACAACTCAGCAAATTCATTAATTAAGCCAAGACCTATTGCCATTCGCACCATATTATCTAATGTACCACCTTGGCCTGACTCAATTCTAACGACGGTACTAATGCCAACACCTGCTCTCTCTGCTAGCGTTGATTGTGTTAGATTTAGGATAAGACGCCGCTTTTTTAGACGCTCTCCCAAGATTTGGGTAACCTCGCTTGGCGTATAGAAATCAAATCTCATATCATAGCAACCATTCATATTTGATAGCTTAAAGGCTATTATAGCTTATAACCATTCAATATTGAATGGTTGTATCAAATAATATATAATTAATAGATATACATTCACTAGCTTCAATTAAGTCCCAGATATGGAAATGGATTAGCAAACCATGTTGGCCAAAACCGACGACTTTAGAGAAGGAATTATGGCCTTTGTGGACAAGCGTAAACCGGTTTATCAGGGTAAATAGCTCATAAAAAAATGTGTGTATCTGACTGCAATTTCTAACGTTCACCACCTAAAAAACCCCGCATCATTACGATACGGGGTTTTATTTTTATAAACAGATTAAATTTCGTTTAGAGTAAAAACTTAGGTTAACTGAGCAACGTTAATTTTATCCGCTTCTTCAGTGTACTCTTCCATACGGTCAAAGTTCATGTATTGATACACTTCATCGCCCATACTGTTGAGCATGCCAGCATACTGCTGATACTCATCGTTGGTTGGCAGTTTACCCAATACCGCAGCGACGGCAGCAAGCTCAGCTGAGGCGAGATATACATCCGCACCTTGACCCAGACGGTTCGGGAAGTTACGCGTTGAAGTCGATACCGCAGTAGAGTTCGGTGCGATACGTGCTTGGTTACCCATACATAGTGAACAACCTGGCATCTCAGTACGAGCGCCGGCTTGTGCGTAGATGTTGTAGTAACCTTCTTCCATCAACTGACGCGCATCCATTTTGGTTGGTGGCGCAATCCATAGACGAGTTTTTAAACTCCCTGCTTGTACTTCTTGTAGCAGTTTACCTGCCGCACGGAAGTGACCGATGTTGGTCATGCATGAACCAATGAATACTTCATCAATGGCATTACCTGCCACGTCTGACAATGTTTTGGCATCATCTGGATCATTCGGGCAGCAAAGGATAGGCTCTTTGATGTCACTCATATCGATGACCATGTCAATGGTGTATTCAGCATCTTTATCAGCGCGCATTAGACTTGGGTTTGCTAACCACTCTTGCATGGCTTCAATACGGCGGCTGATAGTACGTGCATCGCCATAACCTTCTGAAATCATCCATTTAAGCAAGGTAACGTTCGAGGTCAAATACTCAGTGATTGATGCTTCTGATAAGGCAATAGTACAACCAGCGGCACTACGCTCGGCTGAAGCATCAGATAACTCAAAGGCTTGCTCAAGCGTTAAGTCATTAAGACCTTCAATCTCAAGGATGCGACCGTTAAACTCGTTAACTTTACCTTTTTTATCAACCGTCAATAAGCCATCTTTGATCGCTTGGTACGGAATCGCATGAACCAAATCACGTAGCGTAATACCCGCTTGACGTTCGCCTACGAAGCGAACACGCACAGACTCAGGCATATCAAGTGGCATCACACCAGTCGCAGCTGCGAAAGCAACTAGACCAGAACCAGCTGGGAACGAGATACCCATTGGGAAACGGGTATGCGAATCACCACCAGTACCCACGGTATCTGGAAGTAGCATACGGTTCAACCATGAGTGAATAATACCATCACCTGGACGTAAGCTCACACCGCCACGGTTCATGATAAAATCAGGAAGCGTATGCTGAGTCTCGATGTCCACAGGCTTGGGATATGCTGCCGTATGACAAAATGACTGTAATACTAAGTCAGTCTGGAAACCTAGACAAGCCAAGTCTTTTAGCTCATCGCGAGTCATTGGACCCGTGGTATCTTGACTGCCGACAGTAGTCATTTTTGGTTCGCAATACATACCAGGACGAACGCCGTCTAGACCACAAGCTTTACCGACCATTTTTTGCGCTAAAGTATAGCCTTTGCCCGTATCAACTGGCTCTTCTGGCTTGGCAAAGATATCTGAATGCTCAAGACCCATGTATTCACGAGCACGATTGGTCAAACCACGACCAACGATTAACGGAATACGGCCACCGGCACGTACTTCATCAAGTAGCGTCGATGAGTTTAGCTTAAACGTTGACAATACTTCATCAGAGTCATGCTTAGTGATTTTGCCTTCATACGGATAGATATCAAACACATCACCCATATTTAAATTATCGACATTGATTTTTTCGATAGGGAGTGCGCCTGAATCTTCCATAGTGTTAAAGAAGATTGGTGCGATATTGTTACCCAATACCAGACCGCCGCCACGTTTGTTAGGGACGTTAGGGATATCATCACCCATCAACCATAATACTGAGTTGGTCGCTGATTTACGGCTAGAGCCGGTACCTACTACATCGCCAACATAAGCCAACTGATGGCCTTTTTGTTTTAATTCTTCAATCTGCTTCATTGGACCAATAACACCCTCTTCATCAGCGGTGATACCGTCGCGAGAGTTTTTGTGCATGGCTAATGAATGTAAAGGGATATCAGGACGGCTCCACGCATCTTGCGCAGGAGACAAGTCATCGGTGTTGGTTTCGCCAGTAATTTTAAA
This sequence comes from Psychrobacter sp. 72-O-c, assembly GCF_904846605.1. Lineage (GTDB taxonomy): Bacteria > Pseudomonadota > Gammaproteobacteria > Pseudomonadales > Moraxellaceae > Psychrobacter. The sequence continues at coordinate 4,112 of NZ_CAJHBI010000027.1, forward strand.
AGTCGTATAAGTTGATTTTTTTGGTACTTCGGCGCGGTTTAAGAACCACTCAGCGTCCGCCCAAGATTGGATAACTTCTTTAGCGATGTCATTGCCCGCTTCTGCTTTTTCAGTCACGTCATGGAACGCATCAAAGACCAATAAGGTTTTTTTCAGGGCGTCGGCGGCGTCTTGCGCCAGCTCTTCATCATCTAAAGCAGCAACCAATGGCTGTACGTTATAGCCACCTTGCATAGTACCTAAAATCTCAATTGCTTTTTTCTTACTAACTAATGAAGAAGTTGCTTCACCTTTAACGATAGCGGCTAAAAACGCGGCTTTAACGTAAGCGGCTTGGTCAACACCGGCAGGAATGCGGTTTTCCAACAAGTTCATTAAGAACGCATCTTCGCCTGCTGGTGGATTTTTTAATAGCTCAACTAAGTCTGCTACTTGCTTCTCATTAAGTGGAAGCGGTACTGTTCCTTGCTCGGCACGTTCTGCGACATGTTTACGATAAGCTTCTAACACAATAGTCGTCCTCGTTAGTTGGGTCATCAGTACATCGCGTGAGTAGTCAGAATGACTGCCTGCATCGATGTACGACATTGAATAATTATCCCTACAATATAGCTTAAAACAGCCAAAATGTTAAGAAGCAAACCGAAATCTCCTCCCCATAACCAACATTTATTATAAAAATGGGAGGTATTTTTCTCTGGGTTACCGATAGCATTACTCATCATCATATTCAGTTAATTTAACTGTATTCTCGTGCCGATTTTCTGTTAGATTAGACCATATGCACCACATAGGATGCTGTCCTCTAAATAGAGTAGCTTTGTACTCATTTGTTGTCTCTTTATCACAAATTGCGCTAACGCCTATCTTCATGTGGGCTACTGGTAGCTCTACACTAGGGTGTACCACTTCAGTACATTATGGTTGTGGTATTACTTGCATTTGTTACTGATACAAAGATGAAAAACAATACAAGGTTTGCTATAATCAGCGTATAAAATATTACCGTTCACTCTTCTTGAATAATAAACAGAACCCTTATTTAATAAAGGCTTAGGTATTTCATAAAAGCTTAAAGTTATAAGGGTTTAGGATCAGTTTATGAGCTCATTAGCCGTACAAACGCACGTTCCTGCTGCTAGAATCAAGCCGAAAAAAGCCATCCAAGGCGAAAAACTACGTGGCTATGACAAAGTAGCGCGTATCCCAATTAAAGTGATTCCCACCATCGAGGCCAAGAAAAAGCCAGATTGGATTCGGGTTAAAATGTCATCACCTGCCGAAGTAGCGCGTATCAAAGCCACCTTGCGTGAGCAAAAGCTCTATACAGTCTGCGAAGAAGCGGCCTGCCCGAACTTGCCACAGTGTTTCGCTGATGGTACGGCCACCTTTATGATTATGGGCGATATTTGTACCCGCCGTTGTCCGTTCTGTGATGTGGGACATGGTCGCCCTAACAATCTCGATGCCGATGAACCGCGCCATACTGCTGAGACTATTTTAGGCTTGCAGCTGAAGTATGCAGTAATCACTTCAGTCGATCGCGATGATCTAAAAGATGGCGGCGCCGCTCATTTTGTTGAAGTGCTTGATGAAGCAAGAGCGCTCAGCCCCAATTGCCTAATCGAAATCTTGGTTCCCGATTTTCGTGGTCGTATAGAAGTGGCATTAGACTTGTTGACCGAAACCGCGCCAGATGTCTTTAACCATAATATCGAGACTGTGCCACGTTTGTATAAAGCATTCCGTCCGGGTTCTGATTATCAGCATTCGTTAGATTTGCTTAGAATTTATAAAGAGCGTCGTCCTGATATTCCCACCAAATGCGGCTTTATGGTCGGATTGGGTGAGACCGAAGAAGAAATCTATGCCTTACTTGATGACTTAAAGGCGAATAACGTCGACATGATTACAGTTGGGCAGTATCTACAGCCCAGTAAGGACCATGTACCTGTCGATCGCTATGTCCATCCGGATGAGTTCCAGCGCTATATGGATTATGGCAAAAAGATTGGCTTCTTTAGCATTTGGGCAGGTCCCATGGTACGTTCAAGCTACTTTGCGGACCGTCAGTATTACGGCGAAGATTGCCCAGCACCAATACGCAGCAAAAAAGCCTTAGAAGCGGAAGGTAAATTGGGTTGTTAGTATTCGATTAATTACACTATTTATAGACCAAAAGGAGACCTATTAGGGGTCTCCTTTTTTATGGGCGTTTCATTAATACCTCAATCTTTTTTTTATGCAGCGAGTGTCATTGTGCTAAATAACTGAAAAATAAATAACTAATAATTACTACCCTTACTGAAAGCTATTACACTAGTAAGCTAAGATAGTGCTATATTTTGAAACTTAGATTAACGAATAATAAATAATGACCACCCTCTTATTAAGGACTAACCGATGAGCAGCGAATTTATCCCACAGCAAGCTTCTTGCTCCTGTTATAGCAATACTTATACTATCAATAATAAACCTATTGGCCGCTTTATCTGCCACTGTACTATTTGCCAAGAGTTCACTGGCCAAGCTTATAATGATGTGACGATTTTGCTTAAGTCGGATGTGAGTGAGTTAAAGCTAATTAATACCAAATTTCGTCGCTGGAAACTCCCGCCGAATATTAGCCGCGGGCTTTGTACTCGCTGCAATAAACCCAGTATAGAAATGGCTGTAGGCGGGAATCTCATATTAGTACCTACGGCAAATTACCTTGATGGTGCTGCACTGCCTGAACCTACCATGCATCTATTTTATAATCGACGCGTCGAGGATATGGACGATAACTTGCCCAAGTATAATGGCTTTGTGCAAAGTCAGACGATGATGGTTAAAGCGCTTACTCAGGGTATGTATAAGAGAGTCAATAAACGCTAGTGGCTATTTTTAAATACGTTTAGAACTTAAAAAGCACTTTCTAAAACAAAGGTCTACTGAGACTTTTTGTCTTTCAATTTAAATCAAGCTAACTTATAGTCAATGCTAAATAAAAACGAGATAAACAACACTAATGGTTGTTTATCTCGCTCGTTTTGACTTAGGATTCATGGCTCTTAAACGCTACGACTTCTAAGCGGTTGATGAGGTCGATACGGACTTACTGGCTCTAACATTTAGCACAGCAATTCCTAATACAATAACCCCACCTACTAAACCGGTCGTAAGCTCAGGATAGATGAGCAGTAACGCACCAATTGCTAATATTGCACGCGTCAGGGAATTCATACTTCCTTTGAAATAGCCTTCTAACGCTGCACTTAGTGCAATAACACCCGTAACAGAGGTCAATACCACCGTGACTATGTCAATAATAGGCGGCAGTGGGAAATCCTTAGCGGTTACGGCTAGACCTGTAGGATCTATCATCAGCATGGCAGGATTATAGATAAACATAAACGGCACAATAAATCCGGCTAATGCTAGTTTTAGCGCTAAGAAGCCAGTTTTCATTGGGTCACCGCCTGATATACCAGCACCTGCAAAGGCTGCCAAACATACCGGTGGAGTAATGTTAGCAAAAACCCCAAAATAAAACACGAACATATGCGCTGACAGAATAGGAATATCAAAACCGGCTAAGGCAGGCGCTGCCATGGTTGCCGTGATGATGTACGCAGGAATTGACGGTAGCCCCATACCTAAAACCATCGACGCTAGCATCGTTAGAATTAGCGTGAAGAACAATGACCCTGCCCCTAACGTCACAATTGCAGAGGTCATCACCGTACCAAAGCTAGTCAGACTGACTACTCCGATGATAATACCCACCACCGCACAGGCGGCCATTACTGCTAATGACTGGCGAGCACCGTCTTCTAGAGCGCCCAAAATATCCGTAAACCCCATGCGCGTCTCTGCTCGGAGCATGCTAATCACGACCGTAAAGCCAATAGTATAGGCAGCTGCATAACCTACAGGTACATTTTTTATTAATAAAAATATCAAAAATACAATCGGCAATAGCATATGGCCGCGCGCTTTTAATACTTCTTTCACCTGTGGCAGACTTTCTTTGGCAATGCCTTTTAAGTCGCGACGTCCAGCGCGAAAATGAACCTGTGCGATGACCCCCAGATAATATAACACTGCTGGTAATAATGCTGCCAAGGCAATCGTGCTATAAGGCAACCCTGTGGTCTCGGCCATGATAAAAGCACTGGCACCCATAATAGGCGGTAAGATTTGACCACCAACCGAGGCACTGGCTTCTACTGCGCCAGCAAAATCTTTATGATAACCAACCTTTTTCATCAAAGGGATAGTAAACGCTCCAGTACTAACTACGTTTGACAAGGCTGAGCCGTTAATACTGCCCATAAAGCCGCTTGAGATTACAGCCACTTTTGCTGGGCCGCCTTTTTTATCACCGGCCAGCGCTAATGCCAAGTCGTTAAATAACTGTCCCATTCCAGAACGAGCCAAAAATGCCCCAAACAAAATAAACAAAAAGATAAACGTAACTGACGCTCCAATCGCAACGGAGTATAGCCCTTCAGTTTTCAAAAATAACTGACCAAAAATATCACCAAAATCATACGGTCGAGTGAGTAGCCGGTCAGGCATAAAACTCAAATGACTTACGAATGGATAGAGCAAAAATATCGAGGCCAATATAGGCAAAATCAAGCCAGTGACGCGTCGACTGCCCTCAAGCACACAGATCACCGTGATGATAGAAAATAACACATCCATCTGATTTGCCATTCCACCGCGAGAGGTAACAATGTCTTGGTACTCATATATGAGATAGGTCACTCCCGTTAAAGACAGCAAAAACCAAATCCAGTCATACCAAGCCACCTGCTTGCGACTGCTTTTTTTGCTAGCGGGAAAGATTAAAAAGATCAGCGCAAAGCCAACCCCTAAATGCACCGCCCGCTGTAACAAGGCTGGCATAGGTTCAAAAGTGACATACAAATGATAGAGCGAATATAAGATGCAAATACCAGCGATAATATATTTTACTGGTCCTTGGGTGATATGACGGGTAATAGACTCTCGGTCATATTTTTCCAATATCGCTTGAGTGACGTTAGGATCAACATCATTATCAACGCTGTTATCAACCTCAGTATCTGCATGAGGGTCTGGGTGCTTCGACAAATTGGCATCTTCGCTAGACATGGTTGATGCGCTACTGTGATCCGTCACTTGAGAGTTCATGACATAAGTCCTTATTAAATCTATCTATTAGATTATACGCTTTGGGCGTAATCGTTACCTCTGAGTAATCTGGCACCCATTGATGAATCAAAATCCGATAGTCAGCATAATCAATTTCACCTTTAGTTAGCCGCGATACTACCCAGTTCAGATGAGGGAGTCTCTCATTGATTTGATAACCGACATAGCCAGATTTTTGTACCGGAGCAAGCGCTTCAGTTGACGGGGTGCCCGCACCGAAAGCTTGAAAATAAGTAGTGGTCAGCAGTAACCCATCGCTTTCGCGAAGATACTGTTCCTCCCACCACTGTTTTTCTACAGAATGAATCCATCGCAGTTGGAAGTTGGGTTCGATGAAATAACAGACTACTTTATCAGATTCATCAGCATCCTCAACGCCATCCACTCGCACCTCGATTACAGACTGGTGTGTAGAGACGGCCCATAGCGTAAAAAAAACTAGCGCAACAACAAGTGCTGCGCCAGTTAATAACCATAGCCATGAGCGCTTATTTAGCAGCTTGCTCATCATAGTACTTTTTGGCTCCTGGATGAATAGGCGCTACCATACCTTGCTGTGCCGTCTCTAAACTGATATCAGCGGCCGCTTGGTGGGCATTTCTCAAACCTTCTAAATTGTTAAACAAAGCTTTGGTCAGTTTATAAACGTCATCCTCAGACATATCAGAACGCACTAATAAGGCGTTCATGACGGCTGCCGTTGGGATGGCCGTATCATTACCATAAGTGCCTACAGGAATCTCAAAAGTCTTGAAGTAAGGTTTTGCTTCAATGAGCTTACCAAGCGTGTCTTGATTAATCGTTACTAGCTGCAAATCTAAGCCTTGCTCTAACTCCAATAACGATGAGTTAGGTAGCCCACTACTAAAAAATGCCGCTTCGATTTTGCCCGCTTTCATGGCATCAGCAGCATCAGCAAAGCCTAAATAATCCACCTCAACATCATCGTAAGTTAAGCCAAACCCTTCTAATAATGTCCGGGCATTGACTTCGGTTCCAGAACCTTGATCGCCAACAGCAATACGCTTGCCTTTTAGGTCTTCAATATTTTTGATTCCAGAATCTTGGGTGGCAACTAACTGAATCACGTTAGGATACAATACGGCAATTTGTTGAATATTAGTGATTGGCGCATCAAAGTTATTTTTACCTTCAACCGCATCGGTGACCACATCACTAAGGGCCAATACCATATCAACTTTGCCTAGTGTCAATAAATTGACGTTTTCTACTGAGGCGCCTGTGGTTTGAGTCTTTGAGTTGACGTCAAAGGTTTTGGCATAGATTTCTGCTAATGAGGTGCCAATGATATTATAAGGGCCAGATGCACCGCCTGTAGCGATAGTTACAAACTCGGTCTCAAGCTTATCAGTAGCAGCTGGTGTATCAGCGGTATCAGTGGCAATATCATCACTGCTTTCTGAGCTTGGAGATGAACAAGCTGTAAGGCCCAAAGTGGCGCTTAACATCGCTGATAAAAGTAACGGGGATTTTAAAGAGTTGAGCATTGAATTCATCCTTGAAGTAATCGATTTAATACATCTAACTGCATCAATATGTGAATACTAATGCGTTACAGATGTGTAATAATATAGCAATTTCTATAATAAATAAACCGCAGTTTATTTTATCTTTTGCTTTCAATACCTTATATACAGAGCTACTTGGGCCAAAAGGTAATAATTCATTTAATTTATTACCATCTGTATTGTTCTGCTATGCGAAACTTAGTTTCATTAATAGAACCATTTAAGCAAAATTTAGGGGTGTTGTAAACCCTTATTGATGCTTAAATAAAAACAAGGCTAATAGCAACAAGACTGTGTTTTGGGGGTACTTCGCCAAACATTGCTGGTCTTATCCAGAGTGATTTAATTGTATTTTTCGATTTATTTTTACAATCTCTTCGATTCTGCTATATTTTATATATAAAATCTAAGCCAGTATCTTTTGAGGAAGTAAGCTTAGAATAAATTCAGCTTGAGTTAGCCAATGCTCCACTGTGTTAACCCGTAACCTTGTCTCTGATTATTATACGTATGGAAACCTTTATGACACTGACTACAATAGAGAATATGGCTCAACCCTCTGCTGACATTGCGATTATTGGCGGCAGCGGTCTGTATCAAATGCAAGCTTTAACCAATAAACGTAGCGTTACTATACAGACGCCATACGGTAATCCGTCTGACGATATTGTCCTCGGTGATCTAGAGGGTGTAACGGTCGCCTTTTTAACGCGGCACGGTCAAGGCCACAGGCTGACCCCGTCTGAAGTGCCTTATCGCGCTAATATTTATGCATTAAAGTCCTTAGGTGTGCGCTATGTTATTTCCGTATCAGCGGTTGGCTCATTACAAGAAAACCTGAAACCACTGGATATGGTCGTCCCAGATCAAATGATCGATATGACCAAGCAGCGAGTGAGTACGTTCTTCGGTGATGGCGCGGTTGCTCATGTTTCGATGGCTGATCCACTGTGTCCTGCCCTAGCAGATATTCTAATGCGTGCTTATGACAAAGCAGATATCAGTGAAGGACATTGCCATTCCAAGGCGACCTACGTCTGCATTGAAGGGCCACAGTTCTCAACCCGCGCCGAATCACATTGGTATCGCCAGATGCAGGCAGATATTATCGGGATGACCAATATGCCAGAGGCCAAGCTGGCGCGTGAAGCCAGTATTGCTTATGCAACCTTGGCACTGGTAACAGACTTTGACTGCTGGCATCCCCATGAGGAAGCGGTCAGTGCAGACTACGCCGTTCAAAACCTTATGAAAAATGCTGAAAACGCTCAAAAGGTAATTGAACAAGCGGTGGCGTTGGTTGCCACTGAGATGCCTGAATCAATCGCTCACAACGCCCTAGCGCAAGCATTGGTAACGCCTATTGAAGCGATGGATGAACAGACTACAGCCAGACTTTCGGCCTTGCTGCCCTAGCCCTTAAAAGATTCTTTCCGCAATAAAAAAGCCATCAATTATTCGATGGCCTTTTTGATTTTTAACGAGTGTGTTTGATTACAACCTGTAGAAAACTGAATTATTTTATACTAACAACACCCGCCTGAATCAGCAGCCGAACCCGCGACTGAACTAGTAACCGTATTGGGTACCAGAGCAGCAGTCTCACCAAATGGCATCATATCACCGCAGCCAGCGAAAATACCGTAGTGGCGACTGTCATCGCCAATAAACTCAAAGTGCGGGGCAAAGCGAGACTCTTTGAGCATTCGAAACGTATTACCACATACAGGAAACACGCGACCGGTCTCAATAGTATGATGCTTATCGAGATCAAAACGATGCGGCAGCTGATCAATAGTACCGTTATAAATCACCGCTTGGCCGTGGTCTTCGCAGGCATCTTCGAGCGCTGCAATCTTAAACAGACGGTATGTAGCAGAGAAAAACTGAATATTACCAATCTTAGCAGCTAGCCTAGGGTCAGTGATTTCAAGAGGGCGGTCTTCGACCAAACGTGGGTCTAAAAAGCTTGCCTCTCGTGCCAAACGCGTAAAGTCCTTCCAATACAACGCACCACTCAGACACTCACCATATAACACAGGGTCATCAATCAGATGCTGGGGAATACGGCGGTCCGCGTAGACGTCAGAAAAATAAAACTCTCCGCCAGGCTTAAGTAAGCGTTGCACGCTAGCCATCACAGCTGATTTGTCCGGTGATAGGTTGATCACACAGTTTGAGACAATAATATCGAAGCTATTGGCCTCTAGATTGAGTTCATCTAGCTTTTCGATATAACCATGCAAAAAGGTCACGTTATCATAGCCAAACTTGTCGATATGATAGTCTTGATGCTGTTTTGCGACTGCCAGCTGCTCGTCGGTCATATCGACACCGACCACATGACCTATGCTGCCGACCAATTGTGCCAAAGCGTAGACATCACGGCCTGAGCCGCTCCCCAAGTCTAAGATACGACAGCCTTCTAGTAGCGCCGGACACACCAGTCCACAACCATAATAGCGGCTCATCACCTCATCATGGATATTTGACAACAATGGCTTGAGCCACTCCGGCATATTGCTAACATCACAGCAAGCCGACGTCTTTAGATCATCGGTGCTCTGTAACTGTTTGCCATAATAATCTTGCACGACGTCATGCATGGTAATGTCCTTATTGAAAGTAAAAGCCGGTTCAAAAACTTGATCAAGCAGTAGCGAAAACTAAAACAAAGGTGTGCCTTCAGCAGATTTATTGCAAGTATTCGTCAGTAGTAGCATCGTCATTAACATCACTATTGTGCCAGCCTATTGGCAAATGTTTTAAATCAGCAGGTTCATCAATATCATGTAGCGGGTCTAGTATCGCAAGCGTCCAGCCCAGCGCCGCAATACGCTGCTGGGTCGCCGCTGCCACACTATCAACACTCCATGTCATATTTGAGAATAGGCTTTCATGAACTTGCTTGAACCCTAACAAAACATAACCACCATCTGAGGCAGGAATCATTACGGCATCGTACTGATCTAATTGCTGCATGGCTACTTGAATACGTTGTGCCGTCAAGCTGGGACAATCGGTACCTATTAACGCTATCTTTTTATACTTCCCTAACGCCTGCTGACTGGCAGTCAATAAGCGCGCACCTAAGTCGCCATCCGTTTGGGCTGACCATTGCAACGTATCAGGTAAATAAAGTACTTGCCAGCAGGGGTCAGTAGGTACAGGACTAACGCATAGTTCAACCACGTAATCGGTAGCTACTGCTTGCTCAACACTATGTAATAGCAAGTGCTGTGCTATCTGTGCCGCTCCCTCAATACCAAGCGCGGGTATCAAGCGGGTCTTTGCCATACCCTGTGCAGGATATTTAGCAAAGATAATAATGCAGATGTTTTTTTTGCAAATGTCAGTGATGATAGTTTGTTGTCCCGTATGCGCTGTTCGAGCTACTAACTGCTTGACCATACTTATCTCTTAAATGGTTGTTTTTTAACCGCTTTTCCCTTTTTAGCTAATTTTTTATTTATCGTAATAACGCTTTTTTAAAATCTCAGGAGAAATTCCGCGCCAGTAGTCAAAGCGCAAATGCCACATTAAAAAAATCGTCCGCCACGTGCCATATTTCTGCCAACGCCGTGCTGAGGTCGATACTTTATTCTTTAAACAAACAGGCTTAGTCATACGCTTAAGACGTTTGCACAGCTCAATATCTTCCATTAGGGGTTGATTGGGGTAACCGTCAACTTGTTCGAATAGTGACTTTTTAACAAATATTGCTTGATCACCGGTAGCAATTCCCGTCAAGCGTGAACGCCCATTCATCATTGCACCCACTATCCATAGTATTGGATCAACACTGTCCAAGCGCACATCAAAGCGTCCCCATTCTGATTTGCTCATTGCTGATACAATTTCAGTAATGGCACTATTTGGCAGCTGAGTATCGGCATGCAAGAATAGCAGTACATCACCAGTTGCTTGTGACGCCCCTGTATTCATCTGTATAGCACGACCGGTGGTAGACTTGACGACCTGCCACTCAATAGCGGACTGCATATTGTCAACCAAACCATCAATGAGCAACTTGGCATCACTGACCGATGTATCGGTTGAACCCCCATCAACCAATATCACTTGATATGGCGGCGGATTGAGCTTAGCCACATGCGTAATGAGCTTCGGTAAATTGTCTGTCTCATTTATTATAGGAATAATGATAGAGACCTTGATTGCAATAGCAGTCATATTTAGCAACGTTCAATGTTTTGTTGTGTTATTACTTATTCAAATCCCAATCATAATTAGTATAGCCAATATTTATTTTACCTTGTTTTAAAGCTGCGGCTTGGGTTTTATTTAATCCCAATGATTGGCTATAACGTCCCAAAAACCCTTCTAAGTTATTACTGCCGCGCCAATTGCTGGCAAAGTCTTCTTTGTACCATTTAAAGAGTGGCGACACCTCGAGCGTGTTGCCTTTGAGACGGTTGCGACTGCCATCCGCTAAGAATTTAGCAGTAACTTGCTCCAACTGTTTGTCCAAACGCTTGCCTGTAAAGGCATCATCTTGTAGTGCAGGACAGCCAATACTCGCGCAGTTGACCGCAAAATGAATACGCGGATCGTTATAACGTTTTGAGCCGCGAATCAGATTGTGCTCAACATCGTCCAGCGAACGGGTTTTGCCAAAAAGTGGAATAAAATCTTGCTTCCACGGCGAGCTAAATAACGATCCGATATCTTTGATTGATTTAATGTTCGGATACTTAGTTAGGATCAATTCAACGGTACGCGCGTTATACACGTTGATCAAAAATGCCAATTGTTCGTTCTTATTCCAGCGGTTAAACTCAGACTGACTCACTTGACTGGTAGCCTTAAGATAACTTGCTAGCTGCGATTTATCTGCTTGCATGCCTGCATAATCCACAACTGACGCCTTACCGCCATTGGTCATGGTAACGTGATCATCTAACAACGAATCCCATTTTTGATGGTTGAAATCAGCATAGACTGATGCTGCAGGTAGCAACATAGCCATAGCAATAAGTGGTTTTACTGCAAATTTCAATATTGACATCAGATTAACTCCGTCTAAAGTGGTGGTATTTTTCTACCCATTTTAATAAGGTTTGCGGGGCATGGGCGCGTTTCCACTCGCCCGCAGCGGCTTTATTGGCCTCACTCATGGTTGGATAAGTATGTATGGTACCTAGGATTTTATTCAGTCCGAGGCCGTGTTTCATGGCGAGTACGTATTCAGCAAGTAATTCTCCTGCGTGATTGCCTACGATAGTCACGCCCAAGATTTTATCTTTTTTGGGAACGGTTAAAACCTTGACCCACCCTGTGGTTTGGCTGTCAGTAATGGCTCGATCAAGCTCAGCAATATCATAGCGTGTGACTTCAAATTCGATACCTTGTTCGCATGCTTCTTGTTCATTGATACCGACTCGAGCAATTTCAGGGTCAATGAAAGTTACCCAAGGAATCACTCGATAGTCGGCTTTAAATTTTTTAAAGGTGCCAAACAGCGCATTCACTGCGGCGTACCATGCTTGATGTGAGGCCACATGCGTGAACTGATAAGGGCCTGCGACATCACCTGCGGCCAATATATTTGGGTATTTGGTTTCGAGATAATCGTTGGTTACGACGGTGCCTTCGGTATCAATACCTAGGTTCTCAAGTCCGTACCCTGTCATGCGCGCGCTGCGGCCGACAGCGATAATCAAGGCATCAAATTCAAGCACAGTTTCAGTGCCTTCATGCTTTACTATTATGCGTTGACTGCCCTCTATACGTTCACAGCGCACCGCATCATGCTCGAGCATTACTTGCACGCCATCTGCTTCTAGACAATTTTTGGTATAGTCTGAGACCTCTTGATCTTCTTTTTTGAGTAGACGTGATCCGCGCTCTACTTGAAATACGTTAGACCCAAGACGAGCAAAGGCTTGCGATAGCTCGCAACCTATCGGTCCACCGCCAATAATGACCAAGCGTTTAGGCGGCGCTTCTTGTTTACTGAGCGACTCCCACAGAGTGTCACTGGTCAGATAGTCAACGCTCTCAAGCCCTGATATCGGCGGTATGAATGGCTTACTTCCGGCCGCAACCACAATACTTTTCGTGGTTAAACGCTGAGTCTTACCCTTATCATCAGCAATCTCAACAGTCCATGGGTCAATGATAGTGGCATAACCCTTAATAACGTCGACACCCAGATCTGTATAACGCTCGACACTATCGTGTGGCTCAATCGTAGCAATAATACGATGAATCCGCGCCATGACAGATCTAAAATCATAGTTTACGTCTACGTTTTGCAAACCATAATCGGTAGCATGACGCATATTATGGGCAACTTTGGCACTTTTTATCAGTGCTTTACTGGGTACGCAGCCATAGTTGAGACAATCGCCGCCCATTTTATGAGCTTCTACTAAAGTGACTTTTGCTTTAACAGCAGCTGCAATATAAGACGAGACTAGACCCGCTGCGCCCGCGCCAATTACTACCATATTGCGATCAAAGGAAGAGGGCTTATTCCAATCCTTATAGACCTGACGCCCTTTGTACCAGTCGAGGATTTTTTTAGCGATGAGTGGAAATACAGCTAACAAGGCAAACGAACCCAGCAACGCCGGTGAGATAATATCTTTTAGACTGTCAATTTGCGCCAGTTGCACGCCAGCATTAACATACACAAAAGTGCCCGCCAGCATACCGATTTGGCTTACCCAATAATACGTCCACGCCTTAATCGTAGTTAGACCCATTAATATATTAACAATAAAGAATGGAAATAACGGCAGCAAACGCAGGGTGAATAAATAAAATCCACCGTCTTTTTCCATACCTTGATTAATATTTTTTAATTTGCTGGCGAATTTGTTTTGGAAGCTCTCGCGAAGTAGATAGCGCGCAGCGAGAAAAGCAAACAACGCCCCAATACTGGACGCAAATGAGGCCAGTAGCAGTCCCCACCATAGACCGAACAGCGCTCCTGCCAGCAAAGTCATTAATGCAGCCCCCGGCAATGAGAATGCCGCGATGACCACATAGGTTAAGAAAAATACCCCGCCCACTAACAGTGGCGCGTCATCACGCCATTGGTAGAACTGACTTAAACGTGCTTGAATCCCTTCGAGGGTCAATAAATCATTCAATCCAAAAAAGAAAAATCCAGCGACGACTAATGCAATAGCAAGGACAATTAATACTTTTTTCATACGCTGTCGCTTATATTCTGAGTATCATTAAATGTAACGTTATAAATGCACTGTTAATGTAAAGTTTAACTAATCAATACTACCTTATTATGTATACATTGTTGTAGTTAATAATCGCATTTTGGTTCGTTATTCCATATTAGCACTGGCTTTGATATTTGTATTGTCTCTATTGGGAATACTGCTATTAGCAATATTTTAACTGGCATTACCCTTGATGCTATTTTACAAAACCCTTGTCGATGTAGCGTTTTAGATGCCATACCCAGCGACCCTGCAAGCTAATTCTGCCCCAACTGGCAATGGCATACTTGTCGCCGCAGGATAATAGATATAGGGTACGCGTTCTCGGCTGATACTTTTTTAGTGGCTTATTTAACAGTGATTTCTTTGGCACTGAATTACTTGGTATTGATTCTCCTACCAGCGACTTACCTGCTAAATAGGTTAGCAAATTATCAGCCTCCACAGCGCCGCCAAATACTGCATGAACCCCTGAATGCGCCACCTTTTGATCTACTCGCGTCGCCACATCACCCACTGCAAATACATTGGGATGGGAGACGCTTTGCTGGGTGGCATTAACGGCTACAAACCCATTATCTACCGTTTCTAAATCAGTGCACTCTGTCCATGCTGCACCCGTGACCCCAGTAGCAGCAATAACCGAATCCATCGGCAATGACTCTTGCGATGAACCACGTAAGGTAAGCAGTTGACCTTCGCTATACCCTGTCGCTCGTGCATGAATCATGGTAATACCGTGGCGCTTCAGTTGGCTGATAACACGACGTTTAAAGCGCTTATTGAATCCAGACAACAGATGCTCCCCACAGACCAGGTATACTTGATGCTTGGGATTAATTCTCTTTAATGCGAATTGTGCTGCCATGACCAATTCAGTCGCGGCCGCCCCAGCCCCAACGATGGCCAGTCGATAATACGAGGATTGTTGAGCATCCAGGAGAATCGCCTGCCAACGATCTATAAATACTGATAGTGGTCTAATAGCAATAACGGCAGCGGTAGTAGCAGTGTTAGTATTGGTGCTGGTATTAGTGTTAGATATGGCTTTAGCTGTCGCCGTTTCGTTTAACCAGTGCATATCGGTATCAGCACCGGTATTTAATGACAGCACATTGTAGTCGAAGCGCTCATTATTAATAGTCGTTACAGTGCAAGACGCGGCGTCTACTTTAGCTATTGGCTGCTGAATAAATCGCACACCTGCCTGTTCACAGAGTAACTTAACATCAATACTGATATCATCTAGATCATAATGTCCAGCCATCCAACCAGGTAACATTCCCGAATAGATAGACTGCGGCTGTTCGGTAATTAGAGTAACTTCAACATTCATAGTAGCAGCGTCCGCTAAGTGCTCGGTGCGGAGTCGACGAAATAGACCAATATGGGCATGACCTGCGCCCACTAATAACAATTTTTTTATAGGCGCTTCTGACTTTACAGGCACTTCTAACACAGACAAGGGTTTCATAGGCATTTCAAAAATTAGCTCTATTATTTAGTGATATATCCTAATAATACAATGGAGTGGGTAGATAAAGGCACAAGCTTAATCGAAATTAAAACATAAGTTCAAAGAATTTGAGGTGTGACTGTTGTACGATGACAATAATTCAAAAATAATATAAATCAGCAAATAATATTGACCCCATAAAGCTTTGTAGTTAGATTGGGTACAACCACGACTTATCTGATGGCAGCTTTATTCTGAATAAGTCTCATAATATATAACAAGCCGTCCATTTTTAAACTTCTACCCATTTAAGGAACCGCTTATGAGTACCGCTAACTCCATTACTTCTTCTGACCAGACACATTATCTGCATCACCAGTTTTTTGAGCCAAAAGACGCAAAAGCTGTACCTAAGAATGTGAAAGCCACCTTGCTCATTGTCCACGGAATGTCAGAACACAGCGGTCGATATGCTGACTTTGCACAGTTTTTAGCTGACAATGGCATCGCAGTCGCCACCTATGATCAGCTCGGACACGGACAAACGATTAAAACACCGGATGAGCTGGGATACTTTGGTAATGAGCATCCAGTACAGTCGTTATTAAAAGATGTGATTATCATGGCGGATAGCTTGAAGACACGTCATCCTGATGTGCCACACTTTATTATGGGTCATTCCATGGGTTCCTTCATTGTGCGTACGGTACTCAAGCATCATGCTCAAGATTACACAGGAGCTATCCTTATGGGCACAGCAGATACCAATCCCTTAGTCAAAGTCCTGCTGCCACTGAATAAGTTCTTAGCAAAGGCGGCGCCTAAAAAGCAAAACACCCTGTTTGCTTCTGTAATGAATAAAGTACTCAATAGTAAGCTTGATAATCGTATATCCTCCTCCCAGTTTGCCTGGATCAGTGAAAATCCCGCTAATATTGAGGCTTATGAGGCTGACCCATTAACGGGCTTTGACTTTACTAATAATGGTTTTATGACGTTGTTTACGCTGATGCAAACCGGACTTAATAAGGGCTGGGCGACGACTATCAACAAAGACTTTCCGATGCTGTTTGTGAGTGGTAAAAATGATCCAATAGGCGATATGGGTAAAGGGATTCAAAATGTCGTCAACCGCTTAACAAAACAAAAATTTAGCAAAGTAACGGTACAACTCTATCCCAACATGCGCCATGAGCCCTTGCATGAGGAGCACAACAGTCTGGTCTATCAGGATATTTTGGACTGGATACGCACCTCAAGTACTTAATGTCTAACACTTAAAACAATTGTTAAAACAACCATAGTGCTGATGAGTCATTACATGGTTTGCTAAAACTGACTAAATTAGCGACAATACGGCGAGCAGCGTTTTTAGTTTAAGCAGCACTATTCATTTTGCTATCAACCCCATTTTTACTTACCTTCACCTATGAGCTTTTAGGAATTTTTATGTCATTACAACAAACTATCGAACAAGCCTTTGAAAACCGTAATAATTATAGCCCAGCCAATATGCCACAAGACGTGCGTGATGCGATTGAGCAAGTGCTTGAGCAACTTGATAACGGTAGCCTACGGGTTGCGGAAAAAAAGGACGGTGAATGGGTGGTCAATCAGTGGGCAAAAAAAGCCGTTTTATTGTCTTTTCGTCTTAATGACAATTACGTTATGTCAGCTGGCGAACACATACAGTTTTATGACAAAGTACCGACTAAATTTGCTGATTGGAGCGAAGCACAGTTTAAAGAAGCAGGCGTTCGTGTGGTACCACCTGCTATCGCCCGTAAAGGCTCATATATTGCACCAGGTGCGGTCTTAATGCCGTCTTATGTCAATATCGGTGCTTACGTCGATCAAGGTGCAATGGTAGATACTTGGGCAACCGTGGGCTCATGCGCACAAATTGGTAAAAATGTGCATCTATCAGGCGGCGTTGGTATCGGCGGTGTCTTAGAGCCATTGCAAGCCAACCCAACTATTATTGAAGACAACTGCTTCATCGGGGCGCGTTCTGAGATCGTTGAAGGCGTAATCGTAGAAGAAGGTGCAGTCATTTCGATGGGCGTCTATATCGGTCAGTCAACGCGTATTTATGACCGCGAAACTGGTGAGATCCATCGTGGTCGCGTACCAGCCGGCTCAGTAGTCGTACCAGGTTCTCTACCTTCTAAAGATGGTACACATAGCTTATATGCTGCTATCATCGTAAAAAAGGTCGATGCCCAAACGCGTGCTAAAACCGCAGTAAATGAGCTATTACGTTTAGATTGATTATTTAGCGAACAAGCGATTACTCCTTATAGATAGTCGCGATACCTTTATTAATCTTTAATAACCGTATTAATTAAAAATGAGATGCTGAGGGTGAACTTCAGCGTCTTTTTTACAGCTTAATATGATGGCTTACGTTATAATTCATCTTAATAGACGAATACCTTATCCAATACCGCCACTATCGCGGTATTTTTTGATGGATGGTTTTATCCAATAGTATGTGAATAAACGGGTCTTAAATAAGCAGTATTTGAATAAAAAGCACCTGCATCAGCACTATCCAAAAAAGAAACAGCCAAATAAGCACTACCCAATCTTACACATGCCATGCATCAAGTTTTTATACTTGCCAGCTCTCATGTGTCTTATTTTTATCTTGTCTGATAACCGCATTGTAGTAGTTTTTTTAGATAGGCATTTCTACTCTATTTAGAATGCTTAAACGCGGTATCGACACCCTATCCTATTTGAAAATGTTATGACTGATCTACCGCTACGCAGCCCTGCTATCCCTGTGACTGACCCTGAAGCTGGGTTACGAATTACTGAGATTTTTTATTCTTTGCAAGGTGAGGCATTGACTTCAGGTTTGCCGACCATATTCGTGCGCCTGACCGGCTGCCCGCTACGCTGTGTGTATTGTGATACTGAATATGCTTTTAGTGGCGGCGAGCGCCAGTCACTAGAGACCATCATAACGACTATCAAAAGCTATCCATGCAAACGGATTTGTCTGACCGGTGGCGAGCCTTTAGCCCAGCCAAATGCAATTGAGCTGATTAAACGTTTGCTTGCCGAGGATTATGAAATCTCTTTAGAAACCGCAGGCGCACTTTCAGTACAAAATGTCCCGCCAGCAGTCAGCAAAGTGATGGATCTTAAAACGCCAAGCTCAGGAGAGGTAGATAAAAACCTATGGTCTAACCTTAATTATCTTACTCAGCACGATCAGCTTAAGTTTGTCATTATGAACCGCGAAGATTACGACTGGGCCAAGGCCAAATTTATCGAACACCAGTTAGATAAGCTGGTTGGTACCGTTTGGTTTTCACCGATGTTCAATGTAGCGGAAGATGATGCTTTAAATAATAACAGTCCCGATGTACCGCTCTTAGCGCGCGAGCTGGCTGAATGGATGTTAGCCGATGCTCTACCGGTGCGCTTTCAGTTGCAATTGCATAAAATTATTTGGGCAGATGCTAAGGGTAAATAATTAAAAGAAAAGCCTTAGCGGAACAACCAAAGTTAATTCAAAGACAGAAAACGGCAAGGACACAGGGATGGTCAAACTAATTTTATTGGGCTTATTGGCCGGTGCACTATTTAGCTCAACGTTTGTCTTAAACGAGGTAATGAGTTCTGCGGGTGGCGATTGGTTTTGGTCAGCCAGCTTACGTTATATTTTTATGTGGCTGATGATTACTATGATTATCACCATGCAGTATGGGTTTGGTCGCATCAAGGAATTGACCGTTATCTTCCGTGAGAATTGGGGCTTTTGGTGTATTACCGGTAGTATTGGCTTTGGGGTGTTTTATACCGGTATTTGCTATGCTGGCGACCACGTTGCTGGCTGGGTAGTAGCAGCCACCTTTATGTTTACCGTGGTGACTAGCTTATTGGTACTGCTAGCCTTTGGACAGCGATTTGATAAAAAATTCATTATTTACGCTCTATTGGTATTTCTTGGTGTGGTACTGGTAAACGTCAGCGAAGGTTTACGTGCTTCCGATGTGGCAGATATGGCTTCCTCTGCTTCAATGACAGATATGCTGCTCTACGGCGCACTACCAGCTCTAGTAGCAGCCTTTAGTTATCCCATTGGCAATCAGCTGGTCTGGCAAGTGTCTTACAATTCCCGAAAGCATACTGCCGAGTTGCGTAAACTACGCGAAGCCAATGTTAATCAAAACCGCGCATATCAAAACGACTTTGACGAAAATACGCAGCAACTCGTCACTGAAGCACCCACTCTATCTGTCGATATCGATAATACTTCGAGCGAAAGTAGCGCTTTAAAAGAAGGGCACACGACCCAAACTCAGCCCAAGTCCATGCTTCAAAAACTAATCGCCCGCATCCCTGCTATTGAGACTGACCTCTTACAAAATGCGTTTAATAAAGTGTGGTTAATGACCCTTGGCAGTTTGCCGTTTTGGCTGTTTTTAGGCATTATATTGCGTCCTGAATTACCCAGTACCTCACAGGTGTTCAATACATCGCTTGTGGCTTTATTAGCAGGGGTTGGAGCGACCAGCATCTTTTTATATGCGCGTGAGAGAGCCGTGACTTCCAGCGAAGTTGCTGGTGTGGACTCTACCCAAGCTAGTGAGGTTATCTTTGCCTTGATTGGCGGTATACTACTGCTCAATAACGCTCTGCCCTCGGCTATGGGTCTGATCGGTATTGGTCTTATTATGCTGGGGTTGATCCTGTTTGCAAAAGACGGCTAAAATCAATTTAATAGCTAACTTTAATGGCTAATATAGTCGGTACACTTTAAAAACAGATACAGTGTGGTTGGTAGAAATCTTTGCAGCCTCTGTCTGGCGACAGCGCTCAGCACGCTAGAAAATTTTACCAGTTGCAGGCATTTATCTACGTATCACTTTTATTTAGCCTTGACTATAGATAGATAATCACTATGATAAGCAAATTTTATGTTGAGCAACATTTAGGGAAATAACGATGGTCCATACTTTCATTTTCCCCGATATCTTGCTGTACTTATTGGATATGGTTGGGGTCATTGCCTGCGCTATAGCTGGCACGTTGCTTGCGCAGCACAAAGGCTTCGATATTTCAGGCTGTATCTTGGTAGCAATGGTCAATGCAATTGGCGGTGGCACGCTACGTGATATGGCACTAGATCGACATCCTCTATTCTGGATGACAGATCTCAATTATGTGATTGTCATCACAGTTACCTCTCTTATCTTACAAGTATTTTTTCATCTTTATCATAAGATTGATAACCCGCTTAAATTCTTTGATGCTATAGGTCTAGCATCATTTAGTGTCATTGGCTTTAAGATCGCTTTAACGCAAGATATGTCACCCCTGATTGCCGTTATGATGGGTGTATGGACTGCTATTATTGGCGGATTGCTACGCGATATTATCTGTAATGAGATACCACTCGTGCTGCAGCGCGAGATTTATATCAGTGCGAGCGTTGCAGGATCAGTGACTTATTTGCTGCTTGATTATTTCGGTGTTAATCCCGGAATCAATGAATTTATTATGCTTAGCGTCATCTTTGCGGTGCGTATGTTGGCACTGCGCTTTGATTGGCACCTTCCCTCTATCCGCCTGGTTAAATAAGCAGTTGGTACTCCTTGCCAAATGAAATAAAGACAAAGCAACACGTTACGATTTGACAATAATTAAATATTTTAGCGAGACTTACACATGCTGGCTATCGCATTGAACACCTTGGATCCTGCTGCGCTGATCACTACTTTTGACCCACGATCTTTGCTATATCTATTTGACATGATTGGTATTGTGGCTTGTAGTATCTCAGGCACAATACTAGCCAAGTACAAAAACTTTGATGTGTTTGGTTGCTTACTGGTGTCAATAGTCACGGCTATTGGCGGTGGCACCGTGCGCGATGTTATTTTGGATCGTCATCCGCTATTTTGGATGGTAGATATGAGCTACCTTACGGTCATCACCATATCTTCACTAGTCATGCAGATATTCTTTCATCCCAACTCAAGGCACGTCGATAAATTCCTCAAGCTATCCGATACCATTGGATTGTCAGCTTTTACCTTAATTGGTATCAAGGTTGCAAACAGTATGGGCGCGAACATCCCCGTGGCGCTATTGCTTGGGGTGATTACCATCATTGTCGGCGGTATCATCCGCGATATGATCTGTAACGAGATTCCACTCGTGCTTCAACAAGAGATTTATATCACCGCGGCTTTAGCTGGTGGCATGCTCTACTTCGTTATGCACGCATTTGGTGTGATTGAGTGGATTGCAGATATCTCCGCCATGAGCACTATCTTTACCTTGCGTATGCTGGCAATCCGTTATGATTGGAAATTTCCAGATATTGGACTAATGGAAAACCATCCGTTTTAAGGGATGGTTTACGTGGGTAGCTGCTAGGTTCATAAGACAAAAATAAAAACCATCACTTTTAGAAATCATTCTCTTAAATAACAATCACTACCACATTAAATCATCTGGAATCACATAGGCCGCATAAGGATCATCAGTCGTCAGCTCAACATTTGCTGTATCGTTAGACACAACCATAAAACCTTCCAATTTTGCATCTATACGATCTGCTAAGGGACGAGGGAGCAGAGCATAACTTAGGTCATGATTTTCTTCTAATCGCGCAATAGCCACATGGCCTGCCACTATTTGATCATATAATTTTTGGGTAATGTTGATTTTTTTCACTTTAGAGTAATCAACAAACTGATAGCTGACGTCACCTTGTATATCAGTAATCTGATGCTGCTTAATCATTTGAATAATATTAGCTTTTAGCATCTTCTGCTCTAAAACCTGTTGTCTTTCTTGATTAAGCTTTTGATCCTTTTCTAGTTTTTTTTCTTGAGCTTCTGCCACCGCTTTTTTGACTTCAACATCTGATGAATCGCCAGTACGCTTGGCATGCTGAGACTGTTTGCTTATTTGCTTGGCTTTTTTACTATCAACCAATCCAGCTTTTAAAAGTTGAGCTTGTAGGGCGTTTTTGGCCATAATCCAATCACCTAAATCATAAAATCTAAAAAATACATAGTAGCAAATTTTGCTAGGGCGCGTCATCAATTAAGCCAAACGCCGCAGAGACCACATGAACAGTACATCGATCATAACTTGCTAACTTAGCATAGCAGGTTGTAATAGCAAGATACGATATTTCGAAAGTCACGACGCTTTACGCATCAATAACAGCCAAATCTTTAACCATTAGCTGTAAGCTTTTTTTACCATTCCACTCATTAATATCGAGCTCAAACAATAAGTGCACTTTTTCAGCGCGATAATCCCAAGCACTACTATCAAAGTTAAAATAAATAGCGTCAATCGGATATTGTACATCGGGATAGCGCAGCGATAACTTCAGATGTTTGTCTTTTAACACTTTAAAGCTAAGTACTTCAAACACGCCATCGAATATCGGCGGTGCAAAACCATGACCCCAAATGCTGGCCTCGGCTAATGTATCGACAAACCATAAGCTAAAGTCTACGGCCTGTAGTGACCCATCGGTGAATTTCTGCTCTGCAAAAACATCATCGTCAAGCTGCGCCATGACGTTATCAAAGGCACCAACAAAAGCGTCAAAATTGCCGCGCTTAAGGGTCAAACCTGCCGCCATTGCATGACCACCAAAGTGGCTGATTAGATTGGGGTTCTGCTCTGCTACTTGCTCAATAGCATCACGTATATGTACGCCAGCAATCGAGCGCGCTGAACCTTTAATCGCGTCGTCCTCACCTACACGCTGCGTATCTGCTGGTGCAAACACAATGCTAGGACGATAATGACTTTCTTTTAAGCGTCCTGCCACAATACCGATGACCCCTTGATGCCAATCATCTCGATATAAAATAATGCTGCGATTGCTATTATTGTTGTCACCATCAAACGTTTTTTGATCCGCTACTTTGTGAGGAATAATGTCATCATTATTCATAGTGTTATCAGTAGCGTCTTCGGTGCTGTCCTCGCTATTATCAATAAGTTCACTATTAGCATTTAAGGTTTCCACAATGCTATCAGCCTGCGAGCGCATGTCACCTTCGACCCGACGGCGCTCGCGATTTAGCTGCTCAAGCTCCTGTGCTAAACGCTGAGCGGTAGACCAATCTTCGGTCAGTAAACATTCGATACCCACACGCATATTGTCCATACGTCCAGCGGCATTAATCCTTGGCCCTAATACAAAGCCAAAATCCTGCGCCTGCAATTGCTTCGGGTCACGACCTGCTTGTTCAAGGAGTGCTAAGATACCCATACAGCATCGACCTTGACGGATAGCGGTTAGCCCATGATGGACTAAAATACGATTGTTTTTATCCAGTATCCCAACATCAGCAATCGTTCCAAGTGCCACTAAGTCTAAATATTGACTCACTTGCACAGTAGACTTGCCAGCTTCGCGACGCAATTTTGCCAAGCGTCCGAGTACATAAAAAGCCACACCTACCCCGACCAAAGCCTTACTGATAAAATTACAGTCTTGTTGATTGGGATTGACTACTGCTTCAGCGGGCGGTACCGATTTGGTGGTTAAATGGTGATCGGTAATAATGACCGTGATGCCATCGGCCTGCGCGCGTGCCACGCCTTCATGGCTTGAGATACCATTATCTACGGTGACAATGACCTGCGGCTGATAGGTCTCAATGCCTAACTCTACAATCTCAGGCGTCAAACCATAACCATATTTAAAACGATCTGGTACCAGAAAATCGACGACTGCGCCCATTTTGGTTAAGGCACGCATCATCAGCGCGGTACTGGTCGCACCATCACAGTCAAAGTCGCCAACGATAAGAATACGCTGACCCTCATCAATGGCCACATCCAATAAGCGCACAGCTTCGGTGACACCATGCAGCATCTCAGCAGGCAGTAAACCGGATAACTGGGTTTCAAGCTCATCAGGCTCAAGGATACCGCGACCTGCATAAAGCTTGGCAAGGGTCAAAGATTGAGCCGCAAGTGATTGCAGCGCGGTGGGCAGCTCGTCAATGCGAGTGCCGGTATAACGGGGGGTTAAATTTAGCATGTCCGTATTCTACTGGCTTTAGTAGGCGGCCACAATGCTAATTTATAGCAGATTAGTTTATTGTAAAAGGTCATTGGTTTTTTTATTTCACAGCACCCTTATCAAGCCGCCTCAGTCCTCTATCGCACTTATAATTTACAAAAACCTTGCATAGATACAGCCCTTCTTTGTATTTTGATACAAAGCTATAATTGTATAGTGCTCATAAATCCATAGAATGATAAATAACTGTAATACTTGAGATTCATTTACTATTTAATCATTTTATAAGGAAGACGCTATGAAAACCACTCCAAAAGCTGAAAAAGTCCCAAGTACGATTGACCCGAATCTAAACCTTGATCAAGTTAAAAAAGAATGTAAGGCAATAGTCAAAAAACGCGCCAAGTTCTCTGCAGGTGTGGCCATCGTCCCTGTACCCTTCTTTGATGTGGCCATAGATGCTGG
Organism: Psychrobacter sp. 72-O-c; assembly: GCF_904846605.1. Lineage (GTDB taxonomy): Bacteria > Pseudomonadota > Gammaproteobacteria > Pseudomonadales > Moraxellaceae > Psychrobacter. Next base: position 28,976 of record NZ_CAJHBI010000027.1, read on the forward strand.
CATGTTAACCCAACTGCTACCTGATATCAGTGAACGCTTTGGATTAATTGAAGATCGTGAATCCGCAGTGGACTTAGAGTCACGCGCTATTCATTGGGGTGCTTTAAAAGATCGCACGGTCGATTTTGCGGGTCTCATGGCAACGCGTGGTATTGTCAAAAAGACGGTTCAGGGCTTCGGCGGCCGTATTGCTGCTAAGCAAGTCACTAAGTTTATCCCATTGGGTGGACAACTGGTCGCCGCTACCATGGGTTATATGATCTTTAAGAAAATCGCCTTTGACCATATCGAAGAATGCTACAAACTAGCCAAAGATATTCAAACAAAGCAACAGGGTAAGAATGTCTAAAGCTTAGATCTAGAACTTGGAACTAATTTTCCAAAAATAAAAACCAGCTAAGGATAACTTGGCTGGTTTTTTTGATTATCAATAAGTGGAGCGTGGGTTAGGACATCTCTAACATATTCTGATTTTACTATATAAGGTGTAAATCAACATTATAAAAATGCAAAGTTATAAAAATATGCAATAATTGCAGGTTGTTATCAGTACATCAAATTGAGCAGTATTTGTCATTTTTGAATAGCCCTTTTTTATGCCGTTTTTAAACAATATTCATAAACATTATAGGATACAACCATGAAAAAATTCTTAGTTTCAATTACTATGCTTGCTACTTTTGCCCTAGCGGGATGCACGACGACAACAGGGGCAAACACTACTGCAGGCAATGCTATTGGCACAGCAAACAATATTGGTATGAATGTATTTAAAGCGGCTATCGATAATCAGTGCCGTAGCGAAATCCAAAAGCAAAATGCGTGGCGGATTGCCAGTGCTGTCATGACTGCCGAACAAAAAGAAGCGGTACAAAGTAACGTCTGTGGCTGCGTGAGTGAACAAGCACCTCAGCAAGTAACCATCGTTGAGTTGGGTAATGCGGCAATAGATTCACAATATCGTACACGACTGGTTACTAGAGTCGTCGCTAAATCTCTACAGAGTTGTTATGCAAGTTTCACAAAATAAATAACTTATTATTAATAAATAATGAACAGTAACACAGGGCGCGCTAATAAATTACAAGGCACCCTGTGCCACTATAGAGACTTATATCAGACTCTATAAAACGAAGGCATATAAAGCAGAAAATTTTAGAACTTATCTGTTGCAAATGGTTCTGGCTTTAAAGGGGCAGTTAAGGGTAAAGAGGCCGTTGAAGGTAAGACAACTTTGTGAAAGTATTTAGATTTACCATCGAGGATTTTGTTAACTTCTTTGACTAAGTCGTCGATAACGTCGTCATAAATTCCGTGATTCAGTTCCTGGTCAAAAGAGGTAAATGGATGTTTACGAGCCGCTGCTCTTACGCTAGTAACACCTTGCTTAGTATAAAAAATATTGACTCGGCCATCACTATTTAAGACACACTTTAGCTCACCCTCTTCAACCACCATCTCTACATTCTCAGGCATGAAGATATAATCATCCACATCAAGTAGTTCTTTCTCTATTCCTCTTTTTAAAAACGATTTAATATCAAACATAGTTACATCCCTAAAGTTCAAAAACTTGTAAACGTGATCAATTCAAAATAGCAGTCATACAAGTTTGTTTCTAGCCAAACTTCGTTTCTATTTATCCTCAATTGACTGCAGTCTCTTAAGCTGATAACAGCAAATACGTTGCACCATTATTGGCTTTATTTAACTAAAAAAACAATGCGATTTAGTAAGCATGTACTATGGGTCTGTAACTTCCTAAAGTCAAAATATTAACTTGCCTCTTTCACCTCATCAACCAAATCAAACCCAGCCCTTTTGACGAAAAGATTTTAGTACTTCGACAAACACTTTCATCTCATCAAATGTACTGAGCGTTAGGCGATTGAACCCTGTGATGGGTGGAAATTCTCGACCAACCAAAATGCCATTGTCTTCCATTCTGTCGATGTATGTTTTTACATCACCTTTTATTTCATGAAGAATAAAGTTGGTTTGTGAGGGCAAATAACGAAGTCCCAGCTCATCTAGCGTCGCTTCAACCATCTGGCGCGATTGATTGGTAGTTCGCAAACTCAACTCTAAGAATGCCTCATCATTTAACGTTGCCAAAGCAGCTACAGCACCTGACAAATTGGTGTTGTCTATCGACGTAAAATCTTCGACTGCTTCAATAGTTTGCGGGTTTGCAATTGCATATCCTACTCGCAGACCGGCTAGAGCATGTAATTTTGAGAAAGTACGAACAACGATAAGGTTTTTTGATAACTCCTGTTTTACCCACTCAACACCACTCTCAAAACTTGGATCTGTGACGTACTCCGAATAAGCTTCATCTAGTAAAAAGTAATGGTTCTCTGGGGCAGTATCTACCCACATTTTTAACTTTGGCGTTGAAGTGATCGTTGCTGTTGGGTTGTTAGGATTGCAAAGATAAAATAAGCTGACACCGTCAAACTCGTCGGCAGATTTTTGCAGATTTTGAAAATCTAAATCATAATTTTCAGCTGTTAGGGGCACCTTTACTACGGGCGCGCCAATATAGTTTGCATACAATTCTGCACAAGAAAACGTTGGATCGGGCACCACTAATTGAAATTTTCTGCCGTCTTTTAAGGCTTGGTTTTGCAACATTTGCACGACAGCTCGGATATTTTCGCTTGATCCATTGCCTAATGAGACTTGATTTTCTGTCACGCCATTAATTTCAGCCACTTTAGCAATTAATGCAGCGCGTGGATTATCTGGATAACGAAAACCGACATCTAAAGCGTTTGTTACAGCTTGTTTGGCAGAATCTGACATGCCTAGTGAGTTCTCATTGGCATTCAACTCCAATGGTTTATTGGTATGCATAGTAGATAATCCGTCTAATTTATAAGTATTTTATAAGGGTAATTAACATCATGTTAAGGCGCATTTCGTATGATTACAAGTGTTGTAGCGCCCAAAAATTAGTTATTAATATTAATAGGTAAAAAAGACAGTTTGTTACCAGCTCTACAAGCTCTAATTGCTAGGCTGTTTTTTTTAAATACTAAACGATAGAAGCTAAGCTTGACTTGAACCTCTTTTGAATAGTGTGATCGATAAAAAAGGTGAGCCACAAAATATGCAAGTCACCTTTTTTATCGCTAATTAAAATTCGACAACATCACCCTTTAAAGCAAATGTGCTTTCAACTCCAACACTTTGTCGCGAGTTTTCGCTGCATCCTCAAACTTCAAATCACGCGACATCTGCTTCATTAACTTCTCAAGACGACTGATTTCTTTAGCCAATAAGTCAGGACTACGTAAAATACTGATATCGACATCAGGCAAATTACTCTTGACCGGAATAGCTTGATTGTCATTGGCATCGAGGTCTTCACCAGTATCAATCTTATCCGTGACGTTCCGGCGCGCGCCCCTTGGAGTAATATTATGCTCAAGGTTAAAGGCCACTTGTTTTTCGCGGCGACGATCTGTCTCCTCTATCGCTTTTTGCATACTGTTCGTAATGCGATCCGCATAAAGAATGGCTTTACCATTAATATGACGCGCAGCACGACCAATGGTTTGAATCAAGGCACGCTCAGAGCGCAAGAAGCCCTCTTTATCCGCATCAAATATCGCTACTAATGATACTTCTGGCATATCGAGACCTTCGCGCAGCAAGTTAATACCGACCAACACATCATGCACGCCAGTCCGTAGCTCATGAATAATCTGCATGCGTTCAAGGGTATCAATATCTGAATGGAGATAAGCGACTTTGACATCGTATTCTTTTAGATAACTAGTCAAGTCCTCCGACATACGCTTAGTCAAAGTGGTGATTAATACGCGCTCATCTTTTTCGCGGCGTTTGCTGATTTCCGATAAAACATCATCAACTTGGGTCAATACCGGACGAATCTCAATCTCAGGGTCAATAAGACCGGTTGGACGCACCACCTGCTCGACCACTTGTTCGCTGTGCTCAAACTCATATAACGCTGGCGTTGCACTGACATAGATAGTGGTTGGCTTGATACGCTCCCACTCTTCAAACTTCATCGGACGGTTATTCATCGCGCTTGGTAGACGAAAGCCATAATTAACCAAGTTTTCTTTACGTGATCTATCGCCTTTATACATCGCGCCAATCTGCGATACCGTGACATGCGACTCATCAAGGAATAGCAAAGCATCCTCTGGAATATAATCAAACAAGGTCGGCGGCGCTTCCCCTGATGGACGACCAGATAAATGCTGTGAGTAGTTCTCAATGCCATTACAGTAGCCGAGCTGTTGAATCATCTCTAGGTCATACTGGGTACGCTCTTTTAGACGCTGCGCTTCAATCAATTTATTATTATCACGGAAATATTCAAGACGCGGCTCAAGCTCAGCTCGGATAGTATGAGTTGCAGCCTCTAGCTTATTACGCGGGGTCACATAATGCGACTTTGGATAAATGGTAATACGTGGCACACTGCGTACCGTTTTACCAGTTAACGGATCAAACCAAGTAATTTTCTCTACTTCATTATCGAACAAATGCACGCGTACGGCCAATTGCTCCGACTCTGCTGGATAGATATCTAATATCTCACCACGTAAGCGATAAGTACCGCGCCCAAAATCCAGCTCATTACGCATATACTGCATTTCAACCAAGCGCTTGATAGTCGCAGTACGATCTATGCGGTCACCAACTACGATATGTAGCAGCATTTTCAGATAACTTTCGGGATCGCCCAAACCATAAATGCAGGATACCGAAGCAACAATAATTGCATCACGGCGTTCTAGTAAGGCACGAGTTGCTGACAGGCGCATTTGGTCAATATGATCATTAATAGCGCTGTCTTTTTCGATAAAGGTATCACTGGCGGCTACATAAGCTTCAGGCTGATAGTAATCATAATAACTAACGAAATACTCAACGGCATTATTCGGAAAGAACGCTTTAAACTCGCCATATAGCTGTGCGGCTAAGGTCTTGTTATGCGCCATAATAATAGTTGGCTTCTGACATTCGCTGATGACTTTGGCCATGGTATAGGTCTTACCAGAGCCAGTTACGCCAAGCAATAACTGCTCATCCATACCAGAATTAATACCTTTTACCAACTTATCAATCGCTTGTGGCTGATCGCCTGCGGGCTCAAATTCCGTGACCATCTCAAAGGGCCGACTCGCTATTTGCGTTCCTGATGCATTGACACCACTAATTTCAGCTTCGCCTTGCAGCTGAGTGGCCAATTGGTTTAACTGACGCGATGAGCGCGGTTCGGGCATACGCATAACGGCTTTCTTCTTCTTAAGGTTTATAACAATGTGGGGGCTAAGCGGCTATTTTTAAAGGACAATTGAGGGATTTGTCATTAGGATTAATGGATTAATCTGACAGTAGATAAGGCCTGATACGGATGCACTTCAACCTAGACAAATAGGTGAACAGGTACCCTTGCAAACAATAAGTTTAAGTATTCTTCGATGGCTAGCTATGATAGATGTAAATGAGAACTAAATACATTCCAACGACAAAACACGGTGAAAGGAAAGCCTAAAAAATCAGGTATAGTCTAAGGCGAATCATTAATAACAGTAATCATAATAGTAATGAAGGAATGTTTTATGAAAGGCAACTGTCTGTGCGGTAATGTGACCGTTGAAATAGAAGATATTAACACCTTTGAGGCCTGCCACTGCGGTATGTGCCGGCGCTGGGGTAGCGGTCCACTGATGGCGGTACATAGTAATTCGAAAGTTGCTATTACGGGTCAAAAGTCAATGACCGTCTATCAATCATCGGAGTGGGCAGAGCGCGCGTTTTGTAACCATTGCGGTACCAATTTATACTATCATAAGCTTGGCTCTGAGACCTACGCCTTATCGCTCGGGCTATTTCAAGACCACCCCGACTTTAACTTTGAAAGTCAAATTTTCATTGATAAAAAGCCCGACTATTATGAGTTCGCTAACGTTACTAAAAAATTAACCCAGCAGCAGTCTGATTAATAAGCTTAACAAGATCTACAAATAAACATCAAACTTCCTGTATAAACTTGCCTGCACTATCAGTTAGCTTTACAAAGCTTTTCATGGTTAACAAAGTCGTTACACGACCACTTAACAAAGCCTAACGCTTAGGGGTTCAATCTTCGATACAAGCTGGTATTATCAATAATGAATTGATGAGCAATATAGTTAACAAACAATATATAGGCAAGATAGTTGTTCCGAACATGTATATTTCAGAGCAACCGTAGGTAAATATTACTTAATTAATTTACTTATAAATAAAAACTCAATAAAATAATTTCAAATAACGGAGTAAGAATATGAGAGAACGTTACGCAAGTGGAATAGACGACGCTACTGCACAAAAAATGTCAGATTTGTTAAATGCTAACTTAGCAAACGTCATTGACTTAACCTTAGATGGCAAACAGTGCCATTGGAACTTACAAGGTACTGGCTTTATTGGTGTGCATCAGTTATTAGATGACACTGCTGATCGTCTACGTGATGTATCAGACATGATCGCTGAGCGTATTGTTATCTTGGGCGGTGAGCCGAATGGTCTAGCAAGTCGAGTTGCCAAAGACTCTATCTTAGAGGATTACCCAACAAATATCACTGAAGTGCCCGAGCATGTACGTGAGCTAACCAGTCGCTATAAAAAGGTTGCTGCTACTTTACGTAAAGCAATCGAAGCTGCAGGCGATGCCGGTGATGAAGATACCGCTGACTTGTTTACAGAAGCCAGCCGCATTATCGACAAAGACGCATGGTTCATCGGTGCCAATGCTCCCAACAAGTAATAGCGCTAAAAAATAAAGCTTTTATAATATAAATTTAAACTTAGATTATAGAGAGGTCACCATATTGGTGACCTCTTTTATGCTTGCAAGATTATAAATCTTCTGAATTTAGGGCATGATCAATTGAAGGCTTCTAATTAAAATATTGAATAAAAGACCCTTAAAATTAGACTTTACCCTACTTTATAAAATATCTTTAATAATTTGTGGCAGTAATTCGCTTGGTCTGTAACGGTATCTGGTGGCTTCTCAGCTACCCTTGATTGTCTGCTAGTTTTAAAGGTTCGGCATTAGGCACTGACAACGTTAAGATAGCTTCTTGAAACAGCGGATTGGCACGGAATTGGTTTTCAATATCTTCAAATTTTTGCGCAATCTTTTCTTCTTTTTGGTTGCCCGCGATATCTACTGCTGCCACCATAAATATCTTTTTAGGCCCGACCCATTCTAGGTGTAGATACGATATGCTATCAATATCTGCGTGATCCAGTAGCTCGCCTAAAATATAGTGATGCATTCTATCGGTGACTTTATAGCCAACTAAGAAATCGCGGTTACGGCTGATCAAAAATATCGCCACCACACCCAATAACAAGCCCACAATAATAGAGCCGAGCGCATCCCAAAATGGCTGACCCGTGTAAGCGTGCATGCCCATGGCAGCAGCGGCAACGACCAAACCAATAACGGCCGCTAGATCCTCAAAGAATACTCCGCGCAAGGTAGGGTTTGAGGTATCCATCACATAGCCAATGGCGCTGACGTTAATCGCCTCACCATGTTTTTTACTTTGCCGATAAGCTTGTATTAAGGAAAACCCTTCGAGCAGAAATGCTACCGCCAACACGATAAAGCCGATAGTGTAATTGGTCTCAGTTTCAGCAGCATTCCATTCTATAATGCCAGTATAGATAGAAACGATTGCACCTGCCATAAACACGCCAAAAGCTGCAATCATCGACCAAACATAGGACTCTTTGCCGTAGCCTAATGGATGGCTTCTATCAGCAGGTTTGATTGATTTTTTTTCTGCAACGATCAGTAACGTACCATTTCCAGCGTCTGCCCATGAATGCGCCGCTTCGGCAATCATAGAGGCTGACCCAGTCAAAAATGCGGCAACAGTCTTAGCAATAGCGATGATGAGATTGGCACCAACGGCAATAAATACCGTGATTAGTGAGCTTGAGTGCTTCTCATCACTATCAGGCGCAGGATTGGGATTAAAATCAGTATCATTGGGAGATCTAGACTTGCCAGCACCGCGAGCACGAGGAGGATTGTGCAACGGCGGCGTGACATTTAGAGTGGTTTTTGGATTGGCGAAAGATGGCTTTAAACTCATACTAGACTCTATAAAATGATATGTTTATGATGAATATACTGACCATAAATGCACTATTACTTAGGTTAAAAATTACCTAGGTTGAAAGATACTTAGATTAAAAGATATCTTAGCCTAAAATATGAAGGCAAAGATATCAGTAATTTTTTAGTGAATCACTGTTTAGATTTTGAGTTTTTGTATGATTAACTGTCGCTATTTACAGCGGCGTTATCATGAGGATTAGCCTGTTCATCGGCTATGTTAGAGATATCACAGCTGGGTCGACTCGAGCCTTCCGTGCGTAAATTTTTACGCTCTAGGGCAGCGTCAAAACGGCACTGGCGAATCGGTGTGTTAAGTTTGAGTGGCGGAACGGGCGTCGGTTTACCATTATCATCAATGGCTACCATAGTGAAATAACAGCTATTAGTATGGCGAATGGTTCGTGCTCGTACGTCTTCAGCCTCAACCCGGATGCCTATTTCCATCGAAGTGGTCCCTACGTAGTTGACACTAGCAGCAAAGGTCACCAGCTCACCCACGTAAATAGGCTCGCGGAACATCACTTGGTCGACCGATAGGGTCACGACATAACTACCGCTATAACGACTGGCACAAGCGTAGGCGACTTGGTCAAGCATTTTGAGTAGATCGCCCCCATGGACATTACCGATAAAGTTGGCCATATCAGGCGTCATGAGCACCGACATGTATAACTCATGATTTAAAGGGGCTTTTTTGGCGGTTGAGGTAGTATTGGCTTGAGACATTACATTCCTTACTAGCGTTTGAGACTTATTTATTTTGAGAGATATTTATACAACAGCGTTTATAAACTAACAACTAATCCAGCGCAAATTAATACCAGTTGGATAGTAGGCTCTTGATACCTGCTTTGGTACATAAGCAAGTATTTGTATCACACTACGCGACTAAGTGTAGCCAATCGAGGCTTATATGCTCAACCTGATTTCCGGCAGCTAAGCAACTTGTAATCCGCTATAGTCAGTACCAAATAAAATGGATACACATAAGATTTTGTATAGCGGGTAAAAAATTTTCTAGCTTGCTGTGCGACTGCGTCACTCTAGAGGCTTCGAAAATTTCTCCCAGCCATACTGTATTCGTTTTAAATTGGCTCCAACTATACAAGCTATCTTTAAAATATCTAGCTTAACCAATTAAAGTGATAAGCCAACCATGCCACGATAGCACTGACTGATCCGGTTAAAAATCCACCCCATGCAAAGTCTACCAATGCGGTATCTAGCGTAAATCCTTTATATAATGCAAGGTTGGTAAAGTCATAGGTTCCGTATGCCATCAGACCTATTAAGCCACCAAGCAAGAAAATATATCCAACTGAGCTACCGGCCTTGATTTGTGGATACAACACCAATATGCACAGCGCTAGTATATAGAACATGTAAAACACACCAGCGGCCAACATATTTGGTTCGTCAGCAAGCAAGTGCCCGATACGCTCCTCATAAAACGCGCTTTTCATGGTGGTTAACCAAACCGCATCGACACCTAAAAATATGACAACGGCAGCAAGATAGATAAATACATAACCCATGATAATATCCTTTTATAATGAGACTTGTTATAACAGTGCTTTCTTATAGCAGTGCTTTTTATAATGCGGCGCTGTTAGTATGAAAACTATTCGTCCATCTACTTAACAGATGGCCATGCATACGGTAGATCAGTAAAATGTAAGTTATCAATGCAAGCTATCAATATTATCTGGCTTGACTGCAGTCACCTGCACCACACCAATGGTACGCTCCAAAAACCCACCTTCACAATAACAAAAGTAAAATTCCCATAAACGAATAAAGGCCTCATCGTAACCGAGCGCTTTGATCTCTGTACGCTGTGACATAAAAGCCGCACGCCAATCACGCAATGTATAAGCATAGTCAAAGCCATAATCGTGTAGCTGCTTAACGACCATATCGGTCTGCTCAGCGAATTGGGTGGTCAGCTCTTGGTTTGATAGCAGGCAACCACCTGGGAAAATATGAGTCTGAATAAAGTCAACTGACTCCACATAATCATAATAGTTCTGGTCGTTAAAGGTTATGGCTTGCAGCACCATCAAACCTGTAGGCTTGAGTAAGCTATTACACTTGGCGAAGAATGTTGGCAAATACTCATGCCCGACGGCCTCGATCATCTCAATACTGACTAATTTATCGTACTGCCCTGTCAGCTCGCGGTAGTCTTGTTTGAGCAAGGTAATCTTGTCAGACAGGCCAGCTGCTTCAACACGGCGACGCGCTTCTTGGTACTGCGCATCAGAAATTGTGGTAGTAGTCACCTGACAGCCATAATGCTTGGCAGCATAAATCGCAAATCCGCCCCAGCCGGTGCCAATTTCAATCACATGGTCATCAGCTTTGAGTTGCAAGCGTTGACAAATAAGCTCCAGCTTGTGCTGCTGCGCCTGTGCAAGTGAACTATCAAGCGTAGGGTATACCGCTGATGAGTACATCATAGTCGGGTCTAAAAAGCGCTCATACATGATATTGCCCAAGTCATAATGCGCTAATATATTTGATTTCGCGCCGGACTTATCATTACTACGTAGCTGATGCTTGGCCTTCTCTAAAGTCTTACTGATACCGGCAAAGCGGTTCTCTAACTTATTAACAACGGCCAAGTTGCGCGCCGCCAATCGTATAAGACCCGTCAAGTCATCAGTATCCCACTCGCCATCGATATAGCTGTCTGCTAAGGCAATTGAGCCGCCAAATAACAGTTGACGATAGACCTTGCTATCATGAACTATTAAAGTCACATTCAGACTATGCCGCCCTACTGCCGAGCTGCTAAGCGGTGCTGAATCGGTGACTTTCAGATCCTTAGCTGTGTCTCCAAAAGTTTTCTTATATGGGCCCTGCTCATCAAAATCTTCGATCACCGTAATAATGCCGAATTGTAGGTGATTTAACGCGCGAAATACGGCCTGCCTTGCTAAATAATTCACACTATGGCTGATAGGCTTTAAGAGGGCACTATCATTCACCGTTTGGCTCATACGGGCAGTCATTTTTTCTAAGGCTGAAGTTGGCGTGCGGTCGGTTGGGCTTGCTGGCATCGTACTAGTATCCTTCTGTATATGCTTTGGGTGTTGTGACTGAGCTTGCAATTCTGAAAAATTCTTTTCTTTATCATTCGCTTTGGTAGAACTACCCTCTTTCTGCTGGCTATCTGCTAACTTCTCATCATAATTAATATAGGGCACTTTTTTGATGGCATAGAGCTTAAAAGCGTGCCAATAAATGCGCGTCAATGAGCTAATATTCATTAGCGGATTTTTCCGTAAGCTGTACCGAACAGAATCAGCAGTCATCGGTACGCCAGACATCTTTATGCCCGTTTTTAATACTTCACCGCGCGCGTCACTGATATTGATCGCAATACGAACTTGCAAGCAATTAGATGGCTCTTTGCTTTGTTTTTTTACCGAAACCTGCCAGCGATACTGCTGATCAATGGGATTAAAGGGGGACACATGAAAGTTTTTATCGTGACAAAACTCAGTGTCCACCCCATCTAATAAAAATCCATAATAATGGCGTTTATTCCACGGTGTGTTAGAGACTTCAGCTAATAAATGAGTCGGCATCTGCTCATTATCAAAGCCCAAATAGAAGTTTACTGGGCTAAAATATACCCCTACGTTACGGCAGACTACCAGCCCGATGATATCGCCTGTCGGCGCGCTACCGGTATGCTTCATAAACGCATGATGTAAACGTTTTGCTAATTTTTGAGCGGTTGCTTGGCCGGCGTTACAGTCGTCATTTGCATTGTCAGAAATATTAGCAGTGTTATCGTTACTGTCCCCATTATTGCCATCGACATCTTCTGATCCCTCTAAACCCATTAAATAATCTTCGGCGCAAAACTGCTGTAATGCCTTATGCTTTGCCGAGAATAAAGGAAGTCCCTTAAAACGGATACGCTTACTTATTGTTGGCGTCTTTACCTCTGGTAGGGCCTGCCCTGCTGCTAAAGCGCTGATATTCACGCCCCAATAACGGTACGGATAAGTAAAATTGTGCACACTTGGCAGCAGGCGACTATGCCACGTCGTACCATCAAACAGCTGATGCGGCATCGTTTGCGACACCTTTGAATGGATAGATTCAGACGACGGTGACAAGGGTGACAAGGGTGACATAATGTTCTCTTAAATAAAAAGTGACTTAATGACAGTATTACTTATAAACTATTTCACGGTATATGCAACCTAGCGGCGACGTCCGAAAAATCCGCGTTTCACCTTGTCTGTATGGCTAATAGCATCCGTCTGTAAGGTAGCAATATGATCAACCAGCTCTTGATTGGTAGTAGCAGTCATCACCTGACGTTTCTTAAGTTTGCGCGGCTGCTTATCCGCTTTTACCGGTAAATCCTGATAGCGAAATGGCGTATGCGCACTCTCAGCATCAGGCAGATGACTGGGATCAACCTCATCCTTAATTTCAATAGTGCTACCTAAAGCCTGACAAACGCGAAGACCACTTCGTACTCCGTCTTCATGAAAACCATTAAACCAATATGCCCCGCAAAAGTGAGTATGCAGACCGCTACCGGAAATACGTGACCACTGAGATTGGGCAGCAATCATCGCCTTGTCAAAGACCGGATGACTGTAGCCGATACTTTTAATCACCTGTGCCGGATCAATGTCACGGTTTAAAGTCACTAGATAGTTATGTTGCTTGGTCAAGCGCTGTAGGATATTCATATGATAAGTGAGCACTGGTTTTGATGTGACTTGCTTACTATTATCATTAACAGTAGTATCATTAGCAGCAGTTTTTTGGTTATTTCTTACATCAGCTTCTATATCTACCTTGTTGTTTATCAGATAATTCCAACTCGCCCATGCCAAAGGCTTCTTGGGCAACACACTGGTATCAGTATGGAGTACGGCAGTATTTTTGGTAAAGTGAAAATGGCTAAGCACTTCTGACTCATCTGTGCTGGCATCGCTCAGTAAACGCAAAGCGGTATCGGCATGGCACGCAAAGATAACCTCATCAAATGTTAACGATTGCAGGTCGCCGCTAGTTTTAGTCTCTGCATCAGTATTTATATTGGTATTTACATTAGCATCTGTAAAAGTTATGGAAACCTTGTCATCATAGCGTTTAATGGACTGTACTGGACTATTCACCCGCACTGTACCGCCCGCTTTGACAAAGCGCCTCACCAACTTATTGACATACTGCTTAGAGCCACCCTTGATAGTGAACCATTGCGGACGATTGACGACCTCCAGTAAACCGTGGTTATCAAAGAACTGTGCGAAAAACACCAATGGAAAGTCTTCAACTTTTTCCAGACTGGTTGACCAGATGGCTGATACCATAGGTAATAGATAGTTATCAGTGAATAACTGGCCATAACGTTTACTGGCTAAATAACTACCCAGCGTTTGCTCGGTAAATACACTGGTGTCTCGTCCTTGCGAGCGAGCATTGTCATAATCTCTACTAAGCTGAAGAATATGTTTATTAAACTGTAAAATATCTTTTATAAACCGCCAAAACTTGGGGCTAAGTATGTTTTTACGTTGCGATAATAACGTGTTGAGCGTATGACCATTATATTCAAAGTTGCGATCAGTGTTTTTGACCGAGAAGCTCATATCAGTCGCTTGAAATGGCACTTGTAAATCATGTAACAAACGGAAAAAATTAGGATAAGTTCGCTCATTAAAAACAATAAACCCAGTGTCAATCGCGCTAGTCTCTGTTTTACTCGCTTTTGGTTTTTTACCGTCTTGCAGCGCCACATCAATAGTATTAACATGCCCACCGATATAATCATTAGCTTCAAATACCGTCACATCATACTGCTTAGCCAAATAGTGCGCACAAGTCAGGCCTGATACCCCTGAGCCAATAATAGCTATTCTTTTTTTTGTCTGAGTATGTAATGAGTCTTTGACAATACTGCTATTTTTTACAGGCGTTCGCTGGCGACGAATAAACGACATAAACACTTTCCTTTGTACTCTATTTAGACATTCTATTGGATAGCATATTGCTAACTACTTTTTATTCATTTTCTTGCTAACTTGCTGCCAAACCATATCCGGTAACGTACCCAAAGCCTTTAGTGGTAACGTTAGCTTTTTAGGAAACTCAATCACCTCATCACCGTTTTCAATACCGTTACGAATAGCACGACTGGCCTGTTCTGGTGTTTGAAGAAATGGCATTGGGAAGTCGTTTTGTTTGGTCATTGCGGTTTCTACGAACCCCGGTACGACTAAGCTTACTGATACCTCATGTGGCGCAAGGCTAATTTGCAAAGTTTTCATTAGATAATGAATGGCCGCCTTTGAGCTACCATAAGCTTCTGCACGTGCGAACGGGACATAAGCAGACGCTGAACCGATTCCTACTAGCCGACCTTTTGAAGCAATCAGCTGTGGCAACACGCCTTCAATAGCATGTGACAAGGTACCCATATTGACCGACATCACTTTCATAAATGCGCTGCTATCAAAGTTTGGCATATCTAGATATTCGCACATGCCAGCGCCACAAATTGCTAAATCAACCTGACTGATTTTTTCAAAGGCCTCGATGACCTTATCACGGTCCATTAAGTCCAAATCAACCGGCGTTGCGCCTAGGTCTTTAAGCTCGGCAAGCGCTTCATCATCACGGCCGACCGCATATACTTCGTGACCTGCTAGAAGGTAGTCCTTGGCCAATTGATAACCAATACCAGAAGTCGCACCAGTAATCAAAATATGAAGTTTTTTAGGAGAACTTGTCATCTTAAATATCCTTTTAAATCGCTATGGAGGGACATCAAACTTTTAAAATATGCCTTATTGTATGCGAGCAGTAATTATTTTTATTCACGCTAAGCTAATCAAAGAACTGCTTTGATTTACCAAATCTAAATAATCAGTATTTAGACAATTATAGTATAAGGTGGCACGGCTATTGTTGTAACTTCGCAAGCGCATGGTTAGCTATCAGCTTTTATTGAGCCAACTTATTAAGACAATATGAAAACTAATACGGTTAACTCGCGGTAATTTTAATGCGAAGATAATCAGTGCAGACTATAATTCTTCTGTTACCAGCGGCCTAAGACAGAATAATATCAGCATGCTACAATGCCAAAACTGCACTCATTTATCTACGTATCGATTAGGCAAAGCTACATTTTTTACCTAATCGTGTCCCTACCGTGCCCTGATACCTATCAAAGCGTTATGAAAATCATCAAAACGTTATATAATCATTATCTGACTTCCCTAAACCTCAACCACAGATAAAAAGGATCTCTCATGAGCGAACTGCAACTGTCTGACCGTGTCAATAACATCAAGCCGTCACCTACCCTTGCCATCACCAATAAAGCCAAAGAACTAAAAGCGGCTGGCAAAGATATTATCGGGCTGGGTGCGGGCGAGCCTGACTTTGATACCCCAGAGCATGTCAAACAAGCAGCGATTAAAGCGATTAATGATGGCTTTACTAAATATACCGCCGTCGATGGTACGCCAGAGCTTAAAAAAGCAATCATTGAGAAATTCGAGCGTGATAATGATCTCAGCTATGAGCCTAATGAAATCTTAGTATCAGTCGGTGGTAAGCAGTCATTCTTTAACCTTGCACAAGCTTTTATTAACTCAGGTGATGAAGTTATCATCCCAGCACCGTACTGGGTCAGCTACCCTGACATGGTCATCATCGCAGAAGGCGTGCCGGTCATCGTCAAATGTCCTTCTGAGCAAAATTTTAAAATCACACCAGAACAGTTAGAAGACGCCATCACTGACAAAACCAAAATGTTAGTACTAAACAGCCCTTCTAACCCCACGGGTATGATTTATACCTTAGATGAGCTAAAAGCTATCGCTGAAGTGCTCAAAAAGTATCCACAAGTCTATGTCGTATCAGATGATATGTACGAGCACATTCGCTGGACCGGTGATAAGTTCTATAATATTTTGAATGCGGCACCTGAGCTAAAAGAGCGCGCTATTATCTTAAATGGTGTATCAAAAGCCTATGCGATGACTGGCTGGCGTATTGGTTATGCGGGTGGCCCTGCCAAATTGATTGGCGCGATGAAAAAAGTACAGTCGCAGTCAACCTCATGCCCAGCGTCAATCAGTCAAGTCGCTGCCGAAGCGGCTATCAGTGGTGACCAAAGCGTCCTTGTGCCAATGGTAGAAGCGTTTGAGAAGCGTTGTGACTTAGTGGTTGACGGCTTAAATGCAATTAAAGGCATTACTTGCTTGCGTCCTGACGGCGCATTCTACGTCTACCCTAATATTGTGCCTTTGATTAAAGCTGCTGGCTTGTCTTCTTGTACTGAGTTTTCAGAGTGGTTACTAGAGAAAGTTGGCGTTGCTGTTGTTCCTGGTGATGCGTTCGGTCTTGGTGGTCATATGCGTATCTCCTATGCCACTGATGAAGCCACGCTAAAAGATGCACTATCACGGATCGAAAAAGCCGTTGCGGACTTAGACGTTACTGAATAAGCGTTAATAATTAGCTAGTTTGAAAGATGATTCTTAAAAGTGGTTTTAAAATCAAAGAAAGGCGTCCTATCAAGGGCGTCTTTCTTTCTATTACTGAATCTATTGTTCATCGAATTTAGCGTATAAAATTCAGTGTTTAAGCACTAAATCTTATATTTTTCATGTAAAGTGCAAAAAAGGCTTGACCTATTTTTTATCTTTGCTAGAATACGCCCCACTTAGCACGAACTTGAAAGAGTCTGTGTTGAGCTAACTGTAAGATAATAGACACTTACAGCACATTCCTCAATAGCTCAGTTGGTAGAGCAACGGACTGTTAATCCGTGTGTCCCTGGTTCGAGCCCAGGTTGAGGAGCCAAATTTTAGTAGTAGTTAGTAAATTTTTTGAGTCAACTTTGATTCGATTATGGCATATGCCAAGACCCTCATCACTTTGATGAGGGTTTTTTTATGGCTACTATTTTAAGACATTGAATATCTCTGATGCTACTCGATTAGAAAGCTATTCTCGCTTTCAACCATGAGTTATTGACCTTAATTTTCACATTTATAGCAATAAGCAGAACTATCTATGAGGCTGGGGTTGACAGATATCAAAACCTTGGCTAAAATGTGCACCACATAACGCGAACGGGCTTAGCGGTTATTACCGTTGTTGTTTAGCCAGTTTTTTGTTATCACAGCTTATTCCTCAATAGCTCAGTTGGTAGAGCAACGGACTGTTAATCCGTGTGTCCCTGGTTCGAGCCCAGGTTGAGGAGCCATATTATGGAAAGCCTTCATCATTATCCGATGAAGGCTTTTTTATGGATGCTGTATTAGCGCTTCTGTAGTTTTCTTTTGAGCGGTTTTGTTGTATGGTAAGTATTATTGATAACTTTTGGTTAATAGCCTCTATCGTAAAAATTTTCAGATGGTAGTGGCGCTGTTAGCGAATAGCTTAAAGGCTGTTTATTAAAAAGTTGTCTAATGTTTAAGCGTTATCTCTAGTTCTGGTTCAAGTTCTTTATTCCTACTCACTCACAGTAATGGTTTATTATGATACCTGTACGCATAAAAAATAAATTTTCTGATCATCCGCAAAAAATCATGCGACCGATTAGTATTCGCCTCTCTGAGGAGATGATTGAGCTGTTAGAGGCCACATCATCAGAGCTTGGCTTTAAACGTATTCAATGGCTGATTCGTTTATACATTCGCCAAGGTCTTGACCGTGATCATCAAGACTATACGTTAGCGCACGATGAGGTGTTCATTGAGACGCTACGTAAGCGCGGTGTCAGTCAGCATATTATAGATGAGGCTATTGTGGTCACGCATAATAATAGTATTACCCATCCATTATCTG
>NZ_CAJHBI010000028.1 GCF_904846605.1 Psychrobacter sp. 72-O-c
GCTATCTTCTTAACGGCTTCTGCTTTAAATTCTGTGCTATAAGTTCTGATTTTCTTGGTCATGGTAAACTCCTCATTGAGTCGTTAGTTTACCAAGTTTACCTCTACGGTTTCTTCAGCATAGCTCAGTGGTGATGATTCAGATTCCAGTATTCCATCAGCTGATGACCAAAACAATGAAAATGAAAAGATAAGTTTACAAGGAGTTTACGAGGATATTAGAGTAAGTGAGGATAATTACGGGGATTATAAAACATCAACTACTAAAGCTATCAGTATTGTTACTGACGAACAAAAAATATGGGTTTTACGCACCTTTGGAGGTCCAGCTTATGGCCCTGCTGTTATCCTCAGACTAGGTTATTTTGAGTATGGAGACCTTAATGATATTGATAGCTCATTAACTACCAGTTTTAAAACTTATTATCCAGGGGGGGACGCTCCTCTCAAACAACAAGTATCAATTGATACTAATACGGGAGATGCTATAGCTATTACCTTTCCTTATACTTATGTTGATGGTTATCTTCCCAATGGCAAATCTGTAAACATCGTATCAGTAGATACTTTAAATTTAAAATATAAACCAGATGTATCAATTTCTATCAAAAATTTAAGTGGAAAAGTGTTCAGAGGTGACGCTACTGTTGCTGGTTTAGATGCTATGAATCCAGATGCTAGTAATCTATCAGATATCTTATTTCCAAGCCTTACAGTAGGCGATGGATTTGAATCTACAGATACAAGTGAAAATATCTTCGATCAATTTGAATCTACAGATATCAGCATTGATACAAGTGGCAATATTTTAGGT
Source organism: Psychrobacter sp. 72-O-c (assembly GCF_904846605.1). GTDB lineage: Bacteria > Pseudomonadota > Gammaproteobacteria > Pseudomonadales > Moraxellaceae > Psychrobacter. The sequence goes on from NZ_CAJHBI010000028.1 coordinate 814, forward strand.
CAAAGCGATAGAGGATGTAAATTTAATGGTAGTTTCAGCGATACTCAATCTAAAAATTATTTAGACGTTAAAATTAACCTTGAAGGCTCACCTTGTTTATTACCTAACACCTCGTTTAATGGAGTGGGTTATTATAATGTTGAACTAGGAAAGCTTTATGTGACAGCTCTTAATACAGAAAATGGTAGCACATTCTCTTTTTCTGGTCCGAATTCATTTACCCAATATCCATTGGGTTGAGGTAGTAAGTAAGCTAGATTTATTATTGATAGTAATATAACGCAACAATAGAAAGGACGCTATTTTTCAATAACGCCTAGATATTGCACTGCCAAAACTGACGAAACTAAATAAACGCTTTTAGCTTTGGGTTAATCCAATAGCGTTTAGTCGGTCTGTAGTGGTCAACTATATTTAGACAACTCATAGGAGGTGTTTGTTGAAATAACGGCACTTTTTTTCTGCTGAAGTTAAATAATTGTTGAAGGTATGCGGTCTGATACTTTGATTAGCAGCTAATATTTCAGCTCATTTTTACACGATAAAAAAGGGCACATGCGTTTGCATATGCCCTTATTAAATTTTACTTCAAACCAAATTAGTGTAGCGTTGTATATTCGCTATATTATTCAAGCACTTGAATATAAGCGCTGGCACGTAGCTCTTGCAACCAGTCTTCTTTGGCTTGCGGTGCTAAGCGTTGATATAATGCTTGGCGCGCCATGTTGCGGCGATATTGATCGCTTACGTCATGCTGACGCTTGCCTTCTAATTTAAGAATATGCCAGCCAAACTGAGTTTTAAAGGGTGCAGAATAGTCACCAACAGTAGTGTTTTTCATGACCGCCTCAAAGGGACCGATCATATCTTCTTCGCTGACCCAGTCCAGATCACCACCACGTCCAGCAGAACCTGGATCGTCCGAGTAAGTTGCTGCTAGACCGGAAAAATCTGCGCCTTTACGTAGCTGATCGTATAAGTCGTTGGCCTTTTGCTCAGCCAGTGCGTCCGTTTGTAGCTCATCAACCTTAACCAAAATATGGCGAGTATGCCACTGCGGTATAATCATCGTATCATTGGCTTTTTTGTTGGCAAGCTTAATGATGTCAATACCTTCAGCAGTGACTAACGGTTCACTAACCGCACCCACATCAAGCTTAGTGATTTCGCTTGATAACTCCGTAGGTAGGGCGGCGGCTTTGTGAAAGCCCATATCGCCACCTTGTAGCGGAATTGGATAGTTGCCTTGGGTAGCGGCAACGGCAGCAGCGACATCCACATTTGGCGCTAGCAGGCGAGTACGTAATGCTTGTGCAACTTCGAGCGCCTCATCGCGCTGGGCTTGTGATAGCCGGCTATAATCATCCATATAAGGCACGCGCACATGGATGGTTTGATATTCGCTTTGATTCAAGCGCTTGGCTTCAGGCGAGGCCAGAAAGGCATCAATATCTTGCTCGCTAATGCGCACAAGATTAGTAATTTGACGTTGTTGCAAAGATTGAATAGCAGAGTCTTCGATCAATTTTGAGCGTAAAGAAGCATAGCTACCGGCTTGGCTCGCATCTAAGCGCTGTTGTAGGGCAGCAAGACTATTAAGCCCTTCGGACTGAGCGATTTGGGTAAGACGCTGATTGATAGCGGCTTCATCAGGTTTCAGTCCGACACGGTTAACCAATGACAGCTGTATCTCACGTAAAATTAGCGCATTTAGCACTTCAGACTGTAGCTGAGCTGAATTAGCCATCGGCTCACCTGCAGCCTGCGCCCGTGCTTGCGTTTGATTGACAGCATCAATCAGATCGCTTTTAAGAATGGCATTATCATTGACTAGTGCGATGATACCATCAGTGCTATTAGCAGGCGTTAAACGGGCGCTGCTATTTTGGCTCACAGCCTTAGCGTCCGCTTGCGCAGTTACAGGTTTAACCGTTGCCGCTTGGGCGTTGAGGCTAAGCACAAGGCCTGCGCTCATACCCATAGAAAACAGTACAGCGCGGCTAGTCTGACGTAAAGAAAAAAATCTCATGATGCTCCTCATCAATGTCATCGCATCGGATAGTAGTTGGTCAACGGTATTCATTATAAGCTAAATAGTTATAAGTTGAATAAAGTCGTCCGCAATGTTGTCACGTAAGTATTTAGGTTAATAACGCGTAAGTATCTAGGTTAATAAACAGCTGGCTTTATACTTTGTTGTCTTGTTCGCTAATCTTTCCATGCAGTCTGTACCGGCTCAAAACCTAGAACTTTATCCGCGAGCAATCGGGTTAAGCGGCTATCGCCACTACCAAGACCATTAAGCCTAATCTCTGCCATAATGGCTTGAGTAGGTTTGTCTTTGATATTTAGGTCATTATAGTAACGCCGACCGTAAACTGCAAAGCCAAAGCAACAATCTTCATAATCAATGCCGACCAAAGCGTCGAGCATTTTATCACTGCGATAATCGTATTGTCCTTGCGCTAGCACGCGCCAATTATTATTGACAGGAAAAACTGCTGACGCTGTAAATGCGGATAACGGCAGCTGATTGGTATTATTATCGCGCTGACGTTTAACAAAACCGACGTTAAACAAACTATTATCTGATGGCTGATAACGCAATTCAGTGGTAATGAAATTTAAATCATAACTGTTGGTAAGCGCGCCGCTGACATCGACCCAAACGTTGTTATAAGGTTGGGCACTGGCATCCCATACCATTCCTGAGGATGAAGTCGTAAATACAGAGCTTTGGTCCTCAAGCGTCACGCGACCATCACCTAAATAGAACTGCTCCGCAATGCTACCATCAAAACGTGTCACACCCGTTGCGTCGATGTAACGATAGTTGATCCCAGGAGTAATGGCATGCAAATCTTGCAAGCGGTCATGTCCTAAGAACCAGCTGTCTGAAAACAACTGCTCATAGTTAATCGAGGCAATACGGGTATTAAAGTTAGGAATATCATTCTGGTTTTCAAAGGGCGAATAAGTATATTTAAGCCGTGGACTTAGCAGCTGATAACCCCCTAAGGTATCATCAAAGGCTCCGAACGGCGATCCGGCTTGATATAGATGCAAACCGGCATCAATGCTGGCTTGGGGCACAAAGACCGACTGACTGCCGTCTTTCTCACTGAGCGAGTTATCCGCTAAGCTGTCTTGGTCATACGAGGTATATAAGTGCTGTAGGCTGATTTTTGGCTTAACATAACCCCATGCTTTTTCTACTGGATAGGCGGCACTGATTTTATTATAAATGCGTGCGCCGCTTTTTTCAGGCTCAGAGCCATCGTCGATAGACTTTTTAAAATAGGCAGAATCATGAACGCCTGTGATATCGAAACTCTCCAACCACGGCAGACGATAGTTCAGTTCTAGCTGCGGTAGACGTGAGTAAGGTTTGTCTTTATCTTTTAACGGCTCACCAGTATTGGTAAAAGCATCAAGTGTTTGGAAGGTCTCGACTTTTAGCTCGCCGGTCACATAATCATTATAATAATTAAGACGCGCGCGCCTTGGTAGATTCAGTGTATTGTCTGATAAGCCTAAAGTGTCAAAGTCATTAAGATATTCTTCATCTGACACATAGCTGTATTTGGCATCACCGCTTAACCTTGGGATACTGTTTGATGACCAATAGTGATCATAAAAAAAGCTGCTGCGATCTTCGCCGTCATACTCTTTATCATTGGGCAAATACGAGCCGTTAAAAATACCTTCGCCGTATTCCTCTGTTAAATAACGAAACTCACCTGAGAGCATAGGGTTACGATTGGTATAGATATGAGTATTCAGTGTGGCATCGTAATTGGGCGCTAGATTTAGATAATAGGGGATATCGACTTCGAGGCCACTTTCACTACCAATACTTGCGCTGGGTAATAAAAATCCGCTACTTCGGCGACTGTCGATAGGAAAGTTGAAGTAAGGCAAATAAAACACCGGTACATCGCGGATTCGGAAGGTAGTGTCGTAGGCTTTACCACGTCCGCTATCGGTATCTAAGTCGATACTTTTAGCCTCAAGCTGCCATTTACGGTCAGTAGGCGGACAGGTGGTAAACATTACTTCATCGAGCTCATACTGGCTCTCATTAGGACGATTAAGTCGCTTGGCATAGCCGTGCGCTTGCAATGGCACACTGGCAAAAGCCACATCATTTGCGGTTGTCTGTCCGGTCTCAGTGCTATAAGCCAAGCTATCTGCTACGCCAATCAGACCGCCTTGTGAGGCTTTTTCGCTAATGGTAGTCTTATTATTATTCTGAGTATTGCTAGGCGTTAGTTGCGTAGCAGGTCTATTGCCATTATTGACGTTGCCATCATTAACAGTGCCAGTGGCTTGATCAGTAAATAATACTTTCCCTTGTGCGCCAGCCACGCCATTGGTTAAATCCAGTACGATTTTATCTGCTTCGATATGCTGGGTGCCTTGATCGATAATGACATTACCGGATAACTCAGCATAATCGACATTATCATAATAACCATAATCAGATTCTGCAAACAGCGCTGCTTGGCTGTTGGGAGTACCAGTTAAATCAGTAGGGATTTGTCCATTAGTCGCATTGGCTTCATTGACGGCGCGTTGATAATTAGGGTTACGCTTAGGATAGACCCATTGACCTTCACAGCGTTGAGCACTATCTATTGAATTGACTACTGAATTGGGAAGCAGATTTAAATTTGTTCCCAATTGGCGCATAGGTTGACGGTTAGCTTGGCTATCCGACGTAGGCTGTCGCGTATTGTTTGCTATCGAAGCTGAATTTTGAGTGCTATTGTCTATTGTATTAACAGTATCGGTACTATTTAATGTCGGAGTGTCGGTATCGGGAGTAAGCTCATAAAATTCTGCTAAGCGTTGCAAACTTTTTTGAATACTCTCATCGCTGAAATCAAGGCGGCTGCTATCAATTGAGGAATCAGTTGCCATACTTTGGCGTGTGCCGTTATTATTGTCTTTTTTATTGCTACTATTAAAACTATTGCGAGCGTTAGGATTGTCCAAGTACTGGACGGCAGTATCGTCGGTACTTTTAATACCAGTGTCAGCATCAGTTTTGTCAGTAATTGGGGTAATGGTATCTGTATTGGGGTCTATTATATTGTTATTAGCGTTAATATCAGGGTCATTATAGACACTTTCATTAGCGCCCTCCTTAGCACTTTGATTAACGCTACTGCTGGCACTAATATCAGAATCAGGGTCAGGAATATTGCTGCTGACACTGGTGCTAGCAGTTATAAACGGCTCAGTCGTTTGCACTGCAGCATTTGCTGTGACAGCCGCACTCACAGTCAAGCCTAATGCACCAAATAAAATCAAACGAATGCTTTGGTAGAGCGGAGAATATAACAAGGGCACACCTATGATTGCAGAGCCTATTGGGTCGCGGTATTTAGCCTAATACTGCTATTTAGCCAGTAATTTTTTAGCCCGAAATGTTATTCGGTTGAGCAAGATTACTTAATCTAATCTTATTTAATATTTGGTACTAAATCAAAGCGCAAGCGTAGCAGAATAAAGTAAAGCCATGGAGCAGCACAATAACTGTGCTTAGTATGTTGTATAGTGATCTATTAATAAACCATTATACGACCACTATACGATAAGATGACTTTTAATATTCGGTCATCTTGCAGGTATTGACCACTTAGCATAGTCAAAAAAAACCAAATCAGCTACACTATTAACCAAATTTCATGACGTAGCAAGGCGTTTTTTAGATTCATGATCAGCGCCATACATCAAATCAGGGTTCAAGCCCTATTTTATAACAGCCACTTTGAGTCAAAAAGCTCACCATTTTAGCAAGTATTTGCCTGATTTATTACTACTTTAGTTATTTACAACTGATATTTAACCTGCGATGCCCTTATATGATAAATAAAGATATGACAGATAAAATGCTTTTGAACCCTGACCTGACTAATATAACCTCGAACACTCGCCAGCAGCAGCTAGAGCACTGGCTACAGCAAGTGTTTGCAAACCAAGAATTTACGCTTGATAGCTTGCCCGGTGATGCTAGTGCGCGTCAATATCATCGTATTCAGTTTTCAGATAACTCAAATAGCTTAGACAGCAAGGGTACGGACGCGGCGCGCTATATTGTCATGGATTCTGCTGACGAGCAAGATGCTTTGCAGCAATTTATTAATGTGGCCAAGCTGATGTCTCCCGCAATCAATGTACCAGAGCTTATCGCCCAAGATGTAGAGCAAGGGTTTTTGGTGCTACAAGATTTCGGTACCCTAGAGTTTGCTCATCTACTGATCGATGCTAGCCCTACGCAAGTTAACGATTATTATCAACTGGCAATGCAGACGTTGGTAGCGCTACAAAATGTACCGGTAGAGACCGCAAGAGTACAGCATCAATTACCAGATTACGACACAGCGCTGTTAACCCGCGAGATGGATCTATTCAGTGAATGGTTTATACCTTATATCGAGGTAAGCCTTGATAAGGCGCTGTGGGATAATCTAAAATCTGCCTTGATAGCAGAGATTTTGGTGCAGCCGCAGGTCATCGTTCATCGCGATTATCACAGTCGTAACCTAATGCAAGATCAAGCAGAGCCCTCACGTTTAGGGGTAATTGACTTCCAAGACGCGGTCATTGGTGCTTATAGTTATGACTTAGTCTCATTGGTACGCGATGCCTACGTAGAATGGCCGGAAAGCCAAGTATCGTGCTGGATTCATGACTTTTGGCAATTGCAGCAGCAGCAGGCAAGTTTAGCTACTAGCAGTAGCGTAGAGCAGCTTGAAAGCGACGTCAATGTTATGGGCGTGCAGCGGCATTTGAAAGTATTAGGAATTTTTATCCGCTTGTCTGAACGCGATGGTAAAAACCGCTATTTGGCTGATATACCCAAAGTCATGCGTGATCTAATGTTTGAGCTGGAGTGGCTCGGTGCATATGGCAGTGATAGTATTCAACAAGCGGTATTGCCATTCAACATATGGTTAATAGATACTGTCTTGCCAGCCTATCAACGTAAGTTTTCACAGCAGTATATTTAGCTAGATCTATTTAATATAGTGTTCTAAAACATCACTAGCTTTCACACCGTTAAAAAATTAACTTTATAAAAATAAGGAGCGATCATGGCCGTAATAACGCAAGCAATGATTTTGGCTGCTGGCAAGGGTACGCGCCTGCGTCCATTAACCCTTGATACCCCCAAACCTTTGGTTGAGGTGGGCGGAAAGCCGCTTATCATTTGGCATATTAAAGCACTACAAGCAGCAGGCATTACTGATATTGCTATTAATGCGTCATGGCTTGCGGATAAACTTATGGACACCTTAGGCGATGGCTCGCAATACGGTGTGAGATTACATTGGTCAGTAGAAGATGACGAGCCGCTTGAGACGGCAGGGGGTATTTTTCAGGCGCTACAAACGGGCAAACTACAAGATGCGCCCTTTATCTTGGTTAATTCTGATGTTTGGACGACTTTTGATTTTGCACGTTTGCAAGACTATGAGCTAGGAGCAGATCAGCGTGCTCATCTATTACTGATAGATAATCCAGAGCATAATAGCGGCGGCGACTTTGCTATCAATAATGGCTTGGCCAGTGAGCATGCCGTTGGCGATGCTGATAAACACACTTTTGCTGGTATTAGTGTCATGTCACCGCGTTTGGTTGATGGGCTGGCGACTGGACAACCTGCCGCCCTTGCGCCGCTGCTTAAACAGGCGATGATGAAGTTTCAAGTAACCGCAGAGGTCATCACTGACAATTGGATAGATGTCGGTACAGAAGAACGCTTAACGCAAATAAATGAATTTATTGCAAGCAAAGGTACGGGTACTCACCGAGGCACTTAAAGCCCTTTATAGTCAATCTTATAAAACACTTGGATTGTTATAACAAAAAAATGCAGCCTCATTGCAATAATGGGGCTGCATTTTTTATTCATCGATGAAGCAAGGATAAGAACTACGAGTTTAAACCCCCATCGCTAGCTTAATTAATTGTGCAATGATAAAGATAGTCAAAAATCCTGCCAAATATAGGCCAATAAACCATACCCATTGCGTTTGCTTTTTACTGAGCTTTTTCATGATGACCTCTTAGTTATCGTTAATCCCTTATAAGTTTTTCATTAACGGCTGAAGAAAAATCATATCGTCTCCACCACCACCATAAGAGCAGAAAAATAAATTTTTAGTAGCAACGATGGTTGGTAATATTACGCTTATTTGGGATTAACTGTAGCTTGTTAGACTAAGCTGCCACAAAGATTTGCGGCAGCTGCTACGCATTCTCATATCCTACGAGTGCATTTTATTTTGCTTAGTACATAGGCTCATGACCGGACTTACCCTTAAAGGTATAGTAAGCGTATGCGGTGTAGCTCAGAATAATCGGCAGCATAATAACGGCGCCAATTAGTATAAATGATAGCGAGGTATCAGCAGCAGCGGCTTCGTAAATGGTCATTTGATACGGCACGATGTAAGGGAACATGGCATAACAGACGCCAATATAACCCATCAAAAACAGCGCCACCGTCAATAAAAACGGACGATACTCGCGCTCAGTGGTCAAGTCTTTACGCATCACAAAGAACAGTAGCAGCACAATAATGGGCATGGGTGCTATGTATAACACCCCTGGTAGACTGAACCAACCTTCGAGTGCATCGATATCTGAGAAGTACATAAATGCCGTTACCACCACCATCGCTAATACCAGCGCTGATAGTATCCAGCTTGATATTTTCCGTGCCCAAACTTGTAGCTTGTGCTCAGTCTTGATGATGAGCCATGTGGATCCGAGTAGCGCATAGCCGATAACAAGGGCGACACCGCAAATCATAGCGAATGGTGTGAACCAATCAAACGGACCTCCTGAGTATAGACGATTACTGGCCTCCAACCCTTGTACCAATGTCCCTAGCATGATCCCTTGGGAAAAGGCGGCGATGATAGAACCGATAAAAAAGAAGAAGTCCCAAACATAGCGCCGCGACGTGGCTTTGAAGCGAAACTCGAACGCCACTCCTCGTAGGATAAGACCGAATAGCATGAGGGTTACGGGCAGATATAAGCCGGTCATAATGATACCGTAGGCGACTGGGAATGCGGCGAATAAACCACCGCCGCCCAGTACTAGCCAAGTCTCGTTACCATCCCAGAATGGGGCGATAGAGTTCATTATTCGGCTACGGTTCTTATCAGAGCCGGCAAACGGAAATAAAATACCACAGCCCAAATCAAAGCCATCAAGCAGCACATAAATAAAGACCGATAAAGCAATCAAGCCACCCCAAATCAAGGGTAAATCTAATACATCACCATAGTTAAACATTAGCGTAACCCCCCATCGTCTTTATCATTCGCTGGTGTATCGAGATCTTGCTTAGTCTTCTCACCCGTATCGGTATCACCGCTCAACGTACGACCTTGACCCTCAGTGATTGAATGCTCATAAAAATTATCAGCTGCAGGATCTTCATATGGTTTGGGTCCTTGAGCAATCAGACGCAGGATATAAAAGCTACCGGCGCCAAAGACAAAGATATATAGCACAATGAAGCCAATCAGCGTCGTTGCTACCTGCTGGGCTGCAACCGGTGACATGCTCTCAGCAGTGCGAATCACACCGTATACTGTCCACGGCTGACGTCCGGTTTCAGTCACGAACCAGCCGGCAAGTAAGGCAACAAAACCAAGCGGTGTCATCATCATCCAAGCGCGGTGGAACCATTTGCTCTCAGGATTAAACTGCTGCTTTTTGAAGTATTTGTAGAGACTAAACAGACCTACTAGTACCATCAAGGAGCCTATACTCACCATGACACGGAATGACCAAAATACAATAGGAACATAGGGCTGGTCTTCCGGTGCCCAGTTCTTGAGACCCTTGACTTCGCCATCCAACGAGTGAGTTAAGATGAGACCTGATACATATGGAATTTTAACTTCATAGTGGTTCTTTTGTGCTTCTTGATCAGGGATAGCGAACAAGATGAGCGGTGCCCCACGCTCGTTTTCCCATAGCCCCTCCATAGCAGCGACTTTAGCTGGTTGATGCTCAAGCGTATTCAAACCATGCATGTCACCAATCAACACCTGCGCTGGCGCGACGAAAATGGCCATAATCATCGCCATACCCAACATCACACGACCGTGCTGACGGTGTTTGGCATGCTTTTTAGATTGGATATAATAGGCACCGACACCCCCAATGACAAAGGCGGTGGTCAAGAACGCCGCAGTCATCATATGCGCGTAGCGGTAAGGGAAGGAGGGATTAAAGATAATCTCAAGCCAATTAGTCGGATAGAGTAGACCGTCAGCGCCCACCATAAAGCCCTGCGGCGTCTGCATAAAGCTGTTAGCCGCCAAAATCCAAAAACCGGATATCAGCGTACCAATGGCCACAATTACCGTTGATGCAAAATGCATGCGCTTGCTGACCCGTCCCCAACCAAACAGCATAATACCTAGGAATGAGGCTTCTAAGAAAAACGCGGTCAACACTTCATAAGCCAAGAGTGGCCCTAAAACGTTACCGGCCTTATCAGAGAATACGGCCCAGTTGGTACCAAACTGATAGGACATCACCACGCCTGATACCACGCCCATACCGAATACAACGGCGAATACTTTGACAAAGTGCTTGTAGACTTCAGCATAAATAGGCTCGCCCGTTTTCAACCAGCGGTATTCTAATACCGCAAGCCAGCTGGCAAGTCCGATAGAAAAAGCGGGAAAGACAATATGAAAGGAGATGACAAAAGCAAACTGAATGCGCGCAAGCATCAGCGCATCAAGCTGGTCAATCATAAACGTAGCGAACATAAACGGTTACCCTTATCTGTTAGCTGACTAGCGCTAGCTTCCATGATACGCTCAAGTAACTGTCCGTAACCGTCCGTCATTATTCATAGATAGGGGGCGATAAGCATTACGGGCAATAGCCAATTGTTATTTAACTGTGAATGTTACTTGGCTAAATACCGTTTGACTAAAAATTATTTAGCCAAAAACTGTTTAGCTGAAGTAATTAATTTATATCCGTATAAACTAATAAACATTTATTTATAAAGTTAATAAGATACTATTTCTTATTGTCGATATATTATGCGCCACCCTAAGTGTACGTGCAAGAGACACATTTTTATGGACGCGTACCTAGCAGTCACTAATTATCGAAAACGGTGGAGAATATGGGGTTGAAAAGCAGTAATTCACTACAAAAAAATATCTCATTGTTTAATATTAGTTACTAATAGTTACCGCTTATTATCACTGTTCATTACTAAAAATTACTTTATTGAAAATATTAAGTCACAAGGTTAAAAAGTCGAAATAGGGCAGTACTGATATATAATAAAGTTACACTACGACACATTAAAATCTTGACGAGCTAAATGTTAGGATAATATTGATATTGTTGGTGAAAATTTTTAGTTACTGCTTTAATTGCTGATGCAAAATACGCCGTAAGGTCAGAATGGTTTGCGGGTTGGCTTGAATACTATGGCCTCCACTGATGACAGTTTCAGATGCTGCGCCATCTAGATGAGCACTGGTATAGGGTACAATGCCATCAGATAAACGCGCGGTCAGCGCTTGGCTGATATTGTCATTAACAACGACCGACGCTACCAGTGGCTCATTTGCTAACGTGCTCATATCTGCGGCAGAGTTTGTGCTTGCGGATTCGTTCGCAGTCTTATTGTCTTCTGGCAGCGCTTGGGACAAGTCAATCTTTGCGCCATTGGGCTGCATTTGTGCCAGCCCTTTGGTAATGTCCGCATCGTTATTAGCGATGATCGAGTGATAAGTGATTCGGTCGTTAATAGTAATGTCCTTGGTCAGCTGAATAAAGGACGATTTATCGCTTAACTGGCTCGCACCATTTTGTAAGTACAAGGCGCCTAATGGGTTTTGTGCCAAATCACCTTGGGTGGCAATCGTTGCCAAATTATCTGTAACTGTTTTGACCAAATTTATCGGCAAATAAACGACACGGCGTAAGGCGCGAGTAAACCAGCGGTCAGCATAGTCAGTACCTCGGAATGGCGCGGATAAAAATACCGCAGTATCGACTTGTGGTAGGGTCTCAAGCTCAAAGCGTTTGCCCAGTTCTGCTTGACCAAATTCCCGTTTCAGCTTGGCATCGATTTGCTGTCTATTACTGGATAACATATTTTGATCGTCTAATGCATCAAGTTTTTGGGTCAAATTATCATCAGAAAGCATCATACGGGCGATAAGAGCACCCATACTATGACTAATAATGACGCTGTTTTTGCTGGCACGATTTTGCCCGTTAGGATCTGTTTGCTGATAAGTGGCTTTAAGTAACTTCTGAATTTGATAGCGATTTTCTAAAATAGGCAAGTTAGTAGGGTAGAAAATTTGCCATACTTGGTAGTTATCACGCAGCTTGTCATCATTAAAAATATCGTTGGTTAAATTAACCCAAGTCGCAGGGCTGGATGCCAGACCATGTAACATGACAATCACCCGCTTATTAGGGTCGTAAGGCTCTAACATAAATAGTTTAGGCAAGCTGGCTTCTTGCTGGCGGGTTAAAAGATTGAGATAGCCCACACCATCCAGTTGGTTTTCCGCCAGCCATAGCCCATAACCGGCGGAGAAGTTGGCCGCAAGGGGATAATCATCTCCCAAAACATTAACGTTCTCGCTGCGGTAAGGATTATATAAATGAATATCGAGCTGCTCACTGCTGAGCACATCAAGGACGCTATCACCGGCAGGCTTAATCAGGCCAGTCATCAATAAATGTCCCGTAGGATAGATGCGTGCGCTGGTCTCGCTATCATCCATACTGCCAGTGGTCGTCTCTTTATTTAGTCTGCCTGATAGTGTGGAAATTAGTAGCTGGCGAATGGTGGTGGTGTAGCGATCATCTAAGGATGCTACTAAGCTAATTCCTAGGCCTGGACGCTTGCTGATTGAGTTCAGTCCGGTCAGACGCAGCTCATAAGTCGATACTAAATCTGCTAATGCAGAGGATTGTTTATTAGCGTTTTGTAGATAGTTGTTTTCGTTTGGCAGATAAATATTAAGATTATAATCATCCACTTGCATGGTCATGACATTGATTTGATCGGTGGACTTGCCTTGACGCGGGGTACGATTGGCAATCGTTGCTTTATTGTCGTCTTCCAATGTGGTGGTTGGTAAATAGCTGATTTTGGTATCGCCCATCAGCTTATGCGAGTTATCGGCTGATTTATATAACTGAGTGATGACATCGTTGCTGGCAGCGTTATAGATATCTTGGGTTTGGATATCAATGTCGCTTGGAATACGGTTTTGCTGGCGAGTCCTGATTTTTTCTGACTCTGCCCCTTCAAAATCATGGGCTAAGCTGTCGTAAAACAGATAAGTATAGCTGAACTTAATAGCATCAAATAGTCGTCCTTGATAGCCAGTTAAACAACGACTGGTATTCTTCTGCTGAGTTTCAGCCTGACTATCGCTTAGAGAGGCATTGGCATAATAAGGGTCAAGCGGCGGGCGGGCGAGCGCATCACGGCAGTCTTGCGATTTTGCCAGCTCGAGCGCTTTGGCATAGTGTAGTTCCGAGAAAATCGCCAGTTCTGGCCGATAATGCTCATTGAGCATACTGTCAGTAAGCTGTTCTAAACACAGTTCAAACTGCTGCATACAAGCTTGTTCATTAAGACCCGCTGATAACAAGGTTGAGGCGGTATCGCTACTGAGCTTATTGTCAGTGACAATATTGCCACGCTGAGCAGAAATGGTCTTTGCCGAGGCTTGCTTATTTACAGAGACCGTACTACAGGCCGACAGTAGCGTTATCGCTCCTATTAAGGCTATTAATGTGGCGATAAACGTTGGCTTTTTATGAGCGTGGGCCGCTGCGGTAGTAACAAGGCAGGCAGAAGTCATGGATGGTCTCAGTAAATGATAGTTATGAGTCAGCAATTAGCTTGTTATTCGCGTACAAGAATGAGTGTAGCGTAACTTTTGTTATTACACTATTTTATTTAAAGCCTGTTGTCTGAAGCTTGTAAATTCAAAATCTTATTTTAATTTCAAGTATGTGAATCTCATTACTTAAATCATCGTCAGTCACTCATAATCACTGGATGACAAGCAGTAATATACAAGTATTGATAAGATAGAAGGAATGAGTAAGTTTGAACAAATGAATAAGCAGTCACAACACGCATAAAAAAGCGCGTTCGTTTTATATTGGTTTAATGACAATATAAAACGAACGCGCTGATAGTTTTAATTCCACGATAGCTTTTATTTCCAGACATCTTTTAACGTGATGGACTACCGACAACTATGTCTAAACAGCTAAGTCTAAGGCCATCGTTAAATTTAGGTGGTCGCCTTAATGCTGATATTAGGAGCGGGCAAATCCCAAATATAGAATTTACCTTCTTCAACCAGCTTTATTTGCTGACGAATAATGGCGTTATCAGGCATTTGTTGCTCAAGGCGACGTAGGCGCTCCAACGCTTTGTCACGTCGATCACTCAATAGATCTGACTGTGCCAAGCTTTGTTCTGCTTCAGTATAACCAAGCGCTACGGCTCGATCTAGATATTTTTGGCCTTCTTTAAAACCGCCGCCTTCTGCTAGCATCATGCCATATATAAAGTTGGCTTCACCGCTATCAGGTTTACTCTTGATGGCGCGATCGACATACTGTCCGCCACGTACGGTGTAGTCGGTGCCTAAATCTAGGTTACGTCCCATGCCATTAAGTTTGGCGGCACGGATTAGCACGTCAAAAGAAGCGTTGGGCGCGCTAGCGTAAGGTTCAATCCATTCAGTTAATACTTTTATTTTTTCACGGGTATTATAACGCTCTGTACGGTTGGGGAAGTTTGGTGGATAGTGACGCGCATTGGGAGACACTTCTGCAATAAAGTCATCAAGCAAGCTAACATCTAGCTTATCTGTACTGAGACTTTGTTGTTGCGGAATTAAAACGGTAGGCACAAAGCTGATATCTGACACTCGCACTTGTGGTGATGGAACACTAGGGAGCTGTCCGCCGCTAATATCCATGCCAGTACTGGTCATAGGCCCACGTTGGTAGACACGAGTGGATCCTGTCAGCTCGGAGGTGTCAGGTACTGGTGTTGTCGCTTGAGGTTGCGCTGTTGAGGGTATCTGTGAGGTATTAAATTGTATATTGCTTTGTTGCGTACTGCTTTGTTGTACGGCACTGGGTGTAGCGGTATTTGATTGTGCACCAGTTTGAGCAGGGCTGACAGTGGCATTAGGCTGAGCACGGCGAATAACTCGTGTGCTGGAATCAACCGCGCTAGGGGCACTAATCATAGCAGGGGCAGTCGTTGCCGTGTCAGTATCAGCTGCAATCGCAGGGGCGGATAGCATCATTGTGTATGCCGCCGCTAACGCAGTTAAAGTAGCAAACTTATACGTCTTAGTAGAGGTGCTAGGCTGGCTTATGGCTTTCATAGAAACGTTACCTTGTTTATTTAGTAGTTATTTATCAATTGGTTGGCAGTCATTTACGGTCATTGGCTTAAAATTGTACAAATTTTTATTACCCTAGCAAATTAACCTAAGCGTTATCAGTAGTAGGATTGTTAAAAGCAGACAAATTGAGCATACTTGACTATAAATTTGACTAACAATGCCCTTATAAATTCTATTATAAATGATAAGCAGTGGCTTTCATGCGATTGGCCATCCAGCGCATAGTGTGGCGTACCGGTGGTGATAAGGCTGCGCCGCCATTTTCTAATGCTAACTCACGATGGTGTAACTCTTCAATATTCATTTGCGCTAGTATTTCTCGTGAGCGCGTATCTTGCTCAGGCAATTGCCCGATATGGTCTTGTAAATGCTCGCTAACCTGCGCTTCGGTCTCCGCGACAAATCCTAAGCTAAACTCATTAGAGATGGCGCCAGCCACGGCGCCAAGCCCGAACGACATGCCGTACCACAATGGGGTAAAGACACTGGGATGACTGCCGAGTTCGTCTAGACGGGTCTCACACCAGACCAGATGATCGACCTCTTCTTCGGCTGATTGGTGCATGGCTTGCTTAACGCCATTGTCTTTTGCCGCAAATGCTTGCCCATGATAAAGACCCTGCGCACATACTTCGCCTGTGTGATTGATACGCATCAGGCCGGCGACATGTCTTGCTTCGGTAATGGTCAGCTCGGGAATATCGTCATTACTGACGGGTAGCGGACGGGTGCTAGGGTTTGAATGTGGCACGACGGCTCGCAATGCCTTGTCAACGCCGAGTAATAACTGGTCAATTTTGGATAAGGAACGCAGTGCCATAATTAGCTCCTGATTACGTTGTGTATGAGATACTTAGGTATGATAAATAAAATATTGCTATGTATAGTTTGAATGCGATAGTAACCGCTTATCAACAGTTAATAGATATTACTATAGCAAACAATGTGGATTATCGGCACGAAAATTATCAGCTTAACGGGCAATTCAAAGGTTGCAGTTACAACCGCTGCTTAGCGCTCGATTTTACCCCCTGTTTAATCCTGCCGACTGAGTTCCTCATCATGGGTTTGTATGACCGCCTGTTTGATATGTTTATTAAGCTTAATATATAAAAATAATCCAAAAGCAATATTGAGAACACCGGTGACTAAGAACAATTGGGGTAATGTCAGTCCCAAGGTATTTAATACGACGATAGCAAAGATGGCTGAAGTGACCATAAATATGGCATTAAAGATATTATTCGCACCAACAATGCGTGCGCGATGACTTCTGGGTGCATAGGCTTGCATCGAAGCATATAAAGGTACGATATATAAGCCGCCACTGAAGCCTAAAAAGAACAGGTCAGCAAATACGCGCCAGCTACCGGCAACATCGAAAAGCTCGCCAACACCTAATAAGGTTTCAGTGTTGATATTGGTATTCACACCAATATTCAATCCCGATAGAGAGAAGTACAAATCAATGGCAAAAATACTTAAGCCGGCAATACCAAAAGGTAATAATCTCAAACTGACCTGATTTTTGGTAAAGGTTTTACACAGTAGCGAGCCGATGGAAACTCCAACTGAAAACAAGGTTAGTAGGAAAATTACCACCGACTCATTACCATGCAAGATGACCTTGCTAAACTCTGGCGTTTGGGTCAAAAAGGTCGCTCCATAAAACCAAAACCAGCTGTTACCTAGAATGACAAAGAATAAAAACGGCATCGAGTACAAGTAACGCACCGCCGACATACTAGTAGTAACAATATTCCAGTTGATGACTAAGTTAGGTTGCATTGCTGGCATGATAGGGATAAAGCGCGCAGCCATATAACCTAATAGCGCCACTACCAATACCGTCACGCTAATCCAATACAGCGACTGCGGTAACTGCGTTAAGACACCAGCGATAATCATACCCAGTAATATAGCCAGCGACGTGCCCATCTGAAATAGGCCGTTGGCACCGACTAACTCATTCTCTTTCATCGCTTGCGGCAAATAGGCATATTTAATGGGACCAAAAAAGGTTGAGTGAGTACCCATCAAAAATAACGCCACAAATAATAGCGCATACCACTCAAATACAAAGCCTACTGCCGCGACCACCATAATGACTATTTCAAGCAGCTTAATGAATCGCGTTAGCTTTGATTTTTCGAACTTATCCGCAATTTGCCCTGCCAACGCTGAAAATAAAAAATAGGGCAAAATAAATAGCATCGCTGCTAAGTTATTCAGAATACTGACCTCTACTCCCAGTTGAGTGGCAGCAGTATAAGTCAACACTAATATCAGCGCTTGCTTAAAAATATTGTCATTGAAGGCCCCCAAAAACTGGGTAAAAAACATGGCGCTAAAACGGCGACGCTTAAATAACTGAAACTGATTTTCCACAAATACTCCTACAAGCGGGTAGCGTCTAATAAGTTGAGTGAACTGGCTATTATAAGACCAACGCGATAAGACCAACGCATTGCCTGTGTCGATAGTGTTATTTATTATTATCAATAGTATCAAAAACTTATCAAAATATAAGATAGGTTTTAGCAGTATTAGGCCGTATAATAGCAAGGCTTTGCCAGAAATACATGCGCCTGATGCTATGATTTAATAATTATCTAAGTTATGATTTGTAAGTTTTACGCGTCTGTATCATGAAAAACATGTTGGAATTATAAGCAGCGTTGTGAAATCATCAAAAATATTGTGAAGAGCCAAGAGCCAAGAGCCAAGAGCCAAGCGCCAGCAGAAGCGTTCTACCGTTTAAAACTAACGGCTAAATGGTGCAAGTGGCATAGCATAAGCCAAATCAGGCACCGTATTAATAGAGTAGTCAAATAATAGCCACGTGCTATAAGTGTAGTTACCGCTAATACTTGGCAGTAACTATCGTCAGTAACTTTATAGCTTCAATAAATTTGTGCCGCCTGAGGCGAGAGGAAGTAAGTAATCATGAGACGTCAGCCTTCAACTCTAGCGCGCAACTTGCCCAGCAACTATTTTGCCCGTACCGCGTTATTTACCGCTATCGCCAGCAGCTTAGTTGGGTTTGGTATGTCACCCGCAATGGCCGCTGATGCCAATAGTCAAGTCAATGGTAACGTCAATAATAGCGCTAATAACAATACTATTGATAGCTCGGAACAGCCTAGCTCAGATGCTCAGCTCGATGCGGCCTTGGATGCGTTACGCCTAAAAAAGGCAGTAGATCAAGGTATCATCGATCAATCGGTATTAGACGATTACAGCGAGCAAAATTTAGACATTAAGCCCCAAAACAAACCAAATGTTGGCAATAGCTTTAATAGCTCAGTTAGTTTAGACCGCTCAGATCGTTCGACCAACGCTCAGCCGAATGTGTTCAATGATGATTTGCAGCAGCAAGCCGCCAGTGTACAGCAGCAGGGTTACCAAATGATGACTCCTGAACAAATTGAGCGCGAGCTTGCTGCTATGGATGCTCAAAATAACAGCGACTTCGATGATAATAACAGTGGCAATAGCGGTTTTGATGCGCCCGTTGCTACCTTAGACAGCCGCGAGGCGCCTATTGGTTTAGACGTCAGCTT
This sequence comes from Psychrobacter sp. 72-O-c, assembly GCF_904846605.1. GTDB lineage: Bacteria > Pseudomonadota > Gammaproteobacteria > Pseudomonadales > Moraxellaceae > Psychrobacter. Next base: position 19,856 of record NZ_CAJHBI010000028.1, read on the forward strand.
AGATGCAGCTAGTTTGCCAGCGCCCACCAACCTTGATACTTTAGGCAAGTATGAGACGGTCGCCGAGCGTGCGGAGACTGCCGAGATTATGTCGCGGCCCATTAACGTCAGCGACTCTGTAAGTAGTGGACGCGTCGATGCAGGTGCTGATATTACTGAGCAATCTGATCCCAGCGAAACGTTGGCGCAGCAAGAGCGCAATCCGGTCACCGGCGCGGACAATAAGATAAGCGATATTCAAGCACAGACCAGTGCGGGCAAGATGCCAACCGCAGTAGATGAGCAAGATATACGAGTAGGTATATTGAATCCCGATGATTACCTGCCGGACTATGAAGCCGCAACCGAGATGCAAGCAGTCAGTAATAGTGTTACTCAAGCCACTAAATCAAAACCCCTTGCTCGCAACAGTGGCAATATCTTTAAACGCTTATACAATCGGTTTTTTAATGGCGGTGTTATGGCACTACCGAACATAGAAACAACGGTATATTTACAACAAGCCGCATCTGACAATGCGATCAACGGCCAACCAAAACTTATCAAGGCTGATGATGATATTCAGCCTATCAATAATATTAAAGCGGCTCTTGATGATACCACCGTCCAATCTATCACTGACTTTACCGCTGCCCTGCCGCGCTTGCGCCAAACAGCGTTAGATGCTGCAAAAGCCGTTGGTTACTATGATATTACCTTACGCCTGCGCCAACCAACTGCTGACACTGTTGATGTGATCATCGAAAAACTAGGTGAACCCGTACGCGTTGACAATCGTACTGTCGATGTTCGCGGCGCAGGTAATGAACAAGCGGAATTTCAAGTACTCGAAAAAACGCTGCCACCGCTCGAGGGCGATGTGTTTAATCACCGGGTCTATAAAAGTAGCAAAGCGGCACTTGAATCGCTAAGTAATACTTATGGTTATTTTGATCAATCTTGGTTAAACAAATCGGTCGATATCATTCTGCCAGACAACATTGCTGATGTGTCTCTGATTTATGATACGGGTGCTCGTTACGAGTTCGGCGACGTAGTGTTTTTTACTTATGATGAGGAAACCGGCACTTTAACTAAAGACCCTGATAAATTGCCTGTTGAGTTATCGTTATTACGTCAGTTATTTGACTTTGAAGAAGGCGACTCATTTTATCGCCCTGCGGTTACTAAATTTAGTAACGACTTATCAGCGACCCGTTATTTTAATACAGTGAACGTTGAAACCATTTTGCCGCCTGATGAACGCAGCGCACTCAGTACTCTAGCTTTCGATAATGCGCCAGCAGGTGCTGATAATGATAATGACGGCATTATAGATAGTGATGAAAATGTCGTTTCTTCTAGTAAAGATAACGTTGGCGAGTCATCAGTGAATATGGCCAACCGTCAGAGTGACATCAGTACGGATGATGTTAATAACAATAATAACGACAACATCAATACTAATAGTGACGCGTCTGTTAATAAGGCTGATATTGCGCCTATTGAGTTTGAAGTGGATGAAGAAACCAGTGCAAAGCTGCAAGCTATTAAACAAAAAGCTGAGCGCTTAAACCGTCTGCCAAGCAATCGGGTGTTGGATGAAAAAGAAGAAAAAGCAGAAAATATTTTGGGCAAAATAAGCGACTCTATTAGCAATGTCGCCGAAAAGATATTCCCTGAAGAAGAAAGTATACTCGCTGATGAGAATTTTGTGCCACCAACGCTTGAGGGTCGTAAAACCCCTGAGCAAGTACAAGACAGTAAGGAAGTACCGTTGTACGTGTTTGTTTCTGCCAATAATCCGCGTGATGCACAAGTCGGTCTCGGATATGGTACCGATACTGGTGTGCGCGCGACAGCAAAAATTGATTATAACTTACTCAATCGTAAAGGCTATCAAGCAGGGGCGGAGGTCGCGGTATCACGAATCAATAAAAACGTCACCGTCTATGGCAGTCGGCCTTGGAAGCACCCCCTCAACGATAAGTTAGAGGCGCGTCTTACTTACGAAGAAGAGGTTATCGACCAAGGTAAAGGTAACTTTGATCTGTCCACCAAAACTTTAAAAGCAGGGCTGGCACGGAATATTCGCCGCGACAACGGTTGGAACCGTAGTTATTCGGTACGCTACCGTTTAGATGAGCTAGAAACCGGCGTCGATGACGCTGATTTAGAAGACTTGCCGATACGTTTTACGTCCTCTAGTCCCAAACAAAGCGCACTGCTGTTCGGCTATGGCATAAATAAAACGGACGTTGATAATGCGGTCAATCCGACTCGCGGTATCCGCCAGTATTATTCTATTGAAGCCGGAGCGGACAAGGCATTAAGTGACACTGACCTTGTGATAGCCCGTGCTGGTGTCAGCGGTATTTATAGCTTTGGTGATGATGATAAACATCAAGTGCTTGGTAGTCTAAATGGTGGCTATATCTGGGCGAATAACTTCAATGAAGTGCCTTATAAGTTACGCTTTTTTGCTGGCGGCGACCAAAGTATTCGTGGTTATGATTATGAGAGCTTATCGCCAATCGACAAAGGCTTTCTGACTGGTGGGCAGGTATTGGCAGTCGGTAGTGCTGAATATAACTATGAGTTCAGACCAGGTTTCCGCGGGGCGTTATTTACCGATGTTGGTAATGCTTATGATAAAGACTTCGATACGGAAACTAAGGTCGGCGTAGGAGTTGGTATTCGCTGGGCATCACCAGTAGGTGTTGTACGAGTCGACGTTGCCGCTGGCGTCACAGAAGATAGTATTCCGATTAGGTTGCATTTCTTTATCGGTTCGCCTTTATAACTAAATAAGTAAATGATAAGCTCAATAATTTATATCCATGCATTGCGCCCAATTATTATAAATAAGCTATTAGTCCTATTAATCGTATTGATTGTGGGTTGATGCCGAACCTCTTTTAACCCAGTTGAGTGTCATATTGAACAATCACACCCCGCCTCAAGATCCACCGGATGAAGATCCGGCTCAAAAAGATGCCCGCGCGGTACGTCGTTGGTATCCGCTGTCTTTTGTACTCAAACTACTGGTGCTGATTCTCATCTTGCTGGCGATTATGTTTGCAGTATTTTTTTATGTGGCTGGCACCGATTCAGGTACTAAATTTATACTAGAAAAGATCGGCGCTGAGACCGGTATTGATTTTACCTATGGGCGCGGTAACTTACGCGATGGTATTTGGGTCACTGACATCGATATCGAGGCGACCGACGATCTAGAAATATTGATCGATAAAGCGTATATAAAGATTGGCTGGCGCGCTATTTTTGCCAAAGAAGTCCATCTGCGTGATGCGGACATTCAGCGTATTGAGATCATTAATAAAAAGCCACCAACGGGTGAGCCGTTCGATTATAAAACCCTCAAGCTACCAGTCAATCTGCGCCTTGATCAGGCAAACGTAAAGATTATTGTCTACAAACAAGTCACTAAAGAGCCTATTGTCATTCATGATATTGCAGCGCGTGATCTAACGTGGGTAGGCAGTCAAGTGACCGTCGGTCGCGGCGATTTGCGTTATGCCGATATTGTTAAAGTCAGTGCTTTACAAGGCAGTATTGATCTACAAGGGGACTATCCGCTTGATCTAACCGCGATTGCTGAAGTTAGTGCCTTAGAAAAAGCTTATATTGCTCCCCTCGATATCACTGCAATGGGCAGTCTAAGACGCACAGTAGGTAAGGTACGTAGCCGTTATAACGATGGGGATGTGAGTGGTGATTTCGTCGTGCAAGGACTCGATAAAGGCGCACCGTTCCAAGCCAAGCTGCAATGGGACGATATATTGATACCGTATGCCGATGAGCAAAATATCCACCTGAAAAGTGGCATGCTAACCGCTGATGGGGTTATCTCAGAGATACGGCTGCGAATTAATACTGAACTGACGGCAAAAGACATTCCTTCAGGGCACTATCAAGGTCGCGCTGTGATTGCAGACAGTCAACTGCGCATCGACCGCTTAAATGCCAATGTACCGGCTGGGCGTTTGCTTGCGCAAGGTATTTTAGATTGGAAAACCAGCTTTGATGCCAAAGTAGTGGCGACTGGTAGCAATTTTGACATTCGCCGCGTCATTCCAAAGCAATATAACGACTATAAAGTGTATGCGCCGCAAAAACTCAATGGCAAGCTGTTTGTTCATTATCAACACGAAAACACCACCGGCAATCTACAGCTCAATGCTGATTTACGTCAACGTGATGGTGAGCATGTTAATGCTAAGATTGTACGCGGCAAAACGTCAGTGAAGTCTAAGCAAGCGGCACCTTTGTATATTGATGCCACTTGGCAAAACCTAGTGCGTAAACAACTGCCCAATATCGGTAATGTCGATAGTCCGCGTGGGCAAGCCAGCGTTATCGTCCGTGGTTCGCGTTTGTCTGTTGATGCCAACGCAGTGATTAATGAGCTTAATGTCGCGCCTAAAGGCAACTATGATGTGCGCGTGCGTAAAGCGGGCAACGTCATAGATATCAACCGTTTAAACTATAAAGGTATCGTAGGCGACTTAATGGGCAGTGGTCAGATTAAACTAGCCACCAAGAGACGCCCGCTAACCTGGCAGATCGATGCGCGAACTAATGGCTTGCTACCCAAGCAGTATCGTAGTGACCTGCCACTTGATCGTATCTCCGGACGCATCAGCGCGCGCGGTCGTTTGCTCAATATCAGTAAAAATCGCGTCAAAGGTCAGCGCCATATCATTAGCTTTAACAATACCAATTTGCAGGCACAACTGGATGCTTCGCAGGACGGTCGTGCTATTGGTATTACTGGCAGCGGTGATGCCAGCGTAGACATTATCGATGGGGCGTTATCAGTGTTTGACGCACGTTTTGATGGACAGGTCGATACAGCTGATGTCCCTAGCGGCCGTTTATCTATTGATGCGGCAGGCACACCTAAGATGATAAGTTTCCGCAAATTAAATTATGCGGGCGAAGCAGGTTCTGTACAAGCAAAAGGCGCGCTTGATTTACGCGACAATATTGGCTGGAACGTCACAGGACGCTTTGATAAGTTCAATTTAGGTTACTTCTTACCGAACAATCCGGCGATTCTCACTGGTGATTTGATCACCAGCGGAAAATGGAAGCCTGCAGCCGAAAACAATCCGAATGCTAAAGGTAAATTGCAGCGTTTCGCCGTTGATTTTGAGGGTATATTAGATGCTAAGCAGTTGCCAGCTGGTAGATTAACCATCAATGCCAGTGGTGATGATCAGGTGATTCGTATCAAGCGCTTCCGGCATGTGGGCGCGGCAGGCAGTATTGATGCCAAAGGAACCGTCGATGTGCGTCAAGGTATCGCTTGGGATATTAGCGCCGTTATGGATCGTTTCAATTTGGGCTACTTCCTTAAAGACACACCAAGCGTTATCACTGGCTCGCTAAATAGTGACGGCCGCTGGACGAAAACGCAGCAAATTATTAATTTAAAGCAACTCAATTTAAGTGGCATATTAAAAGGCCAAACTTTAAGTGCCAAAGGTAGCTTGGCCGCTAAACTACATTTACCCGAAGACCTAGCGAGCTATTTTAAGCGTTTGCAAGCAAAAGATGTCGAAGCGCAATATAAGCAAGTAAATGCCTTAATTGAGAGCTTAAATGCCGATAATTTAGTGATACGTTGGGGCGATAATTATCTGACCGCGAATGGCAATGCCAAGCAACTACAGACAAAAATTAATATCACCAGTCTCGACCAGCTATCAGATAAACTTGCGGGCAAAGTCACCGGCGGCGCCACCTTATCGCAACCAGCAGGACAAGCGCTCCCGACCATTTATATTGATTTAGTTGGTGAACGTATCGCGCTGCCTGGATTTATTCTACGCCAAGGTCGTATTCGCGGTAAGTTGGTCAATTTAGCCAATAGCCCAAGCCAGTTGATTGTCAGCGCTGAAGGGTTAGATGTGGCTGGACAAACCTTCAAAAGCGTTAATGCTTCCTTTAATGGTACAGAGCAAGCGCACGTCGTCAATGTTGAGTTGGCCAACGAGCAGCTTGGTATTTCTGCAAGGCTCAAAGGCGGCTTTGATCGTCAGCAGCTCCGCTGGTCAGGGGTCATAGGTAAAGGTCGCGTTAAGTCTAAATATGCTGCTTTAAACCAACTACAACCGGCGCAATTGATTGTTAACCTACCGCAAGCTAACAGTGGCGGCACAAATGAGCTCAAAGTGCAGCTTGCCGCGCATTGTTGGCAAGCAGTAGATCAGACTGGCAAGTTATGCCTACGTGAAAATCTCATTGCGTCAGCGGCGGGGGGACAAGTTAATCTTGCTGTACAAAAGCTAGATACTTCATTATTTGCAGTATTTTTACCCAAAGATATTGATTGGCATGGCAAGATTAATGGCAGAGCTATCGTTGGATGGCAACGCGGCAAGCCGCCGACCATTAACACCACTCTATATTCTGATAACGGTAAAATCGGTCTTATTCAAGATGGTGATAGCGCACCCATCACCTTGCCGTATAAGCGTGTGTCACTCATTGCCCTATCCGTTCCTGAAGGACTAAAACTACGAACCGATATCAATACCGGTCGCGGCGGCCGTGGCTATGCTGAGGTCATCGTTGATCCTTACAAAACCCCGAAGCCTATCTCGGGCGCGCTAGTGCTCAATGAGCTTAACTTAGCGATTTTCAAACCTTTCTTCCCTGGTATGCGGGTACTTGAAGGTAATATTACTATGGCAGGTGGCCTCGGCGGTACGCTCGATAAGCCGCAGTTTTATGGTGATGTGAAGCTGGCCGATGGTCGCATTGCTATGCTGGACTTACCAGTGAATTTGACCACAGTTAATGTCGGAGCTAAAGTTCGCGGTACCCAAGCGACCATCGATGGCACCTTTAATAGTGGTACAGGTACGGGCAAGCTGACTGGTACCGTTGATTGGCAACAAAAATTGCAAGCCAAGCTTAGCGTTGTCGGCGAGCGCTTAGTATTGACCCAGCCGCCATTATTATACGCTGTGATTAATCCTGATATCGACATCATCGTGCGTCCAGGCGACCGTTATGTCAATATTGAAGGAACAGTCAGTGTGCCATCAGCGACCATTCGTCCGCCAGAAGCCAGTGAAGATTTGATTACCCGGACCGAAGATGCAGTGGTTATTGATAGGCGCAATATTGGTAATATTGATGAGGTCTTAGCAATCTCAAAGCCTTGGTCGATTAATGCAGATATCGGTATCGATTTGGGTGATGAGGTTAGTTTTCGCGGCTTTGGAGCGGTCATTCCTCTAGCGGGTGCGTTGAATGTCACTCAGCGTGGTCAAGGTACCCTGCGTGCTAAAGGCGTGGTTCAAGTGGCGCGCCGCACTAGTGTCGATATTTTTGGACAGAACCTAGAGCTCAATTACGGTCAAATACGCTTCAATGGTGATGTAATGAAGCCCAATTTGAGTATTGAAGCAGTCAAAATTATCGACGGCAATACCGTAGGGGTTCGAGTTAGAGGCAGTCCTACAAACCCAAATATTGTGGTCTTTAACAATGCGGGACTGACTCAGCAGCAAGCTATGAATGCGTTGGTGACTGGTCGCATCAACAATGGCAGCGCGACTCAAATCAGTGAGCAAGGCTTCAAGTCACAAGTGACCAACAATTTGGCAGCCGCTGGACTTAATTTTGGCTTAAGCGGCACACGCAATATAACCAATCAAATAGGCCAAGCTTTTGGTCTACAGAGCTTAACGGTTGATGCATCAGGCAACAGCGAAGATACCAATGTGAATGTCACCGGCTATGTATCGCCTGACTTATATATCCGCTATGGGGTAGGTGTCTTTAATGCCCAAAATAGCTTATCCATTCGCTATCAGCTGACCCGCCGTGTTTATGTCGAAGCGACTTCCGCTGCGGAAAATGTGGTTGATGTGGTTTATAGTTGGCAGTTTTAGCGCTGGCTAGCTTTAGTAATGGGCAGTTTGGGCGTTGATATTGTTATCAATTCATACAGAGTAATCGATTAATGTGACAAATGCCATCAACAAAAAACGCCTTATCGAAGGCGTTTTTTTGTCGCTGTGAAATTTTTTAAGGCTATATAAGCTATTTGGTCAAAATTAAGCGATTATTACGGGTTAGGCGTAAGCGATACTCTTCGCCTTCATGTTCAATACGAACTTCTTTAGTTAGGGCAAATAGATGCTGTGACTGCAAAGTAGGCAGCCGATTTTCGCGGCAATTTAGGTAACGAGAGATAACCATGCTCATAATGAATTCCTTTTGGCTTTTTAGTAGGTGATTGGCTGGGTTATGGATAACGACAATATAAACAGCGTCGAGCTAAACAGGATACGCACTGAATAAATCTAATTAACGATAATGATTATCATTTATATTGAAGTATTTTACAAGCCAATTGGTAAAATAAATCACAGATATTAAGTAAACTTATGTAACTTAACTTTAGGTACTCTATTCAATCGTTCGTCCACACTAGTGTTTTTTGCAAAAATAATAAAGTGGGACATAATTAATTACCTAGAAAACAATCATTTATAAAATAATCACCTAGGAAGTTACCATTTAGGAAACAGTAATGTTGAATAAAGTTGAAGAACAGCAAGCTAATAATGATGACAAGTCGGTCGTTGATAAGGCGACCATTGATAAAGTAGTTAATCATAAATCCATCGTCAATGTCGCTGTGGCGGTAATACATCATCAAGAGCAATATTTGCTTGGGTTTCGCAACTCTAGTCAGCATCAGGGCAACCGCTATGAATTTGTTGGCGGTAAGATAGACAGTCATGAGACAGCATCAGCCGCATTAATACGTGAGGTTAGCGAGGAGACTGGTATTGATATACAGAGTAATCATTTGGTCAAGCTTGGTCGTTTGCATCATGACTATGGTGATAAGCAAGTATGCCTGCAGGTATATAAGGTTGCGCTAACCGCAGAACAGTATAAGCAACATCAACACTGCGACTATGGTTTAGAGGGGCAGGCATTAACATGGGCGACCAAGAGCCAGCTGCTGGCAGGTGATTATCCGCTACCTGCTGCCAATCAGACTATTTTGGCATGGCTACAGCTACCAACGCAGATGACGGTTACTTACCCGTTAATACATTTTAGCGAAGACACTGATGCCAGTAATGCATGGCTTGCCTATCATCAACAGCATATCTCTAAAAATACCTGGGTATATATACGCACCAAAGCATCCGAATTGGAGAGTAAAGTAGCAAGCAAAACAAAGGTTACTGATGCGGAACTTGCGGCTCAGTTGATGCACTTACGACCTGATATTTATAGTGTGTTGCCTTATGCTAATGGTTATCAACATGACAGTACTGATAAAATTTTAACAAAGTCTGAAACACCAGAAAATACACCGCCCGCTGAAATTAGCAATCAAGTTGTAGCGGTTCATCTAACACATCATGAATTGATGTGCTGGTTTAATGGTTTTCAAAACGATGACTCTGAAGACAAGTCTAAAGGCAGCCAATACGATTCTTCAAGCCGTCCATTAATAGTAAGCTGCCATGATGCAGAAAGTATTCACACGGCCAACCAATTTGCCGCGACACGCTTACAACATCAAAAACCACCCGTTATCGGTATCTTTTTATCGCCAGTACTAGCAACCCAATCCCATCCTGATAGTGAACCACTTGGCTGGCAAGCGTGGTCAGCATTGGCACAATTAGCTGACATGCCAGTTATTGGTTTGGGTGGTTTGTCACCAATAATGTTTGAACAGGCCGATCAGTACGGTGCTATAAGCATCGCTGGTATTCGGCAATTTTTACAAGGCTAGATGTTGATTTCATATCGCTAAAGCCTAATTTTATAGGGTTAACGGACACGTTAATATTGACAGTATAAAACTGGATTAGAAATAGATTAGAGAACATAGTCAACCAGTACAAATAGTTGTTTTTCAACATATTTTACAAGTTAGTAACCATATAACTAATATATGAAATAGACACATAATTACTTACAAACCGTTGCCTTTTCCTACATTGCCGCACTGTTTTAATAGTAGTACTGCCCTTAATATAGGATATGAAATTAAAGAGGGACTAAATTATCAATAGTTAATTATGGCTTATTGATTTAGTTGAGTCTCTTTTGTTAAATCAATTAAATCAATTAAATCTAATTACATATATAACTATTAATGGTACTACTATGAAAACCAATAAGTTACCTCAGTCAGCATGGTCTGACTCACAGGCAGCCGGTTCTCAATCGCAGCAGATTAGCTATCCAAGTTCTCGCTATCTGAGCAGCGACAAAATGAAACAGACCGGTAGCGCCAGCAATGACGCTAAATATTACGAAGATTTACATCATTCTTTAGAAGGATCGTATTCAAAAGATACTTATTTTGCATACAAGCGTCTCGACAACAGCATGATGAAGGCACAAGAGTCTATTATGACTAACAATACAAATACGATTACAAAGCACGATGGTCACGATGATATAGAAAAGCCTAGCATTGCTAGCGGCTATAAAAAATCAGGTAAAGCAGCTGATATAGCGCCCTCTGTGACGCAACTGTCGGATGAGCAAATTGATAAGTTACAAAATGGCTTTAAGCAAGATGGTACTGATCTAGATGATTTAAAATCAGAAAACTTAGAAACAGATAGCCTACAAGCAAAGAATTTAAAAAAAGACAGCCTTCAACAAGCCAGTTTCATTCAAGCTGGTTCTACTCAAGTCGGTGTTAATCAGGATATGAATAACCTATCAACAACGCATAATACATCTAGCAATGTAATACCGGAGCGAGTATTTATGAATGGATTGATCAAGCATACCGCGATTGCCTTAGCGATTATCATACCATTGGCGGCGTTTTCAGCTTATGCTGCACCGATGAGTGTGCCCAATACCACAATTAGTACCACAACTAATAACGCCACGACTGATAAGACTACTACTGCGACACTAGCGATTAAACCTTCATCAATCATTCATAAATCTGCAAGCACGCCAACGACCGTAGACAGCGTTGATCTTGAGCAATATGCGGGCACTTGGTATGAAATAGGGCGCTTGCCCATGTACTTTCAGCGCAAATGTGCAAGTGACGTGACCGCTACCTATACTGGCAAAACCGATGGATCAGGCATTACGGTGCTCAATAAATGTAGTGGTGAAAATGGTACAGCCATAACTGCTGAAGGACTGGCAAAGCCTGCTGATAATACTGGCAGCAAGTTGAAGGTCAGTTTTTTACCTTCATGGATTCGTTGGTTGCCGGTAGGGCGCGCTGACTATTGGGTGCTGGCTCGTGATGCAGACTATAAGACAGCCTTAGTAGGTACGCCAGATAAGAAATACCTATGGTTGTTGGCCCGTTCGCCTAATATCACTCAGCAGACTTATGCCAAATATCGTGAGATTGCTCAGCAACAAGGCTATGATCTAAAAGAGTTTAAGTTGACAACGCATAGCAATCAAACCGTTAGTCTAATCCCATGATATTGAGTTGCTTAACCTAGTTACTTAATCTAGCTTCCTAGTATTTGGCCTCTCAATAAAAGTTTGTTGAATAGGGTTTGTTTTTAGAAGTTGGATTGATAAGAAACTTTTTAATAGATAAAGAAGACAGCTTAGTAAGCTGTTTTTGTCTTTTAATTTTTCAAAGAAGCGGTTACTAATCTGAAAAAAACTTCTATAGGATCATTCTTATGACGGTATAACCGTCGCTAATAATGGTTATCACTGGCAAAATAAGGCGTTTTGAGCTAAAATACAGACGATTTAAAAGCACTGACGCCCATAATTATTCGTATTTGTCGCTTTACCATACCGAGTAATCCCAGTTTCTTCTTAGTTTTATCGTATTTTATACGTGATCGTTTTATTAACCTGTTTTCATTACTATTAAATTCTACTGACCAGAAGGATGTTTCTCGTGAGCAACGCTGATACCTTACGCCAATTACATCAAGATCACTTAACCAACTATAACAATCAAGAACAACAAGCCATCGAATTGATTGGTTTGCTCAATAAACTTTATAACGAGCAAGATGTGCAAGTCACCTTGTTCGGTGAAACACTTGATACGACTTCAGTAGGTCAAGTACTGGCATTGCATCAAAAAGCGGCAATACGTGAACAAGGCGCTAAGCCGATCGCTATTGCCGACACTTTAGCAATGGTCAAAGCATTGGCAGCTAGTGAGAATATTCAAGCGGCGCGAGTCGATGTCGGTCAGCTAATTGCTAGCGACAGTGATATACAAGCTGCCCTACAGTCTACTGATAATGATAAAAACACCGTAAATGGTGCTACCGATGTGGTGTTATATGGTTTTGGTCGTATTGGTCGTATCTTAACGCGTCTATTGTTATCACAAGCCTCAAGCGCGAAAGGCCTACAATTAAAAGCTATCGTGGTACGTCCTGCCGCTGCTGGCGACTTAGCCAAACGCATCTCATTGCTTGAGCGTGACTCAATTCATGGTAGATTTTTAGGCGGAATTAGTATTGATGATGACAATAATGGCATGATTGTTAATGGTCGTTTTATACAAGTTATTTATGCTAATGATCCGAGTGAAATTGACTATACCGCTTATGGTATTGATAATGCTTTAATTATTGATAATACCGGTATTTGGAAAGACGAAGCGGGTCTTGGCAAGCACCTACAAGCTAAAGGTGTACAAAAAGTCTTGCTAACCGCCCCTTCTGGTGGCGAGATTAAAAACGTCGTTTACGGTGTTAACAATGATACTATCGGTGACGACACTCTTGTTAGTGCTGCCAGTTGTACCACTAACGCCATTACGCCAATGCTAAAAGTACTGAATGATGAGTTCGGTATCGAAAACGGCCACGTTGAGACCATTCACTCCTTTACCAATGACCAAAACTTGGTTGATAACTATCACAAAGCAGATCGCCGTGGGCGCAGTGCCGTAATGAACATGGTTATTACTAGCACTGGCGCTGCAAAGGCAGTGGGCAAAGCCCTACCAGAGCTAAGCGGCAAACTCACCGGTAATGCTATTCGTGTACCCACGCCCAACGTTAGCTTAGCGATTTTAAACTTAAATCTAAAAAGCGTACCGCAAAGTGCTGATGCTTTAAATGAGTTTATGCGTAAAGTATCTAATAGCAGCACATGGCAGTCGCAAATCGCTTATACGGACTCGACAGAAGCGGTCTCGACTGACTTTGTAGGTACTACCCACGTTGGTGTGGTAGATGCTCAGGCCACAATACTCACTGGCAATCAAGCTATTGTCTATATTTGGTATGACAACGAAGTAGGCTATAGTACTCAGGTACTACGCTTAGCCACGCAGATGGCTGGTATCAGCTACACTCAAATTCCAGCATAAAACGACTAAGATGAAGATAGCTAGGCTAGACATGGCTATACAAGTATGGTTTGCATCTTGTCCTTAAATGTTATACTGGTCATTATTATTAGTAAGTGTTATCGCTATTAAATACAGCACTCGATAGTCCGATTGATTATCGGGTGTTGTTGCCATAATAAGTGCTCATATTAACTTGTAGATATTGTTTGGTGCTGGCGTGAACGTATCCATTTTAGATATGCAAAGTGGAACATGCGAACATAGACGCAAATACAAACTGAATATAAACCGAATATAAACCGAATACAAATACAGTCACTGGCTATAAACCAGATTGACAATTAAGGAACGTAACATGCGATTTATTGATGAAGCCATCGTAACAGTAAAAGCAGGTGATGGTGGTAACGGTATCGCCAGTTTTCGCCGAGAAAAATACGTCCCTCGCGGTGGTCCTGATGGCGGTGACGGCGGCAGTGGCGGTGACGTTTATGTCATTGCTGATGACAACACCAACACTTTAGTCGACTATCGCTATACCCGTCGCTATGATGCAATGCGTGGTGAAAACGGCCATAGTAAGAACTGTGCCGGTAAAGGCTCTGACGATATTTTCTTGTCAGTTCCTATTGGTACCACTATTATTGATACCGAAACCGATGAAGTCATCGGCGATATGACCGAAATAGATCAGACTTTATTAATTGCTAAAGGTGGTGATGGCGGTTTAGGTAATACTCATTTTAAAAGCTCTACCAACCAAGCGCCACGAAAAGCGACCTCAGGCTTTGAAGGTGAGTTAAAAGTATTAAAGCTTGAGCTAAAAGTTGTGGCAGACGTAGGACTGATTGGTCTTCCGAATGCGGGTAAATCAACCTTTATTCGTCAAGTTTCTGCTGCGACACCCAAAGTTGCTGACTATCCATTTACGACTTTGGTACCAAATTTAGGCGTGGTTGATATTGGTCGCCATCGCTCATTCGTGATGGCGGATATTCCAGGGCTTATCGAGGGCGCATCAGAAGGTGCGGGTCTGGGTATTCGCTTCTTAAAACATGTGGCACGTACGCGTCGCCTGTTGCATATTGTTGATATACAGCCTATTGATGGCACAGATCCGGTCAATAATGCTCGCATTATCTTAAATGAACTTGAACGTTTTTCTCCTGAACTGGCTAATTTACCGCAAATTTTAATATTGAATAAAATTGATCAGGTTATTGATGAAGAAGAATTGAACGAGTTGTGTACTCATATCGTTGCGGAGCTTGGCTGGACAGGGGACGTATTTCGTACCTCAACCTTAATGGGTGAGGGTACTGATGCCGTAAAATATCATTTAATGAATGAGATTGAGCGCGAGCGCCAGCTTGAAGAAGAAGAACCAGAGTTTGCCGAAGCACAAAAAGCGCGATTTGAGCGTTTAGAAGTAGAAGTTCGCCGTAACACTGAAGCACAGCGCGAAGCGTACCGTGCAGCTCGTAAAGCGCAACGCGAAGGTACAGACTTACCTGACAACGATATTCTTGATAATGATCATTTCGATGACGATGACGATGATGGCGTCGAAGTGGCCTACGCCCCTTAGTTTGACAGTACTTAATTTGATAATACTTAGGTTGATATTACTGAATGAGATGGACGGTTTGACGTTAAAAGCTTAATATTAACAATAAGAGAAGAGTTTGATTATTTTATAAGTATCTTCTTTTATTGCTCTTTTACCGACACTAGTACACTTATCTGTATTATGCCTATTTGGCAGCACGATTTTGATAGCACAAAAGAATAGGCCACTTATTTACTTTTTAAATTGATTTTTAAATTAATCCCCGCAATAGACAGGAGTTTTTATGGCAGTTGACATGGAAAATACGACCGAAGAACCAAGGTTTATCAAACAAACCCGCAACTTTGATATTCAGCGCGTTATTGTCAAGATTGGCTCATCATTGTTGACTAATAATGGTCGAGGATTGGATCGTACTGCCATATACGAGTGGGCGACACAAATTGCTGAATTGCATAACCAAGGTGTGGAAGTGTTGTTGGTGTCATCAGGTGCGGTCGCTGAAGGTGTGGTACGCATGAATCTTGATGAGCGGCCTAATAAGCTCGCAGCATTACAAGCCTGTGCCTCTATCGGTCAGATGGGTTTGATTGGTACTTGGTGGTCAGCCCTTATCCAACATGGTATACAGAGCTCGCAGTTGCTGTTGACGCATGATGATTTGTCCAATCGTAGTCGTTATCTGAATACCACTAGCGCACTGACTCAGCTATTAGAGTGGCGTGTACTGCCAGTGATTAATGAAAACGATACCATCACCATTGATGAGATTAAGTTTGGCGATAATGACACCTTAGGCGCGATGGCAGCGGCCATGGTCAATGCTGATTTATACATTATCTTAACCGATCAAGAAGGCGTGTTTACTGACAATCCACGTGATAACCCCAATGCCAGAATGATTCGTCAAGAGCGTGCTATGGCTGATTATTTATTTGATATTGCCGGCGATGGCGGCAAGCTTGGACGCGGTGGAATGCTGACCAAGATTCGTGCCGGTCGTTTGGCAGCTATGGGTGGTTGTCCCACTGTTATTGTGAGTGGTGCTATTGAAGATGTCATCACCCGTGTGGTAGCAGGCGAAGCAGTCGGTACCTTATTAACCACCAATGATGAGGACAAAATCATCGCCCGCAAACAGTGGATCGCGGCACATTTGCGGATGTCAGGCGCTCTGATTGTGGATGCCGGCGCGGCAAAAGCGTTGATCGAGCACAATAGAAGTTTGCTTCCGGTCGGTGTGGTAGAGGTTCGCGGGGACTTTGATGAAGGTGATGTGGTAGAGATCATTCATCAAGATACCCATGAGCGCTTAGCCGTTGGCCAAGTCAATTTCTCGTCTACCGATGCGCGCCGTGTTGCACGTGAGCGTACCGAGCAGTTCGATAGAATTCTTGGTAATAACGAAGAGCGCGTGGTGATGGTACATCGCGATAACTTAGCGCTGTCCATGTAATATATTGTAATTAGCTTAGATAAATAACTGAGATACATAGCTGAACTATGAAACCTTTTTATTATTGTTTAAGCTGATACCAATTACGTGCAGTGAGTATGTTTACACATTAAGACCTTAATGCCATAACAGAGCTTATCTTTATGGCATTAATTACATCTGGGTATTTTAACAGTTGTATTTTTTCTATCCCTATTTATGTTTAACAATGACAATAATCGATATTGTACTATTTTGGAGATTTGTGCATGAGCGCCTCGGACAACGATAACTCACCTAAGCAAAATTTTGCTCCTCTCAAAAACGATAGACTGCTGCGCGCTCTGCGGTTTGAGCCGGTAGATACCACACCGGTATGGATGATGCGTCAGGCCGGTCGCTACTTACCAGAATATAAAGCCACCCGTGCTGAAGCAGGTGACTTTATGAGCCTGTGCAAAGACACTGATCGCGCCACGGAAGTGACATTGCAGCCGTTACGACGTATGGATCTAGATGCGGCCATTATATTTAGTGATATTTTGACCATTCCAGATGCCATGGGATTAGGCTTATATTTTGAGACCGGTGAAGGTCCTAAGTTTAAACGTACTATCCGTCAGCAGTCCGATATTGACAAGTTACCAACCCTAGATGTTAACGATTCGCTAGATTATGTGATGCGAGCGGTGACTAGTATTCGTAAGGCTCTTAATGGACAAGTACCGTTATTTGGATTTTCGGGCAGTCCTTGGACGCTAGCGACCTATATGATTGAAGGCGGCAGTTCAAAAGACTACCGTTATACTAAAGGTATGCTCTATAGCAATCCTGAACTTCTGCATCAACTGCTTGATAAGCTGGCAACATCAGTGATTGATTATTTGGATGCCCAAATCATCGCTGGTGCGCAAGCGGTACAAATATTCGATAGCTGGGGCGGGGGACTTGGTCACCGTCAGTTTATAGAGTTTTCGCATAGGTACAATAAGCGTATCGTTGCTGCACTAAAAGCGCGGCATCCTGAAGTACCAGTCATCTTATTTACCAAAGGTGGCGGCCTTTGGCTTGATATTCAAGCGGATAGCGAGGCTGATGCTTTGGGATTAGATTGGACGATGCCGCTTGATCGTGCCCGTCAAGTGTTGACTGAAAGCCAGCGCCAGTTGACCAAACAGCATAAAAAGCTACAGAGTAGTAAAGCCATTCAGGGTAATTTAGACCCGGCGACGCTATACGGTTCGCCAGCGACTATTCGCTCTGAAGTGAAGTTGATGCTTGACAGTGCATACGCCTGTGGCGATAAAACGGGCTATGTGGCAAACCTAGGTCATGGTATTACCCAGTGGGTTGATCCTGATCATGCCAAAGTATTTGTCGACGCCGTGCACGATTATAAAATTTAGATATTTAGTGTTATACATATTCAGCGTTTACTAAGCAAAAAGGACCTCTTATGATTTCAGCAGCCATTGTCGGTGGAACAGGCTATACAGGTATTGAGCTTATTCGCTTACTGTCTACGCATCCTGAGGTGTCTATCGATTTGCTAACCTCGCGCAGTGAGGCAGGAACGCGTGCTGATGAGATATTTCCAAGCTTGCGCGGTATCTCAGACTTGGTCTTTAGTGACTTAGGTGATGATACGCTCGCTGCGCTACAACATTGCGATGTAGTATTCTTTGCCACGCCGCATGGGGTGGCGATGAAGCAAGCAGAGGCGCTGACCCAAGCGGGTGTTAGAGTCATTGATCTGGCCGCTGATTTTCGTCTGCAATCATTGACTGAGTTTGAACAATGGTATCAACAGCCGCATGCTTGTCCTGAGCTATTAAAAACGGCTGTGTATGGCTTACCTGAAATCAATCGTGATAAGCTTGCAAACGCTCTGTTGGTAGGTAACCCCGGTTGTTACCCTACCACTGCTATTTTAGGATTAAAACCTATTATTGAGGCACAAAACAAGCAAGCAACGCGCCTAATTGACTCACGGATTGTTATTGATGCCAAGTCTGGCGTATCAGGTGCTGGTCGCCAAGCAAGTATTGCGCTTAATTATGCGGAAACTACGGATAATTTTAAAGCTTACGGGGTGACGGGTCATCGTCATCTGCCGGAAATTGAGCAGGGCATTGCGCAATTATTAAATAGCCAGTTTACCCAGCGTGTTCGTTTTTTACCGCATTTAGTACCGATGATACGCGGTATGTTCAGCTCTATTCATATGGAGCTGACCGAAGCGGGCGCTAATATCGACTGGCAACACGAATTTGAGACCAGTTATGCCTCAGAAGTGTTTATTGATGTGATGCCAAGCGGTATTTATCCTGATACCCGTAGTGTCCGTGCCAGCAACCGTTTACGTATAGCAGTGCACCAAGATAACGCGCGTGCTGAGCTGACCGTACTAGTGGTACAAGATAATTTAGTGAAAGGGGCGGCGGGGCAAGCAGTACAAAACATGAATGTTATGTTTGGTCTTGATGAGACCTTAGGATTAAATTTTGCGCCTGTTGTTCCTTAAACGTTCCATGAATGATTGACCTTTAATGTCTTTTAGTTAATAGTATTCTATGAACACTATTTCATATGTACCTATAGCCTAAACTTTATCACTGAACCTTTACTATTCGGTTATTCGTATTTACGGTGCTAGGTATTGATTCTAAATTCCGTTATAATACATCCCCTTACTGTTAAGAGATGCCTTCTAGATGCTTGTTAAGACTGCCCACCGCTTGCGCTTGCAGGCAGCAAGTTCATCGTGCCAAGATTCCGCATCAGACAAGTCTGAGCGTGGACTACTGTCTTCTTATCAAAGTATAGATAACATTATAAATAGTCGTAACAGTATTAAAAACTGTATAGTTGGCAAACAACAAGGTGCGTCGACGTTGGTATTGGCGCTCTTTGTAATAGTGATATTAGTGACTGCTGCTGTTGGATTGATGTTTGGCCACAAGCTTGGCTACCAGAGTGGCTACTATTCGATGCAATCCGAGACAAAACAAGCCACTATAAACAGTGAGCAGGCGAACAAAGAGCTCACCGATTTGCGCTTAAGTCATAAGATGTCGACGAATCAAGCGACGACTGCCAAACAAGAGTTAACGATCAGTTTGGCAAATTTAGATGATCTACGTCAGACTCAGCAAGCCCTAAAAGTTGAAAATGAGCAAGTCACACAGCTCAATGGGCTATATGCTAGTGTGATTAGTGATAAAGGTGGCATGCCGTTACAGATACTTGGCGCTAAGATTGAACCATTACCTGAGAACACTTTTGAGTATGGTTTCGATATTGGTATGCTCAGTAGTGATGGGCAAGCAAAGAATCTAACGGTCAGCTTGACACTGCTAAACGATGATGATTTCGTAGAAGTGCCGCTAGATCCTGCTCGTTATGCTATTAAAGGTATTGAACGCATTCGTGGACGCTTTGTAATGCCGTCAGGCTTTAAGCCGCTACAAATTAAGCTCATTTTAAAGGCAGGCGATCAGGAAGTGGAGCAATTGTATGATTGGAAACTTGGTGCTATGGTCGATAACATGCCACTGTCGCTTTTAGATTTACCAGAAGCCGATAAAAGGCCCATTGCTTCTGAATAACCATTCAATTTCCAGTGACTGTTTGCTTGGTAATAACTGCTTTACTTTTAACAACCGCTTCACCGTATATTTTACCTATCACTTTTATACCTGATAGTCTCTCTTTTATTGTTAGCTTACCTTTTAGTTTATACTTTGATTATGATGAAACAAATATTATCACAAGCTAAACCCGTTGTTTTTGATTGGCACTTTCCAAATGTGCCCGCTCATCGTGCGCAAGATAGTGACCCTGATGGCGAAACCACGCCGCAAGCAGACGTTATGGTGGCGGAACCGGAAGTGGCAAAACCGCCAATGTATGCGGTAGTTATGTATAACGATAACTATACGCCAATGGAGTTTGTGGTCTACATTTTGCAGTCAGAATTCCGTCATAGCATTGATTCAGCCGTTGAGGTTATGCTAACTATTCATAATAATAGCAAAGGTATCGCGGGTATCTACCCTAAAGATATCGCTGAGACCAAAGCAAAAAAGGTTAATAGTCTAGCCCACCGTGAAGGCTATCCGCTACTTACCCAGATCGAGCCACATCAAGGTGAATAGGGCCAATCGTTTTATCGTTATTTGAATATTATACTTTTGCCCTTTTCTCTGACCCTGTTACTCCAATAAATCGGTTTTAAGAATAATTATCCAAGTGTTATAAACTGCTTTTTCTAATACATTTTTGTATAAATCCTACTGTATAAAAATATCCAAATCTGTTTTTGACTCTCTATTTTGACCTTGATTTCTTTCTTAAGTATCCCTATATATATATAGCGAACCAAGTATTCGCAAATATCGTATGGTATACGTATTGTTTAGAACCCTTGCTTTTGTATATCCTCATTGTTGTCCCTCTATTGCTGTTTTTTACTATTAATCTTTCTATTCATTCAACCAGATTGTAAAGTTACTTCTGCTGCGCCATTAACTTTACGTTTGCGGTATTATTTGATACATTTTAGTACGTGTTAATAGATTGACTATGCGTGCTTATCATGTTGAGATGAATGACAGCTGACGTAAACCGTTTTGTATTAATCGTTTTGTATTACTCTTTGCTGATCAATTATTGTTACCTGTTATTGGATTGATTATTAGTGATAGCGTATTGTTATCTACCTTGAACAATCCATCTGTCGCCCTGATTTACTCATTAAGCTACTAAATCCTAAAGATATGTATAACCGTAGGAATTCGTTATGTTAAGTCGTCATCTTGAAGTCTCCTTGCGTCTAGCCATGACGCTTGCGCGTCAAAAATCACATGAATATCTGACTGTTGAGCACTTGTTACTGGCACTGTTAGAAAACACTCATGCTGCCAACACTTTGACTGCCTGCAATGCTAATGTCTCAAATTTGCGTACTGAGCTTGAAGCTTATATTAATAAGCACACGCCAACAGTAGATGTCGATATAGAGCAGTCACCGCAGCCTACCCAAAGCTTTGATCGTATTTTGCAACGGGCAATCTTCCATGTGCAGTCTATCGGCGGTGGCCGTTTGGTCGAGGGCTCAGATATTTTAGTGTCTATGTTCTCAGAGCATGATACCTATGCGGTTTATTTGCTGAAAAAGCAAGGTATCAGCCGCCTTGAGCTGACCCAATATCTATCTCATGGGCAAGACAAAGAGGAGCCATCTGAGCCACGCGCTTCTATAACGGGTGAGCGTCGTAGTGCTTCTGAAAAGACCAGCAAAGACCCCTTAGTAGAATTCGCTAGTAACCTCAACCAGCGTGCAGCGGAAGGTAAGACTGATCCGCTCATTGGGCGGGGTCCTGAAATCGAGCGTGCAGCGCAAGTATTGTGCCGCCGCCGTAAAAACAACCCGCTGTTAGTCGGTGAGCCGGGCGTTGGTAAGACCTCGATTGCTGAAGGTTTAGCCTGGTTGATTATCAATGATAAAGCGCCAAAACCACTTAATGGTTGCGTGATTTATAGCTTAGATATTGGCGCATTGATTGCAGGTACAAAATACCGTGGTGATTTCGAAAAACGGATGAAGGCGCTGCTTGATGCCCTGAAGAATAAACCCAATGCGATCTTATTTATTGATGAGATTCATATGATTATTGGGGCAGGCTCGTCCATGAGCAGTAATATGGATGTGTCTAATTTAATCAAACCAGCTCTTGCTAATGGTGAGTTACGCTGTGTGGGTTCAACCACCTTTACAGAATATCGTCAGGTGTTTGAAAAAGATCATGCATTATCACGCCGCTTTCAAAAAATTGATGTCAAAGAACCGAGTATTGATGAGAGTATCGATATCTTACGCGGTCTTAAACCACGTTATGAAGAATTTCATAATGTCGCGTATACCGATGAAGCTCTAATCAGTGCAGTACAGCTGTCGTCTAAGCATATCCACGAGCGTTTCTTACCGGATAAGGCTATTGATGTCATCGACGAGGCCGGTGCGTATAAACGCCTGGGCGTTATTCCTGATGCTGATGACATCAATGCTGAAGACAGTTTAATTGCTGATTTGGAGCAGGATTTTGACGAGCAAATCGATACAGACACCAATGAAGTTGATGGCACTGATAACGAAATGCAAGATGAAGCTTTAGCTGCTAAAGCCAGTGATAAGTCGAAGGCTGCTGATTTTAAGAAAGCGAAAAATAAAAAACCACCAATGAAAATTGACGTGGCAGACATTGAAGCTATTGTTGCTAAGTTAGCGCGTATTCCACCTAAGTCGATTTCAAGCGATGATAAGAGTGTTCTTGAACATCTAGATCGCGACTTGAAACGCTTAGTCTTTGGTCAAGATGAAGCGATTGCGACCTTGGCCGATGCTATTAAATTATCTCGTGCGGGTCTTAAAGCACCGGAGAAGCCAATTGGTTCCTTTATGTTTGCAGGGCCAACAGGGGTTGGTAAGACAGAAGTATCGCGCCAGCTGGCCAGTTTGCTAGGTGTTGAGCTAGTGCGCTTTGATATGTCAGAGTACATGGAAGCGCATACCGCCTCACGTTTGATTGGCGCGCCTCCAGGCTATGTTGGTTATGACCAAGGTGGTTTGCTTACTGAAAAGATTAATCAGCATCCTCATTGCGTATTACTGTTTGATGAGATTGAAAAAGCGCATCCAGATGTCTTTAACTTGCTATTACAAGTTATGGACCACGGCACGCTAACTGATAATAATGGCCGAGTGGCTAGCTTTAAACAAGTTGTTGTCATTATGACTACTAACGTTGGTGCTGACAGTATCAGCCGCTCCTCTATGGGCTTTACCCAGCAAGATCATAGTCGTGATAACAATGAGTCACTCAAGCGCGTCTTTAGTCCTGAGTTCCGTAACCGCTTGGATGCCATCATTCAGTTCAATGCGCTAGATACTTCAGTAGTGGTATCAGTGGTCGATAAATTCTTGGTTGAGCTACAAGTCCAGCTTGATGATAAGCAAGTGACTTTAGAGATTGATGACGAGGTACGTGATTATTTAGCTGAGAAGGGCTATGACCGCCTGATGGGCGCCCGTCCCATGCAGCGTCTGATTCAAGATGAGATTAAAAAACCATTGGCAGGTATGATTTTGTTTGGTGACTTGGTCAATGGCGGGGTAGTACATCTTACTTTAGAGCCAGAAGATACTGACGCTGATGCCGAATCTAACAATATCTCTATTGAGAAAACGGCCTCTAATATGCAAAGCGGCAATATGCAAAGTGATAAAGGCTCAAGCGATAGTCGAATCATATTGACAGTTGTTGAGACCTACGAGCCGCGCTCAGACTCTGAGTCAGTGGCAAGCTAAGTTGGTTAATCGTAAGCTATTCAATCATAAATTATTTAGTCAATTGATATGAATAATCCTGAATTGAATATTGGTATAAATAAAAACGGTTGCTACGGCAGCCGTTTTTTTTCGCTAACATTTAGCCGATGTTTATATGTTTACTAACCTTTTATAATGAAATGTAACGTCTTTTTTTGCTACCATCATTATTTGAATGACAGATTTATTAATGTGAGGTTTTGATGAGTGCTAAATAAACTGTGTCAAACTAATTATAAACAACTAAAAAGCAACTAAAAAAGAGGCGATAGACCCATGCAATTATTTGATGATGAGCAGGCAGAGAACACGACAACTGAGAAAACAGCTGAGCAAAAACAAGCTATTTTAGATAATGTACGTTTGCCAGAAGATTGGAAATTAGCGCTAACTGATGAGCTGACTTCCGATAATATGGATGATCTCCGCGCATTCTTAAAGCAAGCTTATCAGTCGAGTGACAGTATTTATCCGCCAGCCCCTCTGATGTTTAATGCCTTTAACCTAACGCCTTTAGCACATGTCAAAGTCGTTATTTTAGGTCAAGATCCTTATCATCGTCCAGGGCAGGCGATGGGGCTTTCATTCTCAGTACCAAAAGCGATTCCTAAGCCACCATCACTGAATAATGTGCTTAAAGAAATGGCTACTGATATTGACACCAGTTACTCAGCTCACGGTGATTTGACCTATTGGGCGCAGCAAGGCGTATTGTTATTGAATAGCTCACTAACTGTCAGTGAAGGCGAGCCAAACAGTCATCAAAATAAAGGTTGGGAGCAGTTTACCGACGCTGTCATTGACATTATTAATCAACAAACAGAGCATACCGTATTTATTCTGTGGGGCAGCAAAGCGCAAAAGAAAGGTAAATATATCGATACTGATAAACATCTAATTTTAACGGCCGTGCATCCCTCACCACTGGCGGCCAATCGTGGTGGATTTTTTGGTTCAAAGCCATTTTCTAAAACCAATGATTATCTGAGACAATTTGGCAAAACGCCTATTGACTGGCAATTGCCACAGTAAATGATGACTATACTAATACCAAACCCATAATATATAGTATAATTCAGCTATGACTATACCAACATATACCCTAAAAGATCATGACTTTGGCAAACTCTCGAAGACCGAGAGTAACCCCAGAGCTCGCCAACGTCTC
>NZ_CAJHBI010000029.1 GCF_904846605.1 Psychrobacter sp. 72-O-c
TAAACCCTATCGAGCAGACATGGGCATGGATTAAACAAAAGCGTAAAGAGTGGCGTTTAGATTGTATTGATACGTTGTTCTTCTTATGGTTCTTTATCTGTGATAGTTGTTAGGTTCTTTGACTATATTTGAGTCACAATACAAATAACATTCTAAGTTAAAACAGGAATAAACACAGCGCCTAGCCCTAATACTACTAGCCCGCGTTGTAGCCAGAAACTACCACCGAGACGTTGCTGCAACTGCTGATTGATCAGTATACCGGCTGAGTATAACCCTAACATAGATACCATCATGCCTGCATAAAACCCTAGCTGACCTGCAGCACCAACCTGTGCGGGCACTTCCATCGCGTGTGCCATACCATGAAATACTGCCAAACCACCAAAACCAATACTCAGTAACGGTAAATAACGTGTGCTTAACGTGCGCATTGATGGCAACCTTGATGACGCTTTCTGCCCACTCCGCTGACCCATTAAAACAACGGCCAATACCACTACGGATAATAGTATTGCCCCCTCAATCAATCCAGCTGTTAGGCCAAAGGAAGCCGCAAACCCAAAACCTCCAAATAATGTAATAGCAGTGGCTAAAACCACGCCTAATGACAATCCTACTGTTAATGACCCCATCCCTATACGAGGCTTTTGCAATCCATAAAACAACATACCCATGCCTACTGCCAAAAACAGATGATCCAGTCCCGTCATTGGATGCATGAGTCCCACTTGTAAGGTGCTCAGGAACGAGGGAGCGTGCGCTACCGTTGATTGGATATGGCCTGAATGAGCCTGCGCCAATGAGGGCAGTAGTAGCAATGCCATTAGTGCAGATGAGCCAGCTGCGCTAATGCTAGGGTACGATAAAACCGATGAAAAACGAGAGGATTTTGTGCATGGTGTTTTTGTGCAATGTGTCATAGGGTCGCTCCTTAACAGTAATAGTCTGGTTGGCAATGATGGACGGTAGGCTAAGCCAGCATGCCATGTTCTTTAATAAAGGCGATGATCTCATTCACCCCATCACCCGTTTTCATATTGCTAAATATAAAGGGCTTATCACCGCGCATTTTTTTGGCATCTCGCGCCATGACTTCAAGCGAGGCACCTACCATCGGCGCAAGATCGGTCTTATTGATAATCAACAGATCAGACTTGGTGATACCAGGTCCGCCTTTCCGAGGTATTTTGTCGCCTGCCGAGACATCAATGACATATAGGGTTAAATCTGATAACTCAGGACTAAAAGTAGCCGCTAAATTGTCGCCACCTGATTCGATAATAATCATCTCTAAGCCTTCAAAGGTTGCTTGCAACTCAGCGATGGTCGTCAGATTAATCGAGGCATCTTCGCGGATAGCGGTGTGTGGACAGCCGCCTGTCTCTACGCCGCGGATGCGCTCAGCAGGCATGGCATTATTGCGAGTCAAAAATTCTGAGTCTTCCTTAGTATAAATATCATTGGTCACCACCGCCATATTGACGGTGTCGCGTAAGTTTTGGCACAGACGCAAGGTCAATGCGGTTTTGCCACTGCCCACAGGACCACCAATACCGAGACGTAAGCACGATAAACCAGATGAGGACAGCTGTGACGATTGATTCAGGCTATTAGTATCAGCGTTTGAGGTTTGCGGGTCTTGAGGTTTGAGCGGGGTTAGAGACATACTGAGCTCCTTAGACAGTTAGGGTAGCGGTAAATATAAATAAGGACAACTATAAAACTATGAGCGAAACAACCGACTGTATTGCTCCTCATGCTTGCTTGAGAGGATAGCCAGATTGGGTAGATTATTAGATAAATTAAGCCTCTCATAGAGTTGTTGGCATAACTGCTGGGCACGTTGATTATTAATAGCAGCTTGGTTATTAATATTGTCTTGGTTATCGACAACGCTTTGAGTGTTAATGGCATCTGACGTTATGAGTGTGGCAAAGGTTTGCTGCACTGTGTCACTAAGCGCATCTATCTGCGCAGTCAGCTCAATTTGCAACTGCCAAAGGATACGTTGACCTGCCATTTGTCCTAAAGGTACGGTCTTAACGGCGGCTAGCACCATGTTTTCTAATTGTGCAAAACCATAAGTGGTCATCGATTGAGCCAGCGGCAATTGCCAATGCTGGGCAATATGAGCAAACAGTGGCAAATAACCATCTTCTGGTACGTCGGCAGGTATGCCTAGCCTGAGAACTTCATTAAGCCAAGAGACCATCGCTTGTGCCAACTGCTGGGACTCAAGTACAAACTCCTTACTCTCCAAGCTGGCATGATAGTCGTGCGCGAGGTGCGTGGACAGTGCTTCATGGCGGTGATCAAGTGCTTGCATTATTAGCCCCAATACAGGCAACTCATAACCGATGACGGCAAGCTGCAAATAGTCTTGCATAAACGTAAGCGTGGTGCTCTCATCGTGAATAATTCCTGATTCAATCGCCGCTTCTACGCCTTGTGAGTAAGTATAGCTGCCGATCGGTAAGTTGCTCGATGCCAGCATAAGCAACTGCCCAAGCTGGCTATTCTGATTGTGCTGACTATCTGGCCCAGCGGTATCGATCATTATGACTGACCTACAGATTCATGGCTGCTGTGTTCATGGTTATGACTGTGCGAAGAGCTATGCGAATGGCTGTGCACTTGGTTGTGTGAGTGGCTATGACTCTGCCCCGACTGATAGGCCCCTGTTTCAGGCTCGAACGGCATTGAGGCTGCCTCAACCTGTAACCCAAGGCGCTCGAGCATTTGTGCAAGCACGTGGTCGTTTTCAAAATATAGAGCATAGCCTGCATCAGTGTGATCAAACATCAAAGGCACATGTCGGTTACCCAAATGATAGGCTCCTTTCATCAGCGTAAAATCATCATCCGCAGTCACTTTGGTCACAGCTTGCGGCTTGGCGATGACTTGGATCAACTCGCCTGCAGCATTGATAAGCACATCGTCGCCTTTAAGTGTGCCTGTACGGGGTAAATCAACGCCGACGCTCTCACCTGACACAGTGGTGGCTCTAAACCGAGAATGCTGGCGGGTGTCAAAATCTAAAAGCAAATAGTAAGCGGCTTGGTAATGCGCTGCTAATTGTATTTGCTGCTTATTATTAGGTGTCTGTAGACGGGTATTAAATATTTTCATAGGTGCTGTACTCTGGCTGCTGTTGCTCAAACTATTAGTTGATAATACTGACTGCGTAAAGTTTAGGGAAAAGGTAGAACGACGCCCAAACAGTCTGCTGTATCCAGTATTTCGGGCGTAAAGATCTAAAACCTTAAAATAAAAAATAGCGCTGCGCCATTGGCAATACATCGGCAGGCTCACAGGTTAGCGACTGCCCATCAGCTCGTACCTCATAAGTCTCAGGATTGATATCCATATCAGGGCAATAGCTGTTGAAACGCATGTCACTTTTACGGATATCACGAATACCATGCACCGGCTGGATAACTTTATTTAATCCGAGTTGCTTGTCCACTTGCTTGTCGATGGCGGCCTGCGACATAAAGGTAATGCTGGTCTGGGCAATAGATTTGGGGTACGTGGCGAACATGGGCCGATAATGTACCGGCTGAGGTGTGGGAATAGAGGCATTGATATCACCCATCGGCACAGCGGCAATGAGGCCGCCTTTAATGATGCATTCAGGCTTCACCCCAAAAAATTTGGGCGACCATAATACCATATCCGCCCATTTTCCTATTTCGATAGAGCCGACCATATCGCTTATACCGTGGGTAATCGCAGGATTGATGGTGTACTTTGCGATATAACGTTTTATGCGGAAGTTATCGTTGTTCTCACTATGATCATAGTCTGTCAGAGTAATGCGCTGGTGCTCATGTTCAATGTTAGCGGTCGCGTCTGGTGACAGATGGCCACGTTGGGCTTTCATCTTATGCGCGGTCTGCCACGTGCGAATGACGACTTCGCCCACCCGCCCCATCGCTTGTGAGTCACTACTCATCATCGAGATTGCCCCTAGATCGTGTAGGATGTCTTCGGCAGCAATGGTCTCTTGGCGAATACGACTTTCGGCAAAGGCAACATCTTCAGCGATAGCGGGACTGAGGTGGTGACAGACCATAAGCATGTCGAGATGCTCATCAATGGTATTAACGGTATAGGGGCGTGTCGGATTGGTTGAGGATGGCAAGACGTGCGACTCGCCGATAGCTTTTAGAATGTCGGGCGCGTGTCCACCGCCCGCCCCTTCGGTATGAAAGGTGTGAATACAGCGATCTTTAAAGGCGGCTAAGGTACTCTCAAGATAGCCACTTTCGTTTAAGGTATCGGTGTGGATGGCGACTTGCACATCATAGTCGTCAGCGACGCTCAAACAGTTATCGATGGCTTGCGGCGTCGTGCCCCAGTCTTCATGTAGTTTGAGTCCTATGGCACCCGCTTCGATTTGCTCAGCAATGGGGCCCGGCACACTCACATTACCTTTCCCCAGTAACCCAATATTCATGGCGATACTGTCAGTAGCCTTGAGCATCGAGCCAATATGATAAGCCCCTGGCGTACATGTAGTAGCGAGGGTCCCTTGCGCAGGCCCTGTTCCGCCGCCAAGCATCGTGGTCACCCCCGACATGAGGGCCGTTTCGCACTGCTGCGGTGCGATAAAGTGAATATGGCTATCAACACCGCCTGCCGTGAGGATTTTACCTTCGCCAGATATGATCTCAGTTGCGCCGCCAATAGGAATATCGATGGCAGGTTGGATGTCAGGATTGCCGGCTTTACCAATGGCGCTAATTCGACCATCCTTGATACCGATATCCGCTTTATAAATACCAGTATAATCCATGACCAACGCATTGGTAATAACGGTATCAGCAACCTCAGCGCCCAGCAACTGTCCTTGCCCCATACCATCCCGAATGACCTTACCGCCCCCAAATTTAACTTCCTCGCCTTTTATTTCGGGTGTTTTAGTTGTTTTGGTAGCGCTTTTATCACTCTGCGACTCATCTGCTTGGTGAGCAGTAGCATCCCGAACACTAGTCAAATCAACTTCAACTTGTATCCACAGATCAGTATCTGCTAGGCGAACTTTATCACCCGTAGTGGGGCCAAAATGCTCGGCATAGATACGCCTGCTCACCCTTTTTTGCGAGGTAGTTTGAAGTGGTTCTTGGACATTGCTTTGAGACGTCTTTTGGGCATTAATATCAGAGCTATCTTCATTTACAGTGGCTCTTACGCCAATCGATTTATTTATTGTGGCATTGAGAGTAACTGGCCCCATCGTACGCCCAGCAAAGCCATATACTGCCTGTTTACCGGCATAAGCGACCAGCTCAACCTCTCGTGACTGTCCGGGCTCAAAGCGTACCGCCGTACCAGGGATAATATTCAAGCGATAACCACGGGTCCGCGCTCTCTCAAAATCCAAGGCATCATTGACTTCGTAGAAATGATAGTGTGAGCCGATTTGGATAGGTCGATCGCCGGTGTTGGCGACACTGATGCGCTGTACCTGCCGTCCTTGATTTAAGATGATGTCGCCATCTTGGATATGGTATTCGCCTGCTTGCATGAGGGTCGCCTTATTTTAGAGTAATCATTTGAGTGCTATACGCTTCTATACGATGGGATTGTGTACCGTAACCAGTTTGGTGCCATCGGGGAACGTTGCCTCGATTTGTACTTCATCCACCATCTCTGCTACGCCTGTCATCACATCATCGGTGGACAGATAGGTCGCCCCTTCACTCATCAATTCGGCAACTCGTTTGCCATCTCTTGCGCCCTCCATAAGCAGCATACTGATATAAGCGATGGCTTCGGGGTAGTTGAGTTTAACGCCGCGATTTTTGCGCCGCTCAGCGACCATGCCAGCAGTAAACAGCATGAGTTTGTCTTTTTCCGTGGGAGTCAGATGCATGGGCGTTCCTTATTGTATTTGTAGCAACGTGCCACTGGTATGAATTTTTCTTGCGAGCGGTTCGCAAACATGACAGAGGCTGTAAAGAATTTATCGCAGTAGCGCTGTACTGTTTCTAAATTGAATTAACTGTGCCAGGCAAGACAATATCTATTATGGCTCAATATCTAATTTAACCTGACATTTAACCTAATATAAAATCACGTATCCCAAATTCTTGGACGACAAGGCTCAAGTTGCCACCAATGGTCACGCAGGACTTCTCTAAGCTGATAAAACGCTTCAAAACATGCGCGCACATCCGAACCGATATAGCGGATATTAACTGCTTGGTAGTTGTGAGTGCAATAGATAGGCAGTCCAGCTTGGGCAATCGCTTGCCGTAACATTAATACCGTACTGTCTAAATAAAGGGTTGACGCCTGCTTAATGATTGCTTGCGCGGTCGCTGTTGACTCTGCTGTTTTTGACTCTAACGGTATTGGCTTTTCATGTACGTCACTCAAGCTTGGCACCGCCCAAAATGACCCATAGACGTGCTGTCCAGCTAGCCCCAAAGCAGACGTAAACCAGCGGCTTTGCGCCGACTGCGCCACACGTTCAGCAACAATTACCCGTCCTTCTCGATAGATATTTAGCCCTGTATGGTAGCGCCCTTGCATAAACTGCTCGTCATAGGCCTGCCGCCCAAACACGCTAATCTCCCACGTCATCAAACTAGATGAGGCTTGTAGATCAAAGCGACTGGTCGCATGCATGTTGGCCTCGTTGTAAATAATACTTTCTTGTGGCAGCCACTCTAAGCGCGCGTGCGCCTTTAAACTGGCTTGCACGTGCTGGCTGGCATGTTCAGCGATGCCAGGTTGATCCGTATCTTTACCATCTACGACATTATTATTTTCTCTTATAGTTTTTCCATCAAGCTTTGACTGCATGTCTGAGTGAATGTCTGAGTGAATGTCTGATTGCATTTCTAACTGATTGTCTGATTGACGATTCGAGGATTTTCTTTGTTGGCTGATACTGTCTTTACCATACCATTTACCCGCCCCTGGGGTGGTAATGACCGCGTGGCTATTTTGATCTAAGCAGATGTCTATGGTCAGCGTGTCACCTCCGGCAATCCCTGCTGGAGGATACAGCATCAGTATATGGCAGATACCCTGTTGAGCACGAGGTTCAGGATATAAGGGACGCTGTACCATAAGTGCACCAGTATGCTTGCGATGATACAGCCGAGTTTTGGGCTCGACTGTGCTCGTACTTTTAGTGGTAATCGTACGTTTGATAGTGTCAAAACTTAAGGCTAAAGAAGATGGCCAACTCATTTTATCTACTCATCTGATATAGTGATATTTACCGAATAATTCAAAACCAACCGCAACCGACACGGTAGACGCTACTACGAACCGTTAAGCAATAACAAATAAAGTTTTTGGTATTGCTATAGGGTGTGCTGTTCGCAGGTATGATAGAGGCTGCAAAGAATTCATCTCAGTAGCACTGGGTCGTTTCTAAATTGTATTAAGTATATCCCTACAATCCTTGTGCCAACTCATGTAAGTGCGCTACTTAGTAAAGTTATCTAAAATAACTAACGTGTTGATTTTATTTTACTTTTAATTATCGATGTCTTCTTATCCTAGTGACAAATTTATTTTATACATTTATCAAACGCCGATTAACTATGCTCACTTCTTGAATATACTCCCATCCGCACCAAAACTGTACAACTTACTACCATGGATGCACCATCCTTTAGCATCTTCTCTCTATTTAGCCTAGTGTTATATCAACAGATAATGGACAGGTTATATTTAATGAACAATGTAGTCTGGTACTAATATGAGTTGGCGTTTAAGCTAATTTTGTAGCGTCACTTATTAAATTTGTCTTACAAATGCCCTGACAAATCTTGTTGGGGCATTTTTATTGGCATTTTATGAGCTTAGCCCTTGATAAATGACCGCAGACGCCCTATCAATAGGAAATAATTTATCATTTGTCACATTAAAACGTTATTATTAGCGCATTAAAAAAGTTACCATTACTGCCATTATTTCTAACACAGCTTTGTAGCAAAACTCAGTTATTGTTACTGCTATCTATTGTTGTCAGTTATTGTTATTGCCAATTGTTGTCATCATTTGCTATCAACAGCCGTCAACATCAATAATGATAAGCGCCCATAAAAGATCAATTACTCGCTAATATTAACTTTTTTATTTTAAACTCTTATCAATAGGATCTCTCTATGACAGATTATGACCGCATCACCTCTAACCCGCATTTTGATATGCTAATGAGTGCGCACGACACTACGCAAAGTGCTCAGAACACCCAAGGCGCACTGGTTCCAATGGTGGTTGAACAATCGGCGCGCGGTGAACGCTCGTTTGATATTTTTTCACGCCTATTACGTGAGCGCGTTATCTTTTTGACGGGTCAAGTCGAAGATCATATGGCCAATCTTATTGTAGCGCAGCTGCTGTTCTTAGAAGCCGAAAACCCTGATAAAGACATTCATTTATATATCAACTCGCCAGGCGGTTCCGTCAGTGCGGGCTTGGCCATTTTTGATACCATGAACTTTATCAAGCCTGAAGTGTCTACTATCTGTATGGGCGGTGCTTATAGCATGGGTTCGTTCCTTTTGGCCGCTGGTCAACGAGGCAAACGTTATGCATTGGCTAACGCTCGCGTGATGATTCACCAACCTTCAGGTGGTGCTCAAGGTCAGGCAACTGATATCGAAATTAATGCTCGTGAAATTTTAAAAACTCGTGCTCGCTTAAATGAAATTTTGGCTGAGCGTACTGGTCAACCGGTAGAGAAAATTGAAAAAGACGTTGAGCGTGATTTTTGGCTAGATGCTAAAGAAGCAAAAGAATATGGTCTGATCGATGAAGTATTAGAGCATCGTCCTACTTCTTTATAAGCGCTGTTTATGAGCGCTATGCGTCTCAGTACTGACATGAGTACTGACATAAATCGTTAGAATATTTGTAAGTTTTAAATTTTAGGAGTGCCTTCGTATGGCAGAAGATAAAACACCGCAGTGCTCGTTTTGCGGCAAAGCCAAAAGTGACGTCAAACAGCTAATCGCCGCTGACGACGCCAATATCTGTAATGAATGTATTGAACTATGTACGGACCTCATTGCAGATAGTGCCGACAGTGACGATGATTCTGAAGGCGAGCTTGATACCTCTTGGGTCAATAAAAAATTGCCCACCCCTAAGGAATTACGCGCCCAATTAGATGAATATGTCATCGGACAAGACGGTGCTAAAAAAGCCCTATCGGTTGCCGTTTATAACCACTATAAGCGTCTAAAAGTCAGCCAAACCTTAGCCAATGATAGCAAAAAATCTAAGATTGGTGCTGATGAGGCGATGGTTGAATTAGCAAAAAGTAACATCTTACTTATCGGACCGACCGGTTCTGGTAAGACGTTACTAGCGCAGACCTTAGCGCGCTTGCTAGATGTGCCTTTTGCTATGGCTGATGCCACTACCTTGACTGAAGCTGGTTATGTTGGTGAAGACGTTGAGAACATTGTGCAAAAGCTATTGCAAGCAGCTGATTATGATGTGAGCAAAGCTGAGCAAGGTATCATCTATATTGATGAGATTGATAAAATCAGTAAAAAAGGCGACAACCCGTCTATTACGCGCGATGTATCCGGTGAAGGCGTGCAGCAAGCCTTGCTAAAGCTTATCGAAGGTACGGTTGCCGCTATTCCACCGCATGGTGGCCGTAAGCACCCACAGCAAGAGCTGATCCAAGTCGATACCAGCAATATCTTAATCATTGTTGGCGGTGCGTTTGGCGGACTTGATAAAGTTATCCAACAGCGTACTGAAAAAACTGGCATTGGCTTCAACGCTGACGTCAGCTCAAAGGACGACAGTGCCCGGAGCTCAGACTTACTACAGCAAGTCGAGCCTGAAGATTTGATTAAGTTTGGTCTTATTCCAGAGTTAATCGGTCGTCTGCCGGTCCTTGCGGCTCTAAGAGAGCTAGATGAAGAAGCGTTAGTTCAGATATTGACTGAGCCGAAAAATGCGCTAGTAAAACAGTATAAATACCTGTTCGATATGGAAGGCGCTGATATTAGTTTTACTAAAGAGGCGCTCGACGCCATTGCGAAAAGAGCCATGGCGCGTAAAACGGGTGCTCGTGGTCTGCGTTCTATCGTTGAAAACGCTCTATTAGAGACTATGTATGAGCTGCCTTCTATGAAGGATGCTAAAACGGTTGTGGTTGATGAGCAAGTTATTAATGAAGGCAAAACGCCTAAAATTGCTTAGTCTATAATTAGGGTGATACTTAATAGTAAGATAAGTTGATTCTTACTAATTGGCTTGTCTTATAAAGATGGCGTCTGGCATTCTCATGCTAAGACGCCTTTTTTCGTCTACTGACATGTTACTTAATGAACCTTCGTTATCGAACAGCAGTTGTAAAATGACAGGTGCGTCTATCAATGGTAGTCAGAGCTAAGGATAAATCGTGCTAAGGTAACTTTGGAAGCAACTTCTAAAGAATTTTTGAAAGAAACCTTGAAAACAACTTTAAAAGTTACCTTTATAAAGCAAAGGTTAAAGTTATCAACTTATCACCAATGATACAAAGGACTGTTTATCATGCTAAATAACATTACTGCTATGGCTGACTCACTGCGCCAACACTTACCTTTTTCTTCAAACGTTGCTCAAAATCACGACGTTGCGTCTTACTATCATAATCACGTAGCAGCAGTGACCGGCGCAGGGTCTGGCATGGGGCGCGAGCTTGCCTGTCATCTAGCAAAAATGGGCTGCCATTTGGCCTTGTCTGATATCAATGCTGAGCAGCTGGCACAGACAAAAGAATTGCTCGTAGGCTACGATGTTAACGTGACAATAACTGTACTGGATGTCTCAGATAAAAAGGCAGTCGATGCGTGGGCTGATAGCGTGATGATAGCGCACGGTAAGGTTAATTTTATCTTCAATAATGCGGGTGTGGCGCTGTATTCTACCGTGGAAGGCAGCAGCATCAGCGAGCTTGAATGGGTCATGGATATTAATTTTTGGGGCGTGGTTTATGGCACCAAGGCATTTTTACCCTTGATTAAAAATAGCGTCAAACAAAGCGAGTCTGATGCCAGCACTGACAGCAAAAGTAATAAATCACGTCAGTTCGATGAGCATGGTCATATCGTTAATATCTCAAGTCTCTTTGGTTTGACCGCGCAGCCTTCGCAATCCGCTTACAATGCCAGCAAATTTGCGGTACGCGGCTTTACAGAAAGCTTGCGTCAAGAGTTGGATATTCAGCGCTGCGGCGTGTCAGCAACTTGTATCCATCCGGGTGGTATCAAGACCAATATTGCCAATAGTGCACGCGGTAATGACAGCATAAGTGATATCGGTATGCGTAGCGGTCGCAAAGCCATCAGTAGCTTTAATAAACTTCTAAAATTTGATGCTAGTGACGCCGCTTGGATCATTCTTCATGCCGCAGCGACAAACCAAACTCGTTGCTTGATTGGTAATGACGCCAAAATAGTAGATGCTGTGCAGCGCGTATTCCCAGCAAGCTATAGCAAGGTGCTCAACGATGTCAATAAGCTGGCTCGTAAGCTAAAGCGCAAAAAACGCTCAAAACCTGACGCTAAAAAATCTGCTTCGGCAGGATAAAACCTCAGTGCTATGAAAAATAAAAATCAACATAAGAAAAGCCCAGTTAGCAATTGATTACTAGCTGGGTTTTTCTTATGCTATATCGATGTTTTTTGTAGCGGTTTTGCAGTTCGATGACTGTAAAACTAAGGCAGTTTCATATCCCCATCAACCAGCCAGCCAATTCGGCGCATGATATGTGCCACTAACCAAGCGATGACAGCGGGTAGTACAAACATTAATAATATAATCGCTGTCCACAGCTGTGTGCTGCTCATGATCTCCTGTGAGGCTTCAATAACGCCAAATACCCCCACCAGTCCTGCCGTACCCATCCCTGCGCCTGTTGCGGTACAAGCAAGTCCAAAGCCAACGGTAGCAATCGGGCCAACAATGGCACTGGCTATGACTGCGGGCAATAAAATTAAAGGTTTTTTGAGCACATTGGGAATCTGTAACATACTGGTGCCCAACCCCTGAGATATCATTCCACTAAAACCATTGTCCTTAAAGCTCGCCACCGCGAAACCAATCATATGCGCCGCGCAACCGACCACAGCAGCACCGCCAGCTAAGCCGCCAAGGCCGATAGCAATACAGATTGCCGCGCTTGAGGTTGGTAGGGTCAATAAGATACCAACCACGACTGCAATGACGATACCCATTAATAGGGGCTGAAGCGTAGTCGCGGCTTGGATACCTTCACCGATAGCGTTCACAGCGGTAACGACAGGTGGATTAAGCAAAGCACAAACGGCTAATGCCACCGCGCATACTAATAATGGCACCAGTAAAATATCAAGTTTGGTTTTGCCAGCAACCCACGTGCCTGCGCGGTACGCGAAGACTACTGACAAATACGCCCCAATCGGATTGCCCGGTAAGGCGACAAACGTCGCAGGTCCGCCTACCTGCGGGGTAAATAGCGTCCCTGCCATCAGCGCCTCGGAATGTGCGCCCAACATGCCCGCCACTAGGCAGCTGAGCATGACCAGTGTCGGTGCTTTGAGATAATAAGCAATACCTACACCGATTCCTGCTCCCATTAACACCGAAGCCAGCTTACCTACGGCAACTAACGCGGGTAATTGTAGCCAACCGCCAATTTGCGAGATAATAAGCCCGGCAATTAAAGTTACAAATAGCCCCAGTGCCATACCGGTAAAGGCATCAATAAAGTACTTTTGAAAAAATGCTTTGATAGCGCTGGGAGGGTTTACAGTGGATTCAGATACAGTCATGGACGTACTCTTCATTGACGTTTTAATAGAGATGTAACATTAAAAAGCTGAATAAAATGGATCTATTAAAAAAAACGTATAAAAAAAGCGTCGTTGTGACGCTTTCATCTAATAAATGACATTAATCTACCTAGCTATAAACCTAAGGGCCTAGCCATAAACTTAACGGCGCTGCTCAACGATAATAGAATCAATACCGTTATTTTGTAACCGTTGCTGCGCACTGGCGACCGCTTGACGATTATTCATCGGACGCGAAATAACCTGATAAATAGGCAAACCGTTACCTGTGGTATTTTTGACAACTTTGGCATCGACACCGGCCATTAATACTTGTGCGCGTCGACGATCTGCTTCATCAGCATTACCAAAACTGTTAATTTGTAAAATATAGGTTGCTGCAGGTGCAGCCTTTTGTACACTGGCAGTGCCTGTAATTGCTCCAGCATTGTTAGCTCGGTTTGAGGTACTATTATTATTACTGCTAGCAGGCGGCGTGCCATCGTAAGTAGCGTCTTCTTCAACGATAACAATATCGTTAGCGTCGTTTGCACCAGCAGCGTTGTTGCCCCTACTAGGCTCAATTACCGTACTTTCAGAGATACCAAAGTTACCGGTATCACCGTCGCGATTGGCCGAGTTGTTCTCAGGCTGAGTAACCACCGCGTCAGGTTCGAAGTCACTGATATCTCCTATTCGACTATCATCCATCTCCCCAATATCTTCATCAGGAATAGTCGCCATCTCTTGGTTTGGTAAAATATCATAAAACTCATAATCACCGTTATCAGTATCCGTATCAACGCGCGGTTGGACTTGCCGATCGGGATCAGATACAGTGCTATCAGCAGGACTAAAATTAAACAAGGGTGAGAGGTATAAAAACACCCCAATCATAAGGGTCAATACTGCCCCGACAAACATCCATAATAAGCCGGATACGCTACTGCCTTTGCGCTTTTCAGTGGCACCTTTGGGTTTTTTGGCTAACATGGAACGTGTTCTCCCTACCGAATCTAACAGTGTTGATGAGCTGTCATTATGTGCTGTTTTTATAACTGATGTTATATTAACAAGCGCGAGACGCTTTGCGCCTTTATATATTTATACTGCTGCGTTTTTAAGGCGGCCGTATTGATGCTGCTATATTTTTAAAGCTATAGATCTAACCCTACATACTAGACGGTGCTGACAGCCCTAATAAGCGTAGACCATTGGCCAGTACTTGGCGCACCGCTTTTGATAAACGCAAACGCGCTTGCATCATCTCAAGCTCAGCTTGATTGGGTGTTTCACCTGAGGTTAGGCTCACCGGCAAGATACGATTGCTGTCATACCAGCCATGGAATAATGCGGCTAACTCTTTTAGATAATTGGTCAAGATATGCGGCTCATAGCCAGTGGCTGAACGCAACAGGGTAGCAGGATACGCGGCAAGTAGCTTGATTAACTCATCTTCGCTAGGCGCTATAAGCAAGTTTTGCTGCTGCGCACCGGTAGCATCATCCACACTCAGACCACTGGCGGCTAATTTCTCTAATACACGGCAAACGCGAGCGTGAGCGTATTGAATATAATAAACCAAATTATCTTTACTTTGTGATTTGGCAAGTTCTAAGTCAAAATCAATGTGCACCTCAGGCTTACGCGCCACGTAGTAGAATCGTGCCGCATCATTGCCGACTTCGTGACGTAATTCACGCAAGGTTACGAACTCACCTGTACGCGATGACATAGGTACCTTTTCATCGCCACGCCATAAGGCTACAAACTGTACCAATACTACATCTAGACGATCAGAATCAATACCAAGCGCTAATAGTGCCGCTCGGACACGCGGCACATAGCCATGATGGTCAGCGCCCCAGACGTTAACGACTTTATCAAAGCCGCGATCAAACTTATTCTTATGATAAGCGATATCTGAGGCGAAATAAGTGGTTTGACCATTGGCACGGCGTACGACTCTGTCTTTTTCATCACCAAAGTCAGTCGACTTAAACCAGATATTGCCATCTTTTTCGTATAGATAGCCTTTATCATCTAGTATCTGTAGGGCTGGTTCAATATCAGCATCGATAGTTTTTTCATGAAACCAACACTCATAACGCACGCCAAACTCATTCAAATCATCTTTGATATCGGCCAAAATACCACTTAATGCGGCATTTAAAAACAGCTCATAGCCGTCACCAAGCAAGGCTTTACTATTGACAATTAAACCATCGATATGAGCTTCTTTATCACCCGATAACAGTACTTTTTCGCCATTAGCATTGATTTCAAATTGCGCGTCAGCTGGTACGTTTTTTACAACTTCTACAAAGCCGTGCAGGTAGCTGTTACTATGTTGTGTTGTTAATCTCTCTGCAATATCACGGACATAATTGCCTTGGTAGCCGTTAACTGGAAACTGGACACTTTCGCCATTACTTTCAAGATAACGTAAATAGGTGCTAGTGGCGAGAATATCCATCTGCCGACCGGCATCATTGACATAGTATTCGCGCGTAACATCATAACCAACCGCCTGCAGCAAGTTTGACACACTCATGCCAAACGCCGCGCCGCGACCGTGACCCACATGTAAACTGGAGGTCGGATTGGCTGATACGAATTCAACTTGGACTTTTTGTCCGTCAAACTGCTTACTCAAACCAAAGCACTCTTGCTGATTGAATATATCATCTAATACGGCAAACTTAGCTTCAGCGTTTAAGAACACATTAATAAAACCGGGCCCAGCAATGTCTACTTGGCGAATATCTTTGTTATCCGGCAGTGACTGGACAATTTTTTCTGCCAACGCACGTGGATTGGTTTTGGCAGCTTTAGCAGCAGTCATAGCAATATTACTGGCGAAATCACCATGACTGGCATCTTTAGTACGAGTAATTTGGCTGTTATTTTGCCAATCAGCCGGTAGCGTGCCTTCGTTTTTGAGGACTTGTACTGCATTATCAAATAATGAAGCTAATGTATCAATTTGGGCTTGTGACATAAGACTATAAACTCGGATAAATAAACAATAAAAATGAGCAAGAAGAAATAGGATCAATATGCGTTGTAATTGTTAATGATGATTCTAGTGATGACTCATTTTTTATTATGAAAGTGACCATCATCAAACTACTGATATTAAATACAGCCAATATTAGGATGACATTAAAATATAGAAAGATAAAATAATAAGAAAAGATAAGTAACCTGTAAATATAACAACCTTTACGCTTCATTGCACCATTTGCGCCAAAAATAGCATTAATTT
The DNA here is from genome assembly GCF_904846605.1 of Psychrobacter sp. 72-O-c. Classification (GTDB taxonomy): domain Bacteria; phylum Pseudomonadota; class Gammaproteobacteria; order Pseudomonadales; family Moraxellaceae; genus Psychrobacter. Next base: position 16,060 of record NZ_CAJHBI010000029.1, read on the forward strand.
TTTTACATCAACTGTGCATGGCCAATGCATAACTCATCAGTCAATAACCATTATAAGCGTCTAATGACTTGGCAGTCGGGTTGATTGTAGCCTTCCTGTTGCCTCAGGGTTGGCAACAGTTTATAGCTTCTTGGTTACGGAGTATAATAAGGCTTTATATATTGTCTAACGATTTGTTCTATTCTGCTATCTTTGCTGTTGGCTTTGATTACCATTAGCCGCTATCTAATGCTCCTTTTAGCGTATTTGCTGTAGAGTATGGTTGTAAAATGCGGCTATTAACCAATAGCAAAATAATTATCAGAAAACAAATCACATTACTATTTTATTTAGGATAACGCCATGTTTGCGATTGCTGCCAGTACCGTCACCAGCTGGGGACTGTATGTTTTATTACCGATATTTATTGCCTTCTTATTTTTTGTTATTTGGGATCTCTCTAAAAAATCCGATGCGGGCCGCGCGGGTACCTTCTGGATGTTTTTAGCTCTGGGTGCTGGCTTTATAGGATTCGTACTCAAGATTCTAATAGAAGTCGCCTTTAAAAAATGGTTTATCTAAAGAGTTGTTTGAAAGCTCATCATATTTTATATTGAATCAACTATAGCTCTTAAATTGAAAAAAGCTCTTGGATTAAAAAAATTCGGGCTCTATAAATTGAGACCCTATAAATAATGCTACTTTTTAGCAATTAAAGTGGCGCGTTTGGGTGCTGGATAGCCCTCACAAGTTTTTGTTGGGTCGTTGGGATGCAAAAATTCTGCTAGCGAATGATACGTCATCCAATCGGTTTTGCGCTGCTCATCAATTGAAGTCACAGCCACATCAACGCAGCGGATTTCAGAAAATCCAGCCTTTGCAAGCCAGCCCATAAGCGCAGACACTGACGGTAAAAAATACACATTGTTCATTTGCGCATAACGGTCATGCGGTACCAATATCGTATTAGCATCGCCGTCTATCACCAAGGTTTCCAGTACCAACTCACCCCCTTTTACCAGCTGCCCCTTAAGCTGTTGTAAGTGCTCAAAGGGTGATTGGCGATGATAGAGTACGCCCATACTAAATACCGTATCGAACAGTTGGCTATGCTCAGGTAATGCTTCAAGTGGTACTGGAATATAATGGGTGCGGTAGTCATCAGCGGCTCCTATGAAATGCCGAATCGCCATAAATTGATGATAGAACAAGCATGACGGGTCAACGATTATCACACAATCTGCGCCTGCCCCTGTCATACGCCAACCGTGATAGCCAGAACCGCCACCAACATCTAATATCCGTCGGCCTTTTAAGTTACCCAAATGCGGCGCGACTCGTTGCCACTTCCAATCACTACGCCACTCGGTATCAATCACTATTGGCTCAACTTCGCTACTATCAGCTTGACTACTACCAATCTGACTGCTTCCAATTTGAAAAGGCCCTTTGCGCCACGGCATCAGTTGCTGCAATAAGGCAATGGTTTGCTTACGTTCAGAATCACTAAGCGTGGCTCCAATCGTCGGTGTGCCGCTATCTAAATCTACCTTATCAACCGATATCTTAGGTAAACGTGCTACTGCTGCTTGATAGGCAGGCGCATGGGCATAGTTACGCTTGTCTTTAATTTGATTCAACCATTCAGGCAATAGCGATAACCACTTATAAGCCCTCGGCTGCTGCTGAGCTAGTGCTAATAAGGTTAAATATAGTTCGCGTTCAGCGTGGATAATGGTGTCATTGGTCATGCAAGCAGTTACCGTGATTGTTGGGGAATAAAAATAGGATGGAAATGGACTTTTTGAATAAGTAACGTTATTTAAAAGCCACAATAGAGACAAAGTTTAAAAACTGAAACCAGGTCAGATGACGCTCAAAACCAATTTTAGATAGACGAGCATGATGTTCATCCAAAGTATCGGTAATCAACACGTTCTCTAACGCATTACGCTTACCGCTAATTTCCATCTCGGTGTAACCATTGGCGCGCTTAAAGTCGTAATAGCGCTCAACCAACCAGGCATCATACTGCTCATCAAAGGCGTGGGTCTTTTCAGTCAATACCAAAATCCCACCTTCACTTAATGCAGCATAAATTTTACTCAGTACCGCCACCCGATCCGCTGCTGGCAAAAACTGCAACGTTAAATTTAAAATAACCATATCACAAGGTTCAAGCTCAATATCTCTGATATCAGCCGTGATAACTTCAATATCATGCTCGGGATAATTGTCACTGAGTACCGTACGCGCCTCGATAGTCATTGCTGGTGAAATATCCACTGCTTTAATTTGCAAGTCGTGCGATGCAAATTCGCCAGCCAGCGCCATACTGGCTCCACCAAGAGAACAGCCCAAATCATAAACACGGCTCACCCTTTGACCACTCTCACTTTGTTGGCGGTACTTACCATGTCGCCGTGCAAATATCGGCAGCATCGCTAGTACTTGACCATAGCCCGGTACACTGCGGCGAATCATATCTGGAAAACAGGCAACGACTTGCTCATCAAAGGAGAAACGCGCGGCCTTATCCAGTGGCGTAGTGAACAAGGTGTCATGTTTAACAGTATCGTGTTGGATAGTAGATTCTGGCGATAAAGGAGAGTGACTCATGAAATGGCTCGTCTTGTGATGGTTCATTTTTTGATGTTAATAAAACCTTGCTTAGAAGCAATTTAGCGAATAACTTCTATGCTTTAGAGATCATATGCTTAGCAAAAGCCCATTATAACATTACTGTTTGTTACTAATAGCCAGCTTCTTGACTGATAAGCTAAATACATAGCATTAAGAATCATCTCATTTCTAATCGTTGATTTTTATAACTGTTTATATTTATAACAACAGGATAATTTTATGCAAAATATTATATTAGGTGGTGGCTGCTTTTGGTGCACCGAATCGGTATTTTTAGCCTTAAAAGGCGTAGAGTCAGTCGTCTCAGGTTATATGGGCGGCGAAGCCACTACAGCCAATTACCAAACTGTATGTAGCGGTAATACTGGACACGTTGAAGTTATCAACGTTACGTTTGATGAGTCTGTCCTACCGCTAGAAGTGCTACTTGATATTTTCTTTGGCACTCATGATCCTACGACTAAGGACCGTCAAGGTAATGATGTCGGCAGCCAATACCGCAGCGTAGTGTATTATACGGATGAAGATCAAAAGCCAACCGTCGATCGTACTATTAATAAGCTACGCGATATGGGCGTTAACATCGTTACTGAAGTTCACCCCGCCGTTGAATTTTATGTTGCTGAAGACGATCATCAGGATTTCTTTAATAGAAACCCAGGACAGGCCTATTGCAATTTTGCTATTCCGCCTAAGCTTGCTAAACTTCGTAAAGAATTTAGTAAATATATGGTTGGCTAAAGCGTATACTGAGTTAAATGTAAAAACTTAACTTTTAAGTTAATGTCTAATAAAGAGCCAAGTGTGGATGCGCTTGGCTCTTTTTTAATTTATCGTTATCACTAGCTTCATATGGTGAAAGCCGTTAACGTCTAGTAACGCTCATTATCAAAATTTTAGTAAACAACAGCATCTTCGAAAGCCACCGTTAATAAAAACTATCAAATATAAAGGCTATAATAATGAACCCTGAATTCTGGCAACAACGCTGGCAGGACAAGCGTATTGGCTTTAATCAACCGGAAGTAAATCCACTATTGATTAAACACTTTCCGGCCTTAAATTTGCCAACCGATAGTAGAGTATTTGTACCGTTATGCGGCAAATCAGTTGACATGATATGGTTAGCAAGCCAAGGTTATGAGGTAGCTGGGGTCGAATTGGTTGAGTCGGCCGTTCAAGCATTCTTTACTGAGAATAATATCTCGCCTACAGTAACGAGGCATGCTGATAATCCAAACATTAAGTGCTATCAAGGCCAGATTTTAGGTCAGACGATAGAGTTATGGGTCGCTGATATCTTTGCACTTAAGCCCGAAGACCTTGGTCAAGTTGATGCGATTTATGATAGAGCAGCGTTGATTGCCTTGCCAGCAGATATGCGCCTAAAGTATAGCGAAAAAGTGCGGCAGCTTAGTAGCAATATCAGTAGCCGTGCTAGCGGTAATGCACCGCAACTACTATTAACGCTCAACTATGATCAAAGTGAAAGGAACGGGCCGCCGTTTTCGATTAGTAGCGAGCAAGTCCAACAATATTATAGCAGTCATTATAGAATCACTGAGCTTGAAGGTAAGCCATCAATATTAAACGCAGCGCCAGAGCTGGCTGTGACTGAACATGTTTGGTTATTAAGTGATTAATTGAGTGATTAAATAATAATGGAAAAATCTAATGAAAATTTTAGTTAGCCTTACGAGTTTAATTGCCTTTTTGCTGGTCGTGTTAGCAGGTCCTCTTTATAAGTTTGGTATTATTGAATTAGGCACTGCGTTTACAGGATTTAAATTTGGGGTGTATGCCGGTATTGCAGCGCTTGTACTGCTTGCACTACAATTTTTATTAAGACGTAAAACGGTAACGCTGGGCAGTGCAATTATGGCGGTGGTACTTTCTGCAATTGCTATAGCAATGCCTCTGAGTATGATGAGTAAAGCCAAAAGCGTACCGCCCATTCATGATATTTCAACCGATTTAGTCAACCCACCTGAGTTTATCACTATTGCCCCGCTACGCGCTGACGCACCAAACCCGGTAGAGTATGATGGTATCGAGACCGCAGAGCAACAACGTACAGCATATCCTGAACTCAGAACCCTTAGCTATCCGCAGCCAAAAGCTGAGTTAGTAGCAGCTGTTGAACAAGCGGTCAAAAACTTAGGCTGGGAGTTAGTAAATGCTGATGCTAGCAAAGGTAGCGTGGAGGCAACAGATACCACGATGTGGTTTGGTTTTAAAGATGATGTCGTGGTACGTGTTAATGATGAAGGCAGTGAGCGTTTGGTTGATATTCGTAGTAAATCGCGTATTGGCGGTAGCGACTTAGGCAAAAATGCAGAGCGTATTCATACTTTAATTGAAGAGCTAAATGCTGTGTTGGCTAAATAATTAATTTTGAAGGTGAGTATAAGACTACTGAATCCGAACTAAATAATGCGACTATTAAACATCATCAAACGACAGTAAATGATATTAGCTTTTTACCCAAATCCCTCCCAACCTCACACCGACGTCAGCTTATAGTAACCAGGTGCGTCTATACCTTTTCTTTATCATTAATATTGGTTACTCTAAACCAATCTCTTCATATTGAACTTTTTATTTTATTATCAACCTTGCCACCACTTATGTTTATAGGATATTTTCATGCGTTTGACTCAGTTGACTACTTTTTCTCTGCTCAGTGCTGCGATTGGCTTAAGTCTAGCCAGCACTGCCCAAGCCGCTCGACCAGAAGCACCAAACTTATCCAATGCTGAGCTACAACAATGCTTAAGCACCCTTAAAAACAGCAGTCAATTTCGCGACGTATCCGATTCAACCTTTGAGCGCTATCGTCCAAGCGAGCCTGATCCTAGCGTTATTCAGTCATTAAATTATCAGCCTGAATTTCAAAAGGACGTTTGGGATTATCTATCAGCGTTAGTGGATAAAGAACGGGTAGAAGATGGTATTCGTGCCAAGCAGCAGTGGGCAAGCACATTGCGCCAGATTGAATCGCGCTACGGTGTCAAAGCCGAGCACGTTTTAGGGGTGTGGGGTGTAGAGTCAAACTTTGGCCAGACTTTGGGTAAAAAACCCTTGTTTGAGTCATTAGCGACGTTGTCTTGTTTTGATCGCCGCCAAAGTTACTTTCGTGGTGAGTATGCCAATGCGCTAAAAATTGTGCAAAATGGTGATATTAATCCCAGTGATATGACTGGCTCTTGGGCAGGCGCGTTTGGACAAACACAGTTTATGCCCGGTACTTTTTTAGACCTGGCAGTAGATTTCGATGGCGATGGTCGCCGCGACTTGGTCAATAGTGTGCCCGATGCGCTCGCTTCTACCGCAAACTTCTTATCCAAGCGCGGTTATCGTACAGGTGAGGCCTGGGGCTATGAGGTCAAACTCCCTAGCGGATATTGGGCAGTGTCCGATCGTAAAGACAAAAAGTCTATGAGTCACTGGCGCGATCAAGGCTTGACGCTTGCTAATGGCAGTCCACTGCCTTATGACTTAAGTAGTGCCGGACTGCTATTGCCAGCCGGTAAAGGTGGCCCTGCTTTTTTAGTGGGTAAAAACTTCGATACGTTTTACTCGTACAATGCCTCAGAAAACTACGCATTGGCAATCGCCCATCTTTCTGACTTAATCACAAAATCGGATAGCAGTAAGACCGACTTTATAACAGCATGGCCAACCGATGACCCTGGTATTAGTCGCCAGCAGGCCAGAGACATTCAGCAAGCTTTATTAAATGCTGGCTACGATATCGGCGGCGTTGATGGCATTATCGGCGACAATACTCGTACTGCCATTCAGCAATATCAGACCAGCCGTGGCATCTTTCCTGCTGATGGACGTGCAGGACAAAAGTTTTATGGCTCAATCGTTGGAAACTCTGCTCCTAGCAGCTTCCAGAATAGTAACCAGTATGGCAATCAATATGGTCAGCCGTCGAATAGCCAACCTTTGACCCCAGCATCTGGGGATCGCATGGGGCAACTGATTAAACAACAAACTACCTCGCCTACTAGCACTTATTCACCTCAATCGTCAGCTCAGCCAGCATCAGTTCAGCCATCAAGGTCTAGCAATCAACGCTATCGCCGCGTTATCGGTGCTGATGGCGTCGTGAACTTAGTACGTGTTGATGAAGGTTCTTAGTATAGGGTTCTTGATATTAGACAAATAAAAAACCACGCCTAATTGGCGTGGTTTTTGTTTTCATTAATGTATAAGAAATGGATTGGTATTTATAACCATTCAAGCCATTTAATTTACAAGTAGATTAGACGAACGGTGGTGGATTGGGTTTGCCATTTTCGCCATCCCAGTTTTCGCGCGCTTTATCATCAAGATCTGCTGGCGTTTTTGGCTCCCACTTGCCATTTTCTTTCCAAGTCGCATCGCCCCAATCTTCTTTTTCCTTTTCATCCCAATCATTATAGGTCTTACTGGGATCAATACCACGGCGCTTCATATCTGCTACTTGCTCTTCTAGGGTATGAAACTGATCGGCGTCATGCATCGCTTCTGCTTGTTTATCGATATCACTCATTAATTCGTCGCGTTTAGAGTTAGTCATATTACTCTCCTCAATCAGTCAATATTTATGGTGTTTATTATTACCAGTTTACAGTAAATTAACAACTGCTGGCACGTATGCTTTGTATTACAAAACGTAGCAATGGGCACAATTTATCTATAATTGAGGCTTTACTACTCATTAGGTGCCTTTGGCTGACCTTTCTTAAATAGATTTTGGGCATAAAAGGTCAGTTTCCACATCTCTTGTGATACCCGAGTACCATAAGTCGTCAACTGAATCCAGTTTGCACCGACCAATACGCGTTGTAGTCTGTTTAAATCATTTTGAGCAATTCTGCAGCGTGAGATGGCATGGACATTAGGCATCTCCCGTTTAACCTCTTGGTCAGCTTTAGAGGATATCAAACGATTAATACAGCTTTGTAAACTATAGCTTGAAAAAGTCTCTGGAATTTTTGCTAAGGCATGTAGTATTTCTTGCCATGTTAAAGTCATCATCCTAGTGATATCTGACAGATTACCACCCTCATAAGCTTGGGCGCTATATTGAATGGTAAAAGTTTCTATCAATTTAAGCGGTTTGTTCAAACTATTAGCAGTGACACTGTTTTCAGAAACAATATTTTCAGAAATGCTGTTTTCAGCGAGACTAATATCTCGCTGAACAGCCTTACTGGTAGATAAGGGAGATATATACTGCGCAGTGATCCTTTGTAGGTTAGACTTTTCAGGTTTCTCACTCATCCTTACCCACCCATCCTTTACTTCATGGTTTGAGACCATATTTTCATAAGCATAGATAAGCAGTTGCTCGATATTAGTATCCATATCATAGTAATACACATGCTTTGCTTGCTGTTGAACAACACGGGTAAAGTCTTGCAATTGCCGACTAACGTCTGCGGCTTCATGATGAGTCTTAATTAATATTAATAAAGGTTTGAGCTTAGCTTTAGCACTCAGATAGCTTAGATGCATTTGACTGACACCCATATCTTTGGCCGTGCCGTAACTGTCACCAATAACTACTAGCGTATAATCACAAGCATCAATGCACTGGCGACCGTATAACGTAGCTTGCGGTAATTTGCTAGAGACATCGTAGGTTAGAAAGGCTCGTGCTTGAAAAAATATCGCCAAACTATCTAAGACCAGCGGTTGCTCGTTGTCAGCGCATACGACATGAATATGATAACGACGATTAGGCACAATAACCCTCTAAGTTTAGACAGCAGTATCAAAAATGACATAAAAACAAGCACAAGTATCGATTATTGAAACCTCTAGCCTAGCATAATCTTCTCGAGATGCACGCAGTTTATTTTTATTTGCCACATCTTATATTTGGTCATCGTAGCCTATACTAACAATACCGTTGCAAACATATCTGCGTACCCAGCAGACGCTGTATCAGCATACCAAGCTTGTCATCATATTTACTGGCATAAAAAATTAGAGGCGGCCGAATATTCGTGTTATTAACAGTCGTCCTGCTACTATCTATACTACTATGCGCACTACTAGTAGGCAGTGCCAGTAGCTGGTTTTTTACCAATAGCTGCTTCACGCGTTCAGCAATTGCTTTTCCTGAGTCAACCACGTCCATAGAAAGTTGTTGTGACTCAATCTCTTGCAATAAAAATGGTTTAAAAAATGGATAGTGTGTGCAACCTAACACCAATTGATCAATGCCCTCTTGAGCAAATCCTTGTACTTGCTGGCGTAAGCGCTGGGCAGTTTCGGAGTTCTCTGGCATACCTGCCTCTACCCAGGGTACCAGTTGGGGGTCAAAATATTTAGTCACTAACGTCTGGTTTGGCAGAGCAATATTAGTAATAACTTGGTTAAGTAACGTGCCATTTAAGGTCGCTTTAGTGGCTAATACCGCCACATGACCACTTTTACTGGCCAGTATCGCAGGCTTCAATGCCGGTACTAAGCCGACGATAGGCAACTGCGGATAACAGCGCCGGGCGGTCTCCAAAGCATAAGCCGAGGCACTATTACAGGCAATGACGATCAGTTTACAGCCTTGCTGATATAACCATTCTACCGCTATTAATGTTAGCGTCTCGATCTCTTTACTGTCACGACTGCCGTATGGCACATGCAAGGTATCGGCATAATAAATATAATGCTCATCGGGTAATTGCTGGGCCAAATGCAGATAGACTGATAGACCACCGACTCCTGAGTCAAATAAGCCAATTGGTGCATTGCGCTCTTTGTTAACCATTGCCTTATTAAAAGCGACAGCATCAAAAGCAGCCGATTGAGTTTTCACATCACTGCTTATTTCATTTGCGGTAAGGCTCATAGTCAGTTTACCACCGCTATCATATACATCCTGCTATACACATATCGTCATCTGGAAGCTTCTTATTATGTTGAATATACTTTAAATTAAACACATTGGCCCACAATCTGTAGTCAGACCCTTCAATCAATAAAACTCAACTAGCTGGCATCGACAGGGGATAAGAGTGTCCACCACTTTGTAAAGTTAGTATGGTCTCATCATTTTGTTCTGTTAGTTCACCAATTTCGGTCAAATGATAAAACGCATTGCGACCGATAAGTGCGGTCAACCCATTTCTGATAGGCATATAAGGGCGTATTTGGGGCTCAGTCTGTGGCTTAGCTTGTAACTCAGTGTTATCCATTTGCGCTTCATTATTATTACTGTCACTAACATCAGGCTGATAAGCGCGTAGTATAATCGGATGCTCATCATCCAAACGCACCACATCACCGGTAGTAGTAGTAAACTCCAGCCAGTTCATATTATCTTCAGTAACGATACCGACATTATTAATCAGTAGCGGCACATCCTCGACTTGAATTCGTAGCTTTTGTACTGGCGTTTTCAAAAAATACTCAGTAACGCCGTCTTGCTTTTCTTTCCATAGGATAGAAGCGAATAAATTTACTAATGACTCGCGGGTCATATGGCCACCCTCGTGCCACCACTCGCCGTTGGCTTTAATCACCAAATCCATATCGATGACTTGCTCAGGATGCCATTCTTCTAATGGCGGTATCGCGCGCCCCTGCCGTGTTCCTGCCTCGGACTTTAGATATTGGCTTAGCGAATCCAAACTATTTAGACCAAATGTCACGTCCTGCGGGGTCTCAGAACTATTCATGGTATTATCAATCGTGTTGTTGGTAGCCTTGGTCATCACACACTCTCCTAACTATTAGTCAAAGTTTGGCGTATCCAGTATTACTATTAATTTTAGTTTCGGGTATGATAAAACACCATCGTCATTATAGACCCGTCATATGAATCTTACTTTAACACTGATACCTATAAATGCGTATCGTGTTTGTAGGACTTTTCTTTTATAATGAGTAACGATTTTTTATTAAAATGGTCACATGGGTGTAGTTTTAATTGTCCTTTTACGTTATGGGTTGCTGTGATTACATATGATAACTTTCACATATGCTAGTCTTCAATAGTAACGTTGTTGAGTGATGCCGCAAAGACAGTTTTTATCGAGCAGCCATATGTCTGAGGTAAGTTAGCGTCGCAAGCTTTATTATTCAATTGTTATGCTAATGACGCCCTGAGATAAGCCACTAAAAGTTTAGGAGTAGGTATGCAAGAGCAAGACAAAAAAACGCCAGTCGTTGATACTGATATCGTCAACACTGATGCGCCAGCAACGGTAGAGCCAACAGATTCAGACACACCAGAGTTGACTACAGAGGTCCCAGCCGAAAATGTTGCGGTTGAAAATACAGAGCCTAAAGAAGCAAATCTTGATACCGTAGCTGTTGATAAAGCAGTAGCTATCGATGAAGAATCTATCGAAAAAGCACCTACTGAAAATGAAGCTGCTGAAAAGGTAGCCGTTGATAAAGAGGTTGTTAAAAAAGAACCTGCTGAAGAAACAGTAATCGAAAAAATAGCGGTTGAAAAAATACCTGAGCCCATTGCCCCAGAACCTGAGATTGAGCGTGAGTCGATGGAATTTGACGTTATTGTAGTCGGCGGTGGTCCTGCCGGTTTATCTGCGGCTATTCGTCTACGCCAGTTGGCTATTGAAGCGGGCAACGACGAGTTTATGGTCTGTGTGGTCGAAAAAGGCGCTGAGTTTGGTGGTCATATTTTATCCGGTGCCGTTATTGAACCGCGTGCTTTAAATGAGTTGATTCCTGATTGGAAAGCTAAAGGCGCGCCATTAAATGTGCCAGCGATTGAAGATCGCGTGTATATGTTGGGGTCAGCGACTAAGAGCACTAAGCTTATCGACTCAGTTATTCCAGCCAGTATGCACAACGAAGGCAATTATATTGTTTCATTGGCTAACGTTGTTCGTTGGTTAGCAGAGCAAGCTGAAGAGTTAGAAGTGATGATGTTCCCAGGCTTCCCTGCTGCTGACATCTTATATAACGATGACGGCTCAGTAAGGGGTATATTGACTGGCGATATGGGTGTCGCAGCAAATGGTGATGCCAAGGCTAGCTTTGAGCCAGGTTATGAATTATTAGCTAAATATACTATTTTTGCCGAAGGCTCTCGTGGTCATTTGGGCAAACGCTTAATTAGCCGCTTTAATCTTGATAAGGATTGTGATCCTCAGCATTACGGCATTGGTCTCAAAGAATTGTGGGACATCGAGCCTGAAAAGCATGAGGAAGGTGTTGTTATGCACGGCTCAGGCTGGCCATTAACCGATACTGGCTCTTCTGGCGGCTGGTGGTTGTACTTCGCTGAAAATAACCAAGTTAGCTTTGGTATAGTCATCGATTTATCTTACTCCAATCCTTATATGTCACCTTTTGACGAATTACAACGCCTAAAATTGCATCCGCTCATTCGTAATGTTTTAGAAGGTGGTAAACGTATTTCCTATGGCGCACGCTCGCTTACCAAAGGCGGTCTAAACTCCTTACCAAAGTTCACCTTTCCTGGTGGTGTGTTAGTGGGAGATGATGCTGGATTCTTAAACCCTGCCAAAATCAAAGGTACACATACCTCGATGAAGTCAGGCATGCTAGCAGCCGAAGCTATTTTTGAAGCGTTGCAAGCTGAACGTCAGCATGACGAAGTAATTGCCTATAGCACCATGTATAAAGAATCGTGGTTGTATCAGGATAATTACGAAGCGCGCAACTTCGCTCCAGCCATGCATCGCATGGGCCAATGGATGGGCGGCGCCTTTAACTTCATTGAACAGAACTTGCTGGGTGGCAAAATGCCGCTGACTATTCATGATAACTTACGTGATTATGACCAGTTAGAACGTGCTAACCATGCCTATCAGCCGGAATATCCTAAGCCTGACGGTAAGCTGACATTTGATAAATCATCATCAGTATTTATTTCTAATACCAACCATACTGAAAACCAACCAAAGCATTTAAAATTAACCGATCCTACCGTGCCTATTTCTATGAACTTGCCGTTGTATGCTGAGCCAGCACGTTTGTATTGTCCAGTTGGGGTTTATGAAGTAATCAAGGATGCTGAAGGTGCCCATTTTGTGATCAATTCGCAAAACTGTATCCATTGCAAAACCTGTGATATTAAAGATCCGTCACAAAACATCACTTGGGTAACTCCCGAAGGTGGTGGCGGTCCTAACTATCCAAACATGTAAATTATAATGACTCTATAGAAAAACCGCTCTTAGCCATTTATATTTGGTTAGGAGCGGTTTTTATTTACCTAAAATATTCAGTAGCCGTTAATCCGTCCAAGCATCACGATTGGCTTCGTCTTTAAGTTTGACAAAGTCATCAGGATTAAAGGTGATTTGCTCACCTGTTTTGCCTTCTTTGATTTGCCGCTCATAATCACGCAGTATTCTTAGCGCCACTGGTGACAAGAGGACAATTGCTACTAAGTTGGTCAATGCCATCAGACCCATCGACAAATCAGCAAAGTTCCAAATAGCTGGTAAGCTAGCAACCGCCCCGATAAATACCATACCAAGCACTAGAAAACGAAACACCATAATCATTACTTTAGCGTTTCTGGCACCGGAGATAAATTCGAGGTTAGACTCACCATAGCTATAATTAGCAATGATAGAGGTAAACGAGAAGAAGAAAATGGCAATCGCTACAAAGATAACACCCAAGTCACCGACATATTGTGACAGCGCTAACTGAGTCAGCTGGATACCTTCTTGCTCAACGTTAGGATCGACCACACCTGACAAAATAATGATTGAGGCAGTCGCTGTACAAATCACTAGCGTATCCATAAACACGCCCAGCATTTGCATAAAACCTTGTACTGCTGGATGATCAGGATAACTCTTTGCAGTAGCGGCAGCATTGGGCGCTGAACCCATACCCGCTTCATTAGAGAATAAACCGCGCTTAATACCGTTGATCATCGCTTGAGCAATACCATAACCAATTACCCCACCTGCCGCTTGCTCGAAACCGAACGCTGACTTCACAATCAGTGCAATTGCCGATGGGAATTGACTGAAATTAGTCACAATGATAAATAGCGCCAATAAGATATATAAAATGGCCATCACTGGCACCACTTTACCCGCAATGCGAGCAACCGAACGTAATCCGCCAAATACTACTGGCGTGACCAATACTACTAATACCAATCCGGTCATCCATGTGGGGATACCAAAGGCCTCATTGGTTGCTTGGGCGATGGTATTTGACTGAACCCCATTGAACGCTAAACCAAAAGCAATCAGTAGACAAATAGAGAAGAACACCGCCATCCAGCGCTGACCTAAGCCTTTTTCAATATAGTAAGCGGGACCACCACGATAAACATTATCGGTATGCGGAACTTTATACGCTTGAGCCAAAGTAGACTCAACAAAGCTAGTAGACATGCCGACCAATGCGGTCATCCACATCCAAAATACCGCGCCTGGACCGCCAAGATAAATAGCAATCGCGACCCCTGCCAAGTTGCCAGTACCCACGCGCGCCGCTAAGGAAGTCATCAGCGCCTCAAAAGAGCTAATACCGCCATCTTTGCGCCCTTGATTGGAGGTACGTAATAACACCCACATGTGCCCAAAATGGCGAAACTGAATAAAACGGGTCGCAATCGTAAAATAAAGTCCTGCTCCGATCAGTACAAACATCAATAGCCCGTACCACGGATTGCTGGCAATTAACCACTCATTGTTACCCCAGATCACGCTAACACCGTAATTCACTGCGCTGTTAAACCAACCTGCTAGCTCCTCGCCCATAATGCCCCCTTATTCACACATTTTGCATGTGTTCTATGTTCGTGTTGTGACCCACATCACCTGCATTCTGAAATGCCTTAGTGATGCAACCCCATCTCTCTACTTATTCATACTCGTTTAATTCTAGGCTCATTCAATATCTAGTCTATTCAAATACAAAGTTTGTGATTGGTATCATATTGCTATATTTAATCGCTATATTTTAACTGACTGCCCCTAATTTAACTGTTTCATATTTTTATTTTGGCTATTGTTTATTGTTAAACTTTTGAAGGGTTTTAAAATTATTTATTAAAAGACAATTATTATGAATTTCTAGCTTTCATAAAACTTTTAGGACTTGATATTTTATGTAAGATTGTATAAATCTCATGTAAATTAGAAAATCTCATTGTTATGCCTTTTAGCAATCATTCTATTAATTCTGTTCCTAAAATAAATGCCATTTGGGCTGTGTTAACTTTGAGATAAACATATAAATTTAAATCCTTAATATATATAAGGTGTTAGCGTGTTATCCTAGTAATCTCGGTGACTTGCACACTTCTTACCGACATAAGTTCCTTATGGTCTCTACTAAGCAAATATTTAGTTACATAAAGTAATTTAAATTTATTTATTGTTAATTAAGTCAATATTGTATATATTCCTAATAAGTTCGTAATTATATCTTGCAATACTTATTGGCATGAATAACTAAGAACTTAGTACTTGAATAAGCTTTTCAGGACGATAAAGATAATAAAAAGACAGCGGATTGTCATGCCCTACCGACCTTCTTCAATGAACACCACCATACTCATAAGATAAAATTAATAAAACCCATAATTAATGTATCCATAACCAATATGAGACGTCGTACAGATATTCTTTTAGATTATTAACACTATTGTTCTACAATGCACTTTTTAGCAGAACCGAGCAGTTTATGTCCGTTTTATAAGGCTTCAATTTATACAAACTGGGGTAAAATTTGCTCATTTTATTGGTAATTTTGGGTTACTGAAACTAGTTGATTATTCTGATTTAGCAGTCTATAAAGCAAGTTTTATGATTGTAATATAGACCCCGTATCGAACTGTATCGCACTTTACGATAGACGCTAAACCACAATGACTTGTTAGATCCTAATTAGTAACTCTGTTTTTATTTCAGACAAAAGGAGTTGTCCTATGGAAAAACACAACGACACATCCGGTTATTGGCGAGCCAATCTCCGTCTCATTACAGGTAGCCTAATTATTTGGGCCCTAGTTTCTTATGGTTTTGGAATCTTGCTACGTCCATTATTGTCAGGTATCGCCATAGGCGGCACTGATTTAGGTTTTTGGTTTGCACAACAAGGATCTATTGGAATATTTATCATCTTAATTTTCTTCTACGCTTGGCGTATGAATAAACTCGATAAACAATATGGTGTAGAAGAGGAATAGCCCTATGAGTCAATTTACGATTAATATTATTTTTGTAGGCCTATCCTTCGCTTTATACTTCGGTATTGCGATTTGGGCGCGCGCTGGTACAACCAGTGAGTTTTATGTGGCTGGTGGCGGTGTGCATCCCGTGGTGAACGGTATGGCAACGGCCGCTGACTGGATGAGTGCCGCGTCATTTATCTCAATGGCAGGTCTAATCGCTTCTAGCGGTTATGGCGCATCAACTTACTTGATGGGCTGGACGGGTGGTTATGTTCTACTCGCCATGCTGTTAGCGCCTTATTTACGTAAGTTTGGTAAGTTCACGGTCCCTGACTTTATTGGTGACCGTTTTTATTCCAAGACTGCGGCCATGATTGCAGTCGTATGTTTGATTGTCGCATCCACTACTTATGTTATCGGACAGATGACTGGTGCTGGTGTTGCATTCTCACGTTTCTTAGAAGTTGAAAATACAACCGGACTGCTTATTGCTGCTGTCGTCGTATTTTTCTACGCCGTGCTTGGTGGTATGAAAGGAATTACCTATACGCAGGTTGCGCAGTATGTGGTTCTAATGATCGCTTATACGATTCCTGCGGTCTTTATATCGCTTGAATTGACTGGCAACCCAATTCCAGGTCTTGGTTTGTTCTCAACTCACACTGAATCAGGTCTTCCAATATTAACCAAGCTTAATCAAGTTGTCACCGATTTAGGTTTTACTTCTTATACTGCTGACGTACCTAACAAGCTCAACATGGTGCTATTTACCTTATCACTTATGATTGGTACGGCAGGTCTACCACACGTTATCATTCGCTTCTTCACAGTACCCAAAGTTGCTGATGCCCGCTGGACAGCCGGTTGGACCTTGGTATTTATATCGCTACTATACTTCACTGCTCCAGCAGTAGGTGCTATGGCGCGTCTAAACCTAATCGACACTATCTATCCACAAGGTGTTGAAGAACCTGCTATTAACTATGATCAACGTCCAGATTGGATGAATACTTGGGAAGAAACGGGTCTTATCAAGTACAACGATTTGAATAACGATGGCCGTATTCAGATGTATAACGATAGCGGCCTTGGTGCAGCAGAGCTGGCATTGACTGCGGCTCAAGCTGAGGGCGGCGACGTCGCTGCAGCAACCACTGCAGTTGCAACAGCACAAGCAGCGCATGACTTAGAACTCGATGGACGCTTTACTGATGCGGGCTGGAAAGGTAATGAGTTAGACGTAAACGCTGATATCTTAGTATTGGCTAACCCCGAAATTGCACAGTTACCAGGCTGGGTTATTGGACTAATCGCCGCAGGTGGTTTGGCAGCAGCGTTATCAACGGCAGCTGGCCTATTACTCGCAATCTCATCAGCGATCAGTCATGACTTGATTAAAAGAAACCTCAATCCAAATATCAGTGATAAAGGCGAGCTAAAAGTAGCGCGTATCACTATGGGTGTGGCGATTGTCATTGCCACATGGTTGGGTATTAATCCACCAGGATTTGCTGCACAGGTGGTTGCACTGGCCTTTGGTATTGCAGGCGCATCCCTGTTCCCTGTATTGATGATGGGTATTTTCTCTAAGCGTATTAACAACCTCGGCGCTATCGCTGGTATGTTAACGGGTCTGATTAGTATCTTAGTCTATATCTTTATTTTCAAAGGCTGGTTCTTTATCAGTGGTACCGCAAACTTCCCTGATACTGCAGAGTATTGGTTGTTTGGTATCTCGCCATTATCATTCGGCGCGGTAGGTGCTTTACTTAACTTTATCGTAGCATTCGCTGTGTCTTATGCTACTGCGCCACCACCGGCACATATCCAAGAGCTGGTTGAGAGCGTACGTTCTCCACGCGGTGCTGGCGGTGCAGTTGACCACTAAGCTAGTATTTACAAGGCTTAGCTAATAGACCTATCGTTTGTTACTCTATCACTCACAGGCAGCAACTGCTTGTGAGTGATTTTTTTATCCCAACACAGTTATAACTATATTTTCGTATTAATATAGTTATATGACCAGTGATTATTCAGTTAAATGCGCCTAGTGCGTTAAGGACATATCTTATGCTTTTTGAGTTTATCGCTACCATTGCTGCCGGATTTGGACTAGCTGGGGTAGCACTCGTCATAACTCACCTCAGCAAACTAGCAGGTAAAAAAGCACCGAAATGGCTTATTCCCTTGTTTGGTGCGGCTGGCATCTTCGGCTTCCAAATACACCAAGAATACAACTGGTTCGATCAGCAAACCGCTCAGCTTCCTGAAGGCGTGACCGTCGTCAAAAAGATTGAAAATAGCACCTGGTTTCGCCCATGGTCGTATGTTAAACCGCAAACATTTCGCTTTATGGCAGTAGATAGTGGCCATGCGAGCACTCAAGTGGACAATCCAAAAATCTATCTAGTAAATTTATATCTATTCGAGAGACGCCTAAGTGTTCAGAAAATTCCACAAGTCATTGACTGTGCTGCGCCTGCACGCGCAGATTATCTGATACCAACGAAAGACAATCAATTGACTGTTAAAGAGCACGTTGAAAAAACGACTAAGTGGCGACCCTTAGCGACAGATGATCCATTGTTTATTAGTGTTTGCTCAGAAAAGGGCTAAGCAATATGGCAAAGGGTATAGCTATATAGTAAATAGTAATAAAAGAGTGGTGATAAGAGATCGATAATAAAAGAGTAGTGACAACCAATTACTTGGTGAGAGATGTGTTTGGATTGGTCGCATAATAACGACGCTCAATGGCGCCTAGTAACACTTAAAAACGCTTCGTAATGCTTGTATAGGCATGCTTCGAGTTCGCCCCCAACAATAAACCAGCGCATAGACCACCAAAGTGCGCCGCAAATGAGATACCCTGTTGCGGCATTAAGCCTTGCTTAATAGTAAGCCAATATCCTGTGCCCATCACGATACAAGCTAACAGATATCCCCAACGCCGCGCGAATACGGCACCGCCTATCATATAGCCCAGCATCGCAAAACACAGTCCTGACGCGCCGATATGAATTGTCAATGGTGAGGCTATCAACCATGTCATTACGCCTGATGCGACAATGAGTTTAAGAATAGTACGGTAAGCATTATTTTCGAACAGGCCGAATAAAAATAATATCTGTAACAGCACCAAGGTATTGCCCAGTAAATGGGCAAAGTTACCATGCATCGTCCACGAGGCAAACACACCTACCATACTACCCAAATCGAATGTACGCGGAACGATACCAAAAATGTTCCACAGGCCAAACACTGCAATTTTATTAAGAAAGAACATACCCCACATCGGTATCAGCACAAAAGCGTATAAGCCAATAACTTGTTTAAGTCGCGCCATAACCAATGCAAATAACGGTTGCCACTTCATATCTCGCCTCTTCTCTTTATCTTTACTCTACTAAATCTATTTATTCTTACGCTAGCATCTCTGTGTCTTTAGCATGCAGTCTCCCTTTATTATAGAAGGATAGACTGTATTACACGCTAATATTTTACAGTAAAAAGAGTTTGCTCCGTTGGCGTAAAGAATAATGATGACGTGTCTTTGCCAGCGGCTAGGTAACTATCAGCATGCAACAAAGATGCTGAATGATAAGGTACCAATGCAGTGGGAACAAAACTGCGCGCCGCGTCAATGTGTTTAATCGAATCATCAAAAAAGATATGCGGAGCAAAGGTTTTTAGCACCGCTGTTTTTTCAAGCCCTCCTAAAAAGAATGCCATATCTACATTAACCCCCCACTCGCGTAAGGTCTTGATAGCTCGCAGATCAGCAGGTGCATTACGCGCCGTAACCAGTGCAATTTTTATTGGACAATGATGCAGACCTGCTGGTAGACGCGCTTGTAAGTTGGACAGCTTAATCAATAACTCTGCATAAGGACCTTTTTTGATAGGCATATCTCGCATCTGAGCTTCACGCTCATGAAAGGCACGCAAACCTTTTTGCTTATATAATAATTCCCCTGAATCATCGAACAATACTGCATCACCATCAAAGGCAATACGCAGCTGCTCAGTATCCAGCTCATAGGTATTCACAGGAGTAGCATCTAATATCGCACAAGCACAAATATTAGCATCTGCTACCTGCTGTGCGTCATCGCGATTGGTGGTCAAAAATAAATCAATATTAAAATCGTCAATATAAGGCGCTACTGAACTACCCGATATGAATGCTGAACGCGAGATATTCAGCTTATGTTCACGAATAGCATTGAGTACCTGAATACCGGTATCTGGGCTACTTTTAGAGACAATAACCACTTCAACCAAAGGCGTTTCAATCTCCGGATCTAATGCCGTGGATTGGTTACTCTGCTTATTTAAATTAAGTAAAGCTTTGATAAGAGGATAGCCTGCACCAATACTTAGAGGATCATTTTCACGCTCTGCCATATAATCACGAAATTCTTTGATAGCCTCGGTAGGCCGTTGCTGCAATAACTTAAGTAGATAGTTTTCAGATTCTGACAAATCAAATAGGGCGGTTGCGGAAATTGCGACTATCAGGGTATTGCTAAAATCAACTGCCATAATTTTATCTACTTATAAGTTTTTATGTGGAAACACTTAAAGATTGAGGTTTATTGATTTTACTACACTTACTAGCTTAGACAAGGAGGAGAAAAGTTATGATAACGTCATCATTTTGTCATAGCCTCAAAATCATAAAATAAATCGATAACTTTACTCCATAAAAAACCATATTGTCATTACAACAATATGGTAAGAAAAACTAAGAACTGGCTTCTGACACTCATGATTCAAATAAAGGCTTGTTTATTTATCTACTACCCATAAGCTTTAACTTAATAACACCAGGGAAATGGCAGGGAAAGACACCAAAACAATCAACCGAATCAAGTCAGAGACAATGAAGGGCGCCACCCCGCGAAACATATCGGCAAGCTTAATATGCGGTGCCACCGCTTTAATCACAAAGATATTCATGCCCATTGGCGGGGTAATAAGCCCAAGCTCTACGGTTAATACCGCAATAATACCAAACCAAACGGGATCAAAGCCTAATGCTAGAATAATTGGGTATACCACAGGAATGGTAATCACCAACATCGCTAAGGCATCCATAAACAGACCCAGCAAAAAGTACATGATCAAGATGCAGATTAATACAATCATTGGACTAACGGCTAAACCACCAATCCACTCTGCTAGCGTATTAGACATTCGCGATACAGAAATAAAGTAGCCAAGTGCTTCTGCGCCTAACAGCATAAAGAATACGACCGCAGATAACGCCAAGGTCTCAATTAACGACTGCTTTAGCCCGTCCAATCTCATGCCTTTAACAAAGGCATAGGCCCAAGCAGCAAACGCCCCTACTGCAGCCCCTTCAGTGGGAGTAAATAATCCAAAGAAAATACCAGCGATAATAACAATAAAAATAAAGCTAAAAGGGATAAGGCCCGTTAAAGAAATTATTTTAGCTTTCCACGGGGTTCGCTCGCCACGTGGCGCTAGATGTGGCTTCCAGCGCACCATGATCATCACGGTAATAGAGTACATGACTATGCCTAAAATACCTGGTAAAAACCCAGCAATAAACATATCGCCAACCGATTGTTGGGTCAAGATAGCATAGACAAGAAGCGCGATACTCGGTGGAATCATGATCCCCAAGGTACCACCTGCAGCTAAAGCCCCACAGGCAAAACCAGGCTGGTAACCATGTTTTTCCATTTGTGGCAATGCCACTCGCGCCATAGTAGAAGCAGTCGCTAACGAGGATCCGGAAATAGAAGCAAAGATACCTGATGAGCCAATGCCAGCAATACCAAGGCTCCCTCTAACACCACCAAAGATAGTACGGGTAGAATCGAATAGTTTGGTCGCCATACCAGAATGAGTAGCAAAAACCCCCATTAATATAAACAAAGGAATGGCACTAAAATCATACTTTGCTAAGACATCTACCGGAATATCTTTTAGCATTTGTACAGCACCACTAGGCGAGGTTACTGCCCCAAAGCCCACTAACCCTACCCCTAACATCGCCAAAGCAACAGGTACTCTGCCGACGACTAATAAAATCATGCACACTAAACCGATAGCACCAATAATTTCTGTACTCATGCGCCTGTCTCCTCGGCGTCAAAGAACTCGCCCGTTTTGAAAATATTAATGGATTCGATAAGGGCGCGAATAGCGAGCAAGGCACTTAAAAACGAACTTAGGGCATAAATGGGCATCATTGAAATTCTTAGATCTTGAGTCACTTTACCGAAATGCACGGCATCGACTGCACTCTCATATAGGCCCCATGTGAACACGATACCTATTAAGAAAAACCCCATCATGAAGGTACCCATCATGTAGCCTTTAATAGCCTGGGGCATTTTTTGGGTAAAAACGTCCACGATGATTTGTGACCGTTCAACATAGGCGGCAAAAGCGGCGAGCAATGCAAAAAGCATAAAATAAGAGACAATCTCCACGCCACCTTTAATAGTAAACCCAAACTCACCACCAGTGATCTTAAACATATAGCGAAAGAAGACATCTGCAATAGTGGCGACAACAATGATGATTAAGCTGATACCACCAATGAACTCACACACCCTTGCAATAAAGCGACTGACTCTAACCAAAAATACCATGTGGAAACTCCAATAGATTAAACCTTACAGGCAGCACTAGCCGCTTTAGCCTTTTCATAAACACCATCAGCATCTAGTCCTAAAGCTGTAACATCACTAAGATATTTTTGTGTGCCTTTTTCAAGAGGGCCTTTCCAGTCTGGGTTATTGAGCGGATCTGGAATATCGATAATTTCATCCCCTTTATCTCTTGCCGCTTGCAGAGCTATTTGATCATGTTTATCAAATACTTTACCGACTTTTTTCGCCAGAGCCATACCTGAATTGTCGTCAATCACTTTTTTCAAGTCATCAGGTAGTCTGTCGTAGCTGTCTTGATTCATAGTCACCATAAGCGCAGAGCTATAGAAGGGTATATTAGTATGATACTTCGTTATTTCATCAATTTTAAAAGTTGTGACTGCTTCCCATGGGAAACTTAAACCATCAACAACACCACGCTGTAGGGACGTATACATATCATTAGCAGGCAACCCTACAGGAGAAGCACCCATACTCTCGATAATGTCACCTGCGACTGCTGAAGGGCGACGAATACGCATACCTTTCATATCTTCAGGGGTTCGAATTAATTTGTTAGTAGTATGGAGAGTTCCAGGACCGGCGCCATACATAAATAGCAGATGCGAATCTTTATATTCGTCGGCAAAAGTGCCATCTTCATAAAGGGTTTGTAGCATGCAACCCATCTGAGTGGCTGAGCTTGATAAACCTGGAAGTTCAGCAATTTGGGTTAGTGGGAATCGGCCGCTGGTATAACCATGCGCTTGAGAGCCAATATCAATGGTTCCCTTTACCGCAGATTCATAGGTAACATCTGCCTTACTAAGGGTCGCTGATGGATAAAGCTCAACCTTGAGACGGCCATTAGAGTCTGTTTCTATTTGTTCAGCCCAAGGTTTAAATACTTCTTGATTGATAGAAGAAGTCGCAGGCCAAAAATGTGAGAAACGCAAAGTAGTGGTTTCTTGAGAGGAAGCAGCCGCAGAATCACTGCCAGTGTCAGATGAATTAGAACAACCCATAAGGCTAAGTGCTGCTATCGCACCTATTGAGAAAAGAGGAGCAAATTTCATTACCAATTCCTTTTGATAATTATTAAAAAAATAAGAGTCTACCTATCAATTAGCTAAAAGGATTAAATGTTATTTGAATCGTGTTTAGTGTTGATTAAAAGATAGCTCTCTATCATATTTACGAGTAACTGTTATTAAATCAAATTTAAACTGCTATTTAGAATTAAAGTCGCTGCCTAAAATTAGCAGCTATAATGATAGGTGTCAAATCATTTTAGATAATAAAGTAGAATACTTTTTCAGCTTTACAATTGCTTTGTTGCCTCTCATTTTGTCTAATAAATGCCTTATTTTCAGTTTGGCTCTATAAAATCTCAGAAATTAAAAACTCATGGGTACTATCTATAGGTACCAAAAGTGACCTACGTATAGACCTAAGTAAAAAAGCATTGGTGCTAAAAAACCTTCCATCTTGCACTGCGGACCACTAACTGCGCTACCGCTTCGCCTTGCATCACTAAAAAGGTCTCTCAGACCTTTTCTTAACGTGTCTCACCCGAGCACTGGTTGTTCCTTGCTCATAAATAGGATTTACTGCATAGGTCACTGAGGAATTAAAGATAAAAAAAGCCCCCAACCAGATAACTGGTTGGGGGCTTTTTAGGGAATAGAGAGCTGACGATGACCTACTCTCACATGGGCGAACCCACACTACCATTGGCGCGATGATGTTTCACTTCTGAGTTCGGGAAGGGATCAGGTGGTTCCATCATGCTATTGTCGTCAGCAAAGGGGGTTAGATATGAGTCTGCAAA
>NZ_CAJHBI010000030.1 GCF_904846605.1 Psychrobacter sp. 72-O-c
TGATGAGGTACAAGCCATTGAGGACAGATTAAATAGCAGACCAAGAAAACGATTGGGATTCAAAACACCAAATCAGGTATTCTATAACATCATTTAGCGTTGCACTTGGTGTGTTAATCTAAGTTATTAAATGAGTAGCGAGCGGTTGTTTTAAAACGCACTATTCTATAGTTAAGCCACTTTAAAACAGATACTAGCTATAGTTAACCCAGTTTAGAAACGGTACAGTGCTACTGAGATGAATTTTTTGCAGCCTCTGTCACGCTGGCGAACAGCACGCAAGAAAAATTCATACCAGTAGCACGTTGCTATAAGTGACTCTATTTTATTTTGAATCAATTATATATCCAACCAAGTATGTACCTATCTTATTTATTACTGGTTATAAAACGATTTGCTTTAAATGGCGATAAAGTCTGAGCGTCTTAAAACTTAATGCCCTTTAATCTACTTTTTTAACCGCTATTATCTGTAACTGATCTTCCTCTATCTGCTGAAAGCTCACATCAACGGACTTATAGCGCATGATAAAAATACTATGTAACTCACCACGGCGATAAGCAGGCCGCGGATCTTGCGCGATCAAAGCTTTAATAGGCTCAATATCAGAGTCTATCAGCTGCTGTTGTATGTTATCTATAACTGCTGCCACAGTAGTATGTTTCTTGCTATTACTCTCAGTAGATTGTCCTGCGCTGATGCCTTCTTCACAAACAACTTCTCCAAACTGCTCTCTTGCCAGCTCAGTTATTGTTATGGTTAGTGCCGCTGGTGCTATTGGTGCAAAGCCGCTCTCGGCATTAATATGCGCATCACTATAAGCGACATAAGGCTTGATATCGATAATGGGCGTGCCATCAATCATATCAGCGCCACTTATCATTAATAGCACGCGCCCCTCTACCACTTCAATACGCTCAAGCTTAACCACTGACAGTCCTAAGGCGGAAGGACGATACATACTGCGACTGGCAAATACGCCTATTTTTTGATTGCCACCCAGCCGTGGTGGTCGCACTTGCGCGCGAAAATTCCTATGACCGTCGCTTTCATCAGAAGGCTTGGCTGTATTAACATGGTTTGATTTGGTTAAATAGTTGTGATGAAATTGCCAGCTGATCCAAATATGGCTAAAGGCTTCCAGTCCTACAAACGCCGCTGGCGTATCATAAGGCGCAACCATTTCAATCACACTGCTCAGCGCTACCAAATTCGGCTGCCTTGGCGCACCAAATTTCTGTGATAATGGCGCGCGATGATAACCAATGATAGGCGCGACATGGCTGGCTTCAAAATCACCAATTTCAGAGTGGTTAATTTCAGAGTGACTATTTTCAAAATTACTAGTTTCAAAGCGACTAGGCATAAACCAACTCCCAAAACAATAAATGGTCTAACCAAAACAGGCCAGTCAAATCATACAAAATTATTAGCTAACGATATTCCATTTTATCATGCTACGAATGCCTTGCTTAGCGGATTTTTATTTTAAAGTTTGTTATTATGAGCGAAGATGTTTATTGAGAATAGCTTGCATCTATATCTTCATTAATACGTTATGCTGTGATGCTTTGACTTTACAGGCACTACTACCCCCTTATATAGCGCCAGAATAATGTTAAAATAGCCGTTTATAGTTTTATACCAAACTTAGTTAACGCATAGTACTGTTGGTATTTTGGACTGGCGTTTTGAACCATTTTTTGAATTTGAATACCGTTTTAGAGCTTTGCTTAATAAGCTTTGCTTAAAATATTGAAAACATCATTGTAGATACTTAACATTGTAGATATTCAACTTAATATTAACGCTTAATTTAACACTCATTTAAACCTACTGCCGCAGACAGCAATTAAACAACGAGGACTTTATGTCAAAACTTCGCACCGAAACGGTCACAGAGGTTAATCACTGGAATGACGCTTTATTTAGTATAAAAACCACGCGTGACGACGGCTTACGCTTTCGTAATGGCGAGTTTGCGATGATCGGCATCATCGTTGATGGCAGACCGCTGTTGCGCGCTTACTCGATTGCCAGTCCTAACTATGAAGAACATTTAGAGTTCTTTTCTATCAAAGTTCCTGATGGCCCGTTAACCTCACGCCTGCAACACATCAAAGTCGGCGATGAATTATTGGTCAGTAAAAAACCAACGGGCACCTTAGTCCTAGATGACTTATTACCCGGTAAACATCTATATATGCTGTCAACAGGCACAGGGCTTGCGCCATTCTTAGCATTAGCGCGTGATCCTGAAGTATATGAGCGCTTTGAAAAAATCATTTTAGTCCATGGCGTGCGTTCTACCGATGATTTGGCATATCGTGATATGTTCGAAAACGAATTACCAAATGATGAAATCTTCGGTGAAGAGTTCCGTGAAAAATTCATTTACTATCCTACTGTTACTCGCGAAGACTTCAGAAATACTGGTCGTATTACCGACTTAATGAAGTCTGGTAAATTCTTTGAAGATATTGGATTGCCGCCAATGAATAAAGAAGATGACCGCGTTATGATTTGCGGTAGCATGCCATTCAATGCCGAAGTGTCAGCTATTTTAGATGATTTTGGTCTGACAGTATCACCACGCATGGGCGTACAAGCGGACTATGCGGTCGAGCGTGCGTTTGTTGGCTAACAAAAAGGGAATTAGAATAAATAATTCTTGACCCTCAAAATTAGGCTGTTATAATACGCAGCCTATACAGCTTAACCCTGTAGCCCAATTCAATAATGTTCAGCAGTACCAGCATTATTACCTAACACGCCGGTGTGATGGAATTGGTAGACATGACGGATTCAAAATCCGTTGCCTTTAAAAGCGTGTCGGTTCAAGTCCGACCACCGGTACCAATATGCGAAGCCCTTACAGTCTATGGATTGTAAGGGTTTTTTATTGTCTGTAACTTTTAGATTTTGATGGATTCTATTATCGTTGATTATTATTGGAACAAGCTATGAAGGTGAAACTAACTAAAAGGTTTGTGGATTCAATAAACTAAAACTTGGTAAGCTAAGAAAATAGGAGTCACTCTTAAACTTAAAAATCTTCGAGAAAGTGTGTGTCACCGTACTCAACTCTATCTATTTTGATTAACATTTTCTACAGCGGTGATAGCGGCTTTTTTTGTTTCGTCAATATTTTTTTGTCCACTTACTCTATCAAGATATACAACAACTGAATCACCGCTATAGTTAATTTAACAAATCAAATTGATTTTTCTGAGCACATAATGCGCATTTTTTTCTTATCGAGTTTACCCACACTGGTTTTTGGCATCTCTACTAAAAATTTTATTTCACTGGGAACACCATACTTTGGTAAATGTCCTTTCTCTGCCGCTTGATGACCTAAAGCTAAAATATCTTCCGCTTTGGTATCAATATATTCAGGCTTTAAAACTACTAATGCCAACGGGCGTTCGCCCCATCTTTCATCCGGTACCCCAATCACGGCAACATCAGCTACGCTGGGATGAAAGGATAAAATAGTCTCGACCTCAAGCGAGGATATCCACTCGCCACCCGACTTAATAACGTCTTTAAGCCTATCCGTAATGCTTAGGGTGCCGTCAGAGGTAATACAAGCAATATCTTGGGTATGCATCCAGCCACCGCGCCACAACTCATTGCCAGCTTCTGGATTCTTAAAATAGCTTTGGGTTAGCCAAGGCGCTCGAATCACTAGTTCACCTGTCGACTCACCATCCATTGGTTGAGGTTTGCCGTTTTCATCCCAGATTTCCATCGACACCAGCATAATCGGTGAGCCAGAAAGGCAACGATAATTGATCTGTTCGGTCGGTGTCAGATCGTCTCTCTTATCACCGAATGCCATTCTGGCAAGTACAGGACAGGACTCTGACATCCCAAATCCCGACATAAACTCTATGCCACTTTCAATAGCACTTTTAGCCAAACCTTCACTTAACTTTGAACCCCCTACCAACAACTTAAGGCCCTCAAACTTGCGTCCTCGCGTTGCCATCTCATTAAGTAGCATTTGTAAAATCGTTGGGACGCCATGTGATAGCGTAACTTTATGTTGTTCAATCAGGTCAACCAACACTTCGGGTACATATCGCCCTGGATAAACTTGTTTGAGCCCTATCATGGTTGCCCCATATGGCCAACACCAAGCATGTACATGGAATAATGGCGTCATCGGCATATAGACATCGTTATAGCGAGCGCCTTGACCTTCGGTATTGAGTGCGGATGCAAGCGTGCTCGCCATAGTCTGCAATACAATCTGTCGATGGGTAAAAAACACCCCTTTTGGGTCTCCCGTCGTACCACTGGTATAAAAAGTCGTGGCGATGGTATTCTCATCAAAATCTGGAAAATCAAACACATCACTGGCCGCGGCTAGCATTGTTTCATACTCACCCTCGACATAATCTGGCATCTCCTCCTTCATGTCCTCTTTAGTGCCCTCTGCATCATCAACCCAAATAACATGCTCAATAGAAGGGGCATCATCGCGATGATCTTTAATCATCGGAGCAAATTCAGCATTTAATAACAGGGCTTTTGGTTTGGCATGGTTGATGGTATATAGCACTTTGTCTTCAGACAGGCGTATATTGACGGTTTGTAAAATCATTCCAGACATGGGCACCGCAAAATACGCTTCAAGATAACGATGGCTATCCCAATCCATGACCGCCACCACGTCACCCGGTTGCAAACCTGTATTTTTTAATACATTTGCCAAGCGGTTAATACGCTTAAAAAATTCAGCATAGGTATAAGTGACCTTATTGGCATAACTAATGGTTTGATCACTAGAGGCGATTTTTGCGCGGTTTAGCAGCTGTTTGATGATCAAAGGGAAATCATAGGCTTCTTCGGCTTGGCGGTAGTCTTCATGTTGATTGAGTATGGTAGTCATGTCATCATCCTTGACAATAAAATAATATAGTGAGGATAGTTTGAAAGAGTTAAACTCGTTCTATCACCATGGCAAGCCCTTGCCCAATGCCAATGCATAAACTGACCACCGCATATTTTCCACCCGTACGCTGTAGCTCTCGAGCAGTGCTCAACGCTATTCTAGATCCTGACGCCCCAAGCGGATGTCCGACCGCAATCGCACCACCGTTGGGGTTTACTCGTTTATCATCAAAGTCAATATCCAGACCTTTGAGGCAGCTCAACACCTGTGAGGCAAACGCTTCATTAATCTCAATGATTGACATATCATCAAGCGTCAAATCGGCACGTTTCAATGCCAGCTTAATGGCCTCAATAGGACCTGCACCCATGATATTAGGCTCTATGCCCATGGCGCCAGATGACATGATTCTGGCAATGGGTTTAAAGCCTAATTTTTCTTCTGCTTGCTTTGAGCCAATAATCAGTGCCGCAGCACCATCATTGATACCCGAGGCATTGCCTGCCGTAACGACACCTTCGTTATTTAAAGGTTTAAGTTTTTGTAGTGCTTCAATGGTAGCGCTGGGACGAGGATGCTCATCTTCTGTTATCATTTTTAACGGTAACTTTCTACCTTGCGTGACTGCAATGGGTGTTATTTCATCATCAAAAAACCCAGCTTGTTTTGCTGCTTGGTATTTAGCTTGCGAGGCCACTGCAAATTTATCAGCATCTTCACGACTGATGTCGTACTTGACGGCAACATTGTCGCCCGTTTGCGGCATGCTATCACTACCAAACTGCTTCTCTATGATCAGATTGGGAAACCGGCTGCCAATGGTGGTATCAAATACTTTGAAGTCACGACCAAATGGTTTTTCTGACTTAGAAAATACAAACGGCGCTCTAGTCATGGACTCAACACCACCCGCTAAAATTACCTCACCTTCATTACAAGTGATACTACGAGCGGCATCAACAATGGTCGATAATCCTGAAGCGCAAAGACGATTGACAGTTTGACCTGGGGTTTTTACATCTAGCCCTGCCAATAAAGCAGCATTGCGGGCGATGTTGCGTGAATCCTCACCGGCTTGATTGGCATTGCCTAGCAAGACTTCATCAAAAATATCATTGGGTAATTGGTGCTTGTCGACTAAGGCTTTAATCACAGTAGCGACCAAATCATCAGGACGCACGCTTGCTAACGCGCCAGCATGACGACCAAAGGGACTTCTTAAGCCATCGTAAATATAAGCGTCTAACATAACCTTTCCTTGTCGTATTATTAGAAGTTGTATGGTTTATAAAATTTTATTGATTACCAAAACTACTTAGCAGTTGGTTTGCTGAGTAAATAGTGAAATACCAAGCTTTGCTCGGCGCTGTAACCAAGAGCTCGGGCGGTAACGTGGGTCACCTGTTAAAGCATAAATACGCTCTAAAATAAGTAAAACTCGCTCGGCACCTATTTGGTCTCCCCAAGAAATAGGACCATACGGATACCCCAATCCAAGCTTGACTGCATTGTCGATGTCTTCAGGGGATGCAATACCTTGGGCAGCAATATCACAGCCTAAATTAATCACCATAGCGAGTACGCGCTGCGCCACAAAGCCAGTGCTTTCAGCAATTAGCGTGGCTTTTACAGTTGCATCTGTTACTGCCTCCGAGCTTTTGGCAAATAAAGCATAAGCTTGTTGAACAAATTTATCCTGCGTGACCATACTCGGCATCAAAGTACGATGCTTTGATAAGTCAGTGATCATATCGATGGCCACCGCTTGCTTAGGATCGACCTGATAGCGAATGGCCGCATTGGTCGTATCCTCGCCATACATGGCAAGTAATACCAAACTGTCTGGTTTTGGCTGGTCGTTTTTGTCGATAGTTATGTTATTACTGGTTAGGTAATCAACCAGCTGCTTTTTGTCCTCTGCTAAATCTGCACCAATCCAAACCGATGTGATTGGCGCATCAGGCATTGACGTCTCATAAAATGCACGTTGCGATAATCCGGTTGTGGATTTCTGACCATCTTTATACTTATAAAATCCTTCGCCAACTTTACGACCGAGCTTTTTCCCAACCAGCATTTGACGGGTTAATGGATGTGGACGATAGCGTGGTTCATGATAAAACTGATTATAAATCGACTCCATGACTGGATGCGATACATCGATACCCGTTAGATCAAGCAATTCGAAAGGTCCCATCCGAAAGCCAGCACCGTCACGTAAAATACGATCAACTTCCTCGAAGTTGGTGACCCCTTCGCCTAATATTTTTAGGGCTTCGGTACCATAAGCTCTGCCACCATGATTGACAATAAAACCAGGGGTGTCTTTTGCTACCACTCCTAGATGTCCCATGCGTTCGGCTAAATCCATCAACACCTCTACTACTGAAGATTGAGTGGAGATTCCGGGAATAACCTCAACAATCTTCATCAGTGGCACTGGGTTAAAAAAGTGAAACCCTGCCACTCGCTCTGGACAGTCACAATCAGAGGCAATCGCTGTCACCGACAAAGAAGAAGTGTTGGTTGCCAAAATCGTATCAGCAGCGACAATGCTTTCTAGCTGGCTAAAGAGCTGTTGTTTTATGTCTAAATTTTCGACAATCGCTTCAATGACTAGATCTGCCTCGGCAATTAGCGGTAGATCATTGATCACTGTCAGATTTGCCAAAATAGAATCTAGCTGCTCATCGGTAAATTTACCTTTGGCGGTTAGTTTTTTGAGGGTGGCTTCAAGTGATTGACGTCCTTGCTCAGCAGCTCCATCTTTGGCATCGAATAAGAGCACTTGAATGCCAGCTTGGGCGGCGATTTGGGCAATACCCATCCCCATAATACCGGTGCCAATAATGGCCAGTGTGTTTACGGTCATAATAACCCTCTGCACTACATTAGATTGATTGAATTGAAATTAGCTAGCTACCTGTCTGCAAGCTATTGCCCTTTATACTCTGCGCTACGTTTTTCCAAAAAGGCTTTTGCCCCTTCTTTTTGATCCTCAGTATCGAACAAAATCTGAAAGGCTTTACGCTCCAAAGCCAATGCGCTTTGTAGCGGCATGTCTACGCCCAAATTGGCGACTTCCTTAATTTGGGTTAAGGCAATAGGCGAATAGCCTGCTAGTTTCTCAGCAATCTCAATGGCACGATTGATAGTCGTCTCATCTTCAACCACTTCAGATACTAATCCCATTTGATCCGCTTCCTCGGCGCTTATCATATCGCCCGTTAATACCATCTTCATGGCTTTATGTTTGCCAATGGCACGAAACAGCCGCTGCGTGCCCCCTGCTCCGGGCATCAGTCCTATTTTAATTTCTGGTTGTCCAAACTTAGCAGACTTGCCAGCGACAATGATATCGGCGTGCATAGCGAGCTCACAACCACCACCAAGAGCATAGCCATTTACCGCTGCAATAATCGGCTTGCGACAATTAGTGATGGCATCCCAATATTGTTCGCTATGACGTAGATACACATCAACTGTTTTCGCGGTCAAGAAATCATTGATATCAGCACCGGCCGCGAATACCTTATCACCACCAGTCAGCACGATAGCCTTGGTATTCACATCGTCATTTAATTTGATGAAGATCTCTGCCAATTCTTGACGTAGTGTAGCGTTTAGGGCGTTGCGAACTTTAGGGCGATTAAGTTGAATGAGAGTGACGCCGTTTTCTGGTTGCTGACAAATGATTATTTGCTCTTCCATGAGGGTGTCCTTAAGTAAAATATATTAATAACTATACAATCAGTACCGCATAGCGATATTAAATATCAATATACATTATTTATTTTTCTTTTTGAAGTGTTTATTATAGCGGAAAATAAGAATTTATAGAGTATTAGAGATTTAAAAATACAATAATACCGCATTGCGGTTTTTTAAACTAAAAGTATTGTAATAGAATAAAGTATCGATTATGCTAACAAGCATTATTCCAGGTAAGCATAAAACCGCTATCTATCTTAAGCATTAATCAAATAAAGAGAGACAATATGATTAGAGATAAGGAAGTCCTCGACCAAATCACCCAAACTATTCGTCAATTTGTGAACAACCAACTGGTACCAATGGAACATTGGGTAGCAGAAAATGACCGTCTTCCAGAAGACATTATCAACCAGATGCGCGAATTAGGTCTATTTGGGCTCACTATCCCCGAGGCTTACGGCGGACTTGGCGTTACTATGGAAGAAGAAGTCACGCTGGCATTTGAGTTAGGGCGCACGTCACCAGCGTTCCGTTCGCTGATAGGTACCAATAATGGCATTGGCTCATCTGGTCTGGTCATTGATGGTACCGAAGAGCAAAAACAAAAATATCTACCTCGATTGGCCAGTGGTGAAATTATTGGCTCATTTTGTTTGACTGAGCCGGATTCTGGCTCAGATGCGGCTTCATTAAAAACAACCGCTATCAAAGATGGTGATACCTATGTTATTAACGGTACCAAACGCTATATCACCAATGCTCCTGAAGCTGGCGTATTTACCGTAATGGCACGTACTGATCCACAAAATAAACGCGCCGGCGGTATTTCGGCATTTATTGTTGAGAGCGACACCCCTGGTATTACTTTGGGTAAGCTTGACAAAAAAATGGGGCAAAAAGGCGCTCATACCTGTGATGTTATCTTTGATAATTGCGTAGTACCTGCTGATGCTTTAATTGGTGGTGTAGAAGGTGTGGGTTTCAAAACTGCCATGAAAGTACTTGATAAAGGACGCTTACATATTGCTGCAGCGAGTACAGGAGCGGCAAGTCGCATGTTAGACGACGCGCTACACTATGCCGTTGAGCGTAAGCAGTTTGGTCAACCGATTGCCAATTTTCAGCTGATTCAAGCGATGCTCGCTGATTCAAAAGCAGAAATTTATGCTGCTAAATCTATGGTGCTAGACGCCTCACGTCTGCGCGATGAAGGTAAAAATGTCGTTACTGAGTCGTCATGTGCCAAGATGTTTGCAACCGAAATGTGTGGCCGTGTTGCTGATAGAGCGGTGCAAATTCATGGTGGGGCTGGCTATATTGCGGATTATGGCATTGAGCGTTTTTATCGTGATGTGCGCTTATATCGTTTGTATGAAGGTACCACCCAAATCCAGCAAATTATTATTGCCCGCAATATGATTAAAGAAGTCAGTGAGTAACTGTAGTTTATTCGAGTAATTTTATTTGATTATTAAAATGCATTACGGTATTTGCTAGGATGCAGATACCCTAATAATGCCACCACTACTGTACTCTTTCATCCTCACAACAGTAGGGATATATCTTGTGAAAAGTGGTTAATGATAAATTCTGGTTTCTTATATGGTATTCCTTATGCTATAAATGCCACCTATTTAACTGAAAGTTTTCTTACCGCTATTCGAGGTACTGCAATCGAAAGTATCTTAAGTAGTGAACAGTACCAATTTTTGAATGATCAAACACGCCCTAACTTAACTGAGACTAATAAATCATATATGACTACTACCCCTTCTAACGACGACTCTGATAATACAGCACATGTGGAGCTGTTAGAGCCGATTGCAGAGATGAGAGACAGAAACGACAGGCAGTTTGTCACAGCATTGGCACGAGGACTAGAGCTGCTCCGTTGCTTTACCCCTCAGCGTCCTTATTTAGGCAATCAAGACTTAAGTCAAATGACAGGACTTCCTAAAGGAACGATTACTCGTCTTACTTATACATTAGTCAAGTTAGGGTATTTAAAGCAATCAACAAATAGTAGTAAATATCAACTGTCTACGGGTATATTAGCATTTGGCTACACGATGATGGCAAATATGTCTATTAGTAGCTTGGTGACACCGTACATGGAAGACTTAGCGGATTATGCCAATAGTGCAGTTGCCATGGCAACCCGCGACCGACTTATGATGGTGTATCTAAATGTGGTGCAAGGTAAGGATACGACCACCATGCGACGCAATGTCGGTTCGTACTTACCCATTCACTTAAGTTCGATGGGAAGAGCGTGCTTGGCCAGTATGGCCCCTGCTGAGCAAGAATTTATTCTTGAGGCGATTCGTAGTAAGTATAAGGATGATTGGTTAAAGATTAGACGAGGACTGGATAAAGCCTTTAGAGATTATGAGGATTATGGTTACTGTTTTTCGATTAGTGAGTGGCAAAAAGATGTCAATGCTGTTGCCACTGCATTGATGCACCCTACTGAGGGCTTGCTAACCTTTAATTGTGGGGCGCCAAGTTTTATGCTTAGCCGTACCAAGCTAGAAGAAGATATTGCCCCTCGTCTCTTACATATGAAGAATAATATTGCGAGTAATCTTTACATCAGTTAGGACATATTACCCATTAACTCGGCAAGGGTTAAAAACTCAATAGTACTGTCTTTTTGGAGAAAAATCTGACCACTTTTTTGTTGATACCATACTGTATTGCTATATAACAAATATAGGATAGAGATATCTAACCAAACGTTTTGCAAATCATTAAGGACTGTTATATTCAAACCATCAGTAGTGTTTGAATATACTACCTACCTTTAATCTCTTATATGTTCGTTCTTCAGTTGTTATCTATTCAGTACTACTCTGGCTTGCATATTGTTTTCTGCCTTCACAGGTATGCGTGTGCTGCTCCATAAATTACCTTACAGTCCTATTTCATGCTGTACGATTTCAACTATTTTAATTGGTACAGCAAAGCCCCATGGCATACCACCAGTACAATAAAAGCTTCCCTCCTCAAAAGACACAATGTAAGCTTTAAAATCATTGCTATCTTGGTCTGTCATTGCTTGTTCGTCACTATCATCACCAATAGCACACCATATGTGTTTATCGCCACGTTTTAGCATGGCACGCGTCAAGTGACTCCCTGTTAACTTGTCCCCCATCTTTAGCTCCTTATTAATTTATCAAGCTTTCTCATCCCTTTATTAATTTTGGCCATTTTACCGTTGTAACGCTCAAATGAAATAGGTGCGAATGAAAGATATAAACAATAACTTAGCAAACGGAATTGATTAATCTTACTAATTAATAAGTGATTACGTCAACTAAATAAATCGAAATTTATGGGTATAAAACACTTATCTTACCTGTGCGCGTACCGCTCCATAAAGTCTCTATTATTTTCTATTTGTCTCATGTGCTCGCGCGATATTTGTCTCATGTGCTCGCGCGATATTTGTCTCATGTGCTCGCGCGATATTTGTCTATGAATTTCGTAAGTTATTATTAATATTAAATTTTTAGCATTCTAAAATAGGGGTTATGAGCTGCTCAATACTGAGCCTTATTAAGTTTGCGGCTCTGATTGATAGCGTCTGAGTGTGAGGTTTTGATAGATTTTCAGTATAAGATTTTGGCTTGCCAGCAATAGGAATGGATGGCATAAGTTTGATTCTTGCAAACGTTATGACTCCATCTTTATACCTCATAAAAAAGAGGCGTACGCGATTGCATACACCTCTTAATATTATAACTAGCGGTTAGCCCATAGGTTGAGCTATGAGTAACCAGTAGTGCTGTCATACTCAAGTGTTAAATCATCAGGCTCATTTATGAAACCTTGACCAATTCTAAGACGGAACAACATCTAGCGTACTATTCGGCAGCATCCAATAGCTTGTTAAGCGCTTCTACCATTGCATCATCTATTATGCTGTCTTCTACATAGTCGACTAATTCATGTATGGTAGTCAGATCCATTTCCCGAATACCCAAGCTTGCTAACTGCTCATTAATAGACGCCAAGCTTTCTTGATCTTCAGGATTGCTTAATACATTCTCTTCAAATCCGTCATGTACAAACCAGTATATTTTTTCTAATACGGTCTCTCTTTTTGTTAAAGTAGAATAACCATCACCATAGATAAACAAGTTAAAATTATAAGGTATCTCTATATCGTTGATGAAAAAAGCACGTCTACATTCTAGAGTATAGGCTTGTACCTCTTTGTCTTCATGACCTTCGCTATCTTTGTAGACTTCGTCTTCTGCCAGCTCTTCTTTTACCAAACCTTCTAATATTTTATAACTCCCTACTTTTACCTTATGGTTATAAATAATGCAAGAGTCAGCCTCTGCTTCAAAAATAATCGCACTGATATCTAGAGTATTATTATCAATATCATAAAAACCTTTTAAAGCGGGTAAAAACTCTGTCAGTTTTTCTTCAGGCACTTGGGTTAGAAATTGTTGCTCGTATATCTTAATCATGTCTTCAGGAGAATAGGTATTAGCGGTATCCGTCTCATTTCTACCGGTAGGCTGTAGGGGTACAAGGTTAAATGGGTTATTATTGGTCATTCAGGACTGCCTTTTTATTTAAGTTAGATTTATTAGATGTCTGTTACTACAAAGCGGTAGGAGCTTCTAAGCTTACTTTTATTTTTAAGTGTCTCTAGCGCGTCAAAATCTATGAAGTGCATTATCTCTTATTCAGTAGCTTTTAGATATATAAGGCAGCTTTGTGAAAATGCTTGTTTTTGCTGTTGGTTCGAACACTGTTATCATTTAGGAGTGGTTCTTTACTATCTTATATATACTATAAGATATTGATTATAAAAGACTTTACCGTTTCTATAATATACTAACCCCTGCCTTATCTAGCCTAACTTATACGTATTGTGTACACTAGCGGGTACACTTGAGCGAGCACTATCGAATTAATGCTAATAGAAATAATTTATAACCCATAATCTAACTTAATATCATTTGCTGAGTTTCAAAGCTTATCCATATCAAAAAACCACCAAACCTTATAGTAGTAGCCAATCATGAAAGATAAATCTGAATTTCTTTGTAAAGTAGAAAAAACCATTACACCATTAGCTGTACCTCATACTCCAGATGGAACGGCAACACAATCTGTCATTGATCAATGGGTTCAAGCATTAGCTACTAATAGTGAACTCTATTGTGACTTAACGATAGAAGAGCCTAGCTCACTTAAGGAGCAGGTTTTACGTATTTTGAAAGAACATAATCTTTACCTAAGCAAAGATGCCTTTTTCGATGAAGCTTTTAAGGACGTAAAAATAAAGCCTTCTAAATCTTCATCGTTTAAATTTATAGATTTATTTTCTGGAATTGGCGGGATTCGAATTGGAACACAAAAAAATGGCGGTGCCTGCGTTTTTTCGTCTGAGTTCGATAAGTTTGCTCAAAACACCTACTCTTTAAACTATGGTGAAATTCCCTTTGGAGATATTACACAAATAAAAGAAGAGTCTATACCAGACCATGATTTATTGCTCGCAGGCTTCCCTTGTCAACCTTTTAGCTACTCTGGACGAAGTGAAGGGTTCGAAGATAAAACAAGAGGTACACTATTTTTTGATGTTTTAAGAATACTTGAAGCCAAGAAACCTAAAGTAGCTCTCTTGGAAAATGTGAAAGGTTTTAAGTCTCATGACAAAGGGAACACGATGTATGTTGCATTAAAAGCGTTAGACGAAGCTGGCTATAACACATACTGGACTATTCTAAATAGCTATGACTATGGTGTCCCTCAGTATAGGGAAAGATGGTACTGTGTTGCCATCCGAAAAGATATAGACTCTGGAAATTTTGATTTCCCAAATCAAAAAGACCGAACAACTAAGCTAAAAGATATAGTTGATACTGAACATGTCGATAAAGCCTTATCTTTAAATGATGCTGAATTAGGAAGAATAAAATACCATTTTGACAATAACCATAAAGAAGAACGTGTCCAACACGATAACTCAATGTATGCGCCTCATACTAAAAAAGGACGACATGGCGTTTACTCTTATTTGAAGAGTGACGGGGCATTAAGATTCCATGTAGGGGATGTGGCTAAGACACAAATTCAAGAGGCTTTTTATGCTTGTTTGGATACCTATGCGCCGACAATCATTGCAAATAGAGTGCCTAAGCTATGGGACATTGCAAGAAAACTATCAGTTTCTGAAGCTTCTAGACTTCAAGGCTTTCCTGAAGCCTTCAATTTTGAAGTCTCAAACGCTCAAGCTTATAAACAACTTGGTAACTCTGTAACCGTACCAGTTATAGAAGCCCTAGTAGAAAAAATTAAAGAAATTGAAGGATTTATTTGATGCCATATATTGCTCTCGAAACGTTAACTGAATCTAGGGAATACGTTGAGGAAAATGTAAAGAAACCTGATACTTTTGCTGGATTAATTCTTTATCTATTATGTGTTTGCGATGTTGAGAGAGATGGGACATATTTAAAATCTAATATGAAAGAGTTTTCGGAATATGCAGATAGAGCTTTTTGCCTATCTCCTAATGAGTCTTCATATTCAGAAAAATTTTGGTATGCAGCACTGACTAGTGATTGGCAGGAGCGAGTACGATATTTTTTCTTGCAAGGCCAGAAAATATCTTTGAAACATATAATGTATTCAATATTCTGGTACAAGAAACTGAATGAAATCTATGAAGTTCTAGAAAAACTGCCCAAGAGCTTTATTAATGAAGCTTTCATAGAGGATATTAATGAAGAAGACTTCATAAGCACAAAACCTATCTCTAAACAGGATTTATTAATCCATTACAGTAATACTAATAGCGATTCGTTAACCATAAAATTCGATAATACGTTTGTCAAGAAGAGAGCAGGTGATTTGAGTGGAGCACCTTTTGGACAGACACTATACGCTGGTACAGAAATCAAAAGAATTATCTCAGTCTTTGATTTTGATTTTTTCCAACACTATAATTTATTTGTAAAGGAATCAGCGGTTGAAAAAAATGTTTCTGAACCGGTCAGCTCATACAGAATAGATGATAAAAAAGGTAGAAATATACTGCTATACGGTGCTCCTGGAGTTGGCAAAAGCCATCTTATCGAGACCCAATATTGTAATGATCTTAACAAAATCGAACGAATAGTATTTCATCCAGATTACATGAATACAGACTTCATTGGTCAGATATTACCTGATGTGAATAATGGTGCTATTAGCTACGACTTCAAAGCAGGAGCATTTACTCGAATTCTGAAAAAAGCTATCGAAAATGCTGGCAAACATTATTATTTAATTATCGAAGAAATTAATCGAGGTAATGCGCCCGCTATTTTTGGTGAAATTTTTCAATTACTAGATAGGGATTCGGATGGAGTAAGTAAGTATGCTATATCAAACCAAGATATTGCTAAGCAAGTATATGATGATGTTGAACGTAAAATAATAATTCCTGCTAACCTAACTATTCTTGCCACGATGAACACCGCAGACCAAAACGTGTTTACTTTGGATACTGCTTTTCAGCGTAGATGGCAAATGCAAATGATGGAAAACAACATAGAAAAATGCAATTTTAAAGATACTAAAATATTAGATACTTCAGTTACTTGGGGAGTTTTTAATACTGTAATTAATCAACACATATTAGACAATAATAGCCTAATGTTATCATCTGAAGACAAAAGATTAGGTGCCTACTTTATTTCTGAAGACGTACTCACACAGGAATTAAGCGCCCAAACTGATCATATTTTCTTCTCAGAGAAGATCTTAAAATATCTTTGGGATGATGTATACAAATTCAATAGAGAGCAGTTATTTGATGGTCGTTATCAAAGCTTAGAACAAGTAATTAACGATTTTTCGTCGAATAAAACTGCTAAAAGATTCACTGTTTTCAATCAAGAAGTAGCTATAAAGTTAATAGGGATCAATGTTGCAGAACAAGAGTCTCCGTTAGATGAATGATAATAACAACCTTTCTTTAGCTAGTTTATGTAGTAACGCTACCAACCAGAATGGTGATGATTTCGTTGGTCTAAGGTTTGTGTGGGATGAAAGTAAAAAACTTTATAGTGTAAGAGTTAAATTCCCAGTCGGTTATAGGGTTTCAGAGAGCGATGTAGTGGTCAGGGACGAGATATTACAACTTATGTCTATACTTCGTAAATATGGTGATACACAGTCTTTGCTGCCAGATGTTACGCATGAAATTTCTAAAAAATATAATTCATTTCCTATAGATGCTTATAGGAGGATTATATACGACTACCTTAATAGAGGTGGCTACTACCAGGAATACGAAGAAACCTATGTTAGTCGTAGTGCAGGTAAAGTCAATTGGAGCCGAACTATTAGGAAAGAAAAGCCTATTCTTCAAAAGAATAGTGTTGCCTATCTTACTATGCAAGTTAGGAAAAACAATTACACAGATAAGAATTTAATAACTGAGATTAGTAAATACTGTGTTTACGAGAGTTTTCTTAAACTTGGATGGCTTTACAAGCATAAACTTCCACCTAAGCCTAATCTACCATTTAACAAAGCAAGATATACAACTGCCTTGAACGCTAAATTAATGAGCGCAAATCAGGATAGTGACAAAAAACTATTTCAAAGCATGTTAGATGTCGTTAACTTCTTAGGTAAACGTCCTGAACAAAGCAATACTTTATACTTTGGTACAAATCGCTTTGAATACATATGGGAAAAGTTAATTGACAATAATTTTGGCGTGAAGGACAAACAGTCATACTTTCCTCGCGCAAAGTGGGAGCTGTATTTTAATGACGACAAACAAAGCAGTGCTCTTCAGCCCGATACAGTTATGAAAAAAGATGGTATTTTTGTACTAGACGCAAAATACTACCGATACGGTGCTACTGGAAACCCACTTCATTTACCTAACTCATCTTCTATTAATAAGCAGATCACTTACGGTGAGTATATCGCTAATAACCCTGTATTGAGTAAACAAGCAAAAGTTTATAATGCTTTCTTAATGCCTTTCGGAAAAAATAATTCTAACTTTAATACTGATGCAAATTACTTGTTGATAGGTAATGCTAAATCCGACTGGAAAACTAATGAAAATTCTTATGAGTCTGTGCAAGGTATACTTATAGACACAAAGCATCTGATGTCGATTAAACCAAGTTTTCATGATTTTGAACAGAGTGAGTTGTCTAAAACTATTCACCAAGGGTATTGTGAGCATATTAGAGTTGAAGAATAAGAATATATTTATAATCCAATTAATTATTTGAGTTGGGTAAGCCGTTAATGCTTAAAGATACCATTTATAATATCTCTTACGGCCACTTCAAAAACTCAATGAAGCTCACTACCCTGAATCATTTGCAAAAAACGTCTGTATTTAGTGCGCTTGGTCAAGTCTATGGGGATGCTTTGGTATGAGTTTGTAGTAATAAACACCTAGAGGAATTTAGAGTAGATACTCAGCGCAAATTAGCCCCACTACCTTGCTATAACCATTGAGGTAACTCAAATAAAAAGTGATATATCCTCCTACTTACCGTCTTCAGTATAAAATTTTATGACTCACCAACAATCTAATCTACTGATCCAAAAAAAGGCCAAGACTTATCATAGTAAGTATTGGCTCTTTTAATTCTCACTGCTAGCTATTGTTTAGCAGCTTCGACTTGTATATTTAAAGTCAAATTTTTAGTCATTCCAAATAAGACATATTTATTGATATTCCACTTAGTCCGGTCAATCCTAGTAGTAAAATAACCCCTGCAGACTGATTTTTTGAGTATCGGGCTAAAGTAGCAATTGAATTTATTCGCTGTTAAGGTTACCGGATTGGTCTCACCATGTAGCGTTAAATTGCCATCAACTCGGGTGACATTTGGATTGGCCTTACCATTAGCAAAATACCACTTGGTAGACTCAAAATAAGCCAGCGGAAATTGCTCCCTATCAAAAAAGTCACGACCGGTTAGCATAATGTCGAACTTTTTATTACCTGTACTTAAGGAATTTATTGGAATAACGAGAGAAATACTACCTGTCTTTGCGCTTGGGTCATATTGCAACTGTCCCGTCACATTGTAAAAACCGCCAGTATTAGTAAAGGTTTTGAAATGATCAAGGGCAAAGCGGACATTGGTATGGGTAGGATCAATATTATAGTTGGCGGCATGGCTACTACCGATGCAAGCTACCATTAATAATATTGCTCTTATTAGCTTGCGGTAGGGTGATAACACTCGGTCGAATAAAAGACGACTCATAACAACATTCCTTTGTAGAGTGATTTTAACGATAAAACTTATATACTAAATCGTTATTAATCTTACCCTCAGACTTTATTTTCATCCTAGTTTAATGCTGGTCACAGCATGATTATGCGCTACAGATTACGAACAATCGTACTGACTGTGTCGTTTCTAATATATTTTCCCAATTAAGGATATACTTTATAAATCAATACTAAAAAATAGGGGCTATATAAGGTAAAATAGCACCTATGACAGCACCTATAAAACCGACTTCGCGTAAGATTATTCATCTAGATATGGACGCCTTTTATGCCAGCGTAGAACAGCGTGATTTTCCTGAGCTTCGTGGCAAGCCATTAGTGGTTGGCGGTGATCCAAGCGGGCGCGGTGTGGTTGCAGCGGCAAGCTATGAGGTGCGCCCATTTGGTGTGCGCTCGGCAATGTCCTGCTATGAGGCTCGCAAACGTTGTCCAGAGGTGAT
Source organism: Psychrobacter sp. 72-O-c (assembly GCF_904846605.1). Lineage (GTDB taxonomy): Bacteria > Pseudomonadota > Gammaproteobacteria > Pseudomonadales > Moraxellaceae > Psychrobacter. The sequence goes on from NZ_CAJHBI010000030.1 coordinate 19,352, forward strand.
ATTCGTACGACCACGCTTTGAGGTCTACCGCTCTGTTAGTGCCGATATTCGGGAAATTATGCGCCGTTTGACCCCGCACGTTGAGCCGTTATCATTAGATGAAGCTTATCTTGATGTCACTGGACTACCCGTTCATCAAGGATCGGCTACGCTAATGGCCAATTGGCTGCGAGCACAAATATTAGAGCACACAGGATTGACTGCCTCCGCAGGTGTCTCATTTAATAAGATGCTGGCCAAAATTGCTTCTGATCTCAATAAGCCCAACGGTACCGCGATTATCACCCCAGCAGATGCTGATGCTTTTATTAGCACGCTGCCTATTGAGCGCTTTCATGGTATCGGTAAAGCAACTGCCAAACGCTTACACGCTATGGATATCAGTACCGGAGCGGATCTTCGGCGCACGCCAGCCGCGGTATTGGTGCAGGCATTTGGCAAGCGGGGGCAGTTTTATCACGATATTGCTCATGGTCGTGATGAGCGTCCGGTCAAGTCTGAGCGCCAGCATAAGTCCGTCGGCTCTGAGACCACGTTTCGAGATAACTTAAGCATGGATGATGAGTTGCTAACGCAAATTTATGAACAGAATGCCGATGCCTTTAGCCAAATGCACGGTAAACAGCTGATTGCTTATACTATTACCTTGAAAATCAAATACGCTGATTTTACCCAAATTACCCGCTCACATACGCTAGCTAACGCTTTTGTCAGTGCCGAGTCCGCCCATTATTGGCTAGACAAGCTATTTTTAGATATTCCGCGTGCGCTACCCATTAGACTAGTCGGTGTGACCTACTCCTCTCTGACGCCTGCCACGCAATTACTGCCACAGCTAAATTTGTTTGAATAATGGGTTTATTCGAAAGGTGCGCTTATTCAAAAGATATTTTTGTTCGCAGGATACATTTAGTAGAGAAATAGTTTTATTAACCTTCATTTAGTTATTAGTATTGCTTAGGCTATTTAACTCTATTAACAACTACCCCTGTAGTTCGCAAAACGGCTGGTAAAGTAAAACTTTATAACCCTATTTCTGCTAAACTGACGCCAAAATATTTATCTATTTAAAGACCTATTATGACTGACTCTCACGCTATAATTTCTGACAATAATGACAATACAAATAATCACATCTTGGATTATTTAAGTGTGGCTGATTATGATTATGAACTGCCTGATAGTTTAATTGCGCGCTATCCATTGGCGCAGCGTTCAGCCTCTAAGTTGTTATATTTACCAGCTAGCGTTGAGGCCACTCAGACCAATCAGATACAAGACCATCTGTTTACTGAGCTGCCAGATTTACTTAACGCTGGCGATTTAATTGTCTTTAATGACACTAAGGTCATGAAAGCAAGACTGTTCGGCAATAAAGACACGGGCGGTAAGATTGAGGTGTTGATTGAGCGTTTAATGGATAGCACAGACCCACGTTTACAGGCTATTAATTCCACATCAAATACTGACAACGAACCGCTACCCGCAACGCAAAACGCTGCGTTATGCCATATAAAAGCCAGTAAAGCGCCGAAGCTTGGTCAGCGTTTGCTGCTTGCCGATGGTCATATGCATTGTGAGATGATTGGCCGCCAAGATAATTTGTTTATTCTTGCCTTTGACGAGCCAATTTTACCCCATCTCGAGCGTCATGGTGAGCTGCCTATTCCCCCCTACTTCGAGCGTCATGCAGACGCCACTGATAATACCCGTTATCAAACCGTCTTTCATGACCCCGCTAAGCTTGCTAGCGTTGCTGCACCTACGGCCAGCTTGCATTTTGATGATACCGTACTGGACATGCTGGCGGCAAAAGGCATTAATACGGCTTTTGTTACTTTGCACGTTGGCGCGGGTACTTTTGCTCCAGTAAAAACAGAAAACCTGCTTAATCACACTATGCACAGTGAATATGCGCACCTGCCGCAAACCACCGCGGATTTAATCAACCAAACGCATGCCAATGGCGGACAAGTCATTGCTATCGGCACGACCGTAACCCGCGTCCTTGAAACCGCTTATCAAAAAACAGCCATTAATGGTCAGGCACTCTCTAGTTGGTCAGGTGATACCGATATTTTCATTTATCCGGGCTTTAAGTTTGGGGTTATCGATCGCTTGCTGACTAACTTTCATTTGCCTAAGTCCACTTTGTTAATGTTAGTATCCGCATTTGCAGGTAAAGACGTTATTGAAAACGCCTATCAGCACGCTATTGAGGCGCAGTATCGCTTTTTTAGTTATGGCGATGCCATGCTATTAGATAGAACGATCATTAGATAGAAATGCGACTCGATAAAATTAAGACTTGAAGCGTGCTTTGGCATATTGGTCACAACTGCTATGGAATAAGCTGGTAAACTAAACGGTATTTTGTTATAACAACAGCAGTAACTTATATTCTGAGGTGCTTGCTTATAAGCTGAGTCAAAACGGTGAGTTGCTAAAATTTTAAATATCGGCAACGTATCACTGCTCAGTGTTTCAGCGCGTAGCATTTAAGTGCTTGTAATCTGAGTCCTTGAAGATAAGTCAGTATAAAAAGACAGTTCATATAAATTTAATATAAATAGACCCTATAATAGAAACTATAAAAGGCCTGCGCATGTCTTGGCATCTACCTCATCGCTTTTATCGCTTGACCACCATCCATCGGGGGGTGTCAATGGCGTTATTTTGTTCAGCCAGCTCTGTGGCAATGTCAGTGGTAATGTCATCTGGTGCGCAAGCGGCAACTATGGGCAAGACCATCATAACGTCTGCACAGCACGAGCCTTTAGCGGCTAGCATTATAGTCACTGATATTAGAGCGGCTGATTTTTCAGCTGCTCTGGCCAATTCTGTTGTCTATCAACAGATGGGGCTAACGCCGACCGCCTCAATGACCGTGCGCTTCAAGCCTATATCGTCTACCGCTGGTCAATTATTTATCAGTACGTCCCAGCCCGTATCTAAGCCGTTTGCTGATGTGGTCTTGGCTATTAATGAGGGAGGACAACGTAAGGTTATCCCTAAAACCTTGCTCATGCCTCTTGATGATAGCCTGCCGATTAAACCCTCTAATACCGTCATAACGACAGCAAAAAAGCCTAACCTACCAGTAGTTTCAACAACTAACGCGCAACCGTTAACGGTTAGAAAGGGCACGCCCCCACCATTACTGTCATCGCCTCGCATTCAGCCACCCACTCAAGCGTTAAACTTGCCGACAGCGTTAATGCCGATGTCTATGCCGCAGATGGGTAACCTCGTTAATGCTCCTAGTAGTGGCTCGAATGATGGTTCAAAAAGCACTATTTTAAATAACAGTAGTATACTAACTGCTGTTACTTCTTCAAATGCCAGTGTGAGCACCAGCAATAGTGCAAGTCCAGCTAACGCTGAGAGCATAAAAGCTACTAATAGCGAGGCTTCTGACAACATAGTTTCTAGTAATCTAGCTACAAATAAAACCGCCTCAAACAAGACATTATTGACCAATACAAACACTACAACATCAAATAATAATACGCCCACTACCGGCATAACAGATAAACAGCTCGATATTTTAAACATACAAGTCACACGGCAAATACAGCCTACCAATACCCTGAAACCCAAGACCCCGAATCCCAATACCAATACCAATACCAATACCAATACCAATGTATTGGCTGCTCAGCCCGCAGCTGCTACATCAACGCCAACTGATAATAAAACTACACCAACTGCTGAGCTTAATACTGATAATTCAAACGTACCGCCCAGTAGCGATACCATTAATACTAATAGCATGGCCCAACAAACAGTATCGCCTAAGGTCATCGTTAGCGCTTCAGCTAACATTCCAACTAATAGTATGAGTGGTTCTGCGATAAATTACACCGTACAACGTAATGATAATTTATGGGTTATCTCGCAGCAGATCGCGGAGCGAAACAACCTTGACATTCAAACAGTCATGACCCAAATTCAGTCTCAAAACCCTGATGCTTTTATTGATCAAGATGCCAACCAGCTAAAAGCCAACACTCGACTGAACCTATCTAATTATGACGTAATTCCATCACAACAAAGCCTGCAAGCGGCTATTAGTGCCCAAAGACAATATACTCAGCGAGTAAGCAAGCCGGTGATCGAAACAACCGCTCAGCCAAAGTTAGCGCCTAAGACATCATCCGAGACTACTCAAGCCTCTAATCAGGCTACTACTACTAAAAGTCCTGAGAAACCGGTAAACACTACCACCCAGACATTGCCAAAAGCGCGTTTTTCTGTCCTCGCGCCAGCTCGCGATGGTAACGCTGATGGCGCCCAGACCAAAGCGGCGGCGGCAACGGGTAACGGTCTAAGTACAGATATATTAGCGACTCTCAAATCGTCAAGAAAACGTACAGCGGTACAAGCCAGTCGTTTGTTAAAGACGAATAGTACACTTGGTAGCTATACTAGAAAATTACAATTACAAAACCAAAAACTTGCTGAGCTTCAGGCTCGTCTTAAAAAATTACGCAATCAATAATTGCCTAGCGGATCAACGCAGTGCGCTGCAATGATGATCGTAGGTGTGGGAGTAACTATGGATAATATGCTATATATCATTGCCGGGCTTGTGCTCATTTTACTGGTAGCCGTACTGGTACTGCGCAAAAATAAAGCGCAAAATCCACCAGAACAGCGGCCTATACAGACGGGTAGAAATGCGGCAGCCAATGCGCCAGTATCAACCCACAACGAGGATCGCCATAGTACCGCTCAGCGCGACCCTAATAGCGTAAATAAGTTTGATAACACTGCTATCGCTCAGCGCTTTATGGATCAACAGCGCTATGATAAAGCCATTGAGACCCTAGATCGTGGTTTAATAGAAAAACCTAACGACAATCAGCTTTTGCTTAAACTCCTTAGCGTCTATGCAACAACGGATCAACTTGATGATTTTTATAGAGTCTATGATGCTATCAAAGCGCATAGCGATGCAGAGACTATTAATCAAGCCGATGAGCTAAAAGCCTTGTTAGTTGGAGAGCAAGATCAAGAAGTACCGCCAGTCGTAACAGAAACTGATAACAATAGTGATAATTTCGACAGTCTAGATTTTGACTTACCTACTGCACAAGCTGTCAGTGAAAAAAGCAATAAAGACCGTGTTTTTGATACGGCTACTGCTGAGACTAGCACCAGTCCAGAGAGGGCTGCGCCTACCGAACAATCAGAACCCGTTCTTGATCTAAACGATACCAACGCTGCTAACAATAACGTGGATGACACTTTTGAGCTTACGCTTGGTGACTTAGAATCTGCCGATGACTTAGAATCCGCTAGTAATTTAGAGTCTGATACAGGTGAGCCCGTTGCCACCAACCTCACACCTGTCGATCAGTTAGATACGAATGAGGAAGAAAGCTCAGTTACGACTGACGACTATCTTATTACGCCAGCTACAGATAATCCAGTTGCTATTGAAAATACAGAGGATGACGACTTTACTCTGGACTTTGATTTGCCTGAGCAAGCGACTACTCCTGCAGACCATACCCCTGTAGACACAGCAGAAGACGACAGCAGTTTGGAAGAGATAAGCTTAGAGGATGATGATTTTGTCTTAGATTTTGCAGACTTAGCGGCTGATGCTGACCTTGATACTGATACGGTTGCCGGTAATAATAATGATACTGAAAGCAACGCCGTTGCTGATGGTCCTGTTCAATCTACAGAAGACGACTTCACCTTATCCTTAGAGGATACTGATTCATCAGATGCAGAAAACAAATCGCAGACTGATGCACCTACTACACCGGAAACGTTCGATGACACTACATTCATAGATGATGATTTTGATTTCGACTTTGACCCTACGCCCAGCTCACCAACAGCAACGACTCCAGTCGAAGTTGAAGAGAGTAGTAGCCTCGAAAGCGATATTGAAAGCGGCAATGACAGGGTTGATGCTGAAACGGCAGCAGACTTTACGTCACGTTTTGCCGCAGACTTTGACTTTGTCAAAACCTTAGATAGTAATCAAGTGACTTTGGATTTGGCCGAACAATACCTAAAACTGGGCGAATATGATAGTGCCAAACGCTTACTTAATGAAGTTATGGCTCAAGGTAATAGCGAGCAACAACATCAAGCTCAAGCTCTGCTTGACCGCACGGCTTAGAAGGCTTAATTCTAATTAGAATTAGCAAGCATTTTATGATAGTAGGATGCTTGTTTTTATTTATTTCTGAGCCTATTTAGCTGTAAACCTACTTTACTGTTAGTTATATTATCTCTCTCTATTAGCTGCCCTCCTTCTTTTACTTTTCCTTACTGCGTTTATACTATGTCCTTATCTTCTATAGCAACGACTGTCCCCAACTCTAACTCTCTTCAGCTTATTTATGCTGGCGGTACCTTTGGGAGCTATGGACGGCCATTGGCTCCGTTATCAGCAGCAGTATTTTTACCAACATTACAACAACTGCTTGCTGAGCACGAAGATAGCGCAGGACTACCTGGTATCTCGTGGCTGGATAATACGCTGATCAAAGACAGCAGCCAACTAACCCCTAATGATTTTATGCACTTTTATAGGCTACTATTAGAGTCCTATGCCCAGGGGTATCGGCGTTTTGTGTTAATAACGGGAACGGATACCTTAAGTTATTTAGGAGCCTTTTTAGCTGAATCTTTTGCAGGTAGTGATCTTTGCCTAGTCGTTACTGGCAGTATGCGTCCGCTATTAGACAGTGAAGTGCTACAGAAATATAGCGTTGATACCAATAGTGACGCTTGGGATAATCTCAACGATTCGCTGAAGTTAGCAGCTGGTGGTACATCAGGCGTTAAGATTAGCTTTGGCGGTGAATCGTGGCCAGCGCAAACGGTACAAAAAATACACAGTCATGATTTTATGGCGTTTACTGGTCATTCGCGCGCCGCTTATCCCGCTAACAGTTATGTCAAAACGCTACCAGATACACGTCGGCAGCACTGGATTGACGATCAGAATGCTATTTTAGATAGTATTCAAGCACGTACCGAGCACGCTCGTATTCACGCCCTATATTGTCTACCAAATGATTCTGAAGTTCTAAGCAATCAGTTACAGGCGCTATTATCAGAGCCGCCATGCGGAATTATATTATTGGGATTTGGTGCAGGCAATGTTCCTTACTCAACAGCGCTAGCAGAAGCGCTACAGCTCGCTTATAAACAGGGTCACATGGTGATATGCGCCAGCCAATGTCCGTTTGGCGGGGTCAGTGACAATTATGCTGCGGGCAGTTGGCAATATGATTATCATGTTATCGCTGGTGGCCGCTTAACTATTCCGGCCATCTATGCTCGCCTGCTATGGTTGTTGCTACGTTATGACACGCCTGCTCGCCGGCGGCAGCGCTGGACGCATAGCGTCAATCAGACTGGCATAACGGTTAAAAAACGTTGAACAAGGGCGACAAGCACTGATAAAAGTAGCTTCTTATAAAACCAGCTCTTGATAAAAATAACTGCTACTACTATCAAGTCTCATGATTAAGCATTATAAGCAGCCCTCATAAGCAATCATGACGATTAGCTATTATGATAAATCTTATGTATTGTGACGACTACTTATGCCTGACTCTATTATAAACCCCAAAATACAGTGCCTGAATATAAAATGCCCGAACTTACCACCCATGAATCTACCATGTCTCAGGATAGGCCAACTTATACCTTAGCAATTGGCATTGAGTTTTTAGGAACCCGTTATCACGGCTGGCAAAGACAAAAAGAAGTGTTGGGCGTACAACAAGCGCTAGAAACTGCTATCAGTAAAGTTGCTAATGAGCCGGTAGAAGTGATTGGCGCGGGACGGACTGATGCTAGCGTCCATGCCAGCAACATGATTGCCCATTTCGTCACCCATGCTTATCGTCCGAATAACAACTGGCTACGCGGCGTTAATAGCCTGCTGCCTGATGATATTGCACTGCGCTGGATTCAACCGATGCCGGCCGACTTCCATGCCCGCTTTGGGGCGATTGCCCGGCGTTATCGTTATATTACCCTCAACCAAGCTCAGCGCCCTGCCATACTCAATCATCAAGTCACCCACATTTATGAGCCTCTTGACTTGGCAGCGATGCAACTTGCTGCCGCTGATATTACTGGCACGCATGACTTCAGCAGCTATCGCGCCGCTGCTTGTCAATCAAATCAGCCAGTGCGCACAGTGAGCCATGCCAAGCTCTTTACCCATGGACAGTTTATCGTCTTCGATATTCAAGCGGATGGCTTTTTGCATCATATGGTGCGCAACTTGATGGGCACTCTCTATGCCATTGGCAAGCATAATTTACAACCTGCAGACTTTCTGAATATTTTGGCAAAAAAAGATCGTACTATCGCCCCGCCTACCGCGTCAGGTGATGGCTTATATTTTGTTAATGCCTATTATCCAGAAAACTATCAACACCTATTACCTAAAGCCCCTTTAACGCCTATTTGGCTCAACCTACCTGACTGACATAACGCTTAACTGGTATACATAACACTTACAAGCTGTCAAGTAACCATCGGATATTTTGTTGCTTTAACTTGCCAAGTTACGTATAATATGGGCTTGATTTTCTACTGATTGATATGAATTATGGCCAAAGACGAAATTATTGAATTTGAAGGCGAAGTCATTGACACCCTTCCAAACACGCTATTTAAAGTTCGTTTAGAAAACGGACACGAAATCATTGCGCACATCTCAGGAAAAATGCGTAAGCATTATATCCGCATTTTGACCGGTGATAAGGTTAAGGTTGAGATGACGCCTTACGACTTATCGAAAGGTCGTATTACTTACCGTGGCAAAAACTAATTTGTCACCTGAAAAGCAGTCTTTATAAGGCTAAAGTATGGGTAGCATTAGTTATTAACGGTTCTGATCAATCGGCTGATACCAGTATCTGAGTGGTCTAACTGACAATAATAACGACACTGATAACCTGCTCATGATTGGCTATTCATAGGAGTGTTCCTTTTATTCACTATAACGATTTGGGTGAGTATTGAACGCGTCATAATAGCTAAATATATCATAGTTGGATATATTTAATATCTACTGGTAAAAGTCTGTCTAATAACTGACGTTATACTTGCACCAAGTGATCTTAGTTTTACCGCTTATACTTTATCTTCGTTTATAAAAAATACCGCTAATTATCAGCGGTATTTTTGTGTTTGGTATTAAGTACTAAACGCTACTGAAACTCTACAGTCGCATCATTTTCGATAGTACCTAGTAGCGCCAGTGCATCCCAGTTGGTCAAACGTACACAACCCGCTGACGCTTGCCGACTGATACGTGCAGGATCTGGTGAACCATGAATACCGTAAGTAGGCTTACTAAGTCCAATCCATACCGAACCGACCGGATTATTAGGACCTGGTGGAATGATAGACTTTTTGCCATCATCATTGGTATAAGTATAATTAGGTTCATGAATTTTTACTTTTACCTCATGAGTGCCTGTTGGCGATGGCGTTGCTGTGCTACCAACCGTAGTAGGATAGCTTGCTATTAAATTATTTTTATCATCATAAGCGTATAAGGTCTGAGTGTTCTTATCAGCAACCACTCGGCTGACTGGCTTGGTATTAGGATTACCAGGATTATAAACGGTTATGACCTCGCCCGCGTTAAAGCTAGCACTAGGGTTCAATGACTTCAGATACTTTTCACTCATGTGGAATTTCTCTGCCAGTCCTTCAGTAACACTTTCGTAATACATACCATCAAGCTTGGCTTTGGCTTCGGCACTCGCTGGAATGTTGGTCGTTTTGATATTGACGTCGGCATCGTTAAGCTGATAACTAACCAGTACTGGCTGCGCCATCAGCTTATTGTTCTTAGTTAACGCTTGCCACGTTTCATCGTTGAGCGTATCGGTGACTGTCAAACCTCGAGCTTTTTGAAACGCCTGCATGGCTTTACGAGTATTCTTACCCCAATACCCATCAACCGCTCCAACCCCGCTTTGTTGCCAATTGAGCAGCGCTTGAATTTTCGTGCCCGTATTACGATCTATTTTTGTACTAGTGTTCCAGCTAGCCCTATTTACCTTTTGTGCGACGTTCGGTAAGTTTTCTGTTGTATATTTAATAGTAGGTAAAAACTTATTAAGGGAAGTTGCCGTTTTACTGTTACCTGTTAACTTTTGACTAGTACCATTAGTAACGGGACTGATTTCGGGACCTGTATTGACGTCACTGCCGTTTTTGTTTTTAGCGCTGGCAGTGGAATTGTTTAAAGTAGAGATCATATCCATTTGCGTTTTTGCTGCGCGGTCTGGGTTACCAGTACTTTCTGCATTACTGTTAACCATCATTAAAGTTGCAGAAAGACCTATCGCTGCTATAGCACCACTGATTTTTGTTAATTTGTACATGAAGACTCCTAAAGTTACTCTTAATATTAAATTTCAACAAAGTGTTTCTTATTATTCAACAATCATGCCACAGCGCCATGTGAGCATATAACCACTTTGTGTTAATAAGTAGCGACTCCTACAGTATCTATGTTAATGCGGATATTGTCCTTGAAGGATAAAAATTTGGTTTATAGGCTCTTTAGTAGCTTAAAATGAGTTTTAATATCTTCCATCGAAATTTCAGTACGATCATCAGTACCGGCATAAAAAATCCCATAAATTGCAAAGCAATCTATGGGAGATAAAATAGTGGATATTAAGCTTTATAATTAGTTTTTACCCTAGTTTGGCCAATACTGCCTGACCCATTTGTTGACAACCCACTTGGGTCAATCCAGTCTCACTACTATCTAAGATATCTAGAGTACGCAGTCCGTCATCAAGGACATCACTGACCGCCTGCTCAATAGCCTGCGCCGCTTGTTCCTGTTTAAAGGTATAGCGCAGCATCATAGCGACAGACAGAATCGTTGCTAAAGGGTTGGCTTTATCCTGACCTGCGATATCAGGTGCTGAACCATGACAAGGCTCGTACATCCCTTTGCCATGTTCATCGAGACTGGCTGATGGCAACATACCAATAGAGCCCGTCAGCATAGCAGCTTCATCTGACAATATATCGCCAAACATGTTGCCCGTTACCATGACATCGAACTGCTTAGGGTTCTTGATCAGTTGCATGCAGGCATTATCAGCGTACATATGCGACAAACTCACATCACTATAATCCGTTGCTTGCATCTCTGTAATCGTCTGCTTCCACAGCTCAGTTACTTCTAAGACGTTGGCTTTATCAATTGAGCACACTTTAGCAGGACGGCCTGCTGCTTGAGCACGATTTTGCGCCATCTCAAACGCTACCTTACCGATACGTTTAATTTCGCTAGTACTATACACCATAGTATTGTAGCCTTGCTGCTCGCCATTTTCTAAGGTACGAATACCACGCGGCTCACCGAAATAAATACCGCCAGTCAGCTCACGAACGATCAGTAAATCAAGGCCTGAGATGATCTCAGGTTTGATACTTGAGGCATTGACCAATTGCGGATACAGCTTGGCAACGCGCAAGTTAGCAAATAATCCAAGCTCGCTACGGATTTTAAGTAGACCACGTTCAGGGCGTTTACTACGCTCAATACTGTCCCACTTAGGCCCACCAACTGCCCCTAATAATACGGCATCTGCTGCCCGCGCACGGCTCAAGGTTTCTTCTGGCAATGGCTCACCCGTCGCGTCAACCGCCACGCCGCCAATCAATCCTGACTCAAGCGTCAAGTCTAACGCAAACTTCTTATTGATTGCTTGGAGCACATCAATGGCTTGGGTCATAATTTCAGGACCGATGCCGTCGCCTGCTAATGTTAAAATCGTTGCCATACTATTCCTTGTTGATTGATGAGATAAGTGCAAGGTTAATGAATTATTCGTATTAAAAGCGGTTACTTCCTAAAAATCGAGCACTTAGTTAAGATTTCCCAGCTATAAGCTCAATCTCACTGCCATAAGCGGCACTACCCTAAGGAGCTACTTTTGGCGTTGACTCTGGCATAATCATACTTATTTCTACGAACTCGCCTTGATTGTCAGTATCTGACTGCTTACAAAAACGACGCTGCAAAATATTGTCTTTTAGCAAATCAATACAGAGAGGCTCAGGTGAGGCTGTGTCCAATAAGCTGCCATTATTTTGAGGTGACTTTCGGCGATAAGCTCGCAGTAAATACGTCCCTGACTGCTTAAACTCATCAATTAGGGCAAAACGTTCGATATAGTCGACGTTGTTTTCGGGATAAAAATTAATATGTACTTCACGCTTTATAGGTTTAACGCGCGCATAATAATTAATCAGGCCAGGCATACCAGAAGCTGATAGAGGTACTATTTTTACGGACTTGTTATCTAAAAGCGGTAGCGTGTCTACTTGCATCTGCGCTTGCTCACGTTTACTGAGCTTCGCATAAGGTATTCCATCAGCATTTAAAATAGAGATCAACATCGTAAGATCAACTGGCTTATGGGTATCCGTTGATATTACTGATGTTCTATCAATTTTGGTAATCTCACAGTGATACGTTCCTTCACAGGCAATATTAACCTCGCCATCCATAGGTATGACTTGGCCTGACCATGCCGTAGCATTTTCAGCCTCATCTATTTTTTGATAGCCAGTCAATAGCTGACAGCCAGACAACAATAAGCTTGTGGCCAAAATCGTACTGGTGAATACAGCAAAACGTTTTTTATTCATAATGACGGCTACTATTTTTATAAAATGAAAGGACACATAACAAACTATCAAGGTTTAATCATACCCTAAAGATTACTATACATTTTAGCCAGTTTGCCACTATAACTCAACGCTGTATTCTCAAAGACATATTTTAATCAACACTATTGTCTACACTAATCATTGAGTTTATGCTCGTACTTGGTTGAATATCCATGGCGTTTTTTGCATCATTTTATGCTCGTATGCTTTAATGGCATCACTTTGCTGCAAGGTCAAGCCAATATCATCAAGGCCATTTAGCAAACAAAGCTTGCGGAACGCTTCAACCTCAAAGGGATATTCTTTACCCGTTGGCGTGATAACCACTTGCCGTTCTAAATCAGCCGTCAGCTCATAACCTTCATTTTCCATCGTCGTTTTCATTAATTGATCGACAATGGCTTCATCTAAAACGATGGGCAACATGCCATTTTTAAAGCAGTTGTTATAAAAAATATCCGCAAAACTTGGCGCGATTATCGTACGAAAACCGTATTCTGAGAGCGCCCACGGAGCATGTTCGCGGCTAGAACCACAACCAAAGTTTTTGCGTGCTAATAAGATATTCGCACCTTGGTAACGAGGTTGATTTAAAATAAAGTCCGGATTGATAGGACGTTTGCTGTTGTCTTGACCGGGATAACCTTCATCCAGATAACGCCAGTCATCGAACAAATTGACCCCAAAGCCCGTACGTTTAATGGACTTTAAAAACTGCTTAGCGATAATTTGATCGGTATCAACGTTTGAGCGATCAAGTGGGCAGACGATGCCGGTTTGGGTGTTATAAGCTTGCATAATAATTTCCTATAGATCATGGGTCTTGTTGAGTAAAGAGTGGTGCATCTCATTAATTGGACCACCCTTTACCCTAATAATAGGCATTTACCGAATATCAGGGATAAATAAAGACTAAAAAGTGCGCACATCGACAAAGTGACCAGCCAATGCGGCGGCAGCAGCCATCGCTGGACTAACCAAATGCGTGCGCCCGCCATTACCCTGACGACCCTCAAAGTTGCGGTTAGAAGTCGATGCGCAATGCTCTTGAGGTTCAAGCTTATCCGCATTCATCGCAAGACACATCGAGCAACCTGGCTCACGCCATTCAAAGCCAGCATCCGTAAATAAAACATCTAATCCTTCTGCTTCGGCTTGACGCTTCACTTGGCCTGAACCAGCTACGACAATAGCTTCTGTAATACTATCCGCTACCTTGCGGCCTTTAATGACTGCTGCTGCATCACGCAAATCTTCGATACGCGAGTTGGTACACGAACCAATAAATATACGATCCAGCTGAATATCAGTGATTTTCTGTCCTGCCTGCAAGCCCATATAAGTATAAGCGCGTAACCAGCCTTCTTCTTGCGCCGCATCCACTGCTTGATCAAGGGTTGGTACTGATTGGGTGATATCCACTACCATCTCAGGGGACGTACCCCAAGAGACCTGCGGTGCTATTTGGCTACCATCTATTTCGATAAGCGTGTCAAACACGGCATCCTCATCTGAACAGAACGTCCGCCAATAAGTTTCTGCTTGCTGCCATTGCTCATCAGTTGGCGCATAAGGACGACCTTTGACATAATCAATCGTCGTGTCATCAACGGCTACCATCCCAACGCGCGCGCCAGCTTCAATCGCCATATTACAGACGGTCATGCGCCCTTCCATGCTCATATCTTCAAACACTGATCCGGCGAACTCAATAGCGTGCCCTGTGCCACCCGCAGTACCGATTTGCGCAATGATAGCTAACACCACATCTTTTGATGTTATACCAGCGCTTAGCTTACCAGAGACACGGATTTGCATGTTTTTTGATTTTTTTTGAATCAAGCACTGAGTAGCAAGCACATGCTCAACCTCAGAAGTACCAATTCCGTGTGCTAAGCAGCCAAGCGCACCATGAGTGGCAGTATGTGAATCACCACAAACAACGGTCATGCCTGGTAGCACTAAACCTTGTTCAGGTCCGACCACGTGCAAGATACCTTGGCGAGCATCATTAATAGTAAATTCAGCAATATCGAATTTAGCGCAGTTATCGTCTAGGGTCACCACTTGTAAGCGTGAGACTTTATCTTTGATTCCTTCCACGCCCTCTAAACGCTCTTTGGTCACAGTCGGTACGTTGTGATCAGGACTGGCAATATTGGCAGACAGTCGCCACGGTGCTCTATTAGCCAGCTCCAAGCCTTCGAATGCTTGCGGGCTAGTTACCTCGTGCAGCAGATGGCGATCAATATAAATTAGGCTTGAACCGTCGTCACGCTCAGTGACTTCATGAGCATTCCAAAGTTTGTCATATAAGGTTTGACCGGCCATGTTGCTATCCTTTATTGGTTGCTAATTGCTTAGCTTAATATTTGTCCCCGCTTAGATGTTATAAGCTGAGTCTCTATCTTCAAGTGTGGGCTTTGGCGTTATTTCGCTAACGTATCTGCTGTTAGTATCTTTTATCTGTTTTTTATGAATACATATTCTGTCAATGAAAGGCCTGACCTGATGTTATAAACATTTAATATAAAATTTTCTAATTCATTTTTCGCTCTGTTAGTCTCACTCTATTAGTTATAAATGTCTAAAGTCAGGCGTTTGTCTTTATAAAATCGTAAAATACTAAGAATTTATAGGGCTGAGACAATAAAAATGTCAAAAGATGTCAAAAATCGTCTCGATGTCTTGTGATTATAGCAGGCTAATCCTATAATAATAATTGATGATTTTTACCCAGTCACAAACTTTTATTTCTAAGACGTTATGACTGGGTTAGCCAACTTTTATTTATAGCTCGTACTGTAGCTAAGGACATCGGTTTGAATACCACTAACTTGACGACGTTTGTAACGGTTATGCACACTGGCAGTATCTCAGGCGCAGCAGAAAAGCTTTTTATTACTCAGCCTGCGGTCAGTAAGCGCATCAAGAACTTAGAAGAAGAGTTCAAAATTACTTTATTCGATACCGTAGGTCGCGGTATTGTGCCGACCCAAGCGGCAAGTGAAATGCTACCCCATGCCAAACGCTGGCTTGAAGATTATGAGAATTTTAAGATTAATCTGCAACACTCCCAGCATATTGTATCCGGTAAACTGGTTATCGGTACCAGTCATCATATTGGTTTGCACCATCTGGCACCCGTATTAAAGCACTTTATCCAAGCCTATCCCGCGGTGCAGTTAGAAGTCCATTTTGTAGACTCAGAAACAGCACACAAAGCGGTGTTAGATGGCGATTTATCTTTGGCATTTTTAACCCTGCCACCCGTCTATGATAAGCGCTTAACCTATCATACCTTATGGTCAGACCCACTATACTTTATGACGGGTACGTTATCGCCACTAGCAAAAAAGACCAATGTAACATTAGAGCAATTAGCGCGTTATCCCGCTATTTTGCCATCTGCTAATACTTTTACCAGCCAGATTACCCTAGCTGAATTTGCCAAAAACAATCTAAAACCTTATGCCACTATGAGCACCAATCCGCTTGAGTCCATTCGAATGTTAGTATCTGTTGGACTTGGTTGGTCAGTATTGCCACAAACTTTGATCAGTCAGGATTTAGAGCGTATCAATATGGCGGACAATGTTGAGCTACAGCGCTATTTAGGTGTTGTTATCAATCCTAAGCTCACACAGTCTAGTAGCGTTACTGCTTTATTAGATCTTCTTGCCCCTATTGATTAATGTTTTGTAGGGTTATCTGGCATAATCTATAGAAGGTTAAATAAGCGCACAACAAAAAGAAAACGTTATTCGCAATTGGTTCTTTCTTACGTTATAATGTTTTCGACTTGGTTTTTATAACATATGGTTACCAGAATAACACTGACAGTCATATATTGAACAGTTTGAGTAAGGTACCATAGCAAAAAAGCTGTAAGTACCTCAAACAATGGTGTTATGTGTTAGATATCTACTATTTTTTCATATTATGTTGTTTATTTTTGTCATAGATGTTATCCATGATAGACTTTTTTATAATAGCTTTAGTGCTAATATAAATCTTACAGATAGTAGATATGACTATATAGTAGATATAACGGTTTTGAATGATTGATTTTATTAGTGGTTAACGGATGTTGCTGATCAAATAGGAAGCGCGAAACGGCGATTCCTATTGTCTCTAAAATATCACCTCTAAAAAATCGCATCTAAAAAGGGTTATCCCTAAAATAGTATCAATCATATAAAACTAAAAGTAATTACTGGTCACAAATCAAAAGCCATTACGTCCTACTTAATGGCTTTTCTTATCTTTGGACCTTGTTTTCAAACACCGTCTTTAAGGTTAAAGTTTTATAGTTAAATATAATTACAGCCAACACAGTTGGTTAAGGACAGTTATATGAACGGAGTTTCTAGTGGCGTACTGATATCGTTAGGCGCCTACTTCTTGGTGATGATTGGGATTGGGGTTTATGCTTACTTTAAGCAAGCCAATGACACTGAAGGTTATATGCTTGGGGGTCGTAGTCTCGGCCCTGCGGTAACCGCGTTATCCGCTGGTGCGTCAGACATGTCCGGTTGGTTACTACTTGGTCTCCCTGGTTATATGTATGCCGATGGGGTCGTTAGTATATGGATTGCACTTGGCTTAACAATTGGTGCACTTTTAAACTATATTATAGTCGCGCCGCGTTTGCGTGTTTATACTGAGGTTGCTGGCAATGCCATTACCTTGCCAGATTATTTTGCTAATCGCTTTGAAGATAAGTCGCACATGCTACGGGTTATCTCCGCGGTCGTTATTATTCTATTCTTTACCGTTTATACTGCAGCCAGCTTAGTTGGTGGCGGTAAGCTCTTCGAGAGCTCGCTCAATCTTTCTTATAGTACTGGTCTTTGGGTCACCGCAAGTGTGGTTGTCGCGTACACGCTATTTGGTGGCTTCTTAGCGGTATCGATGACTGACTTTGTGCAAGGTATTATCATGCTGTTTGCGCTGGTCATTGTCCCCATCGTTGCCTTTACTGATCTTGGCGGTGTATCAGCGGTCACTGATTCTGTTAGAAGCATTGATCCAAGCTTACTGAATATTACCAGCGGTATGACGTTTATTAGTATTGTTTCATTAATGGCATGGGGCTTAGGTTATTTTGGCCAACCCCATATTATCGTCCGATTTATGGCAATTCGTTCCGTTAAAGATGTACCAGCGGCACGTAACATTGGTATGAGCTGGATGATCGTCAGTCTGATTGGTTCTTTGGCAACTGGTTTTGCTGGTCGCGCTTATGTACAAAAAACGTCGATGATTTTAGATGATCCTGAGACTATCTTCTTAGTATTTACTCAGTTTCTATTCCATCCTCTCGTTGCAGGCTTCCTACTAGCAGCGATTTTAGCAGCGATTATGAGTACTATCTCATCTCAATTATTGGTGGTATCAAGTTCGCTAACTAAAGATGTTTATAAGCTATTCTTTGATAAAGACGCTCCAGAAGCCCGCCAAGTATTGGTTGGTCGTATCTCTGTCGTATTAGTCGCTGTAGTATCTATCATGCTTGCCTCTGACCCTGACAGCTCAGTACTTACCTTAGTATCTAATGCTTGGGCAGGATTCGGTGCTGCTTTTGGACCATTAGTGATATTTAGCTTGATATGGCGCGGTATGAACCGTAACGGCGCTGTTGCTGGTATGGTCATTGGTGCCTTGACTGTTATCTTGTGGATATATGGTCCGTTCGAGATGAATGGTATGGCGCTTAACAGCTGGTTATATGCGATTGTTCCAGGCTTTATCCTTAGTACCATTGCTATCTTCGCAGTAAGTATCATGACGGGCGGTCCAAAACCTTCAGTCACAGCGAAGTTTAAAGAGATGGAAATGAATTTAAATAAATAAACTTTAAATGAGCTTAGTAATGTACTTACTAACTTCATTACAAAAAACCTCGTTACCTTTAGGTAGCGAGGTTTTTTATTGGCTGTTATTAGGTAATGTGTGGCGCTTGGTATTTGACCCCGACTCTGACAACGTCCCCTTATAAACAAGCGAACACGCGCTATAGTCAAAGAACCTAACAACTATCACAGATAAAGAACCATAAGAAGAACAACGTATCAATACAATCTAAACGCCACTCTTTACGCTTTTGTTTAATCCATGCCCATGTCTGCTCGATAGGGTTT